>JBDSEV010000038.1:0-42762 GCA_039919885.1 Chitinophagaceae bacterium
CGCCCACTTTAAAATCATGCCGTAACATGATAAAAGCCTTACTTTACTGAAAGGCTACCTATCTCTGTAACATCTACAGTACAAGGCATGTGATAAATAACTAAACCAATTTAATTTATTACATGAAATTATCTCAATTCCGTTTTGACCTCCCCCTGAACCTGATCGCTCAACACCCCACAAAAAAAAGAGAAGAAAGCCGGATGATGGTGATTAACCGCAAGACCGGCGACATCGAGAACAAACATTTCCGCGACATCATGGAATATTTTGATGACAAAGACGTTTTTGTTGTGAATAATACCAAAGTTTTTCCTGCGCGGATGTATGGACGTAAAGAGAAAACCGGTGCTAAGATTGAAGTGTTTTTACTGAGAGAATTGAATAAGACAAACAAACTTTGGGATGTAATCGTGGATCCCGCCCGTAAAATACGCGTAGGCAATAAACTTTACTTTGGCGAGAGTGATGAGTTGGTTGCAGAGGTGATAGACAATACCACCAGCCGCGGCCGTACCATACGTTTTTTATGGGATGGAACCGATGATGAATTTCGCCAGATGCTGGAAATAATGGGCGAAACACCGTTACCAAAATACATCAAGCGCAAGCCCGAAGAGGAAGATAAGGAGCGTTATCAAACTGTGTATGCAAAGCACGAAGGTGCTGTGGCTGCTCCTACTGCAGGATTGCATTTTAGCAAAGAACTTATTAAAAGGCTGGAGATCCAGGGCGTGCGTTTTGCCGAAGTAACCTTACACACCGGCCTTGGCACATTTCGCCCCATTGAAGTTGAAGATCTTAGCAAACACAAAATGGATGCGGAATATTATAAAATAGATGATATCGCGTGTGGAATAGTGAACAAGGCCAAGGAAACCAACCACCGCATTTGTTCGATCGGTACTACTACCATGAGGGCAATAGAATCTTCTTACACGGCACAAAAATTATTAAAACCCTCAGAAGGTTGGACGAATCATTTTATTCATCCGCCATACAATTTCAATATTGCTGATGCGCTTGTAACCAATTTTCACCTGCCTAAAACAAGTTTGTTGATCATGGCATGTGCGTTTGCAGGTTACGATCTTATGATGGAAGCGTATAAAAAAGCCATCAAGGATAAATACCGTTTCTTTAGCTATGGTGATGCCATGATTGTTATTTAAATGTTTGTCCGATAACACAAAATGCCCCGGTAAAAACGGGGCATTTTTATGCGTGTTGTAAAATAAGTTTTATATTGTACCCCTGGCAGCTTTCGCGGTATACCAAGGCGTTCAGCCAACTTTTTTTCATGGTTACCCCAAAGAATAATGACGCTGCTGTTGGTTGTGGATCGACCGTTTATATTATTTATGTATAATTGCTCAATATGAAAAATACTGTCTTCTTACTCTTAGCGCTTTTAACAATGACCCAATTACCCGCACAGGAAATTATTGCTTTATATAAAGAAATACCCAATTCGAAGCCGATGGTCAACCGGGAAAAGTCAATGACCAGCCCGGATGGAATACAGCGCATCAGCAAGGTCTCCGAACCAGTTTTGCTGGCGTTTTTTCCTCCTAAAGACAAAGCGAATGGCACCGCGGTTATTATCTGTCCGGGTGGAGGATATGGGATACTGGCTGCATCCCATGAAGGAACAGATGTGGCGAGGGTGTTTAATGAATGGGGCATCACCGCTTTTGTACTGAAATACCGCTTGCCCGATGACAGCATCATGGAGCAAAAAGAGATTGGTCCGCTGCAGGATGCACAACGGGCGATTCAGCTGGTAAGAATGGATGCGAAAAAATGGGGCATTGCGACTGATAAAATTGGTATCATGGGTTTTTCAGCAGGCGGTCACCTGGCGTCTACAGCAGGCACCCATTTTAATAAGCCAGTAATTGCAACAGTACCGAATGTTAGCCTTCGGCCCGATTTTATGATCCTGCTTTACCCTGTCATCAGTTTTACAGATAGTCTTGCCCACATGGGTTCAAGAGAAAACCTCATTGGAAAAAATGCGCCGGCAGAAAAAATAAATTATTATTCAAATGAATTGCAGGTGACCAAACAAACACCACCTGCCTTCCTGGTGCATGCCAAAGACGATGGCGGTGTAAAAGTGCAGAACAGCATAGTGTTTTATGATGCGCTGCAAAAAAATGGCATTCCTGCTGAAATACATTTATATGAAAAAGGCGGCCACGGTTTTGGTATGAATAATAAAACCTCGGATGATAAATGGATGGATTGGCTGAAGGCCTGGATGAAGAAGCACGCCTGGTTGAAGTAATATACGGATTGCAAATAGTTTCACGGGCGCAGCCTTTATCTTTTTAACTGCAGCGTTTATCCCTGCGTCCACCACGTTGTTTGGTTATAGGTATCGAAGTGTCTTCACAATCTTTATAGCATTTTTTACCATTTTTGAAGTAAGCTGATGGGCTACGCTGGTTGTTAACCGGCACCACCAGCTTATTTTGTTTAAGGTACTTAACTGCAAGTGATTGCACGGCAATATACCAAGAAGCGGCAAACATCGTTATAGACCAAATCCAAGTCATGAAAATGCCTATTGCCATTGTACTGGCAGCCATCACTTTTTCCGCCTGCAGCTCAACCAACCTTGTTTCCCTGAGCGTATTGGAACCAGCACCGGTATCCCTTCCCGCAGATATAAAAACCGTAGCGGTGATCAACCGAAGTGCTGTTAACAAACAAAATAAAGTAATAGATGCCATTGATAAAATTATGACCCTGGAAGGCCCGGCCCTGGACAAAGCAGGTGCAGAAGCCAGTGTAAACGGGCTTACTGATGAACTGCAACGCAATGGCAGGTTTACCGCCATCAAAATACCGGTGCTTCCTGTTGAAAACAACGCAGCACCTGGTTCTTTTCCTTCGCCTTTGGCCTGGAATGAAGTAGAAAAAATTTGTGCAGCCAATCATGCAGATGCTGTCTTTGCGTTGGAATTATTTGACACAGATTCAAAAATAAATTATGCAGTTAACCCTGTTTCGTTAAAAACGCAACTGGGCAATTTGCCCGGTGTAGAACACCAGGCCAATATGCAGACCCTGGTAAAAACAGGATGGCGGATTTATGATTTGAAGGGCCGCATGGTGCTGGATGAATATGCATTTAACCGTTCATTGAATTATTCTGCAAAAGGCCTCAACCCCGTAGCCGCTGCCGCCGGATTAATTAACCGGAAAGAAGCGGTAAAAGAAGCCGGAATTAAAACCGGCCAGGCATATGCGCAAAGAATTATGCCTTATTGGATTCGCGTAAGCCGGGATTATTATATTAAGGGCTCCGACAATTTTACGGTAGGCACCCGCATGGCCCGTACCGGTAACTGGAATGGTGCGGCAGAACGCTGGTTGAAAGAAATCAATAATCCCAACGGTAAAATTGCTGGAAGAGCCTGCTACAACATGGCCATCATCAGTGAAATAAACGGAGACTTGGACAAAGCCACCGAATGGGCAAAAAAAGCGTACGAGAACTTTAATGATCGCCTGGCACTTAACTATGTGAATATCCTGAAGAACAGGAAACTGAATGATGATATATTGAACGATCAGGCTAAACAATAAACACTACTGTTTAATTAGCACCGGAGAATCTGGTGCACCGTTTATGGACGCAGCATCCATTTTTTATTTAGCCCGCAATTTGAAATGCCAAGCCTGTAGGCGTTTTTTACCGGTATAGAATCGGCTGCCTTATTGCTCGTTTTTTCGTTTATAGTCCAGCGGTAGCATGTTTGCAATCTTTTCGCTCCAGCCCCAGTAACCATAACTCATGATATCCAACGGCATATAATAATTTCCCCTGGCATCCACCATCACTGCCTGGCTATTGGGTAAAAAAACGATAGACCGCGGATAGAAAGGTTGCCTGTTTTCGTGGATGTACCGAACATACGCCGCATCTTCTTTTGCCTTTTTATAAGTAATGTACAGGTAGTTGCTAAAAAAAAGTTTTTTCGCCGCAGCGTCGAAAATAGTCACAAGGCTATCTGCGGTCAGTATCGACTGCCCGTACACTTCCAGCATATTCGGTTGCCGCAGCACATGCTCGTAATAATCAACCGAGTCTTTTGCCCGCAACATAGTTTGTGGATTTTGCTGGTATAATTTCTGTACCCGGTTTTTTTCTACATTAGGCGTTGTTACCAGCCTTCTTACTTGAAACCCTTCCCCGGCCAGGCGGTCGTTGTACAGGCTGCTCATGAAATGCGCAATAGAACCAGTATAGGCTTTCTCCCTGTTTTTTAGCTGTTTTTCTTTTGGCCCTTTATGCTGCAGCGTTGTAAAAAGCGAATACCCGTAGTAAGTAAGAATTTGTTCGCTGAAGTTATAGGTAAATCCTTCCAGCTGGTATTGAATGCGGTAACCCAAGGCCTTGTTTTCTATTATGAGCGGCTCATCTGCAGTTACGGTTAGCTGGTTTTTCTTTTTTGAATTACGGAAGCGCAAGACCTTGTAATTTTTTATGCTGCAGCTTTGTGCATTGTCTGAAGTGCCAATAAAATTGTCCGTAAAAAATTGACCCCACGTTAACCATCCGTCTTTTTCATAAGGCGCTACCACCACGGTTTGCAATTCCTCCGCTTTGGGTTGCAACTGTATTTTCATGCGCATCGGCAACTGGCTGGCTTTGTAGGTATATACTTCCGTTTCATAGCCGATGGAAGAGGTAACCAGGTCATACGTGCCAACCGGTACATTGGTCAGCTCAAATTTGCCAGCGCTGTTGCTTACGGTACCTTTTGAGGTGTTGGTAATAAATATACTGGCGTTGGGAATAATAGCACCTGTTTCCCTGTTAACGATGGTGCCTTCGATAGAATTGGCGGACTGGGAAACAGCACTTGCCGTAATAAAAGGAAGCAATAGAAAAGCAATCAGGTATTTCATTCTGCTAAAAATTTCAGGTCGCCGATCTCATTAAAACCGATCCTTCGCCCGGTAGCATGCGCAGCCTTAAAAATTACTTATAAAAGTTCTGTATATAAAAAAAGATGAAGGTTGGCTGTTTGCAATCTTCATCTTTTTATTATTATTAGTGAATCATATCCAGCATTTGCAAAACGCCTTTATTCTTACCAACCCGTGTTTAAATTTCATATCAAATAATATAGCAGCGGGATGCCGCTGACAGATTTGAAGCGGTGCGCCACCAGGTCACTCAAGCCCAAACAATCCCTTGTTCAGTAATTGTAATGTTTGGGTTTTGTAGGAAGACGGAATCAGCACCGATACGTTGTGCGGACTGCCGCCATAACTTACCATACGTACCGGAATGGGTTTCAGCGCCGCAAACAATTTAGCCAGCATGTCTTCCGTGGTAGCCAGCTCATTGCCAACAATAGAAACAATACTCTGGTTATGATCTATTTCCGTGTTGCCAAATGGTTCCAGCTCTTTCAATATTTCTTTCAGGTGCAACGTGCTGTCAATGGTTAAAGACACCGCCACTTCAGAAGTGGTAATCATATCAATGGGCGTCCGGTACTTTTCAAAAACTTCAAAGATTTTTCTCAAAAAGCCATAAGCCAGCAACATGCGGCTGCTTTTTATTTTGATGGCAATGATACCATCTTTTGCAGCTATCGCTTTTACGCCGTTACTGCCGGCTAACTGCGTAATCAGCGTGCCTTTTGCTTCTGGTTGCATCGTGTTCAGCAACTTTACCGGTATTTTATATTGTTGCGCCGGCCAGATGGAAGCCGGGTGCAAAATCTTTGCACCAAAATAGGCCAGCTCCGCTGCTTCGTCAAAACTCAACTGCTCAATGGCCCGGGTTTGGGTTACTACACGCGGGTCGTTGTTGTGCATGCCGTCGATGTCTGTCCATATTTCACACACGGTTGCATTGATGGCCGCGGCGATCAGCGAAGCGCTGTAATCGCTCCCGCCACGTTTAAGGTTATCTACTTCACCCCGGGCATTGCGACTGATATAACCCTGGGTAATGAATAGTTTTTTTGATGCGTACTGCTTGAGAATTTGCGCCAGCTTTACTTTAATACTGCCTATCTGCGGCTCATCATAACTATCAATGGTCATGAAATCCAGTGCAGGCAGTAAATGGTGGTCGATACCTTTTTCTTCGAGGTATACAGAAAAAATTTTGGTGCTCAGCAATTCTCCCTGTGCAAGAATATCTTTATTCAGCGCTTCGTTAAAAGAAATCCGGAGGATGATATTTAAAAACTCAAAATGCTCGGTAATAATAGCTCTTGCTTTCTGTAAGGCATCGTCCGTCTTAACCAATTCTGTAATAAACTGGTGGTAATGGGCTTCCAGCTTATCTATTTGTTGTTTAGCGGCCTCTTTTTCCCCTTTGCTCAAAAATTCGCCGATGGCAACCAGTGCGTTGGTAGTGCCACTCAATGCACTCAGTACCACAATTGTTGGTTCTTCATCTTTCGTAACCAGTTGCGCTACCTGGTGCATACGTTCGGGCTTACCTACAGAGGTACCGCCAAATTTCATGATTTTCATTGTTCCCCCCCCAATTCCCGCCACGGCGGGACGTTTAGTTAAAAAATAATTTGGGGAGCAAAGATAGCGGGTTATCATTGATGTCTGGTATGCACAGCGCTGATTTCTTCTTTATACTGCACACCCTCCTTGCGTAGTAGCGTCGTGGCCAAACTTACTGTGGAAATCCGGCGCAAAAGATCAAACCGGTTCAAACCGTACTTCAAATCTTTCCCCTAATTCTTTTAGGTTCGTCATAACGGCGTTCACCAACGGAATTCCATTCTGCATGCGCGCTGCTTCCGCTTCGCGTTCCGGATCGCCGGGTATTAGTACCCTGGCCTGACCGGCAATTGTTTTGGCAGATCTGAAACGTTGTATCCATTGGTCCATATGCGCTTTAAAATCAGCAGCCGGACGGAAAGCATCAATGCGCATGGCACCAAAAAAATGACCAATGCCTTTACCGGGTTGATTTTCCGGCATCGGTACATATGCAGGAAACGGCGGCACCCACGGTCCGTAATTGGCACCGCTTAATACCGCAGAGAAAATGTCCACTACAGCACCAAGGGCATATCCTTTGTGACTGCCATGTTCACGATCGCCGCCCAGTGGCAGCAAAGCGCCGCCGCCTTTTAATTCATGGGGGTTGGTAGAGGGGTTGCCATCCTTGTCCTGGATCCAGCCGGGGGGCGCGTGCAGGTTTTTTCGTTGTAAAATTTCCAGCTTGCCATTAGCAGCAGTTGTAGTGGCAAGGTCTGCAACAAATGCAGGTTCATTGCCTGCAGGCACCGCAACACAAATGGGATTGGTGCCCAACATCCGCTCTATAGAAAAAGTGGGGGCCACCAGGGCACTTGCGTTTGTCATGGCAATGCCAATCATATCATGGTCCAGCGCCATCATGGCATGGTAACCGGCAATTCCAAAATGGTTTGAATTGTTTACGCTCACCCAGCCAGTGCCCACGTTTTTTGCTTTGTCAATAGCCACCTGCATGGCAAAAGGCGCCACTACCAGCCCGAGGCCGCTGTCGCCGTCCACTACAGCAGTGGAAGGCGTTTCGTGGATGATTTTAATTGCAGGTTGCGCATTCACGCGTTTGGCTTCCCAGAGGCGTACATAGCCGCTGAGTCTTGCTACCCCGTGTGAATCGATACCGCGTAAGTCGGCTGCCACCAGTGCGCGCGCAGCAATTACTGCATCCCGTTCACTACACCCGATTTTCTTAAAAATGGCTTCAGTAAAAACAAGCAGTTGATTGTAAGGAATGATATGATCCACAAATTTGTTATTTCAATATCCAATTAATAAGAACACGCTAAAAAACATTTTTTAAAAAAAGGCTGCGTAACTAAAATCGCCTGGAGCTTGCCAGTAAGTACTGTAAACACATAACATTGTCGGCGCCATTCGGCAGCGTTTTTACAGGTGCATGCTAATTAATGTGGCACCCGTCAGCAGGCGGGCGACCGCGATTACTTGTTAACCACCTTCATGTTTTCTGCGTCCCAGTAAATAATTTTTTTCTGAAAATAGCTGTCGTTGGAGGCCAGGCATGGCGCCGCTGCGCGAAAAGCGGTTACCGGGTCTTCAATTACCGGGATGCCGCTTCTTACCGCTTCAAAAAAGTTGACGAAATGATCTACATGTTCGCTGTATCCGTCTGGTATTTTGAATTTGACAGGCGGTTTAACCGGCGCCTTTTTATCTGCAGCCGACCATCGCTGATCATATTGTTTTATAATTTCATCCTGCATGGCCTGCGGATAGGTGGAAAGTGCGTCCCAGCCGCCGATACCCGGTGCCTTCGGCAGCAGGCTGTGGATGAGGTTGACGCCATCCCCGGTTTTTTCCATAACCCCTTCGCTGCCAATAAATTTTACGGAACTGTTGCCGCCATCACCACTGATAAAATTTACCCGTAGCATTACCTGGAATGCCGGATGTTCAGGTGTTTCCGGGTAATCCATAATCGCTGTGGTTACATCTGGTACGTCACGGCCATCTTTCCAGTATGCCAGTTGGCCGGCAGCGTAAATTTTATCTGGGCCCTTTGCGCCGGTTACGTAATGAATACCGGTGACCAGGTGCACAAACAAATCGCCCGGCATACCCGTTCCAAAATCTTTATAATTGCGCCACCAGAAAAACTTCTTTGCATCATATGGTTGTTTGGGTGTGCCAGCAATATAACGGTCCCAGTCAACCGTAGTTGCCGATCCGTCAGTAGGCATGGTATATTCCCAGGCACCCAGTGCACTCTGCCTGTCGTACGTGGCTTCTATGCAATTGAGCCGGCCAATTTCTCCCGCGCGGTAGAGTTCCCGGGCTTTTAAATAATCTACGCCACTGATGCCCTGGCTGCCCACCTGCATTATTTTTTTGGTTTGCTGTTGTGTTTTAATAACGTCTAACCCTTCACTTATTTTATGTACCATCGGTTTTTCACAATAGACATGTTTTCCTTTTTTCATGGCATCCATGCTGATGCGGGCATGCCAGTTATCGCTGGTGGCGATAATCACAGCATCCACATCTTTCCGTTCCAGTATTTCCCTGTAATCGCGCGAGGTAAATAAGTCTTTGCCATACAGCTCTTTCATTCGTTCCAGCCGGCCGGTATACAAATCGCAGGCGGCGGCAATTTCAACTCCCGGCACCATCAGCGCCGTACTGATATCATTAAAACCCATAATACCGCTGCCAATTACTGCCACGCGTATCTTATCGTTGGCGCCGGCCGGCCTGTTGTATTGCAGGATGCGTTCTTCCATTTTTTCCGCAGCAGCTATTTTGCCGAGTCCGCCGGTACCGACTAACAGGGAGGTAGTGCCCAATTGTTGTAGAAATTTACGCCGCGACGCCGAAGTATGTTTTGCCACCTGATGAATGTATTAGATGAATAATGTAAAAGTGTACTGATTCCGTTTACCGGGTAAGTAAATTTATAATATAATACAATACCACCGCACAGCAATTCATTTCGCATCCGCGTGCATTCAAAGCCGTTCAGGCAAAAAAAGCCCTTGCACCGTAATACGGGCAAGGGCTTTTTTTCAGGTATTTAACTGTTTTTTTTAAAATGGTAAATCATCAACGGGCTCCGACACCTGATGTGCAGCAGCCGAATTGGAAGTGGAGGAAACAGCAGCCGGGGCGCTGTAACCACCCTGTGATGCCGCAGGATTCTCACCGCGGTTGCCCAATAACTGCACCGTAAATACGCGGAGATTCAGCGAAGCACCGGTACTGCCATCACTTTTTGGAAAAGTTTTTACTTCCGGTGTTCCGTCTACATACACCTGTGTGCCTTTGCGCAGATAAGGTGCAATACCGGTTTTGTCTGTCCAGTAAGCACATTCCACCCAAACGGTTTTGTCCTTTTGGTTTCCTTGCGCATCGCGGAATTTTTCCGTGTGTGCTACATTAAAATTGATTACGTTTTTACCATTTACGGTGTTGGTAACGCAATCCCTTCCGAGGTTGCCAATCGCTTGTAACTTGATCATACTTTAAAATTTAGCTGTGTACTTAAATATGTTTGAACAGGCAATTTACAGGTTCCCCACTTTAGTTCAATACTAAATTTTGCTAAATTTATTAACATTGGGTGTGTAGAACCAGCGCCGGGTCTGCTGGTCTGGCGTACACACGTGCTTGTGCTCTTGCTATCCCTTGCTTGCTATTCCGCTGGTCGTCCGCTTCCTGCGTCAACCATTCTTCCAAAAAACAAGGCATTCATCATCAGCTTGGTTCCGCCCAGCCAAAATGCGCGAAAATTGGGATTGTCTGCAACGGATATTACCCTTCCCATTCCAACGGTATTTACCAGAACGGCCGCTGAATTTTTAATGGCCGTATAATTTTCTTTGCTGATATAACCGCTTTGCAGCGGTGTGTTTCCATAAACGGCGGGATTCGCGTACGGATTTTTGCTTTTTTCCGGAAATGTTTTTCCGGCTTTGAATAAATCTATATAGGGCTGCTGATAGCCGTAAAACAATGGGTGGGTAAGGTCGATGCCCGCACGGAATATACCACCGTAATTTTGCTGCGAACCTTCGCGGTCAAACTTTGATGCGTAGGTTAATTGCATGCTGCTGTCTGCCGCAGCAGGGACTTTTTTGAAACTAATATTTGTAATACCGTTTTGCGCCGCCCATTGTACGGCGTCTTCCATACATATAAGTGTGCCGCCGTTTTGTACCCAGGATTTTAATTTCTCTTTGTTCAACTCGGTATAGTTGCCACTCACCATTACCATTGTATTGTATTTGCTGATGTCTGCGCGGTTAAACGTATTTATTTCCAGCTGACTAACGGGAATGCTAAACCGCTGATCCAGCAGGTGCCATACTTCGCCCGCATCGGTGGGCGACACCCCGGTGCCAACCAGCGTCGCAATGACTGGCTGTGTTACATTCATAAAACTGGCACTGCCCAAATCCACCCCGGAAACCGACATGCCGGTATTGAGTGGATAAACCGTTACACCATTTTTTACTGCAAGGGCTTTCAGCAGGGCGAACAGTTGGTCTTCATTAATTTTCTGCAATGCCACCGGAATAATGATTGTGCCGTAGCTGAATTTCTTTTTGCCGGTATCGATCGTGGCTTCAAATGGTTTGGTGGCCACCTTCGCAAGCAGGCCGCTGTCTTCCAGCTCGTACAGCATACGCGGCGTATAAAATTCATTCCATTCAAATGCATAGGCATAATTTGTTTTGGTTCCCCTTACCGATCCAACGGGTATGCGTGCACTGTCTACGCGGGCGCCTTTTATACCTGTCGTGTATTTGCCGGCAATTAGTTCGGCGTATGGCAATCCAAAAGCAAGCGGCATTGTCCACGCGGTGATATCGTAAAACAGGCTGTCTTTATAAGTAAGTGTTTTATCAAAAATGCCCCGCAACAGCCGGTACTGGGGCTGATTGGAGGGAATAATATAAGCACTCCCTTTTTCAAAATTGAAATTGTCTGCGCTGAGGTTAGCGTTTAATTCATACACTTCTATCTTGTGACGCAGGAGCATTTCAATAAACAAATTGGTCCTGGCTTTGTCTGCAGATTCGCCAATGACCCAGGCCTTGCTGGCAGCGGTCGCTCCTTCCTGTGCTACCATTTTATAAAAATCGCGTTGGTAGTTCAGCAATTCTTTGCGCATCGTATAAGCGGCTTCCAGGGTAGACAGGGTAGTGGTAAACTGGTTGCGGATGGTAAAAGGAAAACGCAAAATGCCGTTGTTTGTTTGCTGTGCATGACCGCGCGACGAAGCCTGTTCAAACAAAATACCAATACACCCCTGCACATCGGGGTAGGTGGAACCCTTTCCATAATAGAAATCATCATAGTTTTCTTTAGTAAAATACAACGACCCGATTTTATCCAGAAACTTTGCATGAAACTGGGCAATCTGCGCTGTCAGTTGCTGGTTTTTTTCCGGGGTCAGCGGGTTTACCCGGGAGGGCACACCGGGCTGAAAAAAGAAACTTGCATTGCTACCCTGTTCATGGTGATCCGTTAAAATATTGGGCCGCCACTCCTGGAATTTTTTGAGGCGGTGCTGGCTTTCGGCGTGCACCCCTGGCAGCCAGTCGCGGTTCAGATCAAACCAATAATGGTTGAAACGGCCGCCCGGCCACACTTCGCCGAACTCGCGTGAATTAGGGTCGGTTACCAGTCGCTGGCTTTTATGCTGGTTCACCCAGGTGGAGAAGCGTTGCATGCCATCCGGGTTAAAAGAAGGATCGAATAAAATGACCACGTTATCCAGCAGATCATCTATTTTTTTGCCTTGTGCTGCAGCCAGGTAGTATGCGCTTAGCAGGGAAGCGTTGACGCCGCTTGATTCATTGCCGTGAATGGAATGACCAATCCAGAGTACGGCAGGCATATTATCTGTATTCAGGGAGGCAGAAATAGTCGCATCGCCCAGCTGTAAATGTTGTTGCCTGATTTGTTCCAGGTTGTCGAGGTTTTTTTTTGCAGAAAAAATGAGCAGTACCTGCGGCCGGGTTTCATAAGTAGTACCTATAATTTCCAGTTTCACCCGGTCGGGACGCGCAGCTGCAATCGCTTTCATGTAATTGACCAGCCGGTCGTGGGTAACATGCCATTCACCCACTTGGTGGCCGATAACCTGTTCCGGGGTAGGAATGGCATTGTTGTAGGTAACATCAGTGGGTAGGTAATAATCTAGTTCCTGTGCAAAAGAATTATAACAGAACAATACAAACGCAAAAACAATGTGCAGTTTCTTCATGCTGGTTAGTTTTGGTAAGCGCTAATTTACACGAATGGGTCATTAAAGCGCAATAATTTATAGCAATACAATATTGGCGGGCAATCCTCCATAACGCCATTTTGCAGCCTGCGGCGGATACGCTGGCTGTTGCCATGCATGCGTTGTGTGGCTATGTGCTGGTGGTTTACGATAGATTTCCACAATTGTGATTTTCCACCACAATTCCTTTATTGTATTTCCGTTATTTTTGTTTGGAACCACGTAGACAGTGCAGCATTTGTTGTATTGTTTCATTGTTGTTCCGGATGTAGCCAGTGATAATACAATTTTACCGAAGCACCGCATGGCCCCGAGCTGTTGTGGTTCAAAGGAATTTTTGAAAATTATATATGTCGATACCGAAAGGAAAACTAATAGCTATTGGGGGCGCAGAAGACAAAGGCACCGATCTTGAAACCGGTGATATTTACCGGAATAACCTCAATTTTTTTGAATTGGGTATCCTGCGGCGCATTATGCAGGAATCCGGCGGTCCGGGAGCGCGTATAGAAGTAGTTACTACGGCGTCTACCATACCGCAGGAAGTGGCCAATAACTACATGAATGCATTTGGTAAGATTGGCTGCACCAATATTGGCATATTGAGTATCCGAAACCGGGAAGATGTGTTGAAGCCGGAATATGCTGAGCGCATTTTACAGTGTGATTGTGTGATGTTCAGCGGCGGCAACCAAATGCGGCTGAGTGCCACTTTTGGAGGCACCCGTTTCCTGAAAATTCTGCACGATCGTTACCGGAATGAAAATTTTGTGATAGCGGGTACCAGCGCGGGCGCTATGGCCATGAGCAGCACCATGATTTACGAGGGTAATGCCACGCGTGCGCATTTAAAAGGAGAAGTAAAAATTACTACCGGGCTTGGGTTTATTGACAGCGTGATCATTGATAGTCATTTCGAAAAGCGTGGTCGTTTTGGAAGGTTATCGCAGGCGGTGGCCAGTAACCCATCGTGTATCGGCATTGGTTTGGGAGAAGATACGGGTATGCTGGTAACGGGTGGCGATAAAATGGAAGCCATTGGAAGCGGACTGGTTATTATTATCGACGGGCATGATATCCGCCATTCCAATATAGCCGATATACCGGAAGGCAATCCCATCAGCGTAGAAAACATTGTTGTTCATTTCTGTGAAAAAGGAAACGGGTATTTGATAAATGAGCGAAAGTTTTTGATGGAAGCCAGCGACGGGGCGGTGGTAAGAAAGCAGGTAGATGTGGAATAGATGGATGCGGGCGGATAGTTTTTTAGCTTTTAGCGGTTAACCATTCGTCATTAGGTTTTAGCGCGCAGCTTTTTTGGGAACAAAAACAAGCATTTAGTGGGTTAATTTGCATGATGGAATAGCATCTTTTCCGGTTTAACGGCCAATGAGCAATAGCTACAAGCTTTTCTATACCTTCGCCGCAAATACATTTTCAATGGCCGATCAGCAACCGAATAACCAGCAGCTAAATATTGAAATCTCGGAAGAAGTATCAGAGGGAACTTATTCTAACCTGGTTATCATTACCCATTCGCATGCAGAGTTCATCGTAGATTTCGTGAACGTAATGCCGGGTACCCCCAAAAGCAAAGTAAAAAGCCGCATCATACTTACACCGCAGCATGCCAAACGTTTCTTTAAAGCCCTGGACGATAATATACAGCGGTTTGAAGAAGCTCACGGACAAATAAAGGATCAGGAAGCGGTCGAGTTTCCGCTCAATTTTGGCGGTCCCACCGCGCAGGCGTAATTAAATATTTTGTCGACTACTCAATGACAATGGCGCAATTAAGCGCAATAATTTTATAATATTGGTCTGCTAAATTTTCTTCAATTTGCGTTGTTAATTTATATTCAAGATTAGCACGCCTGATATAATTCTTACAGCAGCCCTTCGTCCGCAAAACTAAAAAATCCTTCATTGCTTACAATAATGTGGTCCAGCACTTTTATATCGAAGTAGCGCGCAGCCTCTTTTATTTTTTGGGTCAGCGCTTCGTCGGCACGGCTCGGACGGAGATTGCCGGAAGGGTGGTTATGACATAACACAATGCTAACGGCATCCTCCTGCAACGCTTTTTTAAGGATCACCCGCGGATCCGCCACAGTGCCGGTGATGCCGCCTTCACTAACAATTTCAAAATGGTTTATTTTATTGGCCTGGTTTAAAAAGACAACTGCAAAAACCTCGTGCTGGTAATCGCTCAGCAAGGTCTGCAGGTAGCGTGCGATATCTGCACTGTTTTTGACCTGCGGTTTTTCAAGAAAACCAGCCGCCTGGCGCCGGCGCCCAAGTTCCAGTGCCGCTGCAATGGTAATGGCCTTGGCCTCCCCAATGCCTTTGATGGCCATCAGGTCTTTGATGGAAAGCCGGCCGAGTTCATTCAGGTTATTTTTACCCAGCAACAATACTTCTTTGGCAAGATCCACCGCGCTTTTTTGCCGGCTGCCGATATGAATCAGGATGGCAACTAATTCGGAATCACTCAGGGCAGCAGGGCTTTTACTTAGTAATTTTTCCCTTGGCCTGTCATCTTTCGCCCAATCCTTAATTGAGTAGTTATGCGCTTGCATACTGAAAGTTATGGTAATATTTTTATGGCTGTTATTTTCCAATAGAACAATAGTTGAATCCATTGCGCGTTATTCCAGTAATCCAGATACCTTTTGAAAACTAAAACTCCTATTTTATGAAACGTACCTCTACTTTCAACAACCTTGGCGGGCTACAATCCCTGTTGTTCTGTGCCGGCATTTATGCTGTTTCTCTTTTCTTTTCCATCTTTATCTGTTCCTCAGTATTTTACGCCTTCAATCCCAAAAAGGGACATGCAGCGCAGAATATCAGCCAGGTAAGTCAGCCCTCTGAAAAGGCCATGTTTGCATCGGTGGGCAAATAGACAATCAACTTACAATGCATATTACCGTTGCCGTAAATTAAAGGGCTAAAAGTCTGCTACAGATTTTTATTTCTCTTGTGAAGCTATATCTTCGCCGCACCAATAGCACCACTTATGCATAGTTCGGTAAAGATGTTTTCTGGTACCGGATCCCAGTACCTGGCAGAAAAAATAGCGCAGCAATATGGCAGTCCTTTGGGTAAATGTATTACCCAGAAATTCAGCGACGGCGAGTTTCAGCCTGTTTTCCAGGAAAGCATCCGCGGAGACATGGTTTTTTTGATTCAAAGCACTTTCTCTCCATCAGATAACATTCTTGAGCTGCTGCTCATGATTGATGCGGTTCGCAGGGCATCCGCCAATAAAGTGGTGGCTGTAATACCTTATTACGGTTACGCCCGCCAGGACCGGAAAGACAAGCCCCGCGTGGCCATCGGTTCCAAGCTGATTGCCAATATGATCGTGGCAGCAGGTGCAGACCGGGTGATTACCATGGACTTACACGCGCCACAAATCCAGGGGTATTTCGACATACCGGTCGATCACCTGGATAGTTCGGCTATTTTTATCCCATATATTGAAAATCTGAAGCTGGAAAATCTTACCTTCGCCGCCCCCGATGTAGGAAGCGCCAACAGGATACGGGAAATCTCCAGTTATTTCAATGCGGAGATGGTGATTTGCGATAAACACAGAAAAAGGGCCAACGAAATTGCCAGCATGGTGGTAATAGGTGAAGTAGAAGGCAGAGACGTGGTGCTGATTGATGATATCTGTGACACGGGCGGTACGCTGGCAAAAAGTGCCGGCTTGCTGAAAGAAAAAGGGGCCCGGAGCGTGCGGGCCTTGTGCACGCACCCGGTTTTAAGCGGTAATGCGTATGCCAATATAGAAAACAGTGTGCTGGAAGAACTGGTAGTCTGTGATACCATTCCGCTGAAACAACAAACGAGTAAAATAAAGGTACTCAGCGTAGCTCAATTGTTTTCAGTGGCGATACGGAACGCTTTTGAGAATAAAAGTATCACCAGCTTGTTTATTCATTCTCAGATGAGAGATAAATAAACAGTATTTCGGGAACAACCCGTCAATCATTTAAACAAAAACACAACATACAATGAAATCAATTACAATCGAAGGACAGCTGAGGACCGAAACTGGGAAAAAAGCCACCCAGCAACTTCGCTCTCAGTCTATGGTGCCCGGTGTAATTTACGGCGGCAAAGAGGAAGTTAGTTTTTTCGCTCCTGCTACTGCTTTTAAATCACTGGTCTACACAAGTGCGTTTCAGTTAGCCGATGTAAACGTAGCGGGCAAATCGTACAGAACCATTTTGAAAGATCTTCAGTTCGACAAAGTGAATGACTCCCTGATCCACATAGATTTGATGGAACTGGTAGACGACAAAAAAGCGATTGCAACCATTCCATTAAAATACACAGGCACCGCAAAGGGTGTAAAAGATGGTGGTAAGCTGATAGTGAAAATGAAATCACTGAAAGTAAAAACACTTCCAAAGTACCTGAAAGAAAACATCGAGGTAGATTTAACCAATCTTGAGTTGAACGGAAATATTCGCGTGGAAGATGTGAAACTGGAGCATTATGAAATCCTGAACTCTCCCCGTATTCCCCTGGCATCTGTGGTATTAACACGCCAGTTGAAACAGGAAGAAGCTGCGGCTCCGGCTGCAGGTGGTGCTGCTCCGGCTGCAAAAGCTGCCCCCGCTGCAAAAGGTGCGCCGGCAAAAGCTGCTCCGGCAAAAGGCAAATAAGTATTGCACAAAACTTAATTATAGAAGTCCTGCCCGCTTGGCAGGACTTTTTTTATTTTCGCAGGCATGAACAAACACCTTATTGTAGGGCTGGGTAATATAGGGCCTGAATACGCACATACAAGGCACAACATCGGCTTTGACGTGGTGGATGCTTTTGTGAGCAAACAGGCAATATCTTTTCATACGGACCGTTTGGCAGAGGTAGCCGAATGCAAAGTGAAAGGACGCGCGGTGTTTTGTATAAAGCCTTCCACTTACATGAACCTGAGCGGAAAGGCGGTAAAATACTGGATGGACAAGGAAAAGATAGCAATTGAAAATATATTGGTAATTGTAGACGAGGTGGCGTTGCCGCTTGATAAATTGCGGTTAAGAACTGCAGGCAGCAGCGGTGGGCACAACGGGCTGAAAAGCATCGAAGAATATTTATTAACAGCAGATTATCCGCGCCTGCGCTTTGGGGTCGGCAATGATTATCCCAAAGGAACCCAGGTAGAATATGTGCTGGGTAAATGGAACAAAGAAGATATTGCGGTGGTTCAAAAAAAGACAGCCGTTTGTGTAGATTTGATTGAAACGTGTGTTTTACAGGGAATAGGCGCAGCCATGAATCAGTTTAACAAATTATCTATTACTTTATGAATTATTCATCTGAATCGTTATTTTCGCAGAAGCACTGTTTTAAGGCAGGCGCATTTTGATATTCAGTATACTTCTAAAGCCAGGCTTTTTAAAGCTAACACCTAACTTGATTGTTTAAACAACCAAACCCTTTTATTGAATATGAAAATATTCTGTGTAGGCCGTAACTATGTAGCTCATGCCCAGGAACTGGGAAACGAAATTCCGGATGAGCCTATCATTTTTATGAAACCTAAGAGCGCATTGTTACAGGCGCATACCCCATTTTATTACCCTGAATTTACCAATGAACTTCATTACGAATGTGAACTTGTATTGCGTATCTGCAAAAATGGTAAGTATATACAGGACCGTTTTGCAAACAAGTACTATGATGCCATTACCACCGGCATTGATTTTACCGCAAGGGATATACAGGATGAATTGAAGAAAAAAGGATTGCCCTGGGAGAAAGCGAAGAGTTGGGACAATTCTGCAGTGATTGGCAAATGGATACCTTTTGCAGAAGTGAAGAATAAAAAAGATATCGGATTTGGTTTATATAAGAACAAAGAAATTGTGCAGCAAAGTAATTCCAACCTGATGATTAACAATTTTGATAAAATTGTTGCTTATATATCAAATTATTTTTCCGTAAATATTGGTGATTTGATTTTTACCGGCACACCTGCAGGTGTGGGTGAATGTGTGGTAGGCGATGAATTGGAAGGGTTCATTGGCGAAGAAAATTTGTTTTCAGTAGAAGTGAAATAGTTTTTCCTGATTAATAATGTTGACCATCGCCTGTGTGTGATGGTTTTTTTATTGAGGGAAGCCAGTACGGTCGTTGAAAGGGAGCCTTGTGCCTTCATCGCTCTACCGGGTCCACGAAGTTATTCAGTACGCAAGGGCGCCACACCTGCCTTGCCTGGTACAGGCCTGTTCGGTCACCATTCTAGCGGTGTAAGAAAAGAATTTTATTGCAGCCCGGAAATTCTTGAGCGGCATGGGTCCACCGACGCGGGGCCATTGTGATGCTGCGCTTTTCGCGGCAAAACCATTCTTTTGCGGCGGTATTGGCGGCAAGAATATCCAAACACTGTTTTACATTTGTAGATCAACCGGTAGATGTACCGGATGGCCCTTAAGAGCCTCCTCATTCCTATGAATACAGCGCTTGAAGCTGCCCTGCTGCCTGGGGGTGGGAAAAGTAAGGGATGTCTTTAACCACATCCTGCAATCCCGAAAAGAGATGTTAACGCAATTCTTTGCTACAAAGGACATTGTAAACCTGCCGCTCACACGTTAAATTCTGCTATCGGTCAATTTCCTGTAACAATTTCTCCTGTTCAGGTGTCTATCTCCTGGTATCAGATTTAATTAATCTAGTTGCTCGCATTCAACAGGTAATTAACCCGCATATGTAGATTTATGTTTTTTCTGCGGCGGTAAAGTATCAATTTGACTGCGAACAAATTCGTAGACTGTTTGCAATGAAAAATAAAATGCTTAAAAGATCGCATTTATCTGAAAAAACCTGTCGGGAGATCATCCAGCTGTTTTCAGACGATTTAACCGCTACCCAGATTGCGGGGGTAACCAGCGTGAGCCGGGTGACCATCAATAATTACCTGAAGTTGATACGTACGCATATTGCCCGCCATTGCGAAGACCAGGCACAGGTATTCAACGGTGCCAAAACTGCGCTGCATCCAACACAGCAGTTGCATGTAGTAAAAAGCCTTGCTGAAGACAAACCTCACAGCAATGTTTATTATGGATTTTATACGGTAAATGATAACGTGTTTACCAGCGAATTGATTGGTATTACCAGGCCCACCATCAGGGAATTTCAGCAGGGCGGGTGGTTGCAGCGGCAGGATGGCGGACAAGCAGGTACCCTGGGCAGGTACAATGCCATTGCTGATTTTGACGAATGGAATTTGTACCGCATGGATGCCCTGGCCGGAACTGGTAAAACGCACGCCGATGATATTGCCGTTTTCTGGCGTAATACCCGCAGCCGGCTGCTAAAATTCAGGGGGATGAATAAAAATACATTGTACCTGCATGTAAAGGAGTCAGAATTCAGGTACAATTGCCGTCACAACGATATCTATAAAATTTTACTGAATATTATTTACAAATACCCGCTGCACCTGTCAAAATCCTATGTGTAGCAATAGCGACTTTATTTTCCCCGGATTTTCATGATGCGCTGCCGGCCGGGACGAATTATTGAAGGCAGCGATGTAAGTTTTCTCATGTTATACGCGGGTGGTTTCTACTACCCGCTCTTTTTTTGCTTTCATTTCAGATTTTGACCCTATTTCTATATTTTTGCACCCCGTTTGAGGTTTACCCCTCTTATCAGGGCGAGGTAGCTCAGTTGGTTAGAGCACAGGATTCATAACCCTGAGGTCACGAGTTCAAATCTCGTTCTCGCTACAAAGGCCCCATTTTATGGGGTTTTTTTGTGCCCGGAACTCGCTGCGTAACTGTTCCGCGTACTGATGTAGCTATTTAAAAATTTGGCAGGCGCGGGAAGTGTTTCCGGGCTCGATGTAACCGATTAGGCCCTATTCCTTGCAAGCGAAGCAAGTAGTCATCAAGCTATAAAAAAGAAATGCGACGCATCACGCGCTGGTATGGTAAAATAAGTTTGTAAAAAAATACGTTATAGTTCCTTTCTCAAAACTTTAAAATTTCAATGTTACACGGAAATTATCTGAATAGTGCTTGTTCACTTGACGATGAAAAACCTATTCTGAGAGAGCCTTTTAAAAACGATTGCTTGAATTTTCGACTATTAATTCTGTTTGTAATAGATTTGTCCTGGCCCTTAAGCATGTTTTCGCCGGCCGCCAGTAACTTGTTCACCAGGTAGAAACGGCGGTCTTGCTGCACAGGCCGAATGTACAAGTTCTAACCGCCAGTCTTTATTTTTAACCTTAAATAAATCATTTTGGAAAAACGTATTCTGGGTATTGTGCTCTCTGTTCTTGGTATAGCGGGAATTATATATGCCGGCATCAGTTTTGTAAATGGCGGATCGGGTGCTAAAAGCGTAAAGACGATTATTTTTACCGGTGTGGTAGGCGCCCTGTTCTTTTTTGCCGGCATCAGTCTGATAAAAAACACGAAAGATAAAGCGACCTGAGTTGTCTAAAAATAATTTGCCTGCCCGCTTGCTTCGGCTACTGTGAACAATACGCTCGTCTCTGCAGGTTTTTTATACCAGCGATTGATGCCCGCATTATGGCAAATCAATCGGGCGTATGGCAACTTTATTTTCTACGCTACCGCTGCCATATTTGTCGGTGAAGACTACCGATACGTTGTATTGTTGTTCCAATTTCATTGGTTTGCCTGTACTAACCAGACAACGCAGCTGGCCCGCGTTTTCTTTTTCAAAAATGCCATTCCCTTTAAACAGGTCCGCTTCTGACAATAAGACTTTTCCTTTTTTATCAGTAATTAATAACGCGCAACCCACGGCACATTTTCCGTCTTTTACAGTCAGTCCTTTAATACCCTCATTGATAATAACAAAGGATGCCCCCAACGGTATATCCGGTTGATCGAGTACCGCATCGTTCAGGGTCATTTTTGTTGATCCCGTTGCCAGGCCCCTGCTGGTAGTCACCATGCCAGTATTGATATTTCGGTTGATACCAACCTTCGCGCCACTGCAGGCAAATAATACGCTCACCAATATAATCAGCACTACTGGTTTTACAAGATGCCATTTAACACCGGTAATTTTCTTATAGACACGGACGGGGTTTTCAACAATATAAACAACGATATTAAAGCCGCCGATACACAATGCAGCCATCGTCCAGCCAGCCAGCAGTATCCGCACAATTAATGTTGTTTCTTCAAAAATGTTAAAAGGCAGGTCATGAAATAAAAGTCTCACCCAGGCATAAACACTAATAGACAAGAATGCGCCCAGGAAAAGTACAGGCTTTAAAAAACGCTGCGCTTCAGGTGTTGAAAGGAAGCTGCTGATGTTACGGTAAATGGTTGACGGGGTTTGTTGTGTGTACATTTGTTTTGTTTTTCGAAGTGCAAAATTGCACCGCTGCAGCATAATGAAAAAACGCAAGTGTATGAAATGCAGAAAACAGGTGATAAAGCGTAGCATTGGACAGTCCGCCCGTACACCTGCGTACAAAACCACTAAATATTTGGTCGCCGATGACAGCTCCCCGGCGAAATGAGGCTTATCGGAACAACGGAAAGTCGTATAACACCCGCTTTTTGTCATTACTACCCAAGGCTATTTGAAAAACTTTTTTCAAATTTGTTCCCGTAAACAAATAATCACTGTAAACTTATATGCAATGGATTCAAAAGAAAAAACAATTGTTACGGTACAAACCACCGTCAATGCCCCCGTGTCAAAAGTCTGGGAATACTGGACAACACCCGCACACATCGTAAAGTGGAACACCGCCAGTGACGACTGGCACACGCCGCATGCGGAAAACGATCTGCGGATAGGCGGCAGTTTTGTTGCAAGAATGGAAGCAAAAGACGGGAGTATAGGTTTTGAATTTGGTGGTATTTACGATGCAGTCAGGGAAAACGAATACATTGAATATACCCTGGGTGATAAAAGAAAAGTACGCATCACTTTTACTGGCAAAGCCGCCAATACGGAACTGGTGGAATGTTTTGACGCAGAAGATACCAACCCAATAGAATTGCAAAAAAGCGGATGGCAGGCCATCCTGGATAATTTTAAAAAGTATACCGAAGCAAATTAAAAAGCGGTATTTACGCGCGCCGTATACTACTAAAGTTGTATAGCCAGGGTTTTAATGGGATGGTAATTTTAATTGCCGGATAACTTCGTCATTATTTACCATCATTAAAAATTTACCTATGGCAGGAATTACAAAAACAAAAAATGTAAAACGTGGCGGCTGGCGCACATTAGAAAGTGGTTGGAATGCACTGTTCTGGGTAAGCTTTTTTAATCCACACAGCGCCCAGATAAAAGTACGTTATGGAGGAGGATGGCCAGTAGGCTGGGACAGCCAGAAGCAAACGCTGGATGGCGTGCACGTGAAATTTGTGCAAGTAACACGTTCCAGTGTCACTTACGCTAGGGTACAGGTGTATACGCAGGTTGATACGGCTATTACCTACACTTACTATACCGGCCCGTTTGATGGCTTGCCCACCTAACAATTGCATTCGTCGGCATTTTACAAATGACAAAGCCCATAGCAGTACGCTATCGGCTTTGTTTGTTTTTTGGCTACAAAATTGATATATTCAGGTTGTGGCCAGTGTGCCACGTTTACAAACTCCTTACCACGCTTATTTATGCTGAGAAAGTCTGAAAGCAAAATTGCTTTGATGCTCACTATAATGATTTTTTGTTTGTCGGTGGCAAATAGCCAGGATACATTGCCCGAGTCCAAACATGCCACTATTATTTTTCCGTACCCAATGTACACGGAAAAATGGCGTACGTCTATTGGGTTTACCCTGCTTACTACACCGGAAGACATCACCGAAGAAGTGCGCATTCGTGTGCCCGCGGTAGACTTTCGCGTGTTGCGCAGGATAGATGATTATTTTAGTGCCGAAGGAAGAATCAACGCGCAGTTCCTCCAAAACCAGCTGCTGGCTGGTTTTCGCTGGGTGGTACCCGTGTCCGGCAATGTGTTTTTATCGGCCGGTGGCAATGTTGGCTACTGGTTTGGTTTTCTTTCAACAGCCGGATTCAACAGCAGGGGTTCCGGATGGCTGGCTTATCCCAACATTTCGCTCGGGTATAAAACAAAAAAAAACCTGCTGATTACGGTGAGTGGCCAGTCTTCCATTAACCTGGGATACAAAGCTTTTAACGGCAACCAGAAAAGTTCTGAAGGCAAAGTGTTTTATAACGGTGAAACGTTTACCATTGCGTTGGAACAGCCTTTTTATCACCACAAACACCTTGCGCTGGCTTTTTCCGCCATTAATAATTATTTCTACTGGCAAACCTGGTCTTTGTTTTACCGGGTAAACCGAAAAGTTTTTTACCCCCAGATAACCGTTGCATTTATTTTATGAAGATTTCTACCGTTCTAGTATTGATGGTCTTTTTTCTAACATCCTGTCGGAAGGATTACCAGGCGCCTGTACCCGATTTTAATAACTGGGATGCATTTGCCGCTGGCACAAAATTGTTATTGCCTGCGCAATCAAGAATGGCTATGGAAGGCGTATATGCGATGACAGAAGGATCCGGAAATTTCGGAGATTCCGTTGCGGTAAAATGGAATTATGCTATTAGCGGAAGCGATACCACCTGGCACCTGTCTGTATTCTGCGAAAAAGAAGTTTCTTACATTATCTGCGAGGGCAAAAGGTTAAATGGTGATCTTTTGCTGAACGGCTACTGGCGCAAAATGACCGGTGTTGAAACAGGTATCGTGCGGCTTACCATCAACGCTAACGAGGGAGCCGATTTGATTTCGGGGAATGCGCCCATTGTAGCCCCGGGTGCTGTGCTGATAAAAGGTTTTTATGGAGTTGGTCAGTCAATACCGGCTTCAGTGCTGCAGCTATCATACAAACGAAAATTATTTAATAAGTATCCATTTGAAATACTGGCACACCGCTCTGGTGGCAGAACTTCCGATCTGTTGCCTGCTTCTGAAAACTCACTGGAAATGATACGAAAAACGCCGGAATTTGGTTCCACCGGCATAGAGATTGATGTGCGGCTAACCAGTGACGGCATACCGGTACTTTACCACGACAATACCATCAATCTCCGTGAAACCCAGAAAAGCGGTTTGGTAGGGCCGATAAAAAATTATTCGTATAACCAGTTGTCAACCTTTGTACGGCTGGTGCACGGAGAAAAAATCCCGACCCTCCGCGAGGCACTGGATGCAGTAGTCTACCAGACCCCACTTCATTTTGTATGGCTCGATACAAAATATACGGGCGGTTCTTTACAGGTGGTAAGGGATATCCAGAAGGAATACCTGCAAAAAGCAGCAGCGGCGGGCAGAAGCCTCAAAATTGTAATTGGACTTCCTACTACCGATGCGATGGATGAATTTCTTGCGTTGCCGGATTTTGCCAGCGCGCCAAACCTATGTGAACTCACACTCGAAGACGTTAATAAAACCAATGCGGAAATATGGGCACCACGCTTTACGCTGGGTACACAAAATGAAGATGTTGCCAAAGTTCATGCCGCCGGTAAGCAGGCTTTTGTGTGGACGTTGGATGTGCCCGACCTGGTGCAGCAATATTTACGGGATGGTCATTTTGACGGTATTTTATCGAATTATCCTTCCCTCATAGCTTATTATTATTATGTACAGCCTTAAACAAACCATCGTTGTATTTTTTGTAGCTGCGTTGCTGATTTGTAACGTCCGGGTGCTTGCGCAGGACACTGCTTTCGTTGATGCAAAAGATTCGCTGGAAGTAAATGTGCAGCAAAAAGGCCGTTATGCATTTGTAGTATACGCGGGTGGAGGCTGGTTTTCTTATGTTGGTTCTAT
Source organism: Chitinophagaceae bacterium (assembly GCA_039919885.1). Classification (GTDB taxonomy): domain Bacteria; phylum Bacteroidota; class Bacteroidia; order Chitinophagales; family Chitinophagaceae; genus JACMLD01. Next base: position 25,611 of record JBDSEV010000038.1, read on the forward strand.
TGGCTCCCCGGGCCTGGCCAGCACAACGTCCGTTACGCGCGCACATCCTGCGGGAACGGTGAGAATTATGTGGCATCCAGATCATCGCCTGCGTTTTGGCATTGAAACCGGCTACACTAATTTTTATACGTATACCGTGCAGGATGGTGCTAGTTCCGGCAAAGTAAACCTGCGGGGCATCCCGATATTGCTGGTATGGTCTATGGCACTTACCAAACGCCTGAATATTTTTGCAGGTGTTGGTTCTTACTTACTCACCACCGATCTCAATTATAAGGGTAATGTATCATCCACTGCATTGAGCCTTGGACTCAATGCGGCGGTCAATTATGTGCAACCCATATCGCCTAAACTGGGCATTGGCGCAGAATTGAAATGGATGGATGCCACGCAAACTAAGGATTATGGCGTGTCTGCACAGTTGATGCTGGTATGGAAATTTTTTGAATGGTAATTGTCGGCTCATGAAATCCTTGTTTATTTTCTTCTGCGGTTTACTTTCCTTCAACCAAACACGCGCGCAGGCCGCCGTCAATGATACGATGCCAGGTACCGTCATTGACTTTGTGAGTGATACGCAGCAGCCATTGGGTGTAGAAAAGATTTACCTGAAACCCGTGCAAAATACCCGGGCTACCGCAATGATTTTTTCACAGGTACTGCGTGATAAACCGGCTGCGCTTTTTATGTTGGGTGATATTGTTTCCCTCGGGTACCGGAACAAAAAATGGACTAAAATAGATAGGTTCCTGGACAGCGCGAAAAAGCAAGGTTTCCGCGTGTATGGGTTGCTTGGCAACCATGATGTAATGGTTCGCGGTGGGGTAGGGGAAAAGAATTTTAGTCAACGTTTTCCTGATCACCGCCGCACTGGTTACCTGGAGGTAATCGATTCATTGGCCATTGTGCTCTTAAATTCCAACTTCAGTAAGTTGTCTGTAAAAGAAACCGATCGCCAGCAGCAATGGTACATCCGCACAATAGATTCCCTTGATAAACAGCCCGCAATAAAAGGAATTATTGTAACCGCACATCACCCTGCGTTTACGAACAGCAACATGGTTAGCCCTTCCGCCGGCGTCCGGCAACAATTTCTTCCGCCGTTCCTGGCTGCAAAAAAATGTTTTCTTTTTATTACCGGACACGCGCATGCGTTTGAACATTTCAAATACAAAGACAAAAATTTCCTGGTGATAGGCGGCGGCGGCGGCTTACACCAGCCCCTGACACTAAAAGCCGATATGCCCGCGGACCTGGCAATTTCATATAAACCAATGTTTCACTACCTTCAACTCCGGCGCTACGGCAATTTTTTGCAGTTAACCTCCTTAGGCCTGTCGCCTGAATTTTCAGGCTTTGCAGCCGGGTATTCTTTTGCTATTATGATGCAATAGGATACATGGACCAACAGCCCCGCTAAGCTAAACGATAAAAATTTCACCATGCCTTTTTTGAAACAGCGTATTTTTTTTAAGATAAGTGTGATAGCCTGTTTTGTGTGCTGGATGACGAACGGCGCGTGCAAGAATCCAGCTGAACCAGGCAATGGACGGACCAAAAAAGATTCAGCTGTTGCGGCAGCAACAGATATGGCCAAAGACCTGAGTGGAAAATTCAGTGACCAGACCGAATTGAAATTCGACAGTGCGGCGTTGAAGGATTTTTTTTCCACGCACACATTGCTTGCGCCTTATAAAAACGATGTGGAACTATTTTACCGAAAAAGGAATTTTTCGTTTGCATGGTATGATCACAGTGGCCTCATAGAACAGGCGGGTAATTTCTATTCAAGGGCAAGTAATTTGCCTGCGGAAGGTATTGCAGGCGAAGTGCCTTACCTAAAATCGCTGGATAGCTTGCTGGTAAGCACCGATACAGTGGAAAAAAAACAGCAACCTGAAACAGAATTATTACTGTCTGGTCTTTATTTTTATTTTGCCCATAAAGTTTGGGACGGCCTCGGAGAGGATGCATTAACCAAAGCAGAATGGTATGTACCGAGAAAAAAAATATCGTATGAACGATGGCTTGATTCGCTGCTAAGATCACCCGATGGTTTTAGTCACGCCCGCGAACCTATTTACCGGCAATACGGTTTGCTTCGCTCCGTGTTGCAAAAATACCGCGACCTGGAAAAAAACGCCCGTTGGATACAGATTGCAGCTGATAAAAAAGCTTACCGGCTCAATGATAGCTCGGGTGCGGTGCGCCAGTTGAAGACCAGGCTTTTTTTGTTGGGCGATTTGGCCGTTAATGATTCAACTGAAATATTTGATTCTACTTTACAGGTTGCGGTTAAAAATTTTCAGCACCGTTATGGAATAAAAGAAGATGGCATTGCAGGTGCGTCAATGTTCCGCGAATTGAATATGCCACTCAGCAGCAAAATAGAAAAGATCTTAGTCAATATGGAAAGAACCCGCTGGTTACCCATGTCGGTTAGTGGCGAATATGTGGGGGTAAACATTCCGGAATTTAAGCTTCACCTCTTTGAAAATGATTCGCTGCTTTGGAGCATGGATGTGGTAGTGGGTACAGCTGTTAGCAAGACGGTTATATTTTCCGGGAAACTGAAATATGTTGTTTTCAGCCCGTACTGGAACGTGCCCACCAGTATCTACAAAAAAGAAGTATTGCCTGGTATTCAAAAAAACAAAAATTACCTGGCGACCCACCACATGGAGAAATCCGGTAACGGTGTAAGGCAGACGCCCGGTCCATGGAATTCGCTGGGGCAGGTTAAGTTTTTATTCCCCAACAGCTTCAGCATTTATTTCCATGATACCCCTGCAAAAACGTTGTTCAGCGAAAGCAAAAGAGATTTCAGCCACGGTTGTATAAGGCTTGCCGAGCCAAAAAAAATGGCAGCGTACCTATTGCGCAATGATACTTCCTGGACTGATAAAAAAATTACTGCATCCATGAATGCGGGTAAGGAAAAATATGTGACGCTGGCCAAAGAACTACCTGTGTTTATTACCTATTTTACGGCCTGGGTAGACCGGAAGGGTCAGCTTAACCTGCGCGAAGATATTTATAACCGCGATAAACGTTTAACAGAAATGTTAATGGGTCGGTAGCCCCGCATTTTGATTGGGAATTTAACAAAAAAGCATATAATCGTACAGTATATTTGCATTACTAAAATTATACAAAATGAACAGGCTCAATTGCTGGAAATGTATTGTAATTCTTTCATCGCTGATGGCCCTTGCCGCATTGGGATAAGCAGCTTATTTTACAGGCTGGTGCATAATTAAATCATTTAGGATCTGCTCCATAATTGCAGCTGGTATTTTCTGAACCAGGTAATAATCGCGGGTTCCGGCGGGGTCCCAGTTGTTACTGCCATCTGCATTACAGATCATCTTTCCTTTTACTGCGTTGAAGTATTTTTCATATCCCCTTACTGCCACCAGTACGGCAGTTTCATCCCAGCTCATGCGGCCATTTTTATCGTTTGGGTCGAGCGGAATGCTCATTGCAAACACATCTTTTACTGGCGACTTATTAATGGAGGCATTATTTATCAAGGGCAATCCGGTAAAAATAGCTGCGCCAATTTCAAACCCGCTAAATACAATTGGAGTAGGCCATCTGTTGAACGTAATAAGGGAAGCCGGCACATCCTTCATAAGGTTAAATTCTTTGAAGGCACCCATTTCTTTGCCAAACATACCAGCCATGGTCACCAGCCATTTTACTTTTTGTTCTATTAAATCCCGCCCATCTTTTGGAGAAAATTGATCTGGTCCTGATTGCAGTAAATCAGCCATGTTCGTCAGAAATCCGACGGTAACGATGGTCACGCTCTTATCCGGCGCAGCGGCAAGCAGTTTTCGGTACAGGCTGGTGGCGTTTTCTGCCTGGCGGTTAGTCTTCATGTTGTGCGGATAATTGGAGGCCAGTACCGAATCCCATTTTTGAACTGCGCTGATGTTTACCGCGTTGGAGTTCCCCACTACACCTACCGGTATACCAGGCCAGTTAAAATACGTGTTCATTACATTTAATACGGCTGCAATATAAGGAGAGCGGTTGCTTGCAATGGTGGCCAGTATGGTGCATTCACCGCTGTCGGCTAATGCGTGGAGCATGGCAATGGCGCCGATATCATCGTAGTCGGGCCCCATATCGGTATCAAAAATTATGCTTACGGGTTGCCGTTGCTGGCTGCACAGCGCAACAGGTAATAGTAAATACAAAACAGCCAGAACTAAAACGAATTGTATACTTTTATTCATGCAATTTGGTTTGGGCGCAAGCGGATTGATGCGCATTTAAAATTAAGAAATATAAAGGCAGTAATCTATGTACAATTCCACAATCCTGATTATTGCAGCGGCGTTTTCATTTATCCTGTTAGCTGGCTGCCATGCGGCAAAGGCGTTAAACGTTGAGGCAGGCACAGCAGATACAACTGGTGGGTACAAGCTCGTTTGGGCAGACGAATTTAACGCAAACGGCAGTCCGGATACTACCGCGTGGAGTTTTGAAAAAGGATTTGTACGCAATGGTGAATTGCAGTGGTACCAACCGGAAAATGCTACCTGTAAGAATGGATTGCTGGTGATTGAGGGCCGCCGCGAAACAAAACCCCATCCTGGTTTTGAACCCGGCAGCAACGATTGGAAAAAGAAAAGAGAACGAATCAATTATACCGCATCCAGCATACACACGCGCGGCAAACATGCATGGCGCTACGGCCGCTTTATTATGCGGGGTAGAATCGCTATCAGCCCTGGGTTATGGCCGGCCTGGTGGACACTGGGTGAGCAGGGTGGGTGGCCTGCAAACGGTGAAATTGATATCATGGAATATTACGGCAACAAAGTGCTGGCCAATGTGGCGTGTCTTGGGCCAGGTGGAAAACCCGAATGGTTCACGAAGATACAACCAGCAGATTCGCTTGGTGGGGCAGCCTGGGCAGCGCGGTTTCATACCTGGCGCATGGACTGGGACGAAAATGCGATTGCACTTTATATGGATGATCAGCTGGTAAACAGCGTGGCGCTTGGCCTGTTGGTCAATAAGGATGGATCTGGTGTCAATCCTTTTACCCGGCCACACTATATGTTGTTGAACCTGGCCGTGGGTGGTATCAATGGCGGTGACCCGGCTGCTACCAGGTTTCCCAACAAGTTTGAAATAGATTATGTACGCGTGTACCAGAAATAAAGCAAACGTGGCAACGTTTTTGGCTTACCATGCGTATAATTTTTAACTAATAACTATTATGAAATCAATCCTTTTTTCTTTGTTGCTTATCGCGGTGTTTGGTAAAGCCAACGCCCAGCTGGCCGTTCCGGATACAATGCAAACCACTAATGGTGCCATTATTATACAGCCAGTGCAGCATGCAAGTCTTGTAATCCGGATCAACAATACGGTGCTGTACGCCGATCCTTCCGGCGTTGATTATTACAAAGGATTACCTGCCCCAAACATCATTCTGATAACAGATATACACGGCGATCACTTTGACATAAAAACAATTGACGCGCTTAAAACGCCCAATACTATATTGATTGTGCCGCAGGTGGTGGCAGATAAGTTGCCGGAAGCCGATAAGGCCCACCTGGTAGTTTTGAAAAACGGTGCGGAAAGTAAGCAGCCGGGCATTACCATCAGGGCTATTCCGATGTACAATCTTCCTGAAAGCGCATCAGCGATGCATACCAAAGGGCGTGGTAATGGTTATGTACTGGGCATTGGCGGCAAGAATATTTATATTTCCGGCGATACGCAGGGCATTCCTGAGATGCGGTCACTCGCTTCAATTGACGTTGCGTTCATTTGCATGAATCTGCCCTATACGATGGACGTAAAAGAAGCGGCAGATGCGGTGCTGGCATTTAAACCAATGATAGTTTATCCTTATCACTACCGCGGAAAAGACGGTTTGAGTGATACCAACTCGTTTAAAAGCATGGTAGATGAAGGCCATCAAAAAATTGACGTGCGGTTGCGCAACTGGTACCCGGGTAAATGACTCGTAAGTGCCGCATCCCTCCCAGCACCAGGGTTTGTCAACACACCAACGAAGCTGGTGCCTCGCTCCATGGCCGGTGTCCACCGGCTCGAATTTTGGGCCGATTGAACGCACAGCATGGAGCCAGTGCGCCTGGCCAGGTAAATGAAACGGGCATAAAGCCCGCAGGCAAGTGAAGATTTTTTTCGCAGTGATCATAAAAGACTGTGAAAAAGTTAAGTTTAATCATTTATTGAAGAATTTCGATAAATACGATATATATTTGCATCGTAATTAATTTTTATGGACGCAAAAAAAGCAGAGAAGATTTCGAAGGCGCTGGCCGATCCCAACCGGCTAACGATTTTAAAAGAGATTAAGAAAAGCAAATCATGCCTGTATTGTGTTGATTTGAATAATACCATCAACCTCGCCCAACCTTCAATAGCCCATCACCTTAAATTGCTGATTGAAAGTGAACTGGTGACGTCCGATAAGGAAGGACGCAATGTTCGTTATTACCTCAATAATAAATTGCTGGACGAGTACATCAGTTTCCTGGAAGGATTTAAAATCTAAATTTTTTTTCAATTATTTATTGAATTATTTAAATATATCTATACTTTTGTTTTCTTTTTCGATTCCTGCCCCATGAAGTTCGCACTTATTTATTGAATAATTTGAATAAATCTAATAATAATTATCATGTCAACGCAACAATTAACCAAACACCAACCATCCGCTGCCCGTTACCTCACCGCAGCGTTGTATTTATCCCTGCTTGTGCTGATATCCGGCTGTTATGCAAGCGCGAAAGAAAAAGACAAGGCCCCCGCTCCGCCGGTCGCAGTTCAAGCCACCCCGGTAGACGGCACCGTCATCAAACCCGCTTCATTGAAAGAGGAACTGGAAATAACAGGTTCCCTTGCAGCCAACCAGCAGGTAGCTATTGTAAGTGAGCTTACCCGTAAAATAGTACGCGTTAATGTAAAAGAAGGCGCTTATGTAAAGCAGGGTCAGTTGTTGTTTGAAATGGACAATGCCGATTTACAGGCGCAACTGGACAAACTCCGCCAGCAGGAAAAACTGGCAACACTAAGCGAGGAACGCCTCCGCGACCTGATAGCCCATGAGGCCGTAGTACAGCAAGACTACGACCAGGCATTTACCAACCTTAAAGTATTGCAAGCCCAGGTGGCAGAACTACAGGTTGCCATCAGTAAAACGCGTATTAAAGCACCGTTCAGTGGCCAGGTAGGCATCATACATGTATACACCGGTGCAGTTGTTTCTGTAAATACCGTTCTCACCAACCTGGAAGATAACAGCGTGGTAAAACTGGATTTCCAGGTTCCTGAAAAATATGCGCATCTCATTACAGCCGGGAGTGAACAGCGATTTACCGTAGCTTCTGATACCAAACAATATACTGCAAAAGTTATTGCACGTGAAGCGAGCCTTGATGCCAATACCCGCACACTGATGGTAAGAGCCGTGAGCGCTAACCCGGGACGCAATTTATTACCCGGCCAGAGTGCCCGTCTTCATCTTGCATTGCATTCAACAGAAGATGCACTAATGGTATCATCGCAGGCACTGATGCCTTCTTCACAGGGATACAATGTATACACGGTAAAAAATAATATCGTCCAGCTGTCCCCGGTAGAGATAGGACAGCGCGGACCCAATACGGTGGAAATCATACATGGATTGAACAACGGCGATACCGTAGTAACCAGTAACCTGCTGAGACTGGTACCTGGTGCCGCAGTGCAGTTTGTATCGGTAAAATAAGCACGGGAGACGCGCGTCATCAATCGTGGATGGTGAAACGTTAATGGTAAGTCGTTTTTCAATCAAATGACGAACACCACAGGCAAAAGAATGCGTCACCCATAACGCGCAACAAGAAAAATCTATCATCTATCCGGTCAGCGTCGGCGCTTAGCAGCTACTGGCGATGACTCAAAATCAAAGACAATGAGTGCTATTTCACAAGTAAGTATATCCAGGCCGGTACTGGCAGGTGTAATGTCGGTGATGCTGGTTTTATTTGGCATCGTGGGCTATACATTTTTAGGAACGAGAGAATACCCGGTAACCGATTCTCCCATTGTTACCATTACCACGGTGTACCCGGGTGCAAGCGCAGATATCATTGCGTCGCAGGTGACCAAACCACTGGAAGAAGCGGTTGCTGAAGCCAACGGCATCAAGGCAATGTCATCACAGTCGCGTGAGCAGGTAAGCATTATAACGGTTGAGTTCAACCTGGATGCCGACCTGGAAGCCGCTGCCAACGATGTGCGTGATAAAGTATCAAAATCACGGCAGCAATTGCCCGCCGATATTGAACCTACAATAGTCGAAAAATCTGGTCCGCCCGATATCCTGGTATTTTTAACGGTGCAAAGCGATACAAAGAGCCTCGAGGATATCACAGATTTTGTAAACATCAATATCAAGGAAAGGCTACAATCGATTCCCGGTGTTCGCCTGGTGGATTCTTACGCCGGCCGCAAACGCTCTATGCGCCTGCGGATGGATCCTGTGAAATTGGCGTCTTACCAGCTCACACCCGCAGATGTGCAGTCGGCATTGCAAAGAGAAAATGTGGATTTGCCCAGTGGGCGTATCGAAGGTCAGAACACGGAAGTAACATTGCGTACCCAGGGCAGGCTGGTTACAGAAAGTGACTTTGCTAATATGATATTGCGTGAAAAAGGTGGTGCCATCGTTCGGTTTAAAGATATTGGGTCAGCTATCATGTCTTCGCAGAATGAACGAACAGCTATGATTGTAAGCGAAGGCAACACTGCGAGGTATGGCGTAGGCACAGGAGTACAGCCACAAAGGGGTGCCAATTCACTGGCTATCGTTGATGAATTTAAAAAGCGGTTTGATGATATCGTAAAAACTGCTCCCAAAGATTATATTATCACCCTGGGAAAAGATTTTACAGTGCCGGTTCGAAATTCACTGAATGAAGTGGGAGAGACGCTTATACTGGCATTTGGCCTGGTGGCATTAATCATCTTTGTATTCCTGCGCGACTGGAGAAGCACAATCATACCATTGGTAGCCATTCCGGTCTCCATTGTTTCTGCATTTTTCATTATGTACATCGCAGATTTTTCTATCAATGTATTAACGCTGCTTGGTCTTGTACTGGCCATCGGACTTGTGGTAGATGACGCCATCGTGGTGCTGGAAAATATCTACAGTAAAATAGAACAGGGGATGACACCTATGGAAGCAGCACGCAAAGGCTCCGGCGAGATTTACTTTGCGGTTATTTCCACAACGGTTACACTCGCAGCAGTATTCTTACCGATTCTTTTTTTAAGTGGCATCACCGGCAAACTATTCAGGGAGTTCGCTATTGTAGTTTCCGGATCGGTACTCATTTCCGCGTTTGTAGCATTAACCTTATCACCCATGATGAGTGCCTACCTGTTAAAAGCCGGTACATCGCACAACTGGTTATATAAAAAGACAGAGCCATGGTTTGTTGCGCTAAATAATGGCTATGAAAAAACTTTACGCGCATTTTTTAAATTCCGGTGGCTCGGTTTTGCATTGCTGGCGCTTTCATTTGGTGTGGCGTGGCTGCTGGCGCCCAAATTGCCTTCGGAACTGGCGCCACTGGAAGACCGTTCAATGGTAGGTCTAGCAGTCATAGCACCAGAAGGCACTTCGTACGAGAGCATGGAAGAAACAATGAAAGCCATTGGAATCTATGTGTCTGATTCAATCCCAGATTTAAATGGCAACAGAACCTACGCCGGTATTGCTGCCTCCGTGGGGTCACTGGTGCAGCCCGTAAATGGCGGCTTTCAGTGGATATTTCTTAAGGATCCGAAAGACAGGAAAAGTGGATTATCACAGGCTCAAATTTACCAGAAGCTGGTAGGCGCAGCGCAAAAATTCAGGAATGTAATTTGCATTCCAATACAAATTCCAACAATTGGCGGCTTCTCCAGTGCGCAACCGTTGGAATATGTAATACAGGCACCTGATCTTACAAGCCTGATAGCCGCAATGCCTAAATTAATGGGCGAAGTTTACCAGAGCAAGAAGCTCGCGTTTCAGAATCCCGATTTTAAAGTAGACCGCCCGGAAATCGGTATTACGATCGACAGGCAGCGTGCCGCCCAATCAGGTATCAGTACCCAGGAGATAGGACGCACCCTGCAACTTGCACTTAGCGGAAGAAGATATGGTTACTTTATTCATAACGATCGGCAGTACGAGGTAATCGGCCAGTTAGACAGGCAGGAAAGATCTGCGCCTGCAGATTTACGCTCCTTGTTTTTAAAATCTGCAAGTGGTGAAATGGTATCCCTTGATAACCTGGTTACGATGAAAGAAAGTGTGAGCCCGCCTGCTTTGTACCGGTATAACCAATCGTACAGCGCAACCATCTCAGCAACCCCGGCACCGGGCGTTAGTCTGGGGGAAGCCATCAAAGAAATGGATGCCATCACTGCCCGTGTATTGCCGCCGGGTTTCAGGACAGCACTGGCTGGACAAAGCCGGGATTTTGCGGAAAGCAGTTCCAGTTTAGTATTTGCATTCATCTTTGCCATCCTGCTTATTTACCTGGTACTGGCTGCACAATTTGAAAGCCTGATAGATCCATTTATCATTCTGCTTACCGTGCCGATGGCAGTAACCGGTGCACTGCTCAGTCTTTGGTTAACCAATCAATCCATTAACGTATTCAGTGAAATTGGCATCATCATGCTCATTGGCCTGATAACGAAAAACGGCATCCTGATTGTTGAATTTGCCAACCAGCGCAAAGCCGAAGGGATGGGTGTACGTGAAGCCGTACTGGCCGCTGCCATTTCCAGGTTTCGCCCGATTTTGATGACTACCCTGGCGATGATTTTTGGCACGCTGCCGATTGCATTGTCACTCGGTACTTCATCCGGAAGTAGAACTTCCCTGGGCATTGTAGTGGTAGGCGGGTTAATGTTTGCGGGGATACTGACTTTATACGTGATACCAGCCGTGTATTCTTATTTCTCACGCCCCTACAAACAAAAAGCAGCCGCAAATATTGCTGTTAATGATTTGCATGCAGCACCCGTTCCTGCATAATATACTATGAATTGATAAACACCCTTTTCACCGGGGTGGCATTGTGAAATTTTGAATTAATTTTTTATGACACACAAACAAGCATACATCTATACTTTTACCGTATTTGCGCTTATCTGTCTTTTTTCTTACCTGGCAACCGGGCAAACCCGTAGCATATCTTTGCAGGAAGCGCTTACGCTTACACTTTCCAATAACAGGGATATCAAAGTTAGCACGCTGGACATTGACAGGTATGAGCAGCAGGTAGCCATTGCCGGCAGCCAGCAAAAACCTGTGGTGGGTGTAACCGGCCAGCTGGCGCACTACTTTAAATCACCTGCATTTTTTGGCTTTGGTAATACGCCCCCCAGCGGCAGTGATAAAATTCCTTACGGCCGGTTCGGTGGCAAAGACCAGGTGGCCGCCACTTTATTCATAACACAGCCCGTATACAATGCGGGTATCCGGCCAGGCATTCAGCGGGCTAAATTACAGGAACGCCAAAGCCGGTTGCTGGTAACCGATAGACAGATAGCAGTGGCAGCCCTGTTAAAACAAACTTATATACAGGTGCTGGTATTAAGAGAGCGTATTAAGCTGCAGCAGGAAAGTCTTGCACGTAATGAAAAAGCGTTAAAAGATGCAAAATCATTGTTGTTGCAAGGCAGGGCGTTACGGGTAGATACACTGAAGGCCTATACTTCGGTAAGAAACCTGGAGCCCGGAATTCTTAAACTAACCTATGCCATTGAAGTTGGCAAACAGCAGTTGAAAACACTGATGGGCATTGATGCTGCTGATCAAATCGAACTTAGCGATTCGTTGTTGCTCCCGTCTACCGCAAATCTACTTTCTGAAGAAGAAGTATACAATGAAGCAAAGTCGCAGCGGTCCGACCTAAAAGCGCTGGACCTGGAACAACAACTGGCGGAGCAACAGATTAAATTGCAGTCTGCCAATATGAAACCGATCGTTTCTTTGAATGCACAATATCTTTTGCAGACGCAGACAAGCCAGTTCAATTATTTTAACGCGTATTATCCGTCTACCCCTTTTGTAGGTGCGCAAGTGACCGTACCTATATTTAATGGCAACAGCAATAAGGCAAAGATAAAACAGGCTAAGATTGAAAAGGATCAAACGATCATCAGATCGGCCAATGCATATGAAGAATTAAAAGCAGCAGTGAAACAAGTGGTAGCCAATGTGCGGGAAACCGCGGCACGCATACAAACAAGTGCCAATGTAAAAGAAACCGCGCTGTTGAGTTATGATATTACGCAGTACCGTTATGCAAAAGGAGTGGCGTCCAGGCTTGAACTGACGGATGCGGAACTTTCACTAACTGCTGCACAATCAAACTACCTGGAAGCAGTGTTTGATTACCTGACTGCGCGCATAGCCCTGGAAAAAAGCATGGGCAAAACAGAACAATAAATATTTTAGTTAGTGGCATTCAAATCAAAGAAAGGTATATAATGCTTTTCTTTGGTTTAAAAAACTTCTCCGAGACTTATATAGACAGAGGAGAAATCTTTACTCTTGCCATAGTCGATACCAATATTTGTTCCGGAATTTTTATTAAACTTTATGCGCAGGCCTGCGCCCGCAGCAGGATGGAGGTAAGCAAACTGGCTCTTATTGGGCTCGGTAACGGAATTTAAATTGGCAAATACCACGAAACCAAATAAGCCGTTGGCGGTAAGTTGCCTTCTGTATTCTGTTTCCAGGTACCACAAAGTTTTACCGGTGTAGCGACGGTTATAAAAACCCCGGCCTGAACGCTGGTTGGCGTCCCACCCGGTTGCGGGCAGATCCAGGTAAGGTGAGTGGCTGCCAAGGGTTGACCAGAGATAGGTCCAGATGGCCAAAACATTTTGTTGCTCCCTGCTAAAAGGAATATACTTGCGCACATCAATGTACAGGGAATGCCAGGCATCATCACTGCCCAGGAATTTGGGATTGACCCGATATATAACGTTGGTATAAAAACCAGGAAGGGGATTAATACTGTTCACGCGCGAATCATACAGGTAATTAAAGGCAATGCCAGACGATAGTGAATTGGAATGATTGTCGGTACCGTAGTTATAGCCAGTAAATTTTTGGAGGTTTGCTGTATCATTATCGGCCCGAATGGAAATATGGTAATCGAGGTTATACCCGATACCCGCAAACATATAAGGCCTTATACTTTTTAAAGCACTGAAATAAAACCGCACGTACGAATACCGTATCAGCATTTTATCTTGCTCGAGCTGGCGTCCACCCAGTCCCCATGTATATTGCGGGAAATACGAATATCGAAGATCACCTCCAAAATTCCATTTATTGCCCGGTGACCAGATGTTGGCTTTAAAAGGAAAATTGAACGCACCCCTGAAATTTGTACTGGGGGAGAAGGTTACATTCGATAAAAAAGTTGTTTTTCTATCTCCCAGGTAAAAGCCGGCCTGCGTAGTGGTTACCAGGGCAGAACCACCCCCTGGAACAGATGTACCGATGGGCAGCAAGGAGTAATAGACCCGACGTCCATTGACACGCGGTGGTTTTTTGAACTTGATATGTGTAAAGTCCTTTAGCACCCCTATTAAATCTTTTTGACCGGCAGTATCGAGGGAATGGCTTTTTTTTGGTATAATCATACCAGAGGGATTCTGCGCGGACAAATAAAAAGGGAAAATGCAACAAATAAGCGGAAGCCATTTTCTGTACATACCTAAGCTGAACCAATACTATGCTACATTTTAGGTGGTCGTTTTTCCCCAAACAATATTTTAATCTATCCTTTCCAGTTATTTGTAAATTGTTTTCCAATGCTCCTTTCGTGTCCAATATAAAACTACCAAAAGCATGGGTTGTGCAAGAAGGCACTGTGGGGTTATGCCCTTGAAAGCAAGGTCATTTTATCTCCAATCCTGGAACCAATACATGCATCTCGGTAGAAGTGAGTTGGACGGTATAAAAAATATGTAGAAATATTTACTCAGACTATAAGCATAACGCGAAAATGAACGCATTTTCCTCCTGCTTTACGGCCTTAACGTGATATATAACCGATAAATAACTGCTAATGCCGCTATGATGCGCCCAGGCCCTTTGGCATGTTTTTACTATCATACGCATATAATATATTAACCATGGAGAAAAAACCGCCATCGCCCAAAAATGACGAAAGCGTCAAAAAAGGGTACAATGAACACAATCCGGGTCAACCCCAGGGAACATTTCCACCTGCTTCTGACAACCATCCCCCTGCAGAAGATACCAAATCGAACGCTGCCGATAAAAAAGCCAAAGAAGAAAAAGAAGAGGAAAAGTGAATAGGCAGCTGCGGTGCCGGTACAATCAGGACAAATCAATAAAAGAAACAGCATGGTGTTAACAAAGAACAGTAATGGTCCGGGCAGAAAGCTTATTGTCGTTATTGGTATTATTATGCTGGTTGTACTTGCAGGTATTATTGGCTGGAACCTGTTCAAATATAAATTCATTAAGAGTAAGGTAAATTCAGCCATGTATGAAAAAACAAATGGACTGTATACCATCCGGTACGACAAAATGAACCTTGATGAAGTTGGCGGATATCTATTTGTTACTAATCTTCAAATCATACCGGATACGACCAGGTTCAGGCAATTAATAAAGGACAAAAAAAATCCACCTTTGCTTTTGTCGCTGTTTGTGCCAGAGCTAACCATTGCAGGCGTTAAAACGCCGGAAGCAGTCATCAACAAATCTGTCAGCGGCAGAAAGCTTGAAATAAATAATGCAACGGTGCGCTTTTATTATGCCAAAGCGGCTCCTGATACAGCCACTGACGCAGTTAAACAGGAGATGTACCAGCAGTTGCTAGGTGATTTGAAATCCATCAGTGCCGACACCATCGACGTAAAACATATATCGCTTTCTTTTGTAAATATGCTTACTAACCAAAGCAGCGTAGAGGCCTCAGATATTTCTGTACTCCTTAATGACGTTCAAATTGACAGTTTACACAGCAATGACAGCACCAGGTTCTTTTTTTCAAAGAAAATAGTAATCAGCGGCGACAGCGCGGTAATAAAAAATAAACCGGGCACTTATTTTTACCGTTTCAATGGTTTTTCCTTTAACAGTGAAGGTGGGGTTTTGGGAATTAAATCATTGCAGATTGAACCACAGCTCGGTGAGCAGCAATTTGCAGCATTTGCAAAAATTCAAACAGATCGCTTTGACATTAGTTTAAAAGACATTGCCCTTAAAAATATTAACCTTAGGAGGTTGATGCTTACTGATATTATAGCTGATAGTCTTGTAATACAGAATGGGAATTTTAAAATCTTTCGCGACCGCAATTACCCTGGCGATAAAGTAAACAGGGTGGGGCAGTTTCCCCAACAGTTGTTAATGAAAATGCCGGTGTTGCTTGCGTTGAAAAAGACACTTATAAAAAACGCATTTATCGAATACAAAGAAAAGAACCCAAAATCTGATTACAATGGTAAGATTCAGTTTATAAATGCACGGGCAGTTATAGATAATATTACCAACGTCCCCGCATTAATAAAAGCAAACAATAGTTGTGTGCTTACGTTCAATGCAAGCTTTCTTGATTTGGCTAAAATGCACGTACGGCTTAATTTATTGCTGAACAATCCCCGCGGTAAATTTTTATTTTCGGGCGGGCTGGATGAAGGATTCAATGCAACCGGCCTCAATAAACTTATAGAACCAATGGGGCTCGCAAGGGTCGAAAAAGGGAATGTTCAACACCTTGATTTCAATTTTGTGGGGCATAATTATGGGAGCGATGGAAAAGTGACTTTGCTGTACGACGATTTGAAATTAAACTTGCTCAAAAAAGATGAGGACGACAATAAGCTGGAAAAGAAACAACTGGCTAGTTTTTTAGCCAATATAATAATTAAAAACTCCAATCCCACCCGCAAGCAAGCACCCCGCGTAGCAAAAGTTCACTATGAGCGAAACACAAACCGATCTTTTTTTAACCTAATGTGGAAATCTGTATTTACGGGTATTAAACAAACTGCGGGAATGTAACGATAAACGGTACCACGTGCGGTCCTTCCGGATGCTTCTGCTTTAATGAGCAACAAACTACATCGTTCGTAGCGCAACGCTTCTTGCGCGGGTATACGGTTAAATCAGTTTATGTTCTTATTGCGCTGCCTGTAACTTTAGAAAGGATAGCCGATGGCAATATTAAGAATCAGGTTGTCTTTTCTCCATGTGCCATTGCCTAAATCAATCTGTTGTATTACCCATTGTTGGCCATCCGGCAACCATGGTTTACGCAATGGAAACGCAACGTCCAGCCGAAGTACCAGGAACGAGACGTCTGCCCGCAACCCCACACCCGTTCCTACCGCCAATTGTTTTAAAAACTGGCCGGTAAATTCTGCCCCCGGTTTTTGCGGGTCTTTATTATACAGCCAGATATTACCTGCGTCTACAAATATCGCCCCGTTGATAACACTGAATAATTTCGCCCTGTACTCTGTATTTATTTCCAGTTTAATATCACCGGATTGATCCGGGAAAAACCGCGTTATACTGTCCTTTGATGCAAGGTAGGTGCCCGGGCCCAGGGAACGACTTCGGAAGGCGCGAATGCTGTTATTGCCACCGATAAAAAATTGCCTGATAAAAGGCAGCGAACTGGAATTGCCATACGGATATCCAACCCCTGCAAGCAGGCGGCTTGCCCACACACTATTGGTGCCGGATTTAACATAGTAACGCAGATCAATGTCTGCTTTTACATACTGCGAGAATTGTGCATTGAATATGCTAACCGTTTTGCCATTTTTTATGTTGGCACCACTTACCAGCCCTGCAATATTGCCGGATAGATCCACGTTGCCGTTAAAAAAGATGCCTGATGGCGGACCGTCGCCGGTTAAAGGATTGTAGGTATAACTATAGGTTGAACCAAGGATAAATTGTTTGTCGATGGCTTTTTGCAGGGTGGGGTTTGTATCAATTGCAGCCCTGTACACTTCGGTTACATTTACCGGTTGCACGTAATTGATACTGATCGGATTCAGCTGGTGTTCTTTTCTGGTATTTTCTTTCCAGGTGTATCCGTAT
>JBDSEV010000033.1:0-40664 GCA_039919885.1 Chitinophagaceae bacterium
TGCACACAACACCAACAAAGGCTTCAACATCCGCCCGGCTGATCTAAGACGCCGCCGTTGGTGTTGTGGGTGGCAGCGTAGCGCACGATCACCAACGGCCGGCAATGCAGTGACTTAAATTATCCACGAATTAGTGGTGCCAATAAGTAGGCACCCCAGCCTTTACCGGCACTATGTGTCAACGCAAATTTGGCTTCCGCCATCATTTTGTTGGTGATGCCAACGCCGCTTTACTTCCACACAACACCAACAAAAGCGACAAAGGCGGCAAACATTTACGCTGCTGGCCTTAGACGCCGCCGATGGTGTTTTGGGTGGCAGCGTAGCGCAGCATCACCAACGGCAGCAATGATGCCAGACTAGATTTATACAGGTGCTAGTCACGGAAGTGTGTGAGAAACCCCCAATCATTAACACCAGTTGCATAAAACCGGGCACTTGAATATTTGTAGTCTTCTGCAACAGAAGTTATGCCCGCCTTTATTGGATTATTATGTATATAATTTAATTTCTGGACGAATACGTCGTCTGACCTGAGTTCTATACTTAATGCATTTCGTTCCCAAAACTGGTAGGTTCTATCCTTCGAATTCACTTTAAAAAACGGCAACACTCCCGGATGATGTTTTATCAAATCATTTTTTATCTGCTGGGCCGTGTATTTCATAAAGTCCCTTTGCACACTGGCCGGTGGTATGCCGACCATCATTTGCCAGATTAAGTGCAGATGATTATCCATGATCACAAACGCAAACACTTTTATTTTTCCGGCATTTACTAAATGTCGCAGACTTTCAACGATAATGTTTTTATACTTATCCGGTTTCAACAATCGTTTCCACTCCAAATTTGTGGCTGTAAAAAACTGTGGATATTCTGTTATAAAAGGCAGCATATTTTATTTAGACTTTAGCCTTCCGTAATCTTCTTGCTTGCTATTGTGGGAACTCCAGTACCCGCGCCCAATACCATCACCGCCCAATGACGCTTGAAAATACAGATAGCAGTAAAAAAACAGCTGGTTTTAAACCCATAACAAAATGAGAAAAACACCTTGGAGAATTTATTAATATTAGGGGCATATTTCAATTGGTCCCTGTTTTGCCTTCTCTAACTATAATTTGTTGGTGACGCCGCTTCAACTGCACACAACAGCAATAAAGGCAGCATATCTTTCACGCAATTTGGCTTTCCTCCATTAAATTTGTTGGTGATGCCCGCGCTGCTTTATCCAACCACAACACCAACAAAGGCTTAGGCAGCGTCGGAGCGCTGAAATCGAAAACTAGGGTGAAACCACAGCCATTGGTCAACCGCGCTTCTGACGCGCATAAAAAAAAGGCGCTTTTCAGCGCCTCTTGGTATTATGGTAATATGCTCCTAATGCTTTTTCATCTCTCCACCGCCATCTTCCACTTTTTTGCAGCAAAGCGGTAATTTTTTGTACGACTCCGGATTAGCCGTTACATCATCGGCATCGTAACCTGCGTTTGCAATGGCGGTTTTTACATTTTCGATATTGGTGCGGTCGGTATAGAATGATACTTTGGTGGTTTTATTTTTGTAGTTAACCACTGTTTTAAAGACCCCTTCCTCCCGGGCAAGCGTGTTTTCAATGCGTTGTTTACAGGATTCACATTGCACCGTCGGCGTTTTAATAGTAACGGTCTGCGAGGTTTTAGGCTGGGCATTGGCCAGGGAAAATATCCCAGCAACGAACGCCATTAGAAAAAGTGCTTTTTTCATAGTTTTAAATTTTGCTCAAAAATAATTAAAGTCCTGTCCAATTCGCAGGATCCTGTTGCCAATTTAACAAAACAGCTTGCTGTCGAGCCGTAATACTGCCTTTTTCCACGGCCATTTTTATTAGGGTTTGGTAATTGGTAAGCGTTTTAAAGGGCACCCCGGCTGCCGCGAAGGCCTTTACCGCTGTTTCGAAGCCGTACGTGAATATGCCCACGAGGCCAATGACGTCCAATCCTGCGCTTTTTAGTACTTCTACCACCTGCAAGCTACTCTTACCAGTAGAAATCAAGTCTTCAATGACCAATACCTTTTGCCCTTTCTCATAAAAACCCTCTATCTGGTTGCCCAGTCCATGCTCCTTGGCCTTTGGCCGCACATAGATATACGGTAATTTCAGCTGGTCTGCGCTGAGAGCGCCCCACGCAATACCCGCCGTAGCCACCCCTGCCAGTAAAGCCGCATCAGGAAATTCCGAAAAGATGACATTGCTCATCTCAGATTTAATGAACTCCCGCACGTATGGGAAAGAAAGCACTTTCCGGTTATCGCAATAAATGGGACTTTTCCATCCGCTTGCCCAGGTAAACGGCTCCGCAAGATTTAATTTAATAGCATTAATTTGTAAAAGCTTTTCGGCTACAGCTGTTTCATTGGTCATGCAACGAAGATAATAAAGAAACCTGTAGGCGCTAAACCACAACCTTTGAACCACATACGCATACAGCCCCCTTTTTCCGTACCGCAACCTGAAAACAATCATTCAACATGTATATAAAAATCTATTTTGCCGATAAACCGCTTTTTCTGTGCGATGCAATCGACGCAACGATTGAACCATTTAAACACCACGACGACGCCATTTTTATGGATGAGTTTTCCCCGTCCGCCATCAAATCTATGATTCATGAAATGGAATTGCAGAAGATTCATGCCGGCGTGCTGCTGCACACCGACCTGGAAGCATTGAAAAAAGCCTTCTGGAAAAGATTCACCGTTATACAGGCGGCAGGCGGGCTGGTATCCAATAACACCGATGAAATACTGATGATATTCCGGCGCGGCAAATGGGATCTGCCGAAAGGAAAACTCGACGAAGGAGAAACACTGGAAGCCTGCGCCGTGCGGGAAGTAGAAGAAGAAACGGGCCTCCGTAATATCACCCTCCAATCACCATTGATCACCACCTATCATACCTACCACGAAAACGGCAAGTTTATACTGAAAGAAAGTTACTGGTATAGGATGCAAATCAGCGACAAGCAGGTGTTGGTACCGCAGGCGGAAGAAGATATCGCGGAAGCAAAATGGGTGGCTAAAAAGGATCTCGCCGCCGTGATAAACAATACTTTTCCGTCTGTTATGGATGTGCTGGCTGTTGCGGCCGATGAACGGCAAAAGGCAAAAGTCAAAAATCAAAAACTTTAACGCGCAGGGTTTAAAAAACGTTGACATTTTATTTTGACCTGTAGTAACCGGTATGATAGTGCTACTATTAAATTAGTGGGGATTTCGCTTCAGCACAGCCACGGTGAGGCGTGACACACACACTAGTTTTTTCTTTTCGTCATAAATTTTTATGTCCCATACATGCGTGCTGGCCCCGATGTGAATGGGCTTGGTAATACCGGTTACAAAACCTTCCCTGGCACTCCGTACATGGTTGGCGTTGATCTCCAGTCCAACACAATAAAACTTGCTGTGGTCTACCACCATCGCTGCCGCTACGCTGCCAAGCGTTTCTGCGAGTGCCACAGATGCGCCACCGTGCAACAGGCCGTAAGGTTGCCGGGTTCGATGGTCTACGGGCATACGCGCTGACAAGAAGTCTTCTCCCAACGCCGACCATTCTATGCCGATGTGGTCACCCATGGTATCTTTACCGAGCATGGCAAGATCTGCAATGGACAAGTTTTTGTTAAACCAGATAGACATAATAAAATTGTTAGCTGTGTTGCTTTAAGGAAGCGATGACCACATCCGGAATAAAAGGAGAGGCATCGCCATAATTGCGTAAGATATCGCGCACAATGGTGGAAGCAACAGAAGTATATTTTGGCTCGCCGGTAAGAAATATCGTTTCAATGTTTTTGTCCATCGCCCGGTTGGCGTCGGCAATTGTTTTCTCGTATTCAAAATCGCTTACATAGCGGATACCCCGAAGGATGAACTGCGCGCCAATCTGTTTGCAATAATCAATGGTGAGGCCTTTGTAGACAGCGCCTTCAACGCGCGGTTCATGCTCATATATTTCCTGTATCCATAACAGGCGCTGCTCGGGAGAAAACATGGGCGATTTGGCAGCGTTGGTGCCAACGGCCACAACTATCTTATCGAATATCGGCAATGCACGGTTGATAATGTCTACATGACCCAGTGTAAGGGGATCAAAAGTGCCGGGAAATAAGCAGATTTTCTCCATGTGTTCTATTGTTTTTTTTGGGTGGGGAGGATAAGTAAAAAGTAAAAAACGCTTAACCTATCAACCTGCGGTGATACAAGTGCCCGCTGTCAGCAACTATGCCCGCTCTTGTTTTTTTACTTTTGGGTTTTGAATTTTCAATTTTCCTGCTTCCCTCCTGCCAGTAAATATAAGACAGCCATTCTTACTGCCACACCATTTTCTACCTGTTGCAAAATAATGGATTGTTTACTGTCGGCCACATCGCTGTCTATTTCTACTCCGCGGTTAATGGGTCCCGGATGCATGATAACAATGTCTTTACCCAAATCATCCAGCATTTGTTTTTTTACACCATAGGCCAGGTTGTATTCGCGCAGCGAAGAAAACAATACCTGGTTCTGCCTTTCTAGCTGTATGCGCAACACATTTGCCACATCGCACCATTGCAATGCTTTTTTAAGGTTGTACTCCACTTGCACATCAAATGCCTGTTGCATGTACTTAGGTATCAGTGTTGGCGGTCCTGCCACCATTACTTCCGCACCCATTTTCTTGAGTAAATAAATATTGCTAAGGGCAACCCGCGAATGCATGATATCCCCCAGGATGGCTATTTTTTTTCCTTCCAGGCTGCCAATTTTTTCACGTATAGAAAAAGCATCCAGCAGCGCCTGTGTAGGATGTTCATTGATGCCGTCGCCGGCATTTACAATCGCCGCGGGAATGTGCTTGGCAAGAAAATGCGGGGCGCCGCTGGCGCTGTGCCGCATCACCACCACATCCACTTTCATGGATAGAATATTGTTAACCGTATCCAGCAGGGTCTCGCCTTTTGCTGCGGAAGAACTGCTGGCGGCAAAATTAAGCACGTCTGCACTCAGCCTTCGTTCCGCCAGTTCAAAAGACATGCGCGTGCGGGTAGAGTTTTCGTAAAAAAGATTGACAATTGTAATATCGCGCAGTGTCGGTACTTTCTTAACCGGGCGCTGTAATACCTCTTTAAACTGGGTAGCCGTATCTAAAATAAGTTGAATATCCTGTGGAGTAAGTTCTCTAATGCCCAGAAGGTGTTTTGTACTCAGTTGCATTAAAAATCGAAATTAAGGGAATTGACCATACAAACAAAGAAGCAGTTTTCTTTTGCCGTGCTGTTGTCAGCTAAATCTGGATAAAAACTGCTGACGCCTTGTTTCGCCCTCGCAGGCACCCCGATTCGTTTCCCCGGGGTTTACCGGCAACTGCGCAGCATTATTTTAAATTATCCAGTACCAAAAATATTTTTTTTACTACCGTTCCTGCACTACCGTCGTAATTATTAACGATTATCGCATAGGTGTAGGCCGTCCCATTTTGTGCGGTGTGGTATCCGGCATAGGCCCTGGCACCACTGATGGAGCCACTTTTCATCTTCATGCCATTGTACAGTGGCAAAGCAGCATAGAAGGAATTGAACCAGTTACGGGTGTTTGCATACTGTAATGCGCTAACCAGCGCGTTGGCCGTCACCCTGTTCTGCGGCGACAACCCGCTACCATCACAAATATTCAATGCCGCTTTTTCAATGCCGCGCTGCAACCAAAATTCTTTCAGCAGCGCTACCCCTTTTTCAGTTGACCCAACGCCTGTTTTTTCCACCGCCATTGTTTTCAAAAAAGCCTCCCCATAGAGATTGATACTTTTTTTCAGGAACCAGTAGTTCAGGCTGTCGAACGGCGGAGAAAAATTTTTATACAGTTGGATATAATTACCCGTAAGATTGCCACCCATTGCCAATTGACCCGGATTGCTATTGTTATTGTCAGTAACCCGTATACCCTGCGCCTTTATATTATCCTCCAGTTCTTTCATAAAAACACCCGCGGGGTCAGTGATGGATGCACCTACCGCAAAGGCCGATTCCGCTGCCGGGATGGTGCCGCTAATAAATGCCGGCGATCTGCCATAGGGCAAATAAACGATGGTGTTATCGCCCGTACCTTTTGCAGCAACGGTTACCGCGTTAGCAAGACTATCTCCTATTTTTGGCTGTTTGTCAGTGAGCAAGGCCCGTTCCTCCAGTATATTGCCCGACTTCAATACAACATCATATTGATTTTCCCTCCAGTTAAATGATTGCGCGGCCGCACCATAATAATTACCAATGTCTTCCCATATCCATCCTCCGGGAACAATGTTTTTTCCAAAGGCCGTATCATAGATTGCAAAGGAAGTGGAAAGTGTAATTATTTTTTTTTCGCGCAGCGCTGCAACGATATTCTTACATATCGCCATTGGCTTTGTTGCCGCAAACCTGGCCGATCCAAAACTCGGATCGCCCGAACCTTTTATGATAAAATTTCCTGTGCCGGCAGCGGTGCTTATTGTGTTGTAACCAATCTCGGTGGCATAGCGGTAATTATTACCCAGCAGATCAAATGCGGCACAACTGGTAAATATTTTTTGGGTGCTGGCTGGAGCCAGTCCAACCTGGCCATTGTGTTCAAAAATTGTTTTACCCGTTTTACGCTCCACCACATATATGCCTATGATGGCGTGGCGAAACTGCGGGTCGGCTTCCATTTGGGCTACGGATTTTGCCAGATTGTCTTTTAACGGCTGACCGCATACAACAATTACGGGTACGCAACACAGCAGGAGCAAGTTTACTTTTATTGTCAGCATTTGATATCAAATCTAAAAGAATTAAATTATAACGCGGAGAATGAAACAAAGCAGAAAGCTTACCACTACAATTACATTACGCCTGCAGCATACCTTGCCCCCCGAAAGACCGCGTGCCGAAAAACGTGCATAATCTGATTGGCAGGTGTTCGCTTACCCCCTTAGGATATTCCCGCAATTTTTTTTTAAATATTGACAGCTATTTAAAAGGAAAAAAATTAATCCCGGATTACCCATCCGGGATATGTCTACCAATACAAACGGGTAGGAACTTGCTTGTTGTTTATTAACACTACCTGGTACCCGGCCGGAAATTTGGACAATCGTTAATTATTTCCCCCGGATATTTGCAACCAAATAATTACTGCATGCAGCAACAAACATTTGCATCTATTATCACCATTGGCGATGAATTACTGATAGGACAAGTGATAGATACCAACAGTGCATGGATGGCGCAGGAACTGAACAAGGCCGGCATTTGGGTAAAACGCAGGGTAGCAGTAGGCGATAGCTGGAACGACATCTGGCAGGCGCTGGACGAGGAAACCAATCATGCCGACATCATTTTGATAACCGGTGGCCTGGGCCCAACAGCGGATGATATAACCAAACCCCTGCTTTGCGAATATTTTGGCGGCAAAATGATAATTGATGAAAAAGTGTTGGCGCACGTGAAATACCTCTTTGAGAAAGTTTTTAAAAGAACCGCACCGTTGCTGGACCGGAACCTGAAACAGGCAGAAGTACCCGACGTGTGCACGGTGTTGCACAACGCCAGGGGTACAGCGCCAGGCATGTGGTTTGAAAAGAACGGCAAAGCATACGTAAGCATGCCAGGAGTGCCGCACGAAATGCAGGGCCTGGTAACGGACGAGGTATTGCCGCGTTTGCAATCACGGTTTACGATGGCTGCAATTGTATCGCGCACGCTGCTCACTTTCGGCATTGGGGAATCATTCCTGGCAGAGCGCATTAAGCATTTTGAGGAAGGGCTGCCGGAAAATATCCGGCTGGCCTACCTGCCCAACTATGGCATGGTGCGGCTACGCCTCACCGGTACCGGCACTGAGGCGCCAATCATTACATCGCAGGTCGCAGCGGCCTTTGAAGCCCTCAAAAAATTATTGCCAGATGTGCTGGTAACGGATAAAGATGAACCCATGGAAAAAGTGGTGGCTGGCTTACTGCTGGCCAGGAAGAAAACCATGGCCACCGCAGAAAGCTGTACCGGCGGTTACATTGCGCACCGCATTACGGTTAACGCAGGTTCCAGCGAATATTTTAAAGGCAGTGTTGTCAGCTATGCCAACGAAGTAAAAGAAACCTTACTGGGTGTGCCGCATACTTATTTTAATACCGTGGGTGCGGTGAGCGAAGAAGTGGTAACGGACATGGTAAAGGGTGTACTGAAGCAGATAAAGGCAGATTATGCCATTGCGGTATCGGGCATTATGGGGCCGGGTGGCGCCACCGCAGAAAAGCCGGTAGGTATGGTTTGGGTGGCCGTTGGAAATAAAGATAAAATAAGTACCCAGCTTTTTAATTTCCGGTTCGACAGGGCACGGAATATAGAAATTACGACGATGAATGCGCTCAACCTGCTGCGGAAGTTTATTATAGACGAGGGTTAACAGCGCAAAGGGCCGTAGGCCTTCCCGGTACCCGCCACACGCCACTTAGGTTACAATCATTACCTTTGGCGCGGCAAGAACTACTGTCAAACATTTTAAATTGTAAACACCGATGGCAATTGTTGATTTGGTAATGCCTAAGCTGGGTGAAAGCATCGTGGAAGCCACTATTTTAAAATGGCTGAAACAACCTGGCGACATGGTAAAACAGGATGAAACCGTGCTGGAAATTGCTACCGACAAAGTAGACAGCGAAGTGCCCAGCACTGTTGAAGGCGTACTGGAACAACTTCTTTTTAACGTAAATGATGTGGTACCGGTAGGTTCCGTTATTGCCAGGCTGCGCACAAATGCCGACGTAGAAAAAACGGAAGCAGACATGCTGCCCCCCGTTTCAACGGATCAGGAATCTATCACCCCGGCGAAGCATGCCATCAACGTACCGGCCACAACCGGTAATGGTCATCATATTGTTTCCGGTGAACAAGCGATTGCTGACGGCATCCGCTTTTACTCTCCCCTGGTCCTAAATATTGCCGGCAATGAAGGCGTCAGCATGACTGAATTAGAAGTCATACCAGGTACCGGCAACGAAGGCAGGGTCACCAAGAAAGATATCCTGGAATACATCAGCAGTAAAAAGCAAGGGCAACTTGTCAATCGTCACACGGCTGTAGTGAATAACCCGCAATCGCAGCAGGCCAGGTCGTTAACCGCAAATGCCGCACAGGCGCCCACCGTTCCATCCGGCAACGTTGAGATTATTGAGATGGACCGCATGCGCAAGCTGATTGCCGACCACATGGTGCGTAGTAAGCATACCAGTCCGCATGTAACCAGTTTTACAGAGGCAGATGTTACCAACCTGGTGCAATGGCGTGAAAAAATAAAACAGCATTTTGAAAAAAGGGAAGGTACTAAAATCACTTTTACACCTTTGTTTATTGAGGCAGTCGTGCGCTGTATAAAACGCTACCCGCTTATCAACAGCTCGCTGGAAGGCGACCAGATTATTATTAAAAAAGACATCAATATCGGCATGGCGGCAGCCCTGCCATCCGGTAATTTGATTGTGCCCGTGATTAAAAATGCAGATAACCTCAACCTGGTGGGGTTGACCAAACAAGTAAACACGCTTGCAGAAAATGCACGCAACAATAAATTACAGCCAGCGGATATTCAGGGTGGCACTTTTACGCTCACCAATGTGGGCACGTTTGGCAGTTTAATGGGTACGCCAATTATTAACCAGCCACAGGTAGCCATTCTGGCGGTGGGTGCAATTAAAAAACGCCCTGTAGTAATTGAAACCAGCCAGGGCGATACAATTGGCATAAGACATATGATGTACCTCTCGATGAGTTACGACCACCGTATTATTGATGGCGCACTGGGCGCTACCTTCTTAAGTGCTGTTGCTGCGGAATTGCAAAACTTTAACCCTGACCGCGATTTCTAATAAAAAATTTTTTTTGTAAATAATCAACCTCGTTGCAAACCGGGGTTTTATTTTTGCGCGCATGCTCTACTGTTATACCATGCACGAATTGAGGTTATTGCCGCACCAGTACCGCGGTACCCGTTTTTTTATAGATCTTTTCATCCGCCCCCACGCCTTCCACTACCCACACCACCGTTTGGGTAGGCTGCGCCGATCCGTTTATCAGGCCATTCCATCCTTCGTATTCTTTATTGGTTTGAAACAGTAACTGGCCCCAGCGGTTAAATATTTTGAAGTAATGTAAATCTGTTATGCCTCTCAACAAGGGGCGTAAGACATCGTTCTGTCCGTCCCTGTTTGGCGTAAAACCAGTTGGTACGAGTATTTCTACATGACTTACGATTTTTACAAATTGGGTATCCGTGGTCACACAACCGCTCGGTGTCTTAATGGTAATGTTATACAATTGATCAGCAGCGCCGCTAAAGGCCGGTGAAAAACTATTCACATCATTCAGGTTGATGCCCGGTGCCCACAGCGCCGTCTTACCAAACTTCCTGGCCTGCAGGGTCAGCGGCGTATTCACCAGGGCAAACTTAACAGGATACGTGGTACCAGGCTTTGGCTCATCAATCAGGATGTCTTTTTTTATAGTAGTCATCGTGCAGCCTTCACTGGTGCTGAGAAAAGCATAGTAGGAACCGCTTTGCAGTACATGGTAAGTGGGCTGGCTGGCATTTATAATGGGCACATTGTTCTTAAACCACTGAATGGTGGTGGTTGGTTGCACCACCAGAACAGCGCTGTCGTTATCGGTAATGCAATAAGCTTCCTTTCCAATCACGCGCAGCGAGTCATCAATTATTTCTGCCGTTACAACCACCGTGTCCGTGGTAGCGCATCCTCCGCCACTGCTGCTGGCCGTGAGTATATAAGTAGTGGTGACGGCCGGATTGGCCAGCGGGTTGGAAAGTGTTGCGTTCGACAAACCGGCAGCAGGGCTCCAGCGGTAACTTAGGCCAGGTTTAGGTGCTGTACCAATTGGAACCGGGTGACGGTTGCAAGACCGGACATCGGGGCCGGCATGTGCAATAACGGTTAATGTATCAACTAATTTGGCGAACAGGGTATCCAGGCAGCCATAGCCGTTGTACGGCACCAGTTCAACCGCTATTTTTGTACCGGCGGGTGGTGGCGGAGATAATTTAAGTATTTGACCGTTGCCGATGACATTGCTGAGCGTGCTGTTAAACCATTTGTAGGATTGGTAGCCGTACGGCGCAATAACGTTTACGGCAGTATCGTCCGGGCAGTAGGCAGCACCGGTGAACTCGCCGCTGCATTCCGAATTGACGTCTACATAGGCATAACCAAAATGTCTTCTGAAAGTACAATCGGCTGTCTTAAAAAAAAGCCGAATCGTTTTGCCCGCCATATTATCCAGGTTAATGGATACAGCCGACCAGTCTTTAAACCACACCGGTGTATTGGTTCCCGGGTTAGGGGACAACTGAAAACCAGGCAAGGGCGAACCATAGGGATGGAAAGCAAAAGAAGAACAGTCGATTCTTATATCATCGGACACATTGGTAATTTCTACTTCCATGCGCGGCTGTTCGCTTTCCAGGTGATTGGGATCCTGGAATACGACCGCGTAATGATAAATTAAACTGTACACATCTTTACTTGCAGGAATCGTAAATTCATAGGACACACCTTCTGCTTCGTTGCCGCCCTCCGTATTGCCAAGTTTAATAGAGTGACCGCTACCGTTGGGACAATTCACCGGAAAATCGCCGAAAGGATCCATGCCGTTACCGGGAAATGTAGTGAGCATGGTATGCTGGGTGTTTACCGGACCGCCCGATGGAGAAATAGATATCACATTCTGCCCGTTTACAGATGCTACATGACCAGTGTAACAGGTCCATCCGCTGAAAGTGCCGGCTTCAAAATCTATGTTGGCCGGGCAATCCTGGGCGTTTGCAAGATCACAACATCCGCACAGCAGCAAAATTGCTATGAGTGACTGTACGGACGAACAGTAAAGCCTGGCCTTCACTTTACAAAAATCAATTCGATTTTGCAATTATTTTAGTTTGATAAATGAATTTAAGCAAATAAGGCGAACAAACTTATTCCTGTTTATTCCCGGTCCTGGGGCAAACGACCCAGCGATTCAAACAGTTTATTTTCATCGTCTTAGCTTCGGCTGACGCCGGCGGTCGCCTGCAAAAATCTTTGAAGTATATCGTTCCGCCGGATATTAATACGCGTCCTTCCCTTTGCAACGCCCAAAAAAATTTTTACCGCTTTATGCGCTGTAAAGACTAAGACAGCATGATTTGTATGCACTGCTACGCATTAAAATAATCCTCTCCTGGTATTTTCCAGGCAAGCGCTAAAAAATTTTATCAGCCAAAACTCCTTACCAGCCAGTTTTAGGTACGCACTTAGCAATCGGCCGGATTGCATCGCTGCTATTGTATTTTTCTTCAGAGATAAATTGCTTTTGCAATCGTTGAACAGCCAGCGGATATGGATTATGAAACCTTTTTTGCAGCTAAACCGGAAAGCTATTTGCATTTGTAAATGTCCGGCGATGGTTGCCCGCATTAAATGTGCATCTGCGTATTGGCGTTATAAAGATCAGCTAGATACTACTAAAAGGGTATTGTGCAGTGTGATGGTTGTTTGTAACTTGCTTTTAACAAATAACTTTTATTCGTATCATTTTCCGCCCATTAATTTTTAATCATCTTCTGTACCCGCACTACCCTGCCATCATTGCTATTGATAACGAGCAATATTGTTTTCCAGTCAGATGGCATTCGTAGCAAACTGCCGAAACCCGTCAGCGCGCAAAACTATAAACCACAAAATATTTAACCAGTTCAATCAGTTATTATGATAGATATGATCGCACCTTTAACGGGGCAAGTAACCATTGCAGAAAATTTACGGCCCGCGTTGTTTATTGGATCTTCTTCAGCGGGTTTACCGGTTGCGCAAGCCCTTAAACACAACCTGGACCCCACATTCGAAGTGGAAATCTGGAACCAGGGCGCTTTTGAAATTGGAGACTTTAACCTGGAAGCACTTATTAATACCGGGCGACGTTCTCATTTTGCGGTACTGGTGCTTACGCCCGATGATCTGACTACTGTCGGCAATTTGCCGCGCCCGTCGCCGAGAGATAATGTAATTTTTGAGATGGGACTTTTTCTCGGCGTACTGGGCAGGCGTCAGGCATTTATTGTGCACGAAGCGGGTACGCAATTAAAACTCCCCACCGATATTGATGGTATCACGCGCGCTACGTATATGAAACCAAAGGCGGGAAGTCTTACCGCGGCATTGGGTTCAGCCAGCCTTAAAATATCTGAGGCTGCATTCTCGGATGTGGAGGGAAGCTACGTGGATAAGCTAAGGCGTGAAGCAAGAACAAGAGAGGAAAAAAAATTGCGCGTCCAGGCCCTTGTACACAGCGCACTTAAGAATGTTTGCTGTGCGCTTTCTTCTCCTGCCAGTCCCGAAACAGCGATGCTGCGTGCGTTTGTTTTCAAAAAAGAAAACGAAGCGCTGACGTGTACCCATGCATGGTCGCCTAACCCGGTAAAAGAAGCGGTCGGCCATTTAATGTTTGCCATTAATTCGGAAACGGAAAAGCAGGTAGCGGTTGTAAAGGCTGCTGTGCGAAAAGAAGTTTGCGCGTCTCCTATATCGGTGCTGCCGGGTAACCTGCAAGGTGTAGACGGGGAAGTGGATGAAGACCTCTGTTTCGTACTGGCTGCGCCGATTCTGAGCCCGCAGGGCGAAGTCTGGGGTACAGTAGACTTTGACGCTTCCAATAAAACGGGCGAAACCATCCTTCGGAAAAATATGTCGAAATCCATACTGTTTGACCTCGGAAAGCATTTATACCTCACATTGGCAGAAGTACGGTAAGGTTTCGGCTATGCAGCACGATATCAGCCAATGATTCAAAAACCTATAATATTTAGATAATGCGTGCATTCAGTAGTTTCACCAGGGAGGTAAAAAGTTTTTCCCGCACCAATTGGTGGGTATACATCATTTATATATTGCTGCTTTGCATTATCGTATTAGTTGAAAAAAATGCACTCTTATCTGTTTCTATCATTACATCCCTGCATTTTGTTGCAGATATTTTTATCATGATGATGTTCGGAGCGTATGCCAGTCAGCAAAACCGGCATGGCACGTATTACCAGGTGTTGTCGATGCTTCTTTTTATGGCGTTAAAAATATATACCGGGCTCATCGACCACGCGTGGCATTACCTTGCTGCAGACCCTATCTATATTTTTGCGGCAATAAAAAATTATGCTGTAGACATAAAAAAAAGCGATATAAAATTGATTAACTATAAAACGATGACTGTATTAAGCCTTTTTATAGTAGCAGGCATGCTATGGGTAAAAGCCCACGCAAATTTACAGTTGTTAGAGACGCCTTCTCAGTGGATCCAAACGACCGGCATCTTCCTGTTTGCCATTGCATTGTCCGTTACGGGTCATGAACACAGGCGGTCGCAACTGGCTGTTACGGCCCTCGTGGCCATGGTCGCCGGGTCAGCATGGGAAACAACAGCGCTTTTGCTGAAACAACAGATAGTTGGCCTGGCTTTATCTTATTTTTTGCTTCCGTTAACCGTTCTTGTATTTTATATCAGGAACTGGTCATCCATTATTCACCCCAATAAGAATCTCGGTTTAAACTGATTGAACTGATATTTGCTCAAACGGATAACTAGCCGATGCGCCGATTATTTTTCAAGTTAATTTTATGATATGGGCGGTTTTTTACAAATTGAATAAAATTTGAGTCGCCCCCGGTGCTTGTCAATTTAAATTATATTCGTCCAAAAAATGGCTGGGATGAATATTAAAGTGATTGCTTTTGATGCAGACGATACCCTTTGGGTGAACGAGCCCTATTTCCAGGAAACGGAAAAAAAGTTTTGCGCCTTGCTGGAAGACTACCTTCCCCACCACACGGTTTCACAGGAACTTTTTAAAACAGAGATTGCCAATCTGTCTTTGTATGGCTACGGTGTAAAAGGTTTCATTTTAAGTATGATTGAAACCGCGTTGCGCGTTTCCAACAATACCCTGAACGCTGTGATTATAGAAAAAGCAATTGAATATGGTAAAGAATTGCTGGAACGACCCATTGAAATGCTGGAGGGGGTGGAAGAGGTTTTGAAAGCATTGTCTGGCAAATACCGCCTGGTTGTAGCCACCAAGGGCGACCTGCTTGATCAGGAAAGAAAACTAAAAAAATCGGGCATTGCACATTATTTCCACCATACAGAGATTATGAGTGACAAACAGGAAAGCGATTACCTGAAACTGATTAAGCACCTTGACGTTCCTGCAGCTGCATTTATGATGATTGGCAACTCGCTGAAATCTGACGTTTTACCTGTCCTTGCCATTGGCGCGCATGGCGTACATGTACCCTATCATACCACCTGGGCGCATGAACAGGTAACGCATAATATTGATCATCCTGACTTTAAACAACTGCAGCAGATCTCAGAAATTATTCCTTACTTATTGTCGTAAGCCGCTGGTTAAATCAGCAGAATATGAATTGAACACCCCGTAGGCATTGTTTGCGTTACGCAGTTACAACAATACAGCGCCGTCTTTGGCAGATACTATTATAAATATTTATTTTAATTCATACAAGCCGCTTATTTTAGAACATGTAGCAGCACCTAATTTCCAGCAAACCCGCTGTTTTTTATAACCTCCTGAATATATACGCGATTATTCCTGGATATTTTTTTTAATGGAGATTGGCGCGGCAACGTGAACGTCAACCTCGCGTTTATAACTGGTTAATGAGCTGGTAATCTTTATACGCATTATTTACCTCCAACTTGTTATGAACGATAGAGAAGAACACTTTTTCAGAAAAACCGCTGCCTGCAATTAGTTTTATGGGCTTCGAATAGGTTATTTCCAGCACCATTGTTTTACCCGAACCATTATCATAATTTGTATTTTCTACCATTACTTTCTCCATATACCCGGTTAATATATTGTAAGTGATGGCAAACGCGGTCGCCCCATCTTTTCGCCGGACTTGCTTCAGTTCCAGCAACCCCGCATTAGTGGAATGGCTGGCAATTGCGGTATACTCACCTCCCGCAATGCCATTACTGAGCTGTTCAAGATACGATACCGGAGTGCCGGACATTTTGGGCAAATCCTTTCTACGTCCTATTACTAATATTTTACTGCCATTGTCTGCCGACACGTAGTACCTGTCATTTAATAATATTGACACCGGCCCTATACTTCCATTAAAACTGTTATTAGTCATCGTATACCGGCACTCCGCGCGGTCGATGATTTTTTCGGGAAATGCTTTGTCATACATCTGTATTTTTCCCGTGAAGTAAATAGTAACCGGCTGGTTATAACTATTGTATATTTTTTTGATTACATCCGGCACCTCATCCTGTGCAAGCATTTTCATTACCGCCACCAACAGTATTAATATAAAAACGCTTTTTTTAATATTTACCTTCATCTTATTTCTTTATCCGTAGGCTCTGCCTGGTTTCATTTATAGTCATGATGCCACGTTCCGTTTCTTTCTTTGTCCTGATTAAAACGCCTTCATCATCGTATTCGTAAAAAGTAGCAAAATTATTTTCGTCGAGCGCGGCCCATAACCGCATGGTCCGATTGTCGTACGCGTAGGTTTTCATTTGCGCATCAAAAGGTTGTACCCGGATGTCATCAAAATAGGCAGGCGATGATCCCGGCCGAAACCTGACCTGGATATGCTGCGCACCTGGCGGAATAATAAAGACCGTTTCCACTTTTCGCCATTGTTCTATGCGCGGGCCTGCCCTTAAAGTCTGCGCGATGATTGTATTGCCAGACAGTACTTCCACAGCCGCTTTGCCCGCTTCGTTACTGACGTACAACTGCACATTTTGACTTTCATCCACCCCAGGTTCAACAGGCACCGGGGCAATATCTCTTACCCATGTACTCAACAGGTATTTTCTACCTGGCTGGGGTTTAAAACCTGATAATAGCGCTTTGTCGGTAATACTCATGGCCGCCCCGGTAAATGAATACAATGTTGTGCTGGTGACCGGAATAATGGACTGACTAATCACTGCGTTCGCGCCCCCGTTCACTCTTAAAGCATTTCTACCCGTGTGTGCATAGGTGGCGTCGGTGGATATAGCACCGGGATATTTGCGAATCATTTGCTGTATACTAAAATGCCCTGCTATATTGCAGCTGTCCGCCGACTGGCAATTGTCCAGGTTAAAGCCATAGTCTTCAAATCCGTCGTACGCAATGTCGGTGTAACGCGCATTGGCCGCGACCGCAGTAGCCACCGACTGCAGGTAACCGAATTGTACTGCGCTATAACGGTTAAGTGCATCTTTATTTTCTGTTTCCAGCCCTTTCTGATTGTACGCCGTCATTTCATTGCCTTTTACCCAATTGAGATCGCTACGTGTTTGTTGTTCCGCCGGCAACCACTTGTTGCCTTCATATTCCCAGAACGGACTAAATTCCGTGTAAGCACCTGATTTGCGGATATCTGTTTTTTCGATAACGTCCGGATCCCCTGGTTTAACAGCGGGCAGTAAACTTGACCGGTCTGTATGGTAGACAAACGATTTTTGTATCCGCCAATTCCCCCGGAGTCCGGTTACATATGGATTGATGGTTTTACCTACCGGGGGTTCACACGACGAACTGGAAACTTTATCTGCGTAGACCCGTTGCGTTACCCTGCATTTACTATTGCAGTTATCGTCTGTAAACATTTCGCCGTTCGTACAAACCGGGTTAAAATCCGGCAGCAAGCGGCCCGCAAGGTTTGCGTGATAGGTAAATCTTTTACCCTCCAAACATTTTGTACTCCATATAATTTTTGCACTAATGCAACTTGCCAGCGGACCGACACCGGCACCTGTAGTTACCCGGCAGGCATCACACGCAGTGCAGGGCAAGCAGCTTTCCCTGATGCACGTAGCGTCTAGTAACTCTGCCTGTTTATTATTGTACAGTTCTACACCGATCACGCCTTCACTCACCGTTCCCTGGCTTCGCACCCTGATAAAAATATCATGCGGCTGTTCTTTAAGTGGGTTACGGGGGTCGAGCTGCAGCGTAACTGGTTTTATATGCCATGTACGATAAGGGCTGCTGACATTATTGTTGTTGGCGCCCCGTGCTGCTACAATAACATTATCAATGCTTACCTCAATATTGTTGTATGCGCCAAACCCAAGTAATAACGTACCCGTTTTGCCATCGGCAGATTTGTTGGCCACCTGTGATGGGCTGATGTACACGGTCGATTTTATACCCACCCATTCATTCTGTGTATAATTATTATTTTTCTTTTCGGTAAGCCAAATACCCGAGCGGTTTAGGGGCCCGTCGTACTCCCCGCTAGTACCAGCACCCGTATTGCACGCGCTGATTCCGTTTTGCCAGATACCGTTAATCACTGGTATTTTTTGCGCGGTACGCGGTTCTCCAGCACTGCCCAATGACAGGTAAGCGTTCACGTCATTGGTGATATAGGTACCACAGGTGGCATAGGAGTTATTTTTTTGCCGGATAGCGGTGGTATTCACCGCGTACGCCGGGTCCGTGACCACTACGGTATCCTTGTAGCACCGGCCGGCTGCATCTGTTGAAAATCCGTTGGGACAAACCAAAACAGCGCGCAATATATTTTTTGCTTCTATCGCCCACTCATCGCTGTATTCAGTTCCGTTTGCATCCAGCACCTGGGTAAGTGAGCTGATGCTTAGCTTCCCGTTTTTTATTGGGTTAACCAGTGAAACCATAGCACCGGCAGCGGCCCCCGGCATGTTGCGGCGCCCGGATCTTGTAACAACGGCGTTTACGCCGAACAATGTTGCGGGAATGCCGTCTTCATCAATCAATACCAGTTTATCATTCACACCCATCCCTGCTTTATTAACCCAGTATTTTTTAAAAATATTTGCATTGTTTTTTACCAGGAGTTCGTCCCCTGAAACCAGTAACTGCGTAGCTGCGGATACCGAAATAAGGCCACCGATGACGGTCAGTCCCGTAATGACCAGGCCAATATTTTTATAGGCCGGCCCCATGCCATCCCCGTACATCCAGTGAGCCGGGTAATTTATATTGTATACCGGATCATCAAATTCATTCTGGGTACGGGTTAATATTACTTCACCTGTATCAGCATCCCACGCAAGGTTTTCTGTTGTTACCTGCGAACCTTGCTGCCGTTTAATTATTCTATCCAGCAGACCGTACTGGTGAATAATTTTTATAGTACAAGCAGATCTGAAACCCGTATATGAAGCATTGGGCAACGGCAATATGGTGGGAATCGGTATCACTGCAAACAATAAATAAATGGCGTCAATATTCAGCATCACGTTTAATCCTGCGGTAAAACTGGTCTGGCTGCGCATATCGCTGTACATTTCCAATTCACGCCCTATCACTGCATTACCAGTGCTGCCATCCTCCCGCAAAACAAGTGCTTCATTATTCAATTTTTTGTCCGTAGCATCCTGGTTCACCGTTTTATAATAGTAATAAACAGCCGATATTTCATTTTCTCCTTTGCCCATTATTTTTTCTGCCTTTAATTTACCATGCATATCATTTAATTCTATGCTATACCCCTGGGATACCACCCGGCTGTTGTTCTTTTTTATTTTCAGGAATTGCAGGATATTGGATCCACCGAAAGGCTGTACATCAATGGGTGTATGATCCACGATGGTGGGGAAGTCTTTTGCAGTATAAAATTCACTTACGGAATAGCCGGTTGCACCCAGCGCTCCATCTGCGCCCCGATTGCGGACGGTCACGCTGCTATAGCCAACACTTGGCGAGGGAAAATAAGACTCGCACAAAGGCTCATCTATAAAAAAGGCATTATCAGGACCGAGCTTTATTTTTTGATTGTATGCAGACGGCTGATGAAAGGGGTTTTCTTCGTTGCCGATCATCGGTTCATAACTGGCAACGCCGCTTGATGCCGTTACTTTTTCGCCATTCGCGAGTGTAATGATAGTACTGTAATCGTATACCATTCCATAAGTAGCCGATTCGGCATCGGATTGAGACATGTCATTCCATTGATCACTTACAGACACTTCTTTTACGCGGAGTCCGCCACCTAGTTTGGCGTAGTACGAAATACCATTCAACTTTTTTGTATCGTTGGTGGCAGCACCCAAACGCACCCATGATTTAGAGAGGTCAATTTCCGGCGCCAGCTGTTTAATTTCCGCCCGCGTATCAAAAGGAGATAGTAATTCACCAACCGAACTGATAGCACCGATAAGCGCTTTCACAAATTGCACAGGCCCCAGCGATTCGCTCACATTATAGCCGGGGTACACCAGCGCTGGTGTGTTCAACCGCATAAATTGCCAGGCTGCTTTGGCAATTGGATGATAGGTTTTGCTGACGCCGTCGCCCTTTATTTTCCTGACCCGGATCTCTGCAATATCGTTGCTGCCCGCAGCGAGGTGTACGTCTTTGCCAATATCCGCAATCTCTGCATAACCGGCTACATAATCATACTTTTCCTCATTGCTTTTTAATTTTACCCTGGCCTTAAAGAATAGGTTTTTATTGTCGTCATTGTCGCCGCCGTCAAAATATTTTGCCCTGAGTTCAGCATCTGATGCAAGTGCCTGTGGCAACTGCACATATATTTTATCGCCTTCATAATAGCCTTTACCACTTCCCTGCCGATCGCCTGCGCCTGACATGGGATACATCTGCATCGCTTTTTTATTTTGCACGTAACTGTAGTCGTCAGATTCATACTCCACTTTCACCAGCCCGCCCGCAGGTGTCTGAATCTGCGTAAGTTGCCATCTTGCCGCATTGGCATCTGCTTTGGTTTTGTCCTGCGTACTGTACGAATAATAATCATTGTTTATACCGGCAGGGTTGCCATCCGATTCATTTTTGTAATTACCCCAGCGGTCATATTGCTTCCAATTATAGGGACCATTACTATCGTACGCAAATTCATATGGCTGCAAGCTGCCTTTTGTATTGTCCTGGTAAGTAAAATACACCTGCTTCAATGTTAGTTTGCCGCCCTGGTTCGCCAATACACTTTCGCCGGCTGTTACCGGATGACCGCTGTTATTGGGCACCCCGCCAATAACATCAACGGCATCGGCAAACAATGAATAGTCATATACAAAATGCGCGGTTTTAACGGGCGTTGCGGCGTCGGCGTTTTTATACCAGTCTGCTTTCGAATACAGCCGGATCGTTTTAAGGTATTGCTGCCTGTTTCCTCCGGCGATATCCTTATTACCCATTGCGTCAGCCCCCATCGCATCTTCACGGTCGGCCGTTTCAAAAATGGCGACCATGGTTTTGGATTCAATGGAATGGACATACCACAACTCTTTGCGGCCATAGGAATAATTACCACGATCATCCATATTGTCACTTGTCAGGCCTTCGTTATAATTGGCTTTGCCAGCAGCATAAGGCGTTCTCCATTGAAACTGATCCGTTTTTCGCCAGTAATTAAATTTTACGGCAGTACCGGCATCGTCATCGGTTATGCCGTCGCCTTTCAGATCAACATAGTCGGGCGATAATACCCCGGTCAATAAAAACGAATGCGCGTAGCCCGGTGTAATTTCTTTGCTGTAAAAATGATCCGTACCATTTTTATTATTTGCCGATGCATCTTGCGTTGTGTAACTAACCAGGCCTTTTATTTTGTCGGCTTCATGCTGTTGCCGGGGCACACTGAAGCTGACATCTTCCTGGTAAGTATTGTACGCTGGTATACCATAGACTTTCCTGGCGCCGCCTTCATCCGTTATGGTAATCTCACCAATATGGTGATTTTTTTTATAGGGTTGCAGCACCAGGTTGCGGACGCCGGTACAATTATTTAAAAATGGTTTAAATCCACCCGCAGCCAGGTAATAATCATTGATTGTTTTATTGAGACCCGCTTTACCAACCTGTTCGGTGGTTAAATAACTGAAACTATTATTTCTTACCGCCCGGCTGGTACGGTGTATATTCTTTTTTACTGCTGTTGCAATATTGTTTTTGGCGAGCAGTACGGGCAAAGCCGCGGCACCCACCCCGCTGCCAGCCGTTTTTATTCGAACCGGAACTTTGCCATTTATCTCCTGAAAAACATTTTCATCGTCGGGTACCTGCTCTCCTACCCTTTTAAAATAAACCGGTTCATATGCAGGATCTGCCACCTCCCTGGGACCGGTAAAATTGCCATAAGCATTATATCCATTCTCATCGCGGTACAAAAAGTTATCGCCGGTTTTCCATTTGGTGGTGCTGGTCTTACTTAAACTCGCCTGTAAATCAGCACCTGTTTTAAAACCCGCGCCAAAACCAATTTCCACTCCCGCAGCAGCGCTGACGGAAGTATTAAACGCATCATGATCCGAGAAAATGCCTGTACTCCCGGTATAAGCCCTGTACTGACCCGATCCATCCTGCGCAGTGGCCATAAAAAGATCCGGTGTTGCCACTGGCACGGGCAGGTTCGGTACGCCGTCAAAATAGGGCACCTCTTTTTCGCGGTTAAAATCCATCAATGCCATGTTATCGTTTTTACTTTCATGGCCATGCATAAAACCGTAAGCGTTGTAACTGGTAACAGGATGCGCCACTTTCTGGATCGAATAATGCCCGCTCAACTGAACCGCCGGGAATAAGCCCCAGGCAGATCCGCCGAGTTGCGGAGACAATGCATAGGATTGATTAAAATAATCAGCCTGCGTTTCGGGCAAAAAGGTTTGTGCAGCATAAGATGTATATGAAGCAGTTGAATTTTGTATGACGTCTCTTTTTCCCTGCGCGCGTTTTGTGCTGTTATAGGATGCGCCCAGCGTTGTGTATTGCAATCCTGTTCTTGAATTCATTGCAGCACCCAACGATATACCGGCGTTCTTTTCGGAACCAGTCAGCTGTTTGCTGCTAATGGCCAGATTCAACGAAGGGTTAAATGAAGCACCAGTTTGCGAATTAAAATTAAGACTTGCCTTGGCTGCAAGGCCCGCAGTATTGGTGCCGGCAGTATTTTTACTGGAGGAAAGCAAGGGTGCGTTGAGGTCAAGGCCGAATTCAATACCCAATCCTCGTTTGTTATTATAGAAAATACCCGCTTGCACGCTGGCTTTGGCCAGTTTTCCGATATCGAACCCAAAAATTTCCGGATTAAAAGAAAGGTTTATCCCGCCGGTGATATCATTCCGCACGTGAAATTCTTTCACAATTTTATCGCCCTCCGCGCCCGCTCCGGTAAAGTCGTCTGGCAAACCACGAAGCTGCCGGTCAACCGTGCCGGGATTCAGGCTCCAGCCAAAACCTACCCAGCTGGCTTCGTCATCCATACCGCTGCCGCTGTGATAAGCCAGGTTAACCGGGTAACCGCCCACCTCCATTAGTGGAATGTTATAAGTTAGATCTCCACTGAATAGATCCACCAGATTGTTATTACCTGCCGGCTCAAAGCCTTTCATCTCCGGCTGCTCAGGACCGCCCGTTAACGCGTAGGCCGTAACAGGGGCCAAAAGATTACAGGCAAATATGAAAAGCATAAACGCAGCTACCGGTCGTTTTAAAACTATCAGTGTTTTCATTGCTGTTATTTTTTAATGGCTGGTAGTTCCAGAACATGGTGGCTTATT
The DNA here is from genome assembly GCA_039919885.1 of Chitinophagaceae bacterium. GTDB lineage: Bacteria > Bacteroidota > Bacteroidia > Chitinophagales > Chitinophagaceae > JACMLD01. Next base: position 23,619 of record JBDSEV010000033.1, read on the forward strand.
TCAAACGCCGTATATCCAAAACCGGCAAGGGTATCTGTTATGCATATCCGTAAATCTTCATGGTTGCCTGCGCGCGGTGAAGACCTGCCAAAGACACCCAGGTATATAAATTCCTGCGCCGCAATGCCAGGAATACGTTCAATATACCTGCACGGCAATGTATCGTTGCCCATAATTGCAAGTACGTTTTTCGTTATACCAAAATTCATGTACTGCACCATTGTTTGGTTGCTCATTTTCTGCTTACTGGTGAGTGTAAGCCTGATTGTTATTGCATCGGCTTGCCCGGCTACTCTTTTTTCACCGCTGGCCAACGGTAATACCCTTATTCCAATTGCCTGGTTATGCATCGTTTTCCACAGAATAAGCCCGGTGCCGCTTGCTGTTTGATCTGTTGGAGGCCTTGCAGCCCTGTGGCAGGCATAGCACAGCAGCATCAAAACAATGAGCGTGTAAATTTTAATATCAATTGGGCAGTGCTGCATCGTCTTTGAATATAAAGCGGAGGTACTGTGGCTGATTACCAATATTTTCTATTTTTAATAAATACATCTTGCCAGTTTCCAGCCCCTTGATATCCTCCATGGCGATGTCAATTTTATTTAGTCCGGTCGTCACCTTTACCCCAGGCAGGTTGTCAATTGCTTTTGCGGGATCAGACAGGCAGATGATTGCGTACTCCAGCGAGCGGTGACCGCCCGGATTATTTACCGTGAGCCGCAACGTACTATTGGCGATATAGAAATTGCCATTTAATGAAATACCTGGTTCGCGGTAACTGTCCTCCGCGGTGCGCGATTTTTTATCACCACATCCTATTGTAAAACGCCAGATCTCAGATTGATTCACTTTGGTAGTGCCGATATAAGCCTCCACCTGCCACACATAAGTTTTATTCATTTCCAATGCTGGTGCATGGGATGGATAAAATAACATATTGCCTGCAATGTTATCTTGCTGCAACACGGGCAAATTATGTAACAGCGCAGCAGCATCCAGCTGGTTCGCATTTTTCTCTGTCAGCATCAGGCGGTAACGCAGTTCATTGTTCAATGGGATGGCCGTACTCCAGGTCAACTCCGGCCTGTTATTGCAGACAGTATCGCCATCATCCGGGTAGAGCAGCCGCAGTGGTAGCTGTGGTTGTATGGCATAGCTGAAACAATCTTCGAAAACCTGTTCCGAAGCATTGGATTTATTTGCCAACCCGCTAAACTCGAAACAGTATTCATATTCTCCTTCCGGAAAACGACCTGTTTGCGCAGCAGCGCCGGCCGCAGCGGCAGTACCAAATTGCAGCCGGCTTCTACCCGCCTCAGCATATAAAAAATTGTTGCCTGGCTGTAGCGTGGTTTTTCCTGTTATTGCCCTAAGCACCATTTTATTGCTGGCGTCCTTTACCGTAATGCTGATTGTACCGCTATAGCTGGCGGCTGCTGTATTTTGTACCTGCACCGTAAACAACCCGTTAACTGTTTGGCCATTGAGCGCGGGCATAAACTGGAAACGCAGCTGTGCCTGTGCGGTGCCAGGAATGAACCCCGAAAACAGCACTGACACTATCCACCAAACCCTTACTGTGCTAAACTTTGAAATCATCGTTTAAAATTTTTTGGTTCCCGGGCAGCTGCATCACCGAAGCAGGTATCGAATGCTCCAGTCCAGGCGCATCATATCCATATTTACCGGATGCTGTTCTTTGATATTCTTCACCACCCAGGTATAAAAACCAATCATACAATTTTCTCCGAACTGTCCGCTCATACTTAGCTTAATCCCCGCCTGCTGAAACCAATTTTTTGTGCTGTTGTAATTGATGGCAGTGGAAGCTACCAATCCCTTGAAAAGGCTGTAACTGCAACCTGCCTCTGCATTGAATTGCGTATTGAAGACAGCCGCGTTTGCAAGCCCTGCCGATTGATTGTACTGCAGGTTGAGGTAATAGGATTTATCGCCCCTGGTAACCGTTTGCATTGAATTTATCAGCAGTGAATGATTCGCGGATAAGATACTGTCGGCACGGTAACTGTTCTGCAACAAAGCGAGGCTTACAAAATGCTGGTAAGTGTTCTTGTGAAAACGCCTCCGCCAGTTTGCATCCACGGCCAGCCGGTTACTTTCAATTGCGCCCATCGTTGTATGGTGATCCTGCCGCAAAGACCGAACCGGCTGATAGCTTACTGCTAAATACTGACCTTTGTTAAATTTCCATTTTGCCTGCAGGTATATCTGGTAGTTTAGCGATTTTGCTCCGTACTGGTACGAGCGGTAATTACCGCGGGCCGACAGTTGCAACTTTTCTCCGGAGAAGGTTTTCTTTAGGCTTGCGCCAAGTTCATTCGTACCCCGCGACAAAAACATGTTTCCCGGATTGTTATATTCCCTTCCGATATGCGTTCCATGAACCGCATAGCTTAACTTCTTATCTTCTACCTCACCGGTCCATTGCAGCGTAACGGCAACCCGTTGCACAATATCGCTTTGCCCGGTTATTTGCTTAATATCATTGGCTCCCATCAACAAACTGTCCGTATTATGTTCCTGGTTGTCGTAAGAATGTTTTGACGACGACACTTCCAGGTTGAAATAATTTGCAGCATTCATTTTTAACTGGTTGCTTAATGTGAAGACGACGGTTTTACCTGGCACTACGCTTGCCAGGCGTTCTTCGTACTGGTTATTACTGTGTTTATAACTGAACAAGGAAAGATGTGCATGCGTAGCGCTTAACGCTCCGCGGCCAATGCGTGCACCAATGGCTGCGCCTGGTGCAGCAAAAGAAATATTATCGGCGAACGGCCGGTCGTATAAACTGCTATAATTTTTTTCCTTTCCGGCCATAAAAAAAACGTAAGATTTGTTACTGGTGAAGCTTGCACTGACGCCACTACTGGTGAACTGCGACATGGTTAAGGGACTTAGATCGCTCACGTTTAAACCAAGTTGCAGGCTGCTTATGTTGAGTAAGAATTTCTGCAAGCCACTTATATTCAGTTGTTCCTTCGCCAATGCTTTTATCTTATCCGGATCATTCAACCCTTCACGCAACCCGTCCTCGCTGAACTGATTTGCCCGCTCCAGTTTTTCAAACAATCCATTTTGCCGGACAGCCATTTTAAAAGATTCAATTTTATTAAGCATGGCTTTTACACTGCCGATCACCTGGATGGAACCGAGCAATGAATCGTACAGGACCTTATTGGCATCGTCCCCCTCATTCAGTTGCTGCTGCAGCTGTGCCAGTTGATTTTTTTTATTGTCCAGATCTTGTAATAGCGCGGGCGAAAGCAATTTGTCACGCAGCAGATCTTCCGGTGCGGTAAAGAAATTTTCCGGGTCACCGAGTTGTTGAAGCTGCCGGGTGAGCATGCCTTTGCAGGAGGCATTAATAGAATCAAGCGATGACCGGAGCCCGCTTAGCGCCGAGGCTTTTATTTTTGTTAAGACTGTATTATAATCCGGTAGCAAATCAGCAGGGCGTATTTTAAGCCTAATCGCATTTTTTATTGAACTGAGATAAGCTTCCCTGTCGAACTGGACAGAGAAATTGTTTCTGCTGTAGTAGTCGCGTCCCCATAAATCCTGCCTGGCAAGTTGGAGGATGATTGGCACCCCCAACACTTTCCAGCTGCTATTAACCATTGTATTGTTTGTCACCACTGATTTTTCACTTAACAGTACGGGAGCAACCTGTCCTGTTATAAGAACACTGCCATGCTCCCATGCTAAGGCGGGTTGTTTCGCCATGCCGGTAACCTGGCTGAACATATTCTTTATGTCTTGTGTTTGCATCAAGCCCGTAATTTGGCGCCGGAGTAATTCTTTTGTTTCCTGAAATGCGGTTGTGCGGATGCTATTGCCTGCCGACAACGTTGTATGACCGAGCTGCCTGAGTTGTTGCAATAAAAAATCACTGAGGGTATCGACGGTGGCGGCATTGATATTTTTAAGCGCCGGTGATATTTTATTTTTCAACGGATTGGCAGTCATTTGTTGTAAGAGTTCCTCTTTTACCAGGTGGTGCAACAAGTCTACCGTATCCTGCGGGCTGTTGAGCAAAGCCAACTGCGCGCCCGCCTTTTGCACTATCAAAAACATACTGCATATAAACAACATTGTACGCATAAACTGCTTTGGTAAACCAGGAAAAGGTGCTTGATAAAAGATCGAATCAGTTACATTTCAACTTATACGCATTGCTGTATAAGAATAAAAAATAAGTATGATTAGTGATTGTTTTGTAAGATTAATTCCTTCTGCTGGTATGCAAATGTTGAAACCCTCATCGATTTCAGGTTTTTTACTGCACGTGAAAAAAATGGGTGTGTTTTAGAGGCGCAGTAAAAAAATCGATGTTAAAAAAATGGTTGCATTTACAGGAATCAACCGCAGGCATAATGGGGTTCAGTCTCTACTGCCGTTCGTGATGCCAACGCTGCGGGGCTAATCACAATAGCAACAGCGGCGTGCGCAATTGCAGGATAGCAAGGGAGGGAAATACTTTTACGCCTTTGTTGGTATTGTATGCAGATGTAGCGGCCCGTCTACACCGTTGATTGGAGGCTTGCTCGTGCAATCGATCAAAATAAAAACCATTCGTCCATTGCTACAATTTTTTTTTCGTCTGTTTAATACATTCGATATCTACTTTATTGCGGCATTTTTCGCGATATAAAATCCACTAACAATTATACGTGGTACAATAGAACGAAATTATTTACACAACCGTTTTATCTTACGGGCAGAGCAACTACGTGCCGGCTCGCTTCCCAGGCAAGCATTGCTTTTTTTCTTGTTCCACCCCAACGGTAACCACCTGCCTCGCCCATGCTTTTTATTACGCGGTGACAAGGTATGATGTATCCCACCGGGTTGCTACCAATGGCCGTACCCACAGCTCTTGCCGCGGCAGGCTGACTTACATGCTGCGCGATTGACCCATAGCTAACCACATCTCCAAGTGGAATTTGCAACAAGGCCTGCCATATTTTTAACTGAAAAGCTGTAGCGCGGAGGTGTAGTTTGAGATCGCCTGCATGGCCGCCGTTGTCTTTAAAAAAATCGATCGCTTTTTGCTGATGGCCGTTTTCACCCGCTCGCACCGAAGCATTTGGCCAGTGCGATTTCAGGGCTGCAATGGCTGTTGCGGACGGCGATTCAAAAAAAGACAGGTTACAAATACCTTTGCCGGTAGCGGCAACAATGTACCAGCCAAACCGGCATTGCTGTATGCTGTATTGAATAACAAGATTTTCTCCCCCATTCCGGTATTCACCCGGCGTCATGCCTTCAATATTTACAAATAAGTCGTGCAAACGGCCGGTACCCGAGAGGCCGGTTTGATAAGCGGTGTCGAACACCGTGTGCTGTTTATTGGCCAGTAACTCTTTGGCGTGCTCAACAGTAAGGTATTGCAAGAATTTTTTTGGGCTTACACCCGCCCATTCCGTAAAAAGCCGCTGAAAATGAAAAGGACTGGTGTTCACGGCGGCTGCAATGGCGTTGAGTTCGGGCTGCTGCCGGGCGTTTTGGCTTACAAAATCAATGGCAGCGGCTATTTTTTCATAATTGGTACCCATATTTACCTATTTACGCAAACCTACGTCCGCAACTAATATTACAAAACCCGGAACTTGCTATACTACGTATATGCATTCATACGTTCATTTAACAGAAGTTTTGGTTGCGCACGTGTTACTTTGAACCAGGTATGGCGTCTTATTAACAAGCATTCTTAAAGCGTAAAAATATGAAAGCAAATTCTACACAAATGGAAATTCTTATTCTTACAGGCACTTCTTTTTCAGCAAGCCAACTATCCGACAAAAATGAAGGTGCGGCCAAACCAGGTCGCAGCGAAAAGGAAATGCTTACAGAAGCCTGCTGGAATGGTTTGTTACCCGCGCTGCTTCCCGAATTGTGCGAACAGATTCCGGAAGGCAAAAAAATATACCTCTGGGAAATCAAAGAAGCAGATGCCTTTATTGAATTGGAACTGGGTGAGCTGCACGAAGACAAAGACAAATATTTTTCTATCAACCCATATGCCTTTATTCCTGAGCAGCCGTTGAGTTAAACGATTGCCAGAAAAGAATAACCATTTCAACGCGCCCACGCAGATTATAATTCTTTAAGTACGTCTACCCTGCAGGGTTTTTTCAAGTCTTTTATTTGAGGGTATGTTTTGCTACACCGGCTGTAGTAATAACAACCGGCTTAATCAATCCTTTCTTATCAAAATACATATTCTCCATGCAAGTGACCCTTGCATTGCCGTCTTTTTCTGTGAGCGGCCTTCGGTGATATACGATCAGCCATTCATCCTTTCCGGGCACTTGTATAACGGAATGGTGCCCGGCACCGGTTGCTATCGTTGTATCCTGCTGCAATATTTTGCCGATGCGCTGAAACGGACCAAAGGGAGAATCTGCTATCGCGTATGACACGCTGTAATCGGGTCCGGTCCATCCACCTTCCGACCACATAAAATAGTATTTTCCATTTCTTACAAACATATAAGGGCCTTCCACGTATTTATCAGGCGTAATTTCCTTGAACACCTCTCCGTTATCAAACGGCACAAAACCGGTAAAGTCATTTTTTAAACGCGCAATATTGCAATGCCGCCAGCCTCCATAAATTAAATAATACTGACCATCTGCATCATGAAAAACAAACTGGTCGATAGGCTGAGCACCATTATGAAATTTATCTACCAGCGGCTTGCCCAGGTAGTCTTTAAAAGGACCGCCGGGTGCGTCTGCTACTCCTACACCGATGCCACCTTTTTCTGAATCACTTTGAATATCGTTGGCGCCAAAAAATAAATAATATTTTGCATCTTTTTTTACGATAGCTGGTGCCCACATAGCACGCTTTGCCCATTTAATAGCAGTTGTGTCCACAATGGCCGGATGTTTTGTCCACTTTATCAAATCATTCGATGAAAAAGCATCCATGAAAACCTGTTTTTCGTACGGCGCAGAGAATGTGGGGTAGACCCAGTACTGTTTATCAAAAATAGCACCTTCCGGATCTGCATACCAGCCGGAAAACAAAGGATTGCCGGACATTTGCTTTTTTGTGGCTCGCTGCGCGTGCATAGCATGGCTACCCAAAAAAACAGCAAGGCCAAATAATAGTCTTTTCATGTCGGTAGTAATTTTAGAATAAGCAATGTTAGCACATTCCCCGGAACGAACGCAACAATGGCTTGCAACCGGATTGCCCTCCTGCTTCGCCGGATAATTCCTGGTTTCGGTCGCTGATTGTTTACACTCCAGGTAGCGCTGCTTAACGGTATTTTTTTGAAAACAGGATTTTTAGCGAAACCTTTAACGAATAAAAATATTTTATCCGTTTGCTAATGAATAATTTTACAGTGTTTTAAAACGATACCGGGTACAGAAACTATCATTTTTAAATATTGTTTACTTAAAACAATGATATGAAAAAAAATCGCTTTCTTTTTTTGCTGGTTGCCACAGTTTTGTCTGTCTTGCTGAAGCCCGCCACGTCACTGGCACAAAATAACAAGGATTCAGTAAAGATAGCCGCAGTTACTGCGCTGGTGAACAACCAGGAATATACTTTTAAGGCGCAAAGTGCTGTACCGTTGTCCGGCAGGCTAAGACAACTAAACAGTGATTACGGCCTGCAGGTTTCCAAAGCCGCGGTTGTTTCCCAATTACCTTATTTCGGACGTGCTTATTCCGCGCCCCTTAATCCACAGGATGGTGGCATACAATTTACATCAAAAGACTTTGACTATACTATCAGTAATAAGAAAAAAGGTGGCTGGAACATAAGCATCAAACCAAAGGACAGTAAAGATGTAACACAAATGCAGCTTAGTATTTTTAATAATGGCACCGCATCGTTGCAGGTAACCAGCAACAACCGGCAGTCCATTTCTTTTAATGGGTACATTACCGCATCGGCAGCGTCCAGATAAATGAGCACCTATCCCTTTCTCCGGAAGAACTTGTTTTCAATTTTCATGGTTGCATTGGTGGCCACCTTGCTATTTGTGCCAGACGCTAAAGCATTCCTGCTGAAAGGATTGCTGAAAACCGGTATATTCAATGCCCGCACAAAAAAAATTGACCCACTCCAACAGACGGCGGTGTCAATTTCGTTTGTTGACAGCAATGGACAACATGTCAACACCGGGGATTTAAAAGGCAAATGTATTTTTATTAATTTCTGGGCCACGTGGTGCCCGCCATGTATCGCAGAAATGGGTTCTATCAATGCGCTGTACAATAAACTTAAGAAGGATGACCGTTTTGTTTTTATTGCAGCCGATGCTGATAATAATCTTGTTCAATCCATTGCTTTTATGAAAAAGCATGGATATAGTTTACCGGTTTATTCCATAGCTGGCATCCCGCCCGGAAATCTTTTCAATGGCGTATTACCTACCACCCTTATTATTGATACCCGTGGAACGCTGGCACAGCAGCATGAAGGCATCGCCAACTACGATACAGAGAAAATGATAACCTTTTTAAAAGGATTGCTACGCGATAGCCCGTTGGCTATAACTGAGACACATTCAGGGGCGAATTCAACAAAATAAAGACCAACGCGACGGTTCACTTTTGAGCAACCCGTGCAACGACCCTATCATGCAAAAAAAATCGCCCGGAATTCACCAGCCAAAATATCTTTCAAAATTTTGCCTTTGAACACCGGGCGATCAATATAATTCTTACTTTTCTTTTTTTTCCGATTAAAACTTTAGCGTTTCCGGTAAATATTTTTTTACCAACCCTTCATAGTAGGGACGTAATTCGTCCCAGTTAGGCGGTGTTGGATTCTTTGAATACAAATCGTAGGGATTGAACAACTGCACCCATTTCAGCATATCACGATCATGGTCATCCAGCAAGTAATCGTACTGCCCTTCGCGGTGCCATGCATAAAAAGAATGATAGCGCAGCATGTACAACCCACCTTCCGGTATTTTATCTTTCATGATCTGGTACACATATTCATCGTGCCCCCATGACATATCTACATTGCGGAGCCCGCAACCTTTTTCATACACGCCATATTGCGTATTATAGTCAGGGTTGTTATAGTCGGGATTGTTTTTAAAAAATTCCGGAAAAACGATTTTATCAGAATAGGCACAACCTACCGGGAAGGTATCTCCCACTACGGCCCATTGGGGTTCACCAAAAAGACAGAGCACTTTTCCCATATCGTGCATCAGACCCACCAATACCATCCAGTCCGGATGACCGTCGCGGCGGATTGCCTCAGAAGTTTGCAGCAGGTGCTGAAACTGATCAAGATCGGTGTCCGGGTCCGAATCATCCACCAACTGGTTTAAAAACTGGAAAGCATCCCACACGGGCATCTGCTTTTTATCAAACTTTAAGTAGTCGGCTCTTTTTTGCTGTACAAAATCAAAAGTTTGGTGCGTATGGTTCAGCCGATAAAATTCTTTTACCGTATCACGTTCCGGGCTGTCATAGTTCCGGTAGGCTTCCGTGGCTTTATCACTAGCGATGGCGTCCGGATCCGGATACCTGCGCAGCAGATCTTCTTCCCATTCATCCAAACTTTTCAGCGGCGCGGTTTCAACATTGGTTGTATTCATTGCCAGATTTTTTTTATCGTTATTTTATAAATGGTTGCCTTTGGCCTAATGGCATTGTTAGCAGGTACAAAGGATTAAAAAGGTTGTATTTTTATACATTCGAAAGAAACCTTAACACCCAGCCAACCAGTAAATGACAATTAATAGCGTCTACCCAGCAAAATCGTTTGTCATAGAGTGGTTGTTGCCTTTAAAATTGGCATTTTTAAGTTGAAATAGGAAGTCCTGCCGGGCTTTTATTTATGAAAACGATTTCATTGCAGACAGGCACCCAGCTAGCAAAAAAGTAGTTTATGACGGACCCATTTACCCTGGTGGTTGTATATAAAGGAGAAGAACTGCAATTGCCTGCCCAACTGGTATTACAGGGCTATACCCATAAATTTACAGTTCAGGTGCAGGGCAACGAATTATATTTTGAGCCGGACGAAGAAGGCCAGTACAGGGTAATAACCCCAGCAGGCCAGCATTTGAACGATTTTTCCGCAATCGACAAACAGCTACTAAGCCTGGTTCAGCAAAGAATTGCCGAGATACTAGCTTAAATGGAAACAGATAAGCCTGTGTGGTACAAATCCTGCAATTTCTTGCACATATTACAGGGAAACTGCCCGATCAGGACACTGCGCTTATCTTTGCGAAAAATAGTCGCATGGGTATTTGGTGAGCCTGATGCTGCCTTGCGTAATTGCTTGCATTAGCCATCCTATCAATAGCCATAACGCGTGCTGCCAATCGCAATGGCTGCTGCATCCGGCGCTGGCAAACATTTGCGCCGGAATAGTTGTATTTTAAGCGAATCAATGCAGGCTGGAGGCAATCGTGCAGGTGGCCACCATTGAATCAAAAGTAAAAAAATAATAAAGTCACACTAATGGACTATCCTGTTTTAACAAAAAAAACCCAGCAGTACATCAGCAGTTATTTCGAGAAGAATATACAGCAGCTATTACCCTATCACAATAAGTCGCACACCGAACGGGTGGTTGCGGCGGTAAAGCAAATTGGCAATCATTACCAGCTCAACGAACATGATTTTTTTGTGGTTACAACGGCCGCGTGGTTTCATGATATGGGCTATTACCTCGGCGAAGCAGCCGGGCATGAACAGCTGGGTGCCGCCATGGCTGCAGGTTTTCTAAAAGAAAATGAAGTGGACGAGGTATCGGCCGAACAGGTAAAAGAATGCATAATGGCCACGCAGATGCCGCAACGTCCAAAGAACCTGCTGGAACAGATTGTTTGCGACGGAGATCTTTTTCACCTTGGCACGGATAGTTTTGGAGAGCAGAACAAACAGATGCGCAAAGAAGCAGAAGAAAAAACAAAAAAGGACATAGACAAAAGAACGTGGCGCGCGGGAACCATCGCCCTGCTGCAGTCGCATCATTACCATACAGCTTATTGCCAGCTGCTGCTGAACCAGAAAAAACAGGACCACCTCGACAAATTGCTAAAAAAACAAGCAGAAACCGGCGCATCTGAAAAGCAGGCGATGGTGCCACTGCATCATACGCCCGCGAAGACCGTTCCGCAGCCGGGGCTTCAGGAAGAAAAAAACAAGCAAAAAAAACCGGAGCGGCCAAGCAGGGGAATTGAAACCATGTTTCGGGTGGCTTCTGCCAACCACCAGCGCCTGAGTGATATGGCCGACAGTAAGGCCAATATAATGATATCGGTTAACTCTATCATCCTTTCTGTGGTGTTGGGCTTAATGGCCCGGCGACTGGAAACCAATTCCAACCTGCTCATTCCTACCCTGATGCTTTTATCTGGCAGCGTTGCCGCGGTTGTTTTCTCTGTACTTGCCACCAGGCCGAAAATTCCGAGCGGTTTTTTTACGGATCAGCAGTTACAAAGCAAATCCGTTAACCTCCTATTTTTCGGAAATTTTTACAAAATGGATTTCGACCATTATTACCATGGCATGCAGGAGGTAATGAAAGATTCGGAATTTTTATATGCCAGTTTAATCCGCGATATTCATTCCCAGGGAATGGTGCTGGGGCATAAATACAAGCTCCTCCGGATATCATATACCATTTTCATGTTTACGCTCATCATTTCTGTGCTTGCCTTTGGTATATCCATTATTTTTTTCGGTTAAACAGCACTGATGCCAACACAATTTCTAAGCAGGGACCTCAGCTGGCTTTCCTTCAACAGCAGGGTGCTGGACGAAGCAGGCCGCACCGAGGTGCCTTTGATGGAAAGATTCAGGTTCCTGTCCATTTTTTCATCTAACCTGGATGAATTTTACCGGGTGCGCATGCCCTCCATGCTGTTGCTTCATAAAGTAAAAAATACCGGCGGATCCGAAAACCAGGATTTGCTTACACGTGCGCAGCATATTATACAAGAGCAGCAGCAGGCCTTTGGCATTATCCTGCGTACGCAATTGCTACCTGCGTTGCGGAACTGCAATATTGAACTGCTGTACAACCAACCTTTGCCTGCAGGTATTGCACTTGCGACAAAGTCGTATTTCCAGTCTGCGGTAATGACCTTTTTACAAATTATCCACTTATCAAAAGACAACACCTCCTTTTTTCCAAAAAGCAATACGCTCTACCAGGTGGTTATCTGCCGCGATGCCGAAGGAAAAGACAAAGGTTATATTATACCAGTTCCGTCTGTTGCGCTGCCCCGTTTTTTTTCCGTGCAGTACACAGGCATCCAATACCTTGTTTTCCTGGATGATATTATTAAAATGCAGTTGCCGTTGTTGTTCCCGGGCCAGCGCATTGTGGGTGCCTGGAATATTAAAGTAACACGTGATGCCGAACTGGACCTTGCCGACGAGTATGATGGCGACCTGGCAGCAAAAATCGAAAAACAGCTGAGTAAACGGGATGATGGAAGTGCGACCCGTTTCCTGTATGAACCCGGCATGACTGCCGCACAGCTGGAATGGCTGATGACCAAACTAAACCTCAACCCCGACAACCTGGTTGCAGGTGACCACTACCATAACCTGAAAGATCTAAGTAGCATTCCGCTTACCGGTGGCGCATTCAATTATCCGCCGGCACCAGCAATTGAAACCGATTTAGGCAAAGCTGATTCCGTCTTCACGTACATGCTGCAAAAAGACAGCATTGTGCATACCCCCTACCAGTCGTACAACGCGGTATTGCGGTTTTTCAATGAGGCTGCTACGGATGCCACTGTGAGGGAAATATATGTAACGCTGTACCGCGTAGCAGGTGATTCACGTATAGTAAACGCGCTTATAACGGCGGCGGCCAATGGAAAAAAAGTAACTGTTTTTATTGAACTGAAAGCCAGGTTTGACGAGGAAAACAATATCAAATGGTCAAAAAAAATGAAGGCGGCAGGCGTCCTTATCATCAACAGCATTCCGGCTTTGAAAGTGCATGCCAAAGTAGCCCTGGTAAAAAAGAAAATTGGCAACCGCTTTCAATATTTTGGATTGCTGGCTACCGGCAACCTGAATGAAACTACCGCGCGCTTTTACACTGATCATGTGCTGTTTACCACCCACCCTGGAATAGTAATGGAATTGGAACTGCTGTTTATATTTCTTACGCGCCGCCGGCGGCCCGACAGCAAAAAAGAAATCCGGTTTAAACACCTGCTGGTAGCGCAGTTTAACCTGCAAGACCGGTTTTTGGAAATGATAGACAATGAAATTGAAAATGCCCGGCAGGGAAAACCTGCAGGTATCATTATTAAAATGAATAACCTGGAGGAACAAACGCTGATTACTAAATTATACGAGGCTTCGCAGGCCGGAGTACCTATACAAATGATGGTAAGAAGCATCTGTTGCCTGGAGCCCGGCGTACCGGGTATGAGTGAGCGCATTACAGTTACCCGGATAGTAGACAGGTGGCTTGAACATGGCCGGGTATTTGTTTTTCACAACGATGGTAACCGGCTATTATTACTTGGCTCTGCAGACTGGATGAACCGGAACGTTCACCGCCGGATAGAAGTTTGTTTCCCGGTATATGATGAGACGATAAAAGCCGGTGTCCTTGCAATCCTCGATATGCAGTTAAAAGACAATGTGCAGGCCGTTACCATAGACGCAGCGCTGGAAAACAAGCCTGTTCCCGTAAACGGAACCGCCAACCGTTCCCAGTTAGCAGTGTACAATTATTTAAATCAGCATCAAAACCCAGCATCATGAAAAACTTGCCAGTCCTTATCCTTTTTTTCTTTGCAGGAGCCACTTTGGCGGCCTGTTCTCAACCTTCGGGTAAAACGGTGCTTCCCGGGTACAATCTTGAAAAACCAACAATATTTAAGATGCCCCCTGTGCTGGATGAAATTTCCGGGATCACATTTGCAAACGGAAATCCGGATACGGTATACGCCGAACAGGACGAAGAAGGCCGTATTTTTTATTTTCATCCGGGTGATGCAACGCCGAAACACATGAAATTCGGAACGAATGGTGACTATGAGGACATTGCTATCTGTAATGGTCACATGTTTGTATTAAATAGCAATGGCAAAATCATCAGTTTCCCCGTTGCGTCCATTGGCCAGGAAGAAGTAGCAGGAAGCGAACAAAATGACCTGCTGGACAAAGGCGAGTACGAAGCGATGTATGCAGATGAAACCACGCACACCCTCTATGTTTTATGTAAAAGCTGCAATGATGATAAGGGAGAGCAGTCTGTAAGTGGGTTCATTTTTTCCGTAGCCGCAGATGGCACGCTCGCCCGCACCGGGCAGTTTGCTGTTGAAGAAAATACAGCGGACAACGCAGAAAAAGAAGGCAAAAAAGGAAGAAAAAAATTACGGCCTTCTGCTTTAGCCAAACATCCGGTTACACATGAATGGTATATTCTTTCTAACGTCAATAAATTATTGGTGGTTACAGACGAGCATTGGAAAGTGCTGAATACTTACCCGCTGGGCCCGGCCCTTTTTAACCAGCCTGAAGGTATCGTGTTCGACAAATCCGGCAACCTCTATATTTCAAATGAAATTGGTACGGCAGGTGATGCCACCATCCTCAAGTTTTTATACCATGGTAAAAAATAAATAGTGCCGGTGTTTGCGGCCGGATAAAAAAAAGCCTTTACAATGACAAAACGCTACCTGCTTTTACTTCCCCTGCTTTTTTGCCTCCTTATTGGATCTGCCCAGGAAGAGGTGCAGTTCCGCGTAATTCTTATCGGCGACGCAGGTGAAATCAACAGCACCCAGGCTGCCATACTAAAAGACGCGATCAGTAAATCAATACCCGGTAAAACGATTGCGCTGTTTCTGGGCGATAATATTTATCCGCGTGGTGTTGAACTGACGCCTGGTAAAAAAGAAGCAGCGCTCAATGTTTTAAGGTCGCAATACGAAGGGTTGCGCAAAAACGATGTGCCGGTGTATTTTGTGCCTGGCAACCACGATTGGGACAAAAGTGGCCCGAAAGGATACCACAAAATGATGGCGGCAAATGCGTTTATCAACAGCCAGCTGGATTCGTTTTTGCAAATTATTCCCGGTGATGCCTGTCCCGGTCCGTATGAAATGAAGGTATCCGACAACCTGGTAATTGTTGCGATGGATTCAGAGTGGTGGTTATTCCCCTACAATACCCACAGTGACAAATCAGACTGCCCTTGCAAAACCAAGCGGGATGTGCTGGGCAAGTTAGAAGACATCGTCCGTCGCAATGCCAATAAGACAATTATTTTCGCCACCCATCATCCTTTTTCCAGCTATGGCACCCATGGAGGTTACTACACTTTCAAAGAACATATTTTTCCGCTGACTGATCTCAACAAAAACTTATACATACCCTTGCCGGTAATTGGTTCGCTGTACCCGGCGCTAAGGAAATCTTTTCCGCCGGCGGAAGACCTCGGCAATGCGCTGTATAAAGACATGAAGAAATCAGTTAACGATATTTTAAAGACCCATGCTAATGTTATTCATGTTGCAGGCCACGAACATACGCTGCAATTGATACAGGATGAAGTGCTGCAGGTGGTAAGTGGTGCGGGTTGCAAAGAAACACCTGTAAGAAAAGGCAGGGGAAGCCTGTACGCTGCAGGCAGCAGCGGATATGTAGTGGCAGACATTCTTAAAGACAACAGTCTCCGGCTGCATTTTATCACCTATACCGGATCCCAGCTAAAAGAATCCTTCGTATACAATCGATCCTACGCCACGCCACCGGCTGCAGCGCTGGTTGAAGAACCTGATGTAAAAGGCGACAGTATCCGTATTAAACTGCTGCCAGCATTCGAAAAAGTAAGTAAATTTCACCGCAGCATGTTCGGGGAGAATTACCGGAAAATCTGGAACATCGAAACCAGCCTGCCGGTATTTCGTTTATCCGCAACCGACCTTGAGCCCACTGAGCTGGGCGGCGGCATGCAAACACACTCTTTACGCCTGCAAGACAAAGACAAAAAAGAGTGGGTGCTGAGAAGCATCGACAAATTCCCGGATGCCCTGCTACCCCAGGCGCTGAGCCAGACCCTGGCAGCAGACATATTACATGACAATGTCTCGGCAATTTTTCCGTATGCGCCTTTAATGGTACCGGTATTTGCCGACGCAATGGGTGTAGTACATTCCAATCCAACAATTGTTTATATCGCTTCCGACAAAAAACTCGGTATTTACAGCAGGGACTTTGCGAACAAAGTTTTCTTACTGGAAGAACGTGAACCACTGGGTAAATCCAGTTCTACCATTAAAATGCAGGAAAAGCTAAAAGACGACAACGACAATTCAATTGACCAATCCGCTTTTTTAACGGCGCGGTTACAGGATATATTTTTGGGCGACTGGGACCGGCATGGCGACCAGTGGAGATGGGTAGATACAGAAGAGGGCAAAGATAAAAAATACAAACCTGTTCCGCGCGACCGCGACCAGGTCTTTTATGTAAACCAAGGTCTGTTGCCCACGTTGCTGGCACTTCCCTGGATCATGCCAAAGTTCCAGGGCTTTGGACCGCGCATCAGAAATATAAATACGTTTTCCTTTAACGCAAGAAATATTGACGGACTATTTACAAATGGATTGTCTGCTGAAGACTGGACCAACAGTACACAACACGCAGTTACTGCCCTCAATGATTCCGTCATTGACAAAGCACTGCAACGGGCCCCAAAACCCGTATACGAAGCTTTCCATGTAAAACTGGCTGACCAGCTGAAAAAAAGAAGACAGGATTTAATAAGGGTAATGCCACGTTACTATAAATTCCTGAACAAGGATATTGATATTACGTTTTCCGATAAAAATGAACTGGTAAATATCACTGATACGCTGAACGGAAAATTGAATGTGGCAGTGTTTAAGATTTCGAAAAGCAATGATACAGACAAGCTGATTTACAACCGCGTAATCTATCCTGCGATTACGAACGAGTTGCATTTGTATATGTTTGGCGGAGAAGACAGGATACGCATTGCTAATAATAGTTCACCGGTAAAAATCAGGATAAT
>JBDSEV010000006.1:0-39572 GCA_039919885.1 Chitinophagaceae bacterium
AAAGCGGCCGGATTACGTTCCATCAATATCAGCCTGGATACCTTGCAGTCAGACAAATTTACCCTCATCACCCGGCGCAATATTTTTAAACAGGTTAAAGATAATATTGACCTGATGCTGCAGCAGGCAATCCATGTTAAAATAAACATGGTAGTAATGAAGGGGCTGAACGAAGATGAGATAAATGATTTTATTGAATGGACAAAAGACACGCCGGTGGAAGTGCGGTTTATAGAGTTCATGCCTTTCACGGGCAACCGCTGGACCAGTAACAAAGTATTTTCACTTAAAGAAATACTGGACACAATAGCTCAAAAATATAATTTCATACCGGTGGAAGGCAAGCCCCACGATACGGCAAAAAGCTTTGCAGTGCCGGGCCATGCCGGCAGTTTTGCCGTTATCAGCACCATGACGGCACCTTTCTGCGGAAGCTGTAACCGGATGCGATTAACCGCAGACGGCAAATTAAAAAATTGTCTTTTCTCAAGTTATGAAACAGATTTGCTGACCCCGCTCAGAAACGGGGAAGCGGTGCTGCCGCTTATCTTGCAAAATATAAAAGCAAAGGAAAAAGAATTGGGCGGACAATTTACCACTGCCCTGCAGACCTTTGAAGCGGCCAGTATTCAGAACCGTCCGATGATAACCATTGGGGGATAAACAGTTCCATTAACATGATTTCTGTAACAGCAGCCAAAAAAATTATAGCAGCCAACCCGCTCGTGCTTTCTGCAGAAACACGCCCGTTATCGGAGGTGTTGCAACGAAGGCTTGCCGCGGATGTTTTTAGCCCGGTAGACGTGCCGGCATTTATACAATCTTCCATGGATGGCTATGCTTTCAGCTATGCCAGCTGGAAGGAGAAAAAAGCATTGATTATAAAGGGAGAAATGCAGGCAGGAGCGAAAACTGGTTTTGCCCTTGCCCCCGGGCATGCCGCACGCATTTTTACGGGCGCACCTTTGCCTGACGGCGCAGATACCGTTATCATGCAGGAGCAGGTGACCATCCACAACAATACATTAACGATTACGGATGAAAATCTGCAGGCTGGAAACAGCGTGCGGCTAGCCGGATCTGCTATTAAGGCTGGCATGCTGGCAGTTCCAAAAGACACCTTGTTATCGCCCGGTGCCATTGGTTTTTTGGCCGGTATGGGCATCAACCGTGTGCCGGTGTGGTCTATGCCCGCGGTAGGTGTTATTGTTACGGGAAAAGAACTGCAGCAGCCGGGTGCGCCGCTGTCGTTCGGAGAAGTATACGAATCCAATTCTTTTGCGCTAAAAGCGGCTTTACAAAAGATTCAAATAGACGCTGTTAAAACATACACGGTGGAGGATGATTTGGAATTGGTGAAACAGGTATTGACGCAGGCGCTTTCAGAAAACGATTTGGTTTTACTAACGGGCGGCGTTAGCGTGGGCGATTATGATTTTGTGGTGCAGGCCGCAGCAGCCTGCGGGGTGGAACAACTTTTTCACAAAATAAAACAGCGGCCGGGCAAACCACTGTTTTTTGGAAAAAAGGAAAACAAACTGGTCTTTGGATTGCCAGGTAATCCTTCTTCTGTGCTCACCTGTTTTTATGAATATGTATTGCCCGCCTTAAAAATTCAGCTTCCAACCATGCATGCGCCGTTGGCTAATTCTTTTAAGAAAACAGCCGGGCTTACGCATTTTCTGAAAGCATGCTGGGATGGTGAAAAAGTGCTGCCATTGGATGCGCAGGAATCTTACCGCATGCGTTCTTTTGCGGTGGCCAATTGCCTTATTATCGTAGGAGAAGAGACAACATTTTGTGAAGCGGGTTCTTTAGCTGAAATTCATTTACTTTCTTTTTAGTAGCTACCCATGGCCGATAACATTTATCTATTTTACGGGTTATTATTTGTGATTGCGTTTTTGTACGCCTCTGTGGGGCACGGGGGAGCAAGTGGCTACCTGGCACTAATGGCAATATTCAGTTTTTCGCCGGAGGTAATGAAGCCCACCGCATTGTTGCTCAACCTTTTTGTTTCTGCTGTCTCGTTTATACAGTTTTACCGCGGTGGTCATTTTAAGTGGAAAATTTTTCTACCGCTGGCGCTCGCTTCCGTACCAATGGCTTTTTTGGGCGGATTAATTACCATCGATGCAACAGTCTATAAAAAAATATTGGGCTTGCTGTTGCTCATCCCCATCATTCGGTTTCTTTTCTTTGCCAATATCAAAGTAGAGGAAATAAAAAAACCGGGTATTGGCTTATCGATCTTAATCGGCGGCGTTATTGGCTTTTTGTCAGGTTTGATAGGCATCGGCGGCGGCATTATTTTATCGCCGGTTATCTTACTGTTGAAATGGACAGACCAGAAACAAACGGCCGCCATCAGCGCAGCCTTTATCTTCGTAAATTCATTATCCGGACTGGGCGGCCAACTTGTTAAAGGCATCCATTTCAGCAATAACATGTATGTATTTGTAGCAATTGCTTTTATAGCGGGACTAGGCGGCGCTTATTTTGGCTCTTTAAAGTTCAAACAAACCATTTTAAAAAATACACTGGCGGTGGTACTGATGCTGGCCGCATATAAATTATTATTTACCCATGCATAAGAAAGCCGCGCGCCTGATATGGTTGTTTTTTTTGTTTACCTGCATTGTGGCGCATAGCCAGGAAAAAACAATATCGACTGACCAATTTGTAATTGAAGGAAAAGTTAAGCATAGTTTTAGCTTTTCGCTCGACCAGGCCACGCAGTACACGGCTACTGGCATCGGCAGCATCGTTATTTATAATCACCTGATGCAAAAGCGCAGGGTTATCAAAAATATAAAAGGGATATTGGTAAAAGATATTATTGACAAAGCGGGTATCGAAATGGCTTCCCCCAAATTATTAAGCGAGCTATACATTACCTGTGTTGCAGCAGATAATTACAAAGTAGTTTTTTCATGGAACGAATTGTTCAACACGGAGATTGGAAAACATGTTATGATAATCACTGAATCGGACGGTGTAGCTGCAAAAGATGGCAAAGATAAAATAGCCGTTATTTCCACGGCAGACCAGGCAACGGGCCGGCGGTTTGTGAAAGGACTTGCAAAAATTATTGTTGAACAAGTTAAGTAAACGATGCAGTTAAAAATTATTTTGTTCGGTCAACTGACAGATATTACCGGCAATGAAATGATTGCTTTGGATAATATATGCGACACAGATACCCTTGTGCAGGAACTAAACAAATTGTATCCTGCCATGGCCAGCCATCAATATATTATTGCGGTAGATAAAAAAGCGATACAGGAAAATACACCGCTTCACGAAAACAGTATGGTGGCTTTGTTGCCGCCTTTTTCCGGTGGGTAAATGAATAACAGCAATCAACTATATGAACGGTACAGTCGCCAGATAGCGCTGAAAACATTTGGCGAAGCCGGACAGCAAAAATTATTGCAGTCCCGTATCTTAATGATTGGTGCAGGCGGGCTGGGTTGCGCCGCCCTCCAATATTTGGCAGCTGCCGGCATTGGCCATATCGGTATCATGGATTACGATACGGTTTCACTGAATAACCTGCACCGCCAGGTATTGTATGGAGTAAATAATATTGGTTCGCCAAAAGCGGTAACCGCAGCAGCGGTATTGCTGCAAGCTAACCCGGGTATTTGTATTACTGCAATCAATGATAAGCTAACGGTTACCAACGCACTCGAAATAATACAGCAATATGATATCGTGATTGATGGTACGGATAATTTTGCGGCGCGCTACCTTGTCAATGATGCCTGCTTTTTGTTGAACAAGCCGCTGGTATACGGTGCGGTATCAAAGTTTGAAGGCCAGGTGGCCGTGTTTAATGTGCTGTTGCCTGATGGAAACTTTTCAACCAATTACCGCGACCTGTTTCCCCAGCCACCTGCTGCCGGGGAAGTAGCCAATTGTGCCGAAACCGGCGTGTTGGGTATCCTGCCCGGTATTATTGGAACAATGCAGGCAGCAGAAGTAATAAAACTTATCAGCGGTATCGGAACGCCCCTTATCAATCGCCTGGTCAGTTACAATGCACTGAATAACCAGCTATTTGAAATGCAACTGGCTCCACGGAGCGACACAAATTTGCTCATCCCGGAAAACGAAGCTGCTTTTCTTGCGATGGATTACGACTGGCTTTGCGGCAACACAGGCGATACCATTGAAATTGATACGACGCAATTTGATGCGCTTAGAAAAAATCAATCGGTTGCCATAATCGATGTGCGTGAGCTGAACGAAATGCCGGTTGTCGATGAATTTATTCACCTGCAGCTACCTTTGGGAAATATTGAAGAACAGTTTCAGGATACGGAGCACGATACGATCGTAGTATTTTGCCAATCCGGTAAACGAAGCCTGCTTGCTGCGCGAATGCTCGCGGATAAGTTCGCAGACAGCAAAAAAATATTCAGCCTGGCGGGCGGCATATTGAAATGGAAGCAAGAAAACAACCTTAAAAAATAATTGTGCATCAGATAAAGAACATATTTGTGAATGGCGCGATAAAGGCTTCCTTCATCAGCGACAGCATTCAGCAGCACAGCACAAAAACCGCCATTGGCGGACACAGTATTTTTTTAGGACAGGTGCGGGCCGATGTGATTGATGGAAAAAAAGTGACCGCCATTGCGTATACCGCGTATGAAGAGATGGCCAATGAAAAAATGCACATTATCAGGGAGTCAATATTTGAAAAGTACCCGCTTACCTGTATGCATGTTTACCATAGCCTGGGTGCCATAGCCGCGGGTGAAATATGCCTGTTTGTATTCACCTCGTCTGCCCACCGGAAAGCGGCGATCGATGCTTGTGAAGAAACAGTGGAAAGGCTGAAAGCGGAACTGCCCGTATGGGGCAAGGAGATTATGGAAGACGATACGTATCAATGGAAGACTAATTTGTAAGCATGGTAAATATTACGCATAAAAATAATACGCTACGGCGCGCAATTGCAACTGCCATTGTAGAATGCTCTTTGCAGGAAACGATAGATGCGGTACAGCAAAAAAAGATTCCCAAGGGCGATGTTTTTGAATTTGCGCGTGCCGCAGGCCTGCTGGCGGTAAAAAAAACCAGTGACGTTATTCCTGATTGTCATCCCCTGCCGGTAGAGTATACGGCGATCACCTATGCGGTGGAAGGGTTACAGATTATCATTACCGTAGAAGTGCATACCATTTACAAAACAGGGGTGGAAGTGGAAGCCATGCATGGGGCAGCAATTACGGCACTCACTATTTACGACATGTTAAAACCTGTTGATAAAGGAATAACGATAAGTACTATCCGGTTAATCAGCAAAGAAGGCGGCAAGTCGGGATTTGCGCAAGCACCTCCCTCATTGAGGTGTGCCGTGGTGGTTTGTTCAGATATGGTTGCGCAGGGAAAGAAAACAGATACGGCCGGAAAAGCCATCATTGAGAAATTGCAATCATTTGGGCTGGAGACATTGGTGTATGATATTATACCGGATGATGCGGAACTCATCAGGTTAAAGGCCATCGCACTGAGTAACGACGGCAACGACCTGATTCTTTTTACAGGTGGTACCGGTGTATCCCCACGTGATATTACCCCGGATGCCATTGCGCCGTTGCTCGACAAACCCATTCCGGGTATTATGGAACAGGCGCGCAGTTACGGGCAGGAGCGAATGCCGTTCGCGATGCTGTCGCGCGGCGTGGCAGGGTTTATAAAAAACAGCCTGGTGATTACATTGCCCGGTTCACCGAATGGGGTGAAAGAATCAATGGATGCGCTGTTTCCACACGTTCTACATGTGTTTCCTGTAAAAAATGGATTACGCCACGATTAAATTCAGGTAAGGCTGTCGGCTGGGCTTGTAGTGCTCGCACTGGTTGCCGTTTTCTTATTGAACGTTAGAATAAGCAACCCCAATACGGCCGCCGTTACCGAAGCCAGTAAAATACTCATCTTGGATGCGGTAACCACTTGTTGATCGCTGAATGCGAGGTTGGTAATGAATATGCTCATGGTAAAACCAATTGCACCGAGCAGTGAAATGCCAAACAAATGACCCCAGTTAAGATCTGCCGAAAGGTTGGCTAATTTCATTTTAACTGCCAGCCAGGAAACAAGGAATATGCCGGCAAATTTTCCCAGCAGCAAACCTGCCATGATGCCTGCTGAATTATTGGTACTCAAACTTGCTGATATATTTTCAGGAAAAATAATAGCTGTATTGGCCAGTGCAAAAACCGGTAATATGATGAATGCAACCGGCTTATGCAACCAGTGCTGCAATTTGTAGGAAAGTCCGCCCGCGGTTGCTTTCTTAAAAGGAATGGCAAACGCCAGTAACACGCCGGCAATGGTGGCATGTACGCCCGATTTTAGCATGCAATACCACATGATAATACCACCAATAATATACACTGGCAGGTAGTACATTTTTTTTCTGCCGGCGATAAACAACAGCAGGAAGAGGGTGATGGCAGCGCCAAAATAATAGATAGAAAAACCTTTTGTATAGAAAATCGCAATTACAGTAACGGCGCCCAAATCGTCAATAATCGCAAGGGCTGTTAGGAATATTTTTAACGATACAGGAATTTTATTTCCGGCCAGCGAAAGAATACCCAACGCAAATGCGATATCTGTTGCCATGGGTATGCCGAACCCCGCCTGGGTAGGCGTTCCCGCATTGAACCACAAATGAATCAGTGCCGGAATAAACATACCGCCTGCAGCCGCCAGTATGGGAAGTAATGCATTTTTAATGCTTGATAATTCGCCGATGTACAACTCCCTTTCTATTTCAAGTCCTACCAGCAAGAAAAATATAGCCATCAGGCCGTCGTTGATCCAGTGTTCAACACTGTAATCAAGGCCAATATTAAAAAAAGAGAGGTTGATGTTTGAATGAAAAAAATCAACGTAGGCCGGTCCCGCCCCGCTATTGGCAACAACGAGTGAAACGATGGTGCAGCCGATTAACACAAAGCCACTCGATTTTTCGCTATCGGAAAATTCTTTAAAAATTGCTGAGATATTCACGGGATAAAAATATCGAATAAAATGTGTTCTGTGCGTTTATACGTTATTATTTCTGGTGTAAAGGGAGCGGCTAAACAGATAAATTCATTTTTTGGATACGCACAGCATTGAGGATTGCCAGTAGTGCCACGCCCACGTCGGCAATCACCGCTTCCCATAATGTGGCGATGCCGCCTGCACCGAGCACTAAAACAACTAGTTTTATTACCATGGCAATGGTAATATTCTGCCAAACAATTTGTCTCGTAATGTTGCCAATTTTAATAGCCATCACAATCTTTGACGGCTGATCATTCTGAATAACAATGTCCGCTGTTTCAATGGTCGCATCACTTCCCAAACCGCCCATGGCGATGCCTGCATCTGCCAGCGCAACCACAGGAGCATCGTTTACACCATCACCTACAAAGGCAATGTGCCTGCCTGCTTTTTTTAGTGCTTCCACCTTTTCCACTTTATCTTCGGGCAACAAATCACCATATGCATTGTCAACACCCAACGCGCCAGCAACTTTTGAAACAACGGCTTGCTTGTCGCCCGACAGCATCACAGTTTGAAGGCCAAGTTGGTGCATTTCATCGATCGCCTTTTTTGCATCCTCTTTTATTTCATCGGCAATGGTAATATAGCCAGCATAGGTATTGTTTATAGCAATGGCAACAATGGTATCCACCAATTGATCAATAGCTGCAGGATATTCAATGCTATATTTTTTTAATAATTTTGTATTACCAGCCAGCAAATGTTTTCCATTAACCGTTCCTTTTAATCCATGACCGGATATTTCCTCCACATTTTCAGTTTTAAAAGCCCTGGCGGCTTCTCCGGCAAAACCTACAATAGCTTTAGCAATCGGGTGGGTTGAATTACTTTCAAGTGCCGCCACCAGTTTAATTAATTCATCTTTTTCGGTATCCTTTGCTACAACTTCCTGCACATTGAACACACCTTTTGTTAACGTGCCGGTCTTATCCATCACCACGGTATTTACTTTGGTGATAACGTCTAAAAAGTTGGAGCCTTTAAATAAAATTCCATTACGAGATGCCAACCCGATGCCACCAAAATATCCCAAGGGAATGGAAACGACGAGTGCGCATGGGCAGCTGATAACAAGAAATACCAGCGAACGGTAAAACCACTCGTGAAACGAATAATTATCCACAAAAAAGTATGGTATAAAACAAACGCCGATTGCCAAAGAAAAAACAATGGGTGTGTAAATTTTGGCGAACCGGCTAATAAATAACTGTGTTTGTGACTTTCTTGCCGTAGCATCCTGCACCATCTCCAGTATCTTGCTCAGCTTGCTATCCTTGAAAAGTGATTTCACTTTTATCTCTGAAACCCTTTCAAGATTAATCATACCCGCAAACACCTGGTCGCCTTTACGCATGGTAGCAGGCTTGCTTTCTCCTGTGAGGGCCGCTGTGTTAAATACGCCTTCTTCAGTATTTAATTCGCCATCTAATGCAACTTTTTCGCCGGGTTTTACCTGGATGATTTCGCCTACCTGTATTTCGCCCGGATGAATAACCTGTGCGGCACCGGTCCTGACTACGGTTACTTCATCTGGCCTTATATCCAATAGCGCTTTGATGCTTCTTTTCGCTTTATTAACCGCTGAATCCTGAAACCATTCTCCAATAGAATAAAAAATCATTACTGCTACACCTTCGCTATATGAGCCAATGCTGAATGCCCCAATCGTTGCCACGCTCATTAAAAAAAATTCGTTGAAAAAATCGAACCTGCTTGCCTTGCGCAACGCCAGTAAGAGGATGTTGTATCCCGCCAGTAAATACGCCGCCAGGTAAATAAGGAGGTCTACAGGAAATGCCGGCTTGTATTTAAAGCCAAATTCAAACGTCAGCATGGCTATCAATACAATCAGCGCAGTGAGCAACGGCCAATGTGATTGCCAGCCTGTCGATTCTGCTGTACTGTTTGCATGATCATGATCGTGCTCTTCTTCATCATGGCGATGCGCTTCCCCTGCCTGGTGAACATGCTTTGGATTTAGTGCGTTGAGTGTACTATTACCCAATTGTTGATTTGCAGCTACTTTGTTTTCTTTTGCACTATTGTCTGCATTGGCCATGTAAAAATGTATTAAATAAAAAATGAGGCAATCTTCCTGTTGCCTGTTATATACGCATAGCAATAGCCATACAGCAGCCAGGTTTTTATGTAGTAATTACAAACATCTAATACACGTTCGCGATTATTGATGGTTAATATGCAGTGATTATTACAATTGAATTATACCTGGTCTTCGGGCTGGGTTGCATAAAGAAGTTTTCTTAACCTGTCCGCAATTTCTTTTGGCAAATGTTCTTTAATTTCCAGGGATAAGTTTTGAGTGGCATCGTCCACTTTTAATTCATACATGTCCTTGAATGCAGTTGCTTCAAAAAAAGCATCAAATTCAATTTGTATGGAGGCCGTTTGGGCTTCGAAAGCGCTCCGCCATTTTTGTAATGTTATTTCGTCCATCTGCTGTTTTTTTAATTATTTAATTGATTAGTCTTCTTCAACATTTGTCATCTTCGCCGAAACAAAAAATGCGCCTTTAACTACAATCGATGCGTTTTTGGGTATTTCTTTCAGCAATGTTATTTCGGTATATCCTACATCACTGGTGCCTTTGGAAACGGCCACCCGCTCAAACCGCATCGTTTTGTCTTTCTGTTCAATAAAAACAAAAATATAGTCCTGGCCGGCCACGGTTACAAGGGCATCATTGGGTACGGCCGGTACCGTGGCCTTATTCAAACTGACGGCTGCGGTAACGTTCATACCGTCAATCAAACCCGTTTTTAAGCTTTTTACCGTTGCATGAACGGTGATTGCTTTGCTATCTCCTTCAAAAGAAGAGCCCAGCGAAAATATTTGTGCATCATATTCCTTGCCGGGATTGTTCGTCACCGTAAAATGAATAATCTGGTGATCCTGTAGCTTTGGCAAATCCTTTTCAAACACAAACAAGTCAAGGTGTAACTGGCTATTGTCCACTATCTCTGCCACAGCGGTCGTTACATCTACATACGTGCCGAGTTTTACCAGCACATTACTTACAACACCGGCGATAGGGCTTGTTATCGTTAATACGGAAACCAGCTTTCCGTTTGAAATGTTTGCTGGATTTACACCCATCAACTGAATTTGCTGCTGAAGGGTTGATTTCAATGTGTGCAACGTGTTTAACTCGGTTTCGGCAGCCTGTAAATTCTTTAGTGCCCCCGCATTACCGGCATTTAGTTCCTGCTGACGCGTTACTTCCAGCTGCGCCATGCTGATTTTCGCATTTACATTCAGGTACTGGCTTTGCACCTGGATAAACGCGGGATTAGCAACGGTTGCGATAGCCTGGCCTTTCCTGACCGTGTTACCAGGTTCCACCAGGATAGACTTTATTACCCCGCTATAGATGGAGTTGACGCTTGCTTTATTTTGATTGGGTACCCTCAATACCCCATTGGTTTTTAAAGAAGCGGTTAGTTGTTTTTCTTCAATGATACCCAATTCAATACCGATGCTTTTAATCTGTTCTTCTGTAAGCGTTGCATAATTCGGATTCGGGGCACTGGTTATCTTACTGGTATCTGCTGGTGTAACTTCCGTGTTTGCACTGCTTTTGTCGCCACAGGATACAAAAGAAACGCTACCGGCTAGAAGGATCACAGCTATAAATAAATGCTTCATCTGCTAATATTTTATTGATTGGTATAGTAATAAAATTGAATGACGGATTGGTTGTAAATATTCATATTCTCCAGGTAGTTCTTTTGAATCTCGATGGCCTGCGTTAAAAACTGCGACAAAGCCGCAAAACTGATTTCGCCGGAACGATAGGCAAGGGAAGCAGCTTTGATAATTTCTTCTGCTTGTTTTAGGCCGGTCGTTTGGTAGAACGATAACAGGCTATTATTCTTTTCCACCTCCTGCTGTATTTGAATTAGCCGGGTACTGAATACTTGCTTCCCGTATTCATATTGCTTTTGCTGAACAGATCTTTCGGCCTGGGCCACTTTCAATTTATTCCTGTAGCCATTTACCCCAAAAATTGGAATAGCAGCCGATAGCGAAAAACCTGAGTACGGATCGGAAGTTCCAAATAGCCGCTGGCTGAAAAACCGGCCGGAAAAATCTGGTTTGTTTTCATTTTTTATTACTGCTATACCTGCGCCGGCAATATGTACGTTTTGTGATTGCAGGGCCATGAGGGGGTGAACCGAATCGGTTGCTATAACAGGAAGCGGCATTTTCTCCAATTGCAACAACACCGGCAGCATCGGCTCCGTTGAATTCAACAATTGCATCAATGATTGTTGTTCTATTGCTATTTCTTTGTTTAGTTGTTTCAGTAATGCCTGTAGTTCAGTCATACGCACATTCGCTGCAATACTATCCAGTCCCGGACTATCGCCTGTTTTTACCTTTACGATGGCGGCAGCATTTAACGACTTGTAAATGCTGTCAAGGCGTGTAAACAGTTGTTGTTTGTCCTGCAAATACCAAAGCTGGTAATAAACTTTCCGGGTATCCCTTTTTAGATCATTATCAATAACTGAATTATTTATCTGGTAGTACTTCAGCTGTTCACGGTACAGGTTTTTTTGCGCCTTGTACAAACCCGGCCAAGCAATACCCTGCGAGAGCCCAATTTTTAAAATGCCTTTGTTGTCACCTGGCCGTAGATCTTCATTTTCGGCAAACACGCCTGTCTTTGGCAATGCCGTGGCGGTGTTTACCTGCGCTTGTCCTTTGTTGATTTGCAATTGGTTCACCTCATATTGCAGATTGCTTTTGGTAAGTACAATTGCTTCGTCTATGGTGAGGCGTTTGGCTGCCTGTTGCGCGTTCAAAATATTGGGCAGCACAAGAACAAGCAAAACACCCGTAACAATAGTGACGGGCTTTGTCTGTATTTTATTTTTACCAGCAAATAATAAGTAGAGGCAGGGGAGCACTACCAGCGTTAAAAATGTAGCGGTTAACAATCCGCCTATGACAACCGTAGCGAGCGGCTTCTGAACTTCTGCACCTGAACCAGCGGAAAAAGCCATTGGTAGAAATCCAAGCGAAGCAACGGTTGCTGTCATCAGCACCGGCCGTAGTCTCATTTTAGTGCCTTCCAGCACACGCTGCATAATATCTTTTACACCCTCTTTCTCTAACTGATTAAATGTGCTGATTAAAACAATGCCATTTAAAACTGCTACACCAAACAACGCAATAAATCCGATGCCTGCTGAAATACTGAATGGCATACCCCGAATCAACAATGCAAAGACACCACCAATAGCGCTCATGGGAATTGCGGTAAAAATCAATGCGGCCTCTTTAAAAGATTTAAACGACAGGTACAGCATAAGAAAGATAAGCAGCAATGCCAGCGGAACAACAACCATCAGCCTGGCGGACGCCTTTTGTAAGTTTTCAAATGTTCCGCCATAGGTATAGTAGTAGCCAGCCGGTAATTTTATTTTTTCATTCAGTTTCAGTTGTGCTTCCTTTACCACGGTTTCCACATCACGGCCGCTTACATTGAAGCTTACATAGATTCTTCGTTTTCCTGCTTCGCGGCTAATTTGTGCAGGGCCGGTTTTAAATGAAACGGTTGCCACCTGTGACAATGGTACCTGGTTGCCATTCGCCATCGGAATAAATAAATCAGCTACATTATTGAGGGTGCTTCGGTGCGCACTGTCAAGTCTTACAACGAGGTCGAATTTTCTTTCGTTTTCAAAAACAACGCCCGCTGCCTCACCTGCAAACGCAGTGCTGATGATGTGGTTGACGTCTTCGATATTCAAGCCATAACCTGCCATTTTTGCGCGGTCATATTCAACCGTGATTTGGGGTAGCCCTTCCAATCTTTCTACCTGGGGTTGTGTAATGCCTTCAATAGGCCGGATAACATTCGCTACTTTATCGGCATACGCCACTAAAGTATCCAGGTTTTCTCCAAATATTTTTATTGCCACGTCTTGCCGTATACCTGTCATCAGTTCATTGAAGCGCATTTGTATGGGTTGGCTTGGTTCAGCAATCACGCCCGGAATGGCAGACAATTTATCCCTGATGGTATCTGCCATTGCATAAAAATCTTTAGTTGTTGTCCAGTGTTTTTTATCTTTCATAATTACCAGCAGGTCTGAGCCTTCAGGCGGCATGGGGTCGGTGGCGATATCCGCTGCACCTGTTTTACCCACCACCATTTTAACCTCGGGAATTGTGCGGAGCATCCGTTCTGCCAGCATAACGGTTTCGGTAGTTTGTGATAAGGAAGAACCCTGTGGTAAAACAAATTCAACCGCATAATCACCTTCTTCCAATGTTGGTATAAACTCTCCACCCATGTTTTTAAATATAACAATGGCAACAATTAATAAGGCAACCGAAATGCCCACCACGATATACCGTACCCTGAGCGCCCAGTGCAGTAGCGGCGCGTAAACACGCTGAAAAAAATCCATCATCCTGTCTGAAAAAGTTCGTTTCGTTTTTGGCTTTTTTGAAAGCAATAGCGCACTCAATACAGGTATATAGGTAAGGGATAGAAATAATGCGCCAAGAATAGCGAACGCCACGGTTTCTGCCATTGGGCGAAACATTTTTCCTTCAACGCCTTGCAGGGATAGGATAGGTAAATAAACAATCAGGATGATGATTTGTCCGAATGCGGCAGAACTCATCATTTTGCCGGCGCTTTTTTTAACAGCAGTATCCATTTCCGTTTGTGATAATTTGCCTGTAAACTTTTCCTTACTTAAAAAATGCATCGTGGCTTCTACAATGATGACTGCACCGTCTACGATCAATCCAAAATCAATGGCGCCCAGGCTCATCAGGTTGGCACTCACACCAAACAACCTCATTAGGGCAAGCGCAAAAAGCAAAGACAACGGAATAGCCGATGCCACTATCAGGCCTGCGCGAAGATCACCCAGGAACAACACCAGCACGAATACAACTATCAATGCGCCTTCTATCAGGTTTGTTTTTACGGTATTAATGGCCCGGTCAATCAGGTTGGTACGAACTAAAAATGGCTCGATGATAATATCTGCAGGCAACGATTTTTGAACCGTAAGCATTCTTTCTTTTACCAGGTTTACCACCGATGCACTGTTCGCGCCTTTCAGCATCAGTACGATACCTCCAACAACTTCCTTTTCTCCGTTATAGGTCATGGCACCATAGCGTGGTGGCGAACCAAATTGAACGGTAGCCACGTCCCTTATTAAAACAGGGATGCCACTTTGTTGTTTGATAACAATGCTTTCAATGTCTGCAAATGATTTTACGAGTCCAACGCCACGAATGAAATATGCATTGGGTTTTCGATCAATATATGCGCCCCCGGTATTTTCATTGTTTTTCTGCAGCGCTGTAAAGATTTCAGGTATCGTTACATTCATCGCCTTCAACCGGTCGGGGTTGACGGCCACTTCATATTGCTTGCTGATGCCACCAAATCCAGACACTTCTGCCACACCGGGTATACCGTTCAGCTGCCTGGCCACAATCCAGTCCTGCATGGTGCGTAAATCCATCGGAGAATACTTTTGTTCACTCCCTTTCATAGGATGGATCACATACTGGTATACTTCGCCCAAACCAGTAGTAACCGGGCCCATTGCGGGCGTTCCCATCCCCTGCGGTATTTGCGCTTCCGCATTTTTTAATTTTTCTCCAATCAACTGACGGGCGAAATAGATATTGATGTCTTCCCTGAAAACAATCGTGATTACGCTCAGCCCAAACCTTGAAAAGGAGCGCATTTCCTCAATGCCCTGGATATTTGACAAGGCATGTTCTACGGGGTAGGTGATAAATTGCTCTACTTCCTGCGCTGCCAGCGTGGGCGCAGTGGTGATAACCTGCACCTGGTTATTCGTCACATCGGGCAAGGCATCCACCGGCAGTTTGGTAGCGCTCCAGCTCCCCCAGCCAATCAATGCCAGCGTTAGTATACCTACAATGAGTTTATTCTTTAAGCTGTAATGAATGATTTTCGTAAGCATGTATTGATTCGATTGATGGTATACGGCGTTACAGGTAACATTCCTTGAGCTGATGCTGCCAGGCAATGGCAGATCGCATTGAATTCATAACATTGGTAATCCGCAAGCCGTTGAGATTGATTTGTATTTTGATAGCGTTTGCAGGCAATTATCAGGAATGGCTTAACAAATAAATTGTTGTAGCATACAAGCTGATGATAGTCACTGCAAAAAATTAAGAAGCGTTAAGCTGATTTGGGAGGCTGAAAAATGGCGCAATGTTCAGTTGCATGCAGGGTGGTATTGCCGGTTGGATAATTCACTGATTGCAACGTAAACGGATCAAATGCTATCCGGTTAAATGAAGTAAAACAGCTGGCGGATGCACAGCAGGCGCAATTGCAGAAAGGGGTGCAGTTTTCTTCGTCCTGGTGCTGCTGCTGGTGGCCCGAAGCAGCTGAAATTTTCACGTCTGCCTGTTCGCTGCAATCCTTACTGTCGCGGCACGGGAGGCACGACAAGTAAAGCATACAATAACTTAGCAAAAAGAAGAAAAATTTCATGTCTCGCAAAAGTAATCGACTAATTCATTTCCTGCAACTCCAAATTGGAATCTTTGTTGCAAAAACCGTGGCAAAATGGCTAGGAACGAATGGCAGAAATTATATTTACCCTAAGCGTGGCTTGTATTGATATAATTAATCACGGAACAAATTGCCTTATTATATGTTAGCAATTGTATGAAGAAAATAGGATTTTTATCGTTTGGACATTGGGCAGACCATCCGGCATATAAAACCCGCAGTGCAGCTGATACCTTGCTGCAGTCTATTGATTTGGCGGTTGCTGCAGAGCAAATCGGCATCGATGGCGCTTATTTCCGGGTACATCATTTTGCCGCCCAGTTAGCGTCACCCTTTCCTTTGCTTGCTGCAGTTGCTGCAAAGACAAGCAAAATAGAAATAGGAACAGGCGTTATTGATATGCGTTACGAAAATCCACTGTATATGGTGGAAGAGGCGGGCGCAACCGATTTAATTTCTGAAGGACGCCTGCAACTTGGGATCAGCAGGGGGTCACCGGAACAAGTAATAGACGGATGGCGCTATTTTGGATATAAACCCGCCGAAGGAGAAACAGATGCGGAGATGGGAAGACGTAAAGCATCAGAATTCCTGGATAAATTAAATGGCGCGGGGTTCGCCCAGCCTAGTCCGAACCCGATGTTCCCCAACCCACCCGGCTTGCTGCGTTTGGAGCCGCACGCACCCGGATTGCGCGACCGTATCTGGTGGGGAGCTGCTTCCAACGCTACCGCTGTTTGGGCCGCCGAAAACGGCATGAACCTGCAAAGCTCTACTTTGAAATTTGATGAAAATGGTAAACCCTTTCACATACAACAAGCCGAACAGATAAGGTTGTACAAAGACGCCTGGAAAAAAGCAGGGCATCAGCGTGAACCCCGGGTATCTGTAAGCCGCTCTATTTTTGCCCTCGTAACAGAACAAGATCGGCTTTACTTTGGCAGGGACACCGACCATACAGATAAATTTGGTATGATTGAGCCGACGAAACGCGCTGTTTTCGGAAGAGGCTATGCAGCAGCACCGGATCAACTCATAAAAGAATTAGCAAAGGATGAAGCTATCCAGGAAGCGGATACGCTGCTGTTGACCATCCCCAATACCTTAGGCGTAGACTACAATGTACATGTATTGTCTTCTATTCTTGAGCACGTTGCACCGGGATTGGGTTGGCGTTAATCCGACTGATCTTCATACAGGTTATGCCTTCTTTACCAGCTGCGGGTAAAGAAGGCATGCTACTTGCCGGGCTTCGTAAGTGTCATTTAAGTTCGCGATTAGCAAATATTACTCCGCTTACCGCAACCAGCGGTAGCATTAGCGCATCGATAACTTTTTTGATATTTTTTGTAGGTTTAATTAACATGGATTCCTCTTCGCCATGGTTCGTGTCTTTGCCTTTGTTCGTGTCTCCACGAGCCAATAACCATAATCTTCGAAAGTTGCGGTATTAGAAGACACACACCGGGGAGCAGGAACTAAGTTTAGCTTGTACAAAGAGAATCTTTGAATACTAATTGGCTTTATCGAATACGGTCTTCCAGGCACGCTCGCCACCCCATAAGGTTGATTTTGCATTGGCCTGAACAGAAATAGACTTGCCATCATTGCTCAACTTCCAAACCGCTGTTACGTAAAAAAATGCTTGTTGCTGAACATCTATTTTGAAAGGCGTGGCAACCATCAGGTGTACAATTGAGTTAACAGTCATAGTTTGTCTATCAGCTGACAACTGTACGGTAAACTTCTTTCCTCTTTCCCGGCCCTGATTAATTTGGCTTTCTTTACCGTCGAAGGCCAGTTTCTCCTGGGTTGTAGCCAGCGCTACGCCAGGAGACGGGTTCGGTATTTCTATGGTTAGAAAACTTGCCTGCTCTACTATTTTCATTGTTTTAGAGAGCATACGATCACCCTCGACAAATGAGCAAACAATATTTGCGCCCATACTTATCGACTCTTTGGATTTCCATTCGCCTGAAAAGTTAGGCGCGATGAGTGTCATTTTGTTGTTGAGCCTGTACGGCAAAATAAGTTACTCCTGTTAACAATATCATCAGGCAGTACAAGCCGGTTTTTTTATGTTTCATTTTTTCATTTTTTGCTTTTTAAGGGTGATGAAGCGATCTCGATTTACTATGTATTGGTTTGTTTCTCCACGAACCAATAGATAGTCTTCGAAAGTTTTGGTGCGGGAAAACACACACCGGGGCGTAGGGATATGTGTTTTTAATTATTTATTTCTGACCTTCTTTAATTTTAAAGTCGGTGATGGTCTTTCCATCATACCGATGCACCCCATCGAAATCGCCGAACCAAATATTTCCTTTATTGTCTTCTAAAATTCCGAAGATCATTGGTTTATTTGCTATAGTGGTTACCGTTGGTATTTTCTCAGACAAGGCCTTTTCGTCATACCGCGAAAGTGCCCAACCTTTGTCCTTAACGCTTTCTGAACTGGTCCAGATATTCCCTTTTTTATCTTCGTAGATATAGCCAACAAAATTTTGAGAGAAATTGGTAAATACAATGCCGTCATAGCGCCAAAGGCCATCAAAACCACCCAGCCAGATATTACCTTTTTTATCTTTGATTATTGAACGCACGTTTTTAAAAGGTTTGCCGTCTTTATTGGTTATAGTGGTAAATGTTTTTCCGTCATAAACGCTGGCATAGCCCCTTGTACCAAACCAGAATTTGCCGGTTTTGTCTTCAATGATAGCATTAACATCATTATGCATCCAATGCATTTTGGGAAGCGGATGTTCGTAAAATGAAACTTTTACAGAATCAGCCTGCGTATGGGCGCCACCAGGTCCAACATATACAGAGTCAGTCTGCGTATGGGCATTACCAGGTCCAACATATACAGAGTCATCCTGCGCAGGAACACTTCCTTGCCCAACATTTACAGAATCAGCCTGCGTAACAGAAGGGGCTTCGTTCATCTTTAAGTTCCGGAAGGATTTTCCATCGTAATGGCTTGCCCCGTTTCCAGTCCCAAACCAAACGGCGCCGGTTTTATCCTCATAAATATTTGTGACTTCATTACCAGCTAGCCCATCCCTGGTGGTGAAATTTCGAAAGGATTTCCCCTGCCCGACTCCGTCATTCAGGCGGGCATCATAATAATAAACACCTGAGCCAATAGAACCGAACCAAAAATTTCCTTTTCCATCTTCCAAAACGGAAAAGAAGCGGGCCGAACTCACTTTGCTGGTGATATTGGTAAAAGATTTTCCATCATATTTAAAAACACCCTCCCACGAAGCGATCCAAATATTGCCCTTTCTATCTTGCCTGATGGTACGAACAATGCCGTGGGGTGCATGAGCAGTGGATGCGGCTTTGGTTTTAACGGCATCCTGAGTGGCATTTTGTTGTTGGGCATGCCCGGGAACATTGATTATTCCTGCGAGCATGAT
This sequence comes from Chitinophagaceae bacterium, assembly GCA_039919885.1. GTDB lineage: Bacteria > Bacteroidota > Bacteroidia > Chitinophagales > Chitinophagaceae > JACMLD01. Next base: position 19,051 of record JBDSEV010000006.1, read on the forward strand.
GGTCAGGCTGTACAAAACATTGCTTTTATTTTTCATAATTTTATCTAATTGTTTCAGCGAAATTACTTCGATAGCGTTCATACGGGGGAACTGGATTGTAAATAGAAGTGTAAACTTTGTAAATAATGTCTTGACACGATGCTTATTAGAAAAAATCGCCTGCCTGTTACACGAAAGCACCTGGCCGGATTTCTATTACTCTTGTTGATGGCTGTAGTCTGCGTCGCTTTCAGCATGACTGGCAATAATGACTTTGACTTTGCCAGGCGGGAAGTGTTGCTTCGCCGGATAGGACATGAAATACTCCTGCAGTCGGGCGACAGTGTATCAAGAGTACTTCCGGTAAAAAAGATCGCCGAAAATGAATACCAGATCAGTTTTGAAAATGCGTTTACTTTTCAACCCAATTTGCTGGTAAATACTACGCAGCGTTTATTAGCTAAAGACCCGCTTGCAAGTGATTATGTTGTTAATGTACTGAACTGTGCCAATGCCAGTGTAGCTTATGGATATGCGATATCAAAAAATAAGAAAGATGATATTGTGGCCTGTATAGGAAGAAGGCAGCCCACGGCCTGTTACATGATTAACATTAAATTTAAACCAACGGGTATAATTATAGCAAAGAATAAATACTTTTTGGGCGGCCTGTTATTGGTAGCATTGGTTGTATTTGCCGGATTTATTTTTTTGAGAGGAGTTAAGCCGCAGGCGGTTTTACCTGACTCATTTGACTTACCTGAAAGTCAGCCTACTGATATATTCACTTTGGGGTCGATGTCGTTCGACGCAGCAACCCGTAAACTTATTGTGAGTGGAACGACCACAGACCTCACCAGGACTGAAACCCGTGTACTGCGCATTTTCGCGGTGTCTCCCAACGTGGCCATAGAGCGAAGCCGGCTGCAAAAGGAGATATGGGAAGATGAAGGCGTTATAGTAGGCCGCAGTCTCGACATGTTCATATCAAAACTTAGAAAGAAACTGGAATTTGATCCGAATGTCAAAATTGTTGTTATACGCGGCAAGGGATATAAGCTGGAGATTAGCGCTTAGAAAGAAATGATAAGTGGTCTCGTCAGGAATAAAAGAAGGTTTGAATATCAATGCCTACACACTTAATGTAAGATCAAAGTGAAAATTGTGTTTTTTAATTTCGTTGGCCTCTTTTAACTTTACTGGTTTATGGTTATGTTCAATATGCATGATTTTGAATTTGTTTTGGGCGCTTCTCATTTGTTGTTTCTTTAAAACTTTGTGGTTGGGAACTTTGACGTGACAAAGCAATGATGTATGCTTGACGCTGACATTAAAGCGTAATGTTCATTTGGATAGTGTTGAGTTTTTTGTTTAAACTGTTTTAAACTGAAGGTATTAGAGAGATAATCCCCATTGACCCCACTTGGCCACGAAGAATTATGTTTAGTCGACATGGCGAAAGGGCGTGAAGAGTCGTGGTTTTCCGCTTAGGCAGGGCGCAATAAAAATGCAAATTATTTTCCCATATCCATCGCTGATTTTAAGATACCATGGTATTGCCTTCCGATGGGAATTTCCATTTTCCCGATTTCAATATCCTGGTTGGTATAAGCGGTGACCTTTGAAAGCGCCACCAAAAAAGATCGGTGTACGCGGATAAAAAGGTGTTGCGGTAACATGGATTCTGCAGTGGATATGGACTGACGCACCAATAGCGGGCCATCATTTACGCGAAAAATCCTGATATAATCTTTAATGCTTTCGATGTACAGGATATCATCCAGAAAAACCTTCATCATTTTTCGCTCACTTCGAAAATAAATAAACCCCGGATCTGATGGAGGAGCTTGAATAGGGGCAACTTCAGCTCTATTAGGTTGTTGCGTAATTTTATTAACAGCTTTTAAAAAGCGTTCTACAGAAAATGGTTTAACCAGGTAATCGATAGCATCCAAATCATAGGCATCGCTGGCAAATTCCTTGTAAGCGGTGGTAAATATTACTGCCGGTGGGTGGGTTAGTGTCTTTAAAAAACTGATACCGGTAAGTTTGGGCAGCTGGATGTCCAGAAATAATACGTCGATTTTATTTTTTTGTAATGCTTCCATGGCTTGCAGTGCATTGCTGCAGGTGCCAGCGATTTCAAACTGATCAACCAGCGCGATGTATCGTTCCAGTATTTTTATAGCAGGTGGCTCATCATCCACCAGCAGACATTTCCATTTCATAGCGGGAGGGAGTCTGATTGTTTTTTACAATATTTAAATGACTTTCTTTCCAGTGCAGTTCAAGAGCAACGATAAATACACTTTCGGCCGCCGCTGCGGAAAAATGGTACCGGCCCGGGTACAGTAAAGCCAAACGTTTTTGTACATTCTGCAAGCCAACACCTTTTTTTTCAGGCGAAAGATGAAGCATGTTTTCATCTGCATCAAAACCGTTCAATATTTTACATTGCATGGAATAATTGGTTACATGAATGCTTACTGTTATCCATGACTGATCCACTTGTTTGGCGGCACCGTGTTTAAAGGCGTTTTCAATCAGTGGTAAAATCAGCAGCGGTGCAATTTCCTTATTACTTATGTCTCCATCAATAGCAAGAGATACATCCAGCCGTGTGCCATAACGCAATTGTTCAAGGCCGATGTATTCTTTCAACAGATTGATTTCTTTATGTAAAGGGATTGACGCAACATTACTTTCATAAATCATGAAACGAAGGAGTCCGGATAATTTGAGAATGATTTCTGGCGCCTTATCAGATTTTTCCAATACATGCGAATACAGGTTATTGAGGGTATTAAATAGAAAATGCGGGTGTACTTGTGATTTGAGCAATTCAAGTTCAGCAGCTGTCTTCTGCTGCACCGCTTCCATCGTTTGTTGTTGTTGCAACCACCAGTATTTAAGCAAACTAATAGAAAGCGCAATACCCGCCACATGTACAAAAGGCAATACATTCCTCCCTGTTGCCATATTAAATCCCCTGAACAATGCATTTTTCTCTAAAGTCAGTTGTGCGAGGACTGTGTACAGTGCACATGCCGCGAGCACCATGAGAAAGCCGCCGGAAAAAGACAGCCATTTTTTTTTAATCAGGAAACGGGGTACAAGAATACACCACAATGAATAGGCCATTATCATGTGTCCGGGAATGTACATCAGCGCATTGATGAATGAGTCTTTATAACTGGTATTAAATCCAAATCCCCAGGCAAAATAAGTAACCAGCAATAGCCAGAATAGCAAATGCAGCATCACCCTCATATACCAACTGCTTTTCCCCGTCTGAAGTAAAAATTGCATGCGCACGATTTTCTCAAAAGTACCGCTATTCCTATCACCGGCGGGCGATAGTCGAATGGAAAGCACGATTTGCGCGACAGACTGCATAAATATACAGAATCGGTCGTCTGGCGCTGAAGCAAGCTAGTTCGGCTACAGTTTTTATTTCCGGTGCATGTGGCTGGTAATTTCGGGATCAACAAAACAAAAGCTTCAATGAGAACAAACAAAATTTTCCTGCTGCTGGTGATGATTACAACATTTAGCTGCACTGCCCAAAGTCCCGCTGATAGCATGGCTATTAAAATTATCCTGCAGGAAGAAGTCACTGCCTGGAAAAACAAAGATGCTGAGCTGTACTCAAAACATTTTTCAAACGAAGGCACTTTCACAAATCTACTCGGTATGTTTTTTACCGGCCATGCTGTTTTTCAAAATAAACATGCAGAAGTATTTAAAAGTGTTTTTGCAGGCACTGTTTTACAGCAGCAGCTTATTTCTATGAAGGTGGCTTCGGAGGGCACCATAATTGTTGAAACACTGGCCAGCGTTTCCGGGTTCTCCTCCAATGGGCCGCCCCGCGGTACCACGCTTGACGGACAAGGCCGTTTGAATGCCCGGCTTTTGCAGGTAATGGTAAAAGATGGCATCGATTGGAAAATCATTGCTTATCATAACACCGATATCAAAGCCGGCATCCCCATCCCCGAATTGTTACATCAATAGAAGTAAAATGTATCGTCAAAAATATACTAAAACATATACCATGAAAAAAAATCTCTTTATCGTAATTGCATTGCTGTTTGCAACATTTGTCTTTTCTGTTGGCTGTAATAAAAATGACTCAAATGAAAATACAGTAAGCAATGACGCAGAGAAGTACTCCGCTGATGTAGCGACTGATTGGTTTACCCTTGAAACCGAGTTTACAAAGTCCACACCCGGTTTTGGACCCGGTATTTCCGGCAGGGCATTTGCGTACAGCGGGCTTGCATTGTATGAGGCGGTTGTAACAGGAATGCCCGGATACCAACCCATATACGCCCAGTTGTCGGGCAAACAAATTGTGGTTGGAGACAAAAGTGTTTACTACTGGCCGGCTTGTGCAAATGCGGCGCTGGCAGCGTCAGCTAAAAAATTCTTTGCAGCCACTACCGCTGAAAACCTGGCAAAGATTGATAAACTGGAAGCTGATAAATTATCCGGTTTCCAGGGAAAAGCTACTCCTGAAAGTATCACCCTGTCTGTAGCTTTCGGCAAGATGGTAGGCGATTCAATTTTTTCCTGGAGCGCGTCAGATGGCGGTTTGCCGCCATTCCCGGTATATATTCCTGTACAACCGGTAACACCAGGACTATGGGAGCCCACACCACCGGCTTTTGCACCGGGCGTAACGCCAAACCTGGGCGATGTCAGAACCTTCGTGACTGGTATTGCTAATGAGTTGATGCCCCCTGCACCAACGGCTTATTCAGAAGATCCGGCTTCGGATTTTTACAAAATGGTCAAATACGTATATGATACTTCCACTCGCGCGAGTGCCAGCGACATCGCCCTTGTAAATACATGGGGAGATAACCCAGGCAATTACAACGGGCATACGCACCTTACCAAAGTGCTGACACAATTAATTATTGCTGAAAAATTTGACCTTGCGAAAGCGGCTGCTGCATACGCGCAACATGGTATGGCCATCAACGATGCAACGATTGCCTGTTTTAAAGCCAAATACAAATATAAATTGGTTCGTCCTGTTACGTATGTACGCAAGGTAATGGGGCTCTCAGCTTGGAATACAATCATCCCTACACCACCGCACCCTGAGTACCCTGCAGCACATGCCGCCATATCAGGCGCATCGGCAACAATATTGCGCTACTATTTTGGTGACCACTATGCATTCACAGACCATGTACATGAATCATTGTATGGCGCAAAATCCTACGCATCAATAGACGAGTACGAGGCTGGTTCAGGCTGGAGCCGTGTGCTGGGGGGGCTTCATTACGTTCCTTCGGTGAACGCCGGTTTAGTTCAGGGAAGGGCCACCGGTAACAAAGTGCTTGCACTTCATTTCAAAAAATAAACGCGTTGAAAAAGCGGATTGCCAGCCATTGAAAAAACGAATCCGCTGTTGTATGCCTGTAAGTTTACTTCCTGACTGGAGCTTTAATTAAAATCATAGCCGTTATTGCAGAAGTGGTCTCGTCAGGACTACAATAGCTTACACTTATTTCCATTAGTTTCCTAAAACTAGCATTTAAGTCGCAGATAATCAATGACAGACGTCTTTGATGGTAGAACCTCAAACTCTGTTTCTGGTAATTTCTGTAAGTATTTGTTTTACCTATGTTTTACCTATTTCATACATTTGGTAAAATAAGGACTATGCTTCATGATACCAGTTATCGAATCGTTCTTCGACGTGACAAAGTGAAAAGTGACGGAAATATTCCCATATACATAAGAGTAACAAAACATAGAAAGACGACCTACTTTTCGTTAGCAGATGCATGCCTTGAGTCGGAATGGAATGAGAAAGATTACCGGCTTTGGGAGACTAAGCCAAGAATAACGGAGAAGGAAAGAAAGACCTTGCCACCAATAGCCTTGAAAGAACTAGAAGCCATCTATAGCTCTTCTAAAGTCAACCCAAATGCGAAAAGGATTAATGCCAGGATTGATGATACAAGGGAGAAAATTGAACAGGCAGAAAGGGATCTAAAAACGGAAAAGGCTGGCGTATCCTTAAAGAAGATAAGGTTAAAAATTACTGATGAGAAAGCGGTCCAGAGTAATTTCCTTGACTTTTATAAAGAGCGGATTGAAACCGTCATAAGAGCTGAACTATCTTATAATACTTATCGATGTTATTTGGCAACATACAATAAGCTGATTGACCACCAAAAGGGCAAGGCTCTGCTTTTTGAAGATGTAACGGAGAGTTACTTGGAAACCCTGTATTTAAAAATGCTGAAAGAGAAATATAAACCCAGCACAATAAAGAAGCATTTCAAGTGGATGAACGCCATCTGGAAAAGAGCGCGTAAGAAAAGAATGGTTAACGTTAACCCATTTGAAGACTTAACTATCAAATCCGGGCAAACAGAATATCGGGATCGACTGACAGTGGCAGAGATCAATAAGATAATTGAACTAAAGTTGTCCGGAAGGTTAGACATGGCACGCAATATATTCTTGTTTGCCTTTTTCCATGGCGGCATACGCATCAGTGACATGTTAAAGCTGAAGTGGCAATATATACAAGAAGGGAGAATCAAGTATACGATGAAGAAAAGCAAAAAAGGAACTGACATGATTTTGCATCCGCTGGGTGTAAAAATACTTGAGGGGTGCAGAAGGAAGGCCGCAGGAACTCACGACTATGTGTTTGATCTACTTGAGAACAACTTGGATGAAACAACAGATTTCTTTGAGCGGCAAATACAATCAAAAACAGCGATGATAAACAAGTCGCTTAAAGCGATAGCTTTAACGGCCGGGATCTCTAAGAAATTAACCAGCCACATTTCCCGTCACAGCTTTGGGGGGCTAGCGATGGAGGCTAACGTTAACGCATTTGATCTTTCATATATACTGATGCACTCTAAAATGCAAACCTCAGAGACTTATGCAGGCGGCGCAAACTCAGCAAGACAAGACAGGATATTGGACCAGGTATATTCACCGTTTGTAAAAAAGGCACCATCAGAAGACCTGCCTCCGAATGAATAGTCGGTTTAAATAAAATATAACTGTTATCTTTTTTTTATAGGCGGCCCTGCAGGCGCAATTTTATGTACTGGGGTAATAGTACTGATCAAGGGATAATATACTTCTCAGATGAAATTATTAACTGGAAAAGTAAACGTTAAAAAAAATCAAACTAGGGGTATCGATACATCTTATACCATTTCTTTTCAGAAATTTTCACTAATTTTACATAATTAATTACAATCGCACATCACTCAACCACTCTGGTTGAGTCTACCATCGCAATTATCATATAATCAAATGGTCAGCCAAGCTGCTGGAAGCTCCGCCGTTTTGCTCATAAGCGAAGACGCAATAGCAAAGTATTTGCAACCTTTAATAAACCAAATCGCGGCACTTTCTGAAATTGTCAAAGGTATAACACTCGTGGATCCCGATCCTCTCCTTAGTGAGGAAGAGGTTGCTGGAAGGCTCGGTAGATGTGTTCGGACTATGAGAAATCGGTTGAAGAATCGAGAAATGGAATACATAGAAATTAGGGGGAAGCGTTTTGTTTATTCATCAGAATTTAATCGCTACATAAAATCCCATTGCATCCCGCGTAAAAAATCTTATATGCCTACCCCATAGGCAATTAATCGCAACAACCATCGCTGCTGGCAGTCGCCGGCAATCAATCGCACTTAACATTGACCTAATGGCTAAATTACAAAAAGACACGATCTATCCTCGTCTTACACCATGTCCGTATTCAGATTTCTATAATCACGTTGATTCAGTACTTCAGACCCTTCAAGATTGGCAAAAGAGAATCGATCTGGGAATTATATTTCCAGAGTCGGAGTACCAAAACCGACTGGCTACCGTCAACACCGAGAGTGATCGTTTCCGTCAAAGCAGCATCGAAAGTTTAAACATTCGATGGCAGACCTGTTGCCTGATGGTCGCCGACGCCGATCAGTTGCTTACAAGATCAATCGCTTACATCTTTGGGCGGTTTGATCAGATCCTTGCCGACTTTAAGTCGCAATATTTCAGCAAACAAGATTTTATTAAATACTTGTTAGCCTACAAAGCTTGTATTGCAGCTGACAAAGATTTAGGCTTCAGTCACTGTGATCTTCCAGAATTGGGCAGTATCGAAAAACTAATCGAAAAAGAAATTAAATAGTTAACCGCCAACAGATCGCCATCGCTATTTAAAAATTTTAACACCAATGTTCAACGGATGCCGTTCATTACCCGAGATCGAGCAAGCTTATAAGAAAGGTCTCATTACACACGGAGATTACACAACGTTTTGCAAGCTGACGGACTACAAAAACAAACTGGAGAAATCAAATCAGGTAGGCGCCCTGGGCAACGCCGATTACCGCCAGCGCCTGGAGTTAACAGACCGGGTATATTTTGAAAGGGACTTTTCCAAGTCAACACTGAGTTACCGTCTTATTGGCGCCAATATCAGCGTAATTGATGATGACGCAATCCTGCCTCAGATCGAACGCGCGGTCGCTTCGCCGGCCCTGGTAAAAGCAACAAAGCCGGCCGATCCTTTTATTGAAATGCGGCTTTTCATTCAGAAAGCCACCGCAAAATTGAAAATGAATACCGGAAGGATTAAAAATGGCCAATAATGATATCCAAGATTTGCGAGGCCTTTTCAAAACGATATGTACCCAGGTAGACACCGGCAATTTAAACGATGCACAATTCCTGGAGGCGTTGCGCTTAGCCACCGAGCTGGAAAAAATATTCGGCACCGGCACGATATTACCGGTCCCTTATACCAGCCCAGAACTGGCCAGTTTTCCGCCATCTATTTCATTGGCCGCTGTCAAGACCCTTACCGGCACAGGGCATCGTAAATCGATACAAGCGAATCCCACCGTAAACAGGAAGCCAGGTGTGGTAGTTGCCGACATTTCGTTCAAAAAAGCTAGGGAATCTATCGCCCTCGTCAGCAGCCAGGAAATGCGAAAGCTTATGCGTGGGTCCGACGATGTGAGGTTTTTGATAAATGCGGCGAAAGAATTGTGTAGGAGAAACACACAAAAAAAGTAGAGAACAAAAAAATGCCGCTATCCATTCAAGTAGCGGCATCCAGTAACAAAGAAATTGTAAGTAATCGCTATAAAGGTACATATAAAGTAATGGTCGATGCCGTTAAACTTTTTTTTCCAAATTTAACAATTGAGGAAAAAGAATATTTGGAAACTGTTTTTCACTTTGGTGCATATGTAGATTTAAGATCCGGAATTGAAATTCCCTTCCAGAGTAGGAACGGGATACGAGTCAGTGAATCCTTTATTCAAACTATTTGGCGCCGGGCAGTGTACAGGCACCTTACAATTGAAATAGGTTACCGTGTTTGGCAGAGTGTCGAGCATTGGAGCTTACGGGTGGAAGGCAGTCTGCAAAAGTATATGATGGGGGGAAACAATAGCGGACAGTTTACGGCGGGGGATGCACTGACAGCCATTGATGAGCTGTCAAATCTTCTCAAGTTAGATCCAACGAAGGCGAGAGTTACCAGGTTGGAAATCGGTTTGAATATATGTGATTTGCATTTCAATATCACAACCTGGCTACGGGAGGACCTACTTAGGTATCGGTCTTACCCGTTTGAAAATATGAGAACAAATACCGGAATACAAATAGGTAAGGAAGCTGTGTTAACACATAAAACCGTCAAGCTGTATGACAAAGGTGACAATATCCTTCGGTTTGAGCTTCACTACAATGACCTTAATGAATTACGGGAAGGCTGCACGAACCCGATTTATACATTAGCAGATCTTACTGAGACAACTATCAATGAAATAGCTGAACTGAAGCTCCTGCCAGCGTTTAAAAAAATCATATCCAGGGACGGCTTAAAATTCATCACCGGGCGATATCCAAAAGGGCTGCGGGAGTGTGAACGAAAAGTACTTGATCAGTTTAGTAATCAGAAAATCATTCAAGATTATCACGATGGCATGAATGCAGCTAAGGAAGACGGAAACATTAAAGAATTTGCCAAACTGAAAAAGCGCATTCAACGTGGTAAATCCAGGTTTAAGGCACTGGTTGAAATTCACACCGTCACTGCGGCCCATGCTGAAATTATGGAAAGGCTCGGACAACTGGTAGAAATTTCGAAAAGTGGAATTTGTCCCTTTTCTGAAACTAGGGTAAAGGCCAAGAAAGGGACAATTAGGAAACATAAGGTTGGTACCAGCATACCAAGATCCTACTTTAAGGAATTGATGGATAGTTGGAGGAAGGAGAAAGAAAGTGCATCGCAGATCGTACATAATTATAATTAATTGGAAAAAGGCAAATTAATTAACCCCACACCTACCATCAGATCACGTACAATTAATTACATCCTTGTAGCGACTAACATGGAATGGCTGACATACTCAATGAGCAATGCACATACCCTTTCATTAATAGGTTACAAATTAATTAGCGCCGTGACGTTTCATTCTGCCGGTATTCAAGCAATAGAGGATGTGGCGGAAGGCTACACCTTTACCACCATTACAGCGTGTAAGGATAAGTTGACCCAATTAATTAACGGTCAACAACAATCGCACTTAAATTAATTCATTATGATTTTGTTGCCCAGAATTATCAAGACAACTGACTACACCTTGCTGCTGATCCGAAGGAACATGAATTACGGAGTATATCAAAAGTCGTATCCTGCAGATCAACCCAGCACCTTCGAACTGGCTAAGATTGAAGTAAAAGACGGCGTAGAACAGTTCCCTGTCAGGACTATCAGCTTTTCTACACTACAAGAGTGCCACGGTAAGCTGTTAACGCTAACTGATGGAATGGCGTGTCATAGTAGTTGATAGGACACACAGCCGCCTTAAGCCTCCTGTGGCCGCACAGGTGCTGTCGTTTGTTCGTGGACGGTGACGAGAAAGCAGATAATGGTCATGGCAATTAATTTAAACTGTAAAACTTGCTTCCGCCAAACTTTTCACTAGTGGCCACAGCAAGGGCCGTTGCAAGCTCATCAGTAGCGGGAGTAAAGTCAGTAAGCAGCTCAAGCAATTCATCTGCAGGCATATTACGGCATTCATTGATGGCCAAGTGAAGAGCGTAAGAAAGGGGTTTGATAGGCTTCATATGTAAGTGGTTTGATTGTTAAGAATAACCAAACTTAGAAAGGAGTTTCGGAAGAAAGCACGTAATTAATAAAGTATATTTTTTTTAGTAATAATGCGAAGAGAATTATTAATAATTCAACCGATATTTTTTGATAATTAATTAATAAAGCGATGAGACCAACGGAATTAATTAACATCGCGATCCATGAGGCCGGGCACGTTGCTGCCTATCTGTGGTTTGAAATTCCCTTTTTAAGCGTAACAGTGATCCCAGGCATTCACAATAATATTGAATACGGAGGCCGTGTGGTTGGCCCGCCAGAGTTTCCAGGTTATAAATTTGAAGAAGACGAAAACGGGTTGCACCGTTCTACAATCGAAGTGCTAATAGCATTACTTTCTGGCGAAGCAGCGGAAAAGAAGCTAAATGGGAATGCCGACATGCATTTTGTATCTGAGCATGATATGAAAGCGATCGTAGGCACCCTGGTTGAATTGATCTCAGACCAGGATATCATTACATCATACTTGAGCAAGCTTAAAATGCAAAGCAAGCTTTTGTTTGACCACCAAGGCGGTTTACATGATGATACAGCACGGTGGGGTTACGTCGTCAAGCTCAGCGATAGGCTTCAGCAAAAAAAAGAAATGAGCTATGACGAATGCCTAGAATTGTACCAATCACTGCAAATCGTTAACTCTTAATTTTCATGTAATGAAACAACACAACAAAACCAGTAGGTTTCAAGCGATCTTTCATCCGCCGACGAAAATAGAACTTACAATCCTTTGGTTTGAAGAACTTTTAAGCATCAGCACGTCCAACCTTTTAAGAACTGGATTTTTTAAGCTGCCAGCAGGAACTGTTTTTCAGGCCACCTGGCGGAAGCAAGAAGTTGCTCCAGGTGAACCGTTGTCATCTGTTGCATTCTCCCGCATGCAAGAAGGCGGTGATACTTACATGCAGGTGCAATACAACTGGAAAGGGCAAATCCACACGGACCGGCCATTATTGAGACGTTTTCCCAACAACTCCGGCCGGGGGCTGATCTGGTACTTCTGGGACGATCATTTCCATACACGCATGCATAAAGTTTTATTTGACGCCGACGGTAAGGTTATATCAGCAGGGTTACCGGAGCATACGGCGCTGAAGAAGGATAAATGGAGAGTCTTTTTCAATCAAAGAAAGCCGAATAATGAGATCTTTAAGCCAGCATACCATGGTCCTGATTCCAGGCTGCACGTAAGTTTGATTGAAGAACTTTCCCAGACATATTTTGACCGTGAGGCTCGCCAAAGCTTTATTACCACCGGAAGAGGTAGGCTTCCCAACAAGCGCTGGAGGCCCGGTAATCTTAATTAATTTGAAAGGGCTATACCGCCGGAACCGCTTGTGCATTTCTTTCCCGATAGCCGCCCAGGGTTTTGAGATTCCGTCATAAAGAATAGAGAGAATTAGTTTCTTGCATGCGTGCGTATTGTTAGGTTTAAGGGAGTTCGGACTCTACAAAAATACTATCTTATTAACTTAACCTTTCATTTTGAATTCATACGTTTGATGACTTGGAACTGTGAACGGAATGAAGTACACTTCTCTCTAAGTTTTAGCAATTTTAATTGTCAATCATGCGATTCAGCAAAGCTGGTTTTTTGGCGTTATTGGCGACATTGTTTGTAATGCCTTTTTTAATTTGGAAGATAATATGGATTGTTGGAGCTGTCTCGACAGTCGGCACTATGTGCTTTAAAGGTAAAAGCTTAAATGGTACATTCACCAGTGAGTATCCGGTGCTCAAATTCTCTACCAATGGAAAAGATACAGTGTTTTTTAATGGTTCTGAAGGCGTAGACCTAAAACGGGGCCAGCAAGTGCATATACTTTACTATAGGGAAAACCCCTCCTGTGCAAGGGTAAACAGCTTCCAGGGACTGTGGGTGGAAACGGTTATTTATATGAGCATACCCTTTGTGTTGTTGCTCATTATCTTCCTCCATGCTGGTATCATCCCTAAAAACTCTTCCATCATTCTTGGTCGCAAGCCATTTATTTATGTGCTGCCTTACAATTCGGCAAAACAACAAAGCGGAGAATCGTACTTGTGACCACTTAGTTAGATTGCATACTAGCAGGATTCAAATGTACTTGGCCTGAGAGCCTACCAGGTTGGGATTGATTGCTGGAAAAGCGTAATGGGAGCTAACATTGTTGTAGCACCAGGATGTAACTATTACGGCGTAACTAGGTTTAGCTAGGAAAACCGCCTCTACTAACCACAATCAGTGTCTGAAAGCAAGTACGGGACTACAGCCATGGTTCCCGGATGAAGAAGATTAGATGAACCGGGGCTGAATGGTCGGCCTATCCGTGGTCCTAAGCCGCACAGTATTTTTTCATTGACATTGCTAATTGAAGTACATTGGTGTCCCTAAACCTTAAGTACAATGCGACGAATTCAATTTCTTCTGCCAGTATTTGTTATTCTCCACAGCTGCAGCATGCACATAGCACCTTTGAAAGGTACCTACCCAAAAACGCCAATCGTTTACACATCAGAAAAGTCGCTAGATAAAATATGGGACAATATTATTGACATGTTTGCACAGAAGGGGCTATCCATTAAAATCATTGATAAGTCCAGCGGGTTAATTGTATCTGAAAAATCCAGGCTGTCCTGGTCACTGGAAAAGAAGGATGGCTCTTTATTTGACTCCACAAACTATGTGGTTTTGGAGAAAGTAAGTGCCAAAGGAAGTAAATACTTCTATACTCCAACTAGGGTAACTGGAGAGTGGAACGTAAGAATTAAAGCTGATGGAAAGTTGACGTACATAAACATTAATCTTACCAATATCATGGCAACTTATGGAAGCGCTTACTATTCAAATGGTCGGATTGTTGAACCGGTGGAGATAGTCGGAAGGACCACTGGCGTCTTTGAAAAGTCCATATACGAAATGATAAAGTAAGGGCAAGTTGTTAAATCATTCTCAATAATAATGACATGTTGGTACTAATCTCAATCTTGAAAGCGGTAGGTGCATACTTTGTTCTCCTGTTTGTGGGAACTAATTTAATTGGATTAATAGTGCGAAGCTTTTTAACAAAAGGTGGAGGAATAACGGGAATAATTTTTAGCTTAATCGCTGCAGGCTACCTCTACTGCTTATACCATTTTTTTAACATAGGCGTAGCAACTGCAGGATTAGTTCACATGATAACGAGAATTCCAGACCTACTCTTTGAAATTAGAACTGGTGAAAAAGTCAGCAACACCAATAAGCCGAAAGGACCACTTTACATAACAACTTCGATATTGAGCTGGCTAACTCTGCCACTGCTTTGGTATTCTTTTTACTTCCTCTAATACGGTTGATTTGTACAGCCGTTTTTTGATGGCCATATACCCTGTGTCTATTGCGGCGAACGTGTGCAAATGACAAGGGCATTCGCGGCTACCAACAGCCACCTTGTGCGTTTCCGGCGGGTCAGCTGCAACGACCAACAATGTACATTTGTGTGCCCACGGCTTTTACCTCCCTCTTTAAGTTATCTCTATGTTTTCAAGGCTAATACGAGCGAACAGCCGCTTTAGATGCATCGCACAGGCTGGGTTACGGTACTTCTAAAAGAGATTACTCGGAAAACCAGACGCTCGCTGAATCAGACAGATAGGGCCTAGGCGGCATATGGACAAAGATCGCCGCTATTGGTTTAAGGAATAAGAACATGGAGACACCTACTAAGTTGTGTAGATTTCTTAAGGTCAGAAGGACTATTAAATCTCTTACCTTCACAAAGAAAAAAGCCCACAGTATTGACAATTTACGGGGGCTCATGGGTTGGAATCATTGTTACCCTTGTCCGTTTTCAATAACTATGGACCTTTATGACTGGCATGCTCACGCGTGCCAGTTGCGTTTGTTGAAGGTCCCAATTAATTTTATAAACGGGCAACAAACATTCACACAAACCGTGCAAAAGAAAATACCTCTAAAAGCTTGGGTGCAATGCTAAAACGTGAAGATGTAGGACCCAACACACTTCCAGGCTAATATGTCTACTCTGCCTTGTCATGAGCGGCTATTGCGAATAAATAAATAATTGATCTGAAACTGGATTTTGTAAGTGTAAAATAAGCCCCGCGTGTCAATCAATCTACTCCGTTGTATAGCCTAAGTGCTTATTCGCATGTTCGCGCTGGCAATTTTTAAAGCGAATAAAGGAAAGCTCAATTAACTTATTAAATGTTCAACTAATCATTAATGCCGGCAAAAAAGGCTGGTGTCCATATATAAACTACCGTTTACTTATGGACAAAACCCCTATATTTGTAAAAAATCGCCAATGCTAACTGCCGTTTCATACTACAGAGTGTCCACAGTCCGCCAAGGCAAAAGTGGTTTAGGGTTAGAGGCGCAGCAGTCAGCAGTACAGGCATATGCGAAAGCTAACGGAATAGACCTCTGCCAAGAGTTTACGGAAATAGAAAGTGGGAAGAGGAACAATCGCCCGGTCCTCCTTAATGCGTTGGCCTATTGTCGAAAGCATAAAACGAAATTGATAATTGCCAAACTTGACAGATTGGGACGTAACGTCGCATTTATTTCTGACCTAATGGAATCAAATGTATCATTCGTGGCTGTTGACAATCCTCAGGCCAATGAGTTGATTCTACATATAATGGCAGCGTTCGCACAGCATGAGCGTAAAGCCATCAGTATCCGAACGAAGGAGGCCTTACAGGCAGCAAAACGCCGGGGGCAAGTACTAGGCAAGAATGGGGCATCGCTGGCGAAAGAGAACCAAGCCAAGGCAGAAAAGTTTGCAAAGAAAATGAAACCGGTAATAGTTGAATTAAAAGCTGCCGGCTTCACAACTGTCAGGGCATTGGCTAATGAGATGAACAAAAGGGAAATACCTACGGCCCAGCAAGGGGGAAAATGGCATAGAACATCCATTCATAATTTGTTGAAACGACTTTAATGGATGTAAGTAGTTCAACCATAGGCATGGCGACTCTTAATCCCTGAAAACTCCTTTTATTCTTTTCATAAGTCTCACTGCAGTTGCTGAAAAACACCGAAAAAAAGTAAAAAAAGTCCAGAAAAAGGGCAAACGGTATTTTTTTCAAAATTTTTGGCACCGTTTGCAATCCCATTAAACCTCCGGTATCCCTTAATTAGACCGGTATCCTACAAGCGGGTAATGGCTTTCACCATTTTCAGGTCACTGGATGTCAGTCGCGCGACAGAGCCAGCACTATTGCTTTCAGATTTTCAACCACTTTTGGAAAGTCCTTTCGGCAAAACAAAAGTGTCTATGTTTAATGAGCGAAACCTCTTATTTAACGTTTGCCACACGTAAGGAATAGACCGTTTGAAACCTCTGCAATAAAATTATCACAAATCATATATTACAACGCCAATGTGCAGAAGATGTTGATTACTTTGCTAACATAATTAGCTTAAAAATGCTAATTTGCTTATTATTAATTAAAACAATATTTTATGTCAAAAGGAAATTTAAAACCAGGACAACCCGCTCCTAAATCCGGGCAGTATGAAACTGTAGGCCCGCGTGGTGGCCACGGAAAAGAAATAACCTCAACGAAGGGCAACACCCTTCCTCCTTCGGAGGTTCCAGGGTCAACGTATAAGTTGGTTGATCCAACAAAAAATAAATCAAATAAGTGATTTTAATTGGGCCGGGCTATCCCGGCCTTTTTATGGTGACCGGCTTTTTTTAATTGCTTCTACACCTAGATTAATTGTCCTTTGGATCTAACCCAGTCTCACTAGCTGTAACCCGGAAAGTCACCACCTTACAAGGATTTCTAAAGCTCACAATACCTGTATCATCATCAGTTTCCATTATAGCTGCGCTACCTGGATAGAATTGCTTGCAACATTTCTTGCAGGTCAGCTGTGAGTTTCCATTGTTAAGCTCAGGGGAATGGCAAACGGGGCATGCGAGCTTATCCATATTTAGTTTTGTAATAGTTTGTTGATTAACGAACTTTAAAATTAATAATAAACCCTTTACATTATTTTATGGCTGAGAAAATCGTATATTATTTAGGCGCTGGGGCGAGCTCCAGGGCATTACCTGTTTCAAGGTCTTCTCCAGATTACTGTTATGATCCTCCTGCAGGGCAGGCGGGACTAGCCAACGCTTTAATGGACCTAGACCTTTCCAAAGAAATGGAAAATCCTGCAAATAACCATCTGACTGAGAGAATTGACGCCCTAAAAATCAAATTCGTTAAGTTAGCAAAAAAGGCTGGTGAATTTGGCGATGTGGATACCTATGCAAAGTACTTGAATTTATTATCACCTAACGGAGATGAATTTACTAGCTTGAAGCAGACCTTGTCAGAATACTTCACTATAAAGCAAAAAGTTCAAGGCGTTCGCGACCCACGTTATTTACCCTGGTTGGTCGGAATCATGAATACGCAAATATTTCCAAATAATGTAAAAGTGTTAAGCTGGAACTATGATTATCAAATTCAGCTTGCGGCAAATCATTTTCGTGACGGTGTTGGAGAAGATGTAACTTTTTCTGGCGCTGGTTTTTTGCATTCACCTTCCTTATTTACAGCTTTTCCAAATCTTGATCCAACCTTCAATAACCATGATAACTTGTCATTAATTCAGCTCAACGGAATTGCTGGATTTGGGAAAGATATACATGGGGCCAAAGAAAGCATGTTTCAAAGTAAATATGGCATTACTATAGCAGACGCTCTTGACTTTTTCAGTCGTGACTTAAGTTCAGAGCTTCATTTTGCTTGGGAAGACACACCCTATCATAAAAACTTGATGAAACATGTGATGCAGATGATTGCGGACGCCACTATTTTGGTGGTCATAGGATATTCTTTTCCGTTTTACAATAGAGATGTCGATAAGCAAATAATTGAAAAATTGTCGCATTCGATTAATAAAATATATTATCAAGACCCTTTTTTAGATGGCCAGCAGTTGTTTTCTCAATTTGGTTTGGATCGGCGTTTGCCAATAGAACATATAAGAAATACTTCAAGTTTTCATATTCCTTTCGAGTACTGATCTAATACCCTTGTATCACCCTTCATACATACCTTAAAAGTAATTATTTTACCTCTTTCACTGGAGGCTACGTGCCCAGTGGTATCATCGGTGACCTGAATAGTAGCGAGATGATAGGCAAATTGCCCACCACAGGGTTTGCAAGTGTACTGACAGTTACCGTTATTCAGCTCAACTGAATGGCAATGCGGGCATGCTGGCCGTTCCATGTATTGTAACATTATAGTTATTGAAAGATCCCTTCTTTTCTTGCTTTCACTATTAAATAATTGGTGAATGCAGAGCAGGATATAAGGAAAAACCTTGCATCCTCGATGTCAGTTGACTCATCATCCATTAAGGCATGTCGTATCCCATTTTTGCCGTTGGTATATGCATACAATTTTTCAAACCCTGCTTTAAATGTCGGATTAATCTTTCGGTTCTTGCCCAGTTTATTAAGGGCGCCCCCCAATGTACTTTCTGTCGGTTCAATAATTCTTGCCAGCACTTCAACCATGCTTATGCTTTCCTTAATGACATTTCTGACATCGGGATCTGGTTTTTGTGATAATAACTTTAAAGCGGCTTTTAAATGCTCTTGGACACCCAGCAAATTATGAATTGTAGCATTTTCGCCAGTCAGTTTTATCTCTTCTATCTCTGTATCGTTTGTAACGGGAACGAATTGGTTGAAAATGAATGTATATGATGAATTGTTACTCTTCAATTTATCATTAACATAAAGTACAAATCCCGGCACATCAAAATCCTGCACCAATTTGAGAGCGGAAATAAGGTATTCAAATAGTTCATATACTTCATACCACACCATCTTTTTAATCCGGAGTTTTATCAATTCTCCATAATAACGCGCTTGATGCGGAAAGTGATCAGCTGGCTCCCTAAAATGGTGAATCCATAGCGCCTCAGCTACTTGCCCACTCTGGTAAGTATACGTTGGCACTGTATCGATTGATTCTTTCAGAAGAAATATGTAAAACGCGTTCCACAGGTCAGTTCGTAACGAATCATCCATAAAATCTAATTGAAATGGAACGTCAGCTGAAACAAAACCATTTCTCATCCCAAAAGGAAGACTTTCATTAGTTCGCATTTAGCATGTTTTGGATAAAGATATTTATATAAACATGGCTGTCAGCTTAATTGACAAGATTTCAAAATTTCGGGCCTTTAACCGTATCATAGTCCGAATGGATATCGTACCTTTGCTTCAAGCACTTAAGACTCACCAAGTCACTCCCCGCTAATTAATATCACAATCGTTTAGGCACTTCGCCTGCAAATCGCTCATTTTTAGCAAGTCAAATTTTATGTCCGATAATGTTTCAATCTCGTTTAAGGTCACCGATAATGGTCTTGAGGCGTATATGGCTACAGTTAAGAAAAAAAGTGATCAGATTGCAAGCGACGCACTGAGGGCTGCTGTTTCACAGACAGACAAAGCAAAAGAACAGATCAAATTAATTAATGACCACATCTCACTGCTGGAAAAGAAAGCCCGCCTGGAGCAGCAGACCGGCGGCGATATGGTATGGAAAAGCAGGGTGGATGCCCGCAACCAGAAAAGAGATGTTGATATCAACTGGCTGGAATCAAAACGGGGTAAAGATCATTACCCAGATTCTTGGATTGATCCGCGTATAAAAAGTGTTAATAGTGCAGCGGACAAGGATGTCTCCGGATTCAAAGCAGATCAGAAAAAAGCAATGGCTGATGCGCGGGAAAGAATTAAGGAGACGAAGATCCAAACCACGTTGGCCAGGGAAAACGTTGAAACATTAAAGCAGACCGCGAGAGAAAACATAAAGGCAATTAATAATGGTGATAAAAATATTGCTGATGTGATCCGAAATGCATCAACTGAAGAAGAAAAATTTGTCGCTAAGCTGACCCAGGAAGGAATACAAAAAGAAAAAACAGGTGCTTCATCAGGGACCGGAAGCCAGTCATTCATAGGGTCATTACTTTCAGTTGAAGGGTTAAACAAATTTACTTCAACTGTTAGCCAACTGGGTCAAACCCAAAACGGTTTTGACATGATTGGGAAGGCCTCCTCCGGAATTGGTCAAGTAGTAGGCGGTATTCTGGGTGGTGTGTTGGGTACCTTTCTGGCACCAGGTACAGGGACGTACGCCGGCGCCGGTCTTGGATCAAAGCTGGGGGAATTGTTGGGCGGAACGGCCGGCGAGTTTAAGCAACGGCAAGCATTAGGTAAGGAAGACTATTACGGTAAATTGAATCGCTACAATGCAACCACAGGCAATGCAGGTGCATTTACTGCGCCAGACACTTCTGATGCAGGTTTGGGTATCACCGGATTCTTGGGGTTGCAGACCGACTATGCAAGACGCGGAGGTA
>JBDSEV010000077.1:0-15981 GCA_039919885.1 Chitinophagaceae bacterium
TAAACTATGGATATTTCTTGGATCGGGTATGAACTTGGCAATTTCACCGGTGTGCGTATCAAAAATATTCAGTCCTTCCGATGTTCCTATCCATAGCTTATCGCCGTCAGTGGCCACCGAGTTAATAGCGTTGCTGCTGAGCGTTTGGGCATTATTCTCTTTGTGTCTGAAATTGGTAAATCGGGTGCTGCCCGGGCGCAACATGCTCAATCCTTTGTCTGTGCCTACCCACAAATTGCCTGTTTTATCCTGGGTAATTGAAGTTATCACGTCGCCGCACAAACTGGCGGAATCCGCGTCGGCATGAGCGAACTGCACAAAAGAGTTGATTTCAAAGTTATACCGAAACAACCCTTTGTTGGTCCCAATCCACATATTTTGAAAGCTATCTTCAAAAAGGCAAATACTGATTTGGTCAAAAAAGTTTGCGGGTTGACCCTTCATGCGCGGCAAACCGGTTATTTGGCCGATCTTCGGGTCCAGGATGTTCACCCCATCAAAATGTGCAACCCATATTTTTCCCGTGTGGTCGCTGCAAATACTTCTGATAACGTTGTTGTGTATAGTGTTAGCCTTTCCGGTGGAAGGGAAATTGATAAAGGCATCTGATTTACGGTCATATAAACTTAAGGAACCCCCGCTGGTTCCAATCCACAGATTCCCGTCTTTATCTTCATGCAACGATAGAATTTCGTTGGCTTTAAGGCTGGACGAGTCATCTGGCCGATGCCTGTAAACGGTGAAGCGGGTGCCATCAAATCTGTCAAGGCCATCTTCGGTTCCAAACCAAATCATGCCATACTTGTCTTTTAAGATGGCATTGACCGTATTGGAAGAAAGTCCGTCTTCAGTAGTAAGGGAAGTGAATTTAATATCCTTTTGCTGAGCCTGCAGACACAGTGTCAACAGCGAGGCATACAGCGTAAGCAGGATAGTCTTTAGATTATTCATTTGTCAGGCAATCACTTTATCAGAATAAAAATACTAATTTTTGGTCCATGCTACTGCGGTGTACTCCTTCTCCAGCTTCTTTCTGTGGACGAAGGAAGGGCATTTATTTTGGGTACCAGTAAAATATGGGTCATTGAAAGGACGTGCGACCCGCCAGATTCGCTGCTTGTGGTCAGTCGATTAACCTGGGTGTAACGGCCACCAAAAATTAGTTTTGCTTCTGGCACTTTCAAACTGAACCATATTTACCCGTACACTTCGATTTGATAAGTGTAATTTAAACATTTGTTCCCTATTCTTGCACAAATGAGCCATTATAGAAATCCTGTTTTTGGTACTTTTATTTAACTTTCTTAACGACAGGCAGCAGCTAGCCATCAAACGCGGCTGTCGGAACAGCGGAAAGTGGAATTACAATGTCTAAACAATGTTTAACCAGCATTGCGGGTGACAGACCACCTGCTAAATGGTGTTTCCAGGGTTTTTTAACGATTGACTAACTGCTTTGAAAATGTTAACGACGATGTTGCCTGTTCTAAACCACCTGCGCCCGCATTCTTGTGCGGCTCAACAAAGGCTTCCTGCGTTTGTGTTTTCTGTGGCCTGTTTCCTTCAAACAAAAATCTGCATTTCCCATTTCTACTTTTTTTCCGAAACCCTGCGGGCACTAATTGACCGTAGCTTTTTAAGGCCAGAACGCAGCTGCGACGCTGTTACGTTCGGGCTTATGCCAGCTTTTATTATTAAAAACAGTAACCAACAACCTTACAATCTTTAAAAACGATTTATGAAGAAACTGCACAAGCAAACTTCCTCACCGACAGGCACCCGGGCTGAAACGGCCTTTAAAAGCACAAAAAAGGTGATTACATTGATTTTTTCAATGTTTTTTCTGGCGATAACAACGCAAGCCCAAGCACAGCCACTTGTTAAAGGACGTGTTACAAATGAGAAAAACCAACCGATACCCGGTGCTTCTGTAGTTGTGAAAGGCACAACAATAGGGGCCACCAGCAACGACAACGGTGAGTACCAGCTTGCGGCGCCGGCAAAAAGCACGCTGGTTATTTCTTCGGTGGGTTATCCTACAAAAGAAATTCCTGTTAACGGTCGTGCTATTGTAAACATCTCAATCTCGTCCAGCTCTACTGATCTGGACCAGGTTATAGTAATTGGTTATGGCACACAACGGAAAAAGGATGTAACCGGTTCTACGGTATCAGTTAAAGGTGAAACCCTGAACGAAATCAAGGCACCTAATATTCTGAATCAGTTACAGGGTAGGGCTGCGGGCGTAGATATTGTGAGCAACAGTTCAAATATTGGGTCAACCGGCCAGATTCTTATTCGGGGTAGCCGCTCTTTAAGTGGAAATAACAACCCATTAATTGTTGTGGATGGGATGGCGTATGGTGGTAGCCTGAATGATATTGACCCCGAAAACATTGCCAGTCTTGACATTTTAAAAGATGCATCTGCCACCGCTATTTATGGGTCACGCGGTTCAAACGGGGTGATGATTATCACTACAAAAAGAGGTACAACCGGAAAAGCGATAACCAGTTATAATGGATACGTTGGAATAGTAGATGCAATTGGTACGTACAAATTATTTAACGGTGCGGAATATGCCCAATTTAAAGCAGACGCAGCCGTGGGCAATTCAAATACGGTAGGTCAGAATATATATGCACTTACAGCAGACGAAACTGCGAACCTGGCCAAAGGTGTCAGCACCGACTGGCAAAAATTGTTGCTGCAGAAAGGGATAAGAACAAGCCATGATTTAAATGTGAGGGGCGGCAATGAGAAAACGCAGTTTTTCTTTGGTGGTGGTTATTTTAAGGAAACCGGAATAATAAGCGATCAGTATTTGGAGCGTTTTTCTTTCAATGTAAATATTGATCATAAGATATCCGAAAGAGTTAAGGTTGGTTTCAGCAGTTTTAATACCATGAACAGGTCTAACAGGACCGGTACAAATGCCTACGGAGCTGCAACACGGTTATCGCCTTTGTTTGAACCTTATAAAGCCGATGGTTCGCTCAACTTTCAACCCGCACTTCAACAGGGCGCCGATCAGGTTCAGATTAACCCGCTTACATCTATTGGCAATAATGACTTGATCCGGGCCTTTCAAAGGCGGCTTCAGTTCCAGGACAATTTTTATGGCGAATTAAATATCCTTAAAAACCTGAAGTTTAAAACCACTTTTGGTTTTGGCTGGTCTCAAACCCTTAACGACAACTATACTGGTCCCAATACAGTGTTTAATACCAACGCTACCACAGCAGGTTCCAACCTCAGCCAGGCAAATGCTGAAGGGTGGCAGTATACCATTAATAATTCATTGGATTACAATACCACCTTTGGTAAAAAACATAAACTGCAGGTACTTGCTTTACAGGAAGTGCAAAAAAACCACTTCCAGCAACAACAGTTTAACGGATCTGGTGTGCCGGCAGATTTTATCCAGGATTATAACTGGCTGCTGGTAAATACAATTACCCCGGCGGCGCTTGGACAAGGTACTAATTACAATGAAAGCGGTCTTATCGGTTACATGGGTCGGGCCATTTATTCATATGATGATAAGTATTTATTAACCGCTACCATTCGGACAGATGCTTCTTCTGTACTGGCACCCGGCCATCAATGGACTACCTATCCCGCCGTGTCAATCGGTTGGAATATTGATAAAGAAGCATTCATGCAAAATGTAAAATTTGTAACCAGTCTTAAATTAAGGGCAGGATGGGGTATCGGCTCTAACGCGGGTATTGGTTCCTATACAACCTTAGGAAGCCTGGGCTCCAATTTTTATAATTTCGGTTCCGGCAGCTTGCCCACTACAAATTTTGCGAATGGTTATCTCATCAATACAGCGCCTAACCCAGAGTTGGGTTGGGAGAAAACCCAAGGAACAAATATTGGGATTGATTTTGGTTTGTTCAATAACCGCTTATCAGGATCAGTTGAATATTACAACACGCAGACCTATGACATTTTGTTGAATAAAAGTTTGCCACGCAGTCTCGGTATAAATTCTCAAACAGGCAATTTCGGTAAAACTTCTTCTCATGGTATGGAGTTTACGCTTAGCAGCATAAACGTAAGGAGTGATAAGAACAATGGATTTTCATGGCGCACTGATTTTAATGCCTCTTTCAACAAGGAAAAGATTGTGGCACTGCAAAATAATTTGCAACAGGATATTGGCAATGCATGGTTTGTTGGTCAGCCCCTGGCTGTGATTTATGACTATAAAAAAATTGGAATATGGCAAACTGACGAGAAAACACAAGCGGCTGTATACGGCGTTGCTCCGGGAGATATTAAGATAGAAGATGTCAATAAGGACAATGCTATTACAGCAGCTGACAGACAAATTGTTGGTACTTTTCAACCAAAATTAGTAGCAGGGTTAACCAACCACTTTGAGTACAAAAATTTTGATTTGAATATTGTTTTGTTTGGTCGTTTTGGTCAAACAGCTGTGGCTACTTACTTATCAGCAGATGGTAGCGGTGCCGGTTATCCTTTCTTCGGAAACAGCAGGGTTGAGCAATTAAAGGTTAATTACTGGACGCCAACCAATCCTACCAACGATTTCCCCCAGCCAGATGCAGGAAGGGACGGCCAGAATTTTACTTCAACGCTTACCTACCGCGATGGTTCTTTTATCAAGATCCGAACTATTGATCTGGGCTATAATTTTCCGAGCAAAGTGTTTGGCAACTCAGGTATTAAATCTGTAAGGGCTTATGTAACCGTACAAAATCCATTTATTCTTTGGGCGCCGTTGGTAAGAGACAATCTCGGTCTTGATCCGGAAGGCAATAGTAATAACTTCGGCAATGCAATCGGCTCGCAGGGTGGTCAGACAGCTATTCCATCTAATACTGGTCGCGTCGTTGTTGTGGGTATGGGTGTTCCCCCCACCCGCCAGTTTGTTTTTGGATTAAACGTAAAATTCTAACCCACAAAATTATTATTATGAAACATAAATTTTTTAGTTACAGCCTTGTATTTGCCACCTTGCTTTTTGTAGGTGCGGGCTGTAAAAAAGTATTGGAAGAGCAGCCCAGAACATCTTTTACCCCAGGATTTTTTACCACTACCGATGGGCTTCAAGGTGGCGTTGCAGGTATCTATTCCAGTTTCCGGGGGCAGTGGGGTACACAGATCTTTACCCAACTGTATAACACAGGTACGGATGAGACAAAAAAGGGTTCTGCCGCTGACGTAACACACTGGTTTACCTATAACAATCCTACTATAAAAAGCAATACAGAAGACTACGGGGGTTTTTGGAACACGTTGTTTATTGATATCAACACTGCAAATGGCATATTGCAATATGGTGCTGATGCCAATATTCCTGCAGCTACAAAAACACAGTTGCTAGCGCAGGCAAAATTCCTGCGGGGGTTTTGTTACTTTTATTTAGTAACCACGTTTGGCCAGGTGCCCTTGCATACAACTTTTAATACCTCTGCATCAACAGCAGATGCACCAGCCCCATTGGCTGATGTATATGCCCAGATTATTAAAGACTTGACCGACGCAGCCGTTGATTTGCCAAACACACCCGTTGCTACCACTGGTAAACCTGCTACCAAAGCAACTGCCTTATATCTGTTGGCCAAAACTTACCTTTGGAAAGGATGGTCTGCTGCTGGCCAACCCGCAGATTTTACCACAGCTTATACAACAGCGAAGAATTTAATTGATAACAAAGCCACTTATAACCTGGATTTGATGCCTTATTTTCCATCAGTGTTTGTGGAAGGCGGCGAATACGGCAAAGAAATTTTATTTGTAATAGACCATACCAAAGATTTGAAGTATGGACAGAATGGTGCAACAGGTTCAGGTGGCGGTGGCGCCGGGGCGAACCAATCCAATTTCTTTTGGCGTCCTACGTACACCAATATTAACGCCAACTACCCTGCAGGCGGTGGTGCGAACATGACGGTGAGAGATGTACAAAATGGCCGGCCCTTCCAACGTATCAGGCCAAATACAAAATATGTAATTGACCAGGCATTTGCCAACAGGGCTACAGATTCCAGGTATGACGGAACATTCCAAACAGTATGGTTGTCCAGCAGTACTGCATCTTCTCCAAGGGGTTCAACAGGTGCCACCACACCGCGGGGTGTATTAATAAACCAGGTAGATACTTCTATCTGGATGGCCGATAGGGTGGTAACACCGGCAGAAAGAGCTGCCTTTAAGGGAGTAATTTTGGAACCTGAACATTTGCCTGGTGCAACTGTACCGTTTACAACATCTTTTTACCCGAGCATGAGAAAGTGGGATGACTCTACCAGGGCTGATATGAATGACTATTCGGACAGACCCTATATCCTGTTTCGTTTTGCAGATTTGTATATGATTGCTGCAGAAGCTGCCTTTAAAGGTGGCGCAACTTTAGCCGACGCTGCAACTATGATCAATGTGCTTAGAACCAGGGCCGCAGCAAAACCTAATCAAACACCGGTACAGTATCTTGCAGCAGTAGCCGCACAAAAAATTAATGCCGCTGATGTAACCCTTGATTTTATTTTAGATGAACGCAGCCGTGAGTTTTTTGGCGAAGACACCCGCTGGTGGGATCTTTCCCGAACAAAAACACTTGTGCAAAGGGTTCAATTATACAATCCCGAAGGTTCAGCAGGTGTACAGCCTTATAATATGCTAAGGCCAATTCCACAATCACAAATAGACCTGGTTACGGAAGGGCCTAAATATCCGCAAAACCAGGGCTATCAATAGATAATGTTTCACATAAGCAGTAGTTAGTCTAAAATGAAGCAGGGAGAATTCTTTCTCCCTGTTTTTATCTTAAAGGAATATACCATTTCCAACAGCCATAAAAAAAGAAGCCTATCCCGGAACAAGATTGCGGGCAGCCGACAAATAGTACAGGCAGACAACAGAAGAATATCAGTATTTGATTTGTGTGATTGCAATTTTAAAACGATGCTTAAGCTACTTTATAAGAATGTAAACTTATATTTTCTGATTTCCATTTGCTTTGTCGTCATTCCCGGTTTGGCTAACTGCCAAAACAAAATGCACGAACCAAACGGAAAGAATAATCTTGCTTATCAATGGGGTGAAATTGTTATGACGTGTACCGCCAATGATACAGAAAAGTTTAAACCGCGTCCTACCATCACTTCGAGATATCTTGGGTTAATATGGACAGCGGTATTTGATGCCTGGAGCCGCTATGATGCAAAAGCAATTCCGCTTTACCTCAAGAACACAGCAAGGAGACCAGCTGCAGAAAGAACCCTGAAGCATAAGGAAACTGCCATCAGCTACGCCGCTTACCGCACGATGATGGCATATTTTATTGATGATTCCACACTGCTTAATAATACCATGCGGCAAATGGGATTTGATCCTTCCAATAATTCAATGGATCCCACTGCACCCGAAGGAATTGGTAACCTTTCCGCAAAATCAGTTATTGAAAGCCGTTATGAAGATGGTTCCAATGAGAAAGGGAATTGGCCCGGCTCAAATGGTCAGCCTTATGCAGACTATACCAACTACCATCCGGTAAACAGCGCAGACACACTAAACGATTTAAAGCGGTGGCAACCCAAATATTTTGCCGATGGAAGGGGTGGTAGGTTCGCACCGGAATGCCTCACGCCGCAATGGGGAAGAATTCGTCCGCTGCTGCTCGACTCCGCAAACCAGTTTCGCCCTCTGCCGCCGCCCGCAATAGGATCGCCGCAATTAAACAGCGAGATAGAAGAAGTGGTAGCGATGCAGGCAAACCTAACTAACGAACAAAAAGCACTGATAGAATTTATGCGCGACGGGCCGAAGTCGGTACAGCAGGCCGGCCATTGGTTTGTATTTTCTCAATATGTTTCGCAACGCGATAAGCACACGCTGGATGAAGATGTAAAAATGTATTTCCTGGTAGAGGCAGCCGCAATGGATGCATTTATCGCCTGTTGGGAAGCCAAAATGTTTTACGACTTCGCCCGGCCTTATTCATTGGTTCACGAATACTATAATAACAGGATAATAAAATTATGGGGCGGCCCGGAAAAAGGTTTTATAGACGCAGCAGGCCGTGAATGGCGGCCATACTCTCCGGATACTTTCCTTTGTCCTCCATTTCCATCTTATGTATCCGGCCACAGTACGGTAAGTGCCGCCTGTGCGGAAGTGCTCCGGTTGTTTACCGGAAGTGATTTTTTTGGTGACAAGGTAAAGCGTGTACCCGGTGCTTTTACTGAACCAGCGAGCACAGGGAAACCCGTAACTTTAAGATTTGCAACTTTTACGGAAACTGCAGACTTGGCGGGTTTGTCGCGCGTGTTGGGTGGTTATCATATCCAGTCAGACAATACGGAAGGGCTGAAATTAGGCCGAAAAGTAGCAGGCGCAGCCTGGCAAAAATACTTGTTGTATTCCGGCGGGCTGAAGTAATTTGAAGTAATAAAAATGAATACATGTTATTATCAAAAAACATATCTCCCTTCTATTTTTTGATTGTCGGCGCTGCTTTTGTCTTTGCCTGTGCCGGTAATCAGGAGGATAAGAAGGCGGCCGCAGCGCCCGTTGTATTTAAAAAAATTCCCTCTTCCCAGAGCGGTATTACTTTCAATAATTTGGTGGACGAAGATTTTAAACGGCTCAATTTTGACAGCTTTGCCTATGTGTACAATGGGGCAGGTGTGGCTATCGGCGATATAAATAATGATGGATTGCAGGATATTTATTTTACCGGCAACGACGTGCCCAATAAGTTATACCTGAACCAGGGTGGCATGAAGTTTAAAGACATTACCCAATCTGCAGGCGTTGACGGTGGAAAAGGGTGGGACAACGGCGTCACGATGGTTGATATAAACAGTGACGGTTTAACCGACATCTATGTTTGTAAGGGCGGCTACCTTGATACGGACGGAGAAAGAACAAACCTGCTCTATATTAACCAGGGCAACCTCACGTTTAAAGAAGAAGCAAAGAAATACGGACTTGACGATGCAGGATATACAATGCACGCTGTGTTTTTTGATATGGACAATGATAACGATCTGGATGTATATCTTTCAGCCAGACCCGACTCTTTTTATCTTGGTTTGTCGAGGATGGTCTCCGGCAAAAGAAATCCACCCGAAAAATGCCGCAATAAACTATACCGCAACGATAACGGTAAATTTATTGAAATAGGCAAGCAGGCAGGAATTGGCAACACCTTTGGTTATGCGTTATCCGTTATAAATGCAGATCTCAACAAAGACGGTTATGAAGATATTTTTGTGTCGAATGATTATGCCGACAATGATTATATGTTCATCAACCAGAAAAACGGCACCTTCAAAGATGAAATAAATAAGACAACCAACCACGTCTCGCTCTTTTCGATGGGTGCCGATATAGCGGATATCAATAATGACGGTAATGAGGACATCATGGTGATGGAGATGCTGCCTGAAAATTATAAACGCTCCAAAGTGTCGATGCCCAGGATGGATGTGCAAGGTTTTCATGCTATTGTAGACAGCGGTTTCCAGAAGCAATACATGCACAATGTGCTGCACCTCAACAATGGCAATTTGTTTTTTAGCGATGTGTCGCAATTGGCAGGTATTTCCAAAACAGAATGGAGCTGGTCAACACTGCTAGCTGATTTTGATAACGATGGCAACCGCGATATTTTTGTTGCAAATGGCTACCGCAGGGATTTGTTTGACGGCGATATTCTTCAAAAACAGGATGACTACGTACAGGCAAATAAACACAAATACAAGTCGGGTACGGAAATGTTTGAAAAGGGGTTCAAAGAATATCTTGAAATTTATGACCCCATCAAAGTAAGAAACTACCTGTTTAAAAATAAAGGCAACCTGGCCTTTGAAAACGTTTCCCAGGCCTGGGGTTTTGAAGACAGCACGTTTTCCAACGGCGCAGCCATCGCCGATTTTGATAATGCTGGGGATATGGATCTGGTCATCAATAACCTCGACCAGGAAGCGTTGCTTTACGAAAACACCACCGATAAGAAAAATAATTTTATTAAACTGAAGCTTGAAGGGCCTGCAACCAACCGGGATGGCATAGGCGCCAAAATTTCACTGTATTATGGTGGAAAGATGCAGCAATACTTTGAACAGAAAACGGTGCGCGGCTATCTTTCTTCCAATGATCCGCGGGTACATTTTGGGCTCGCACAAACATCGGTAATAGACAGCATTGTGGTAACCTGGCTGGATAAGAAGGAAAATGTTTTTAAAAATGTATTGCCAAACCAGGAGATAAAAGTGCCACATCAATCAGCCGTTGCGGCTATTAACAGAAACCCACTCTATAAACCTTTGTTTACAGAAGCTACCAATATTTTATCTCAGCCATTTAAACACAAGGAAAATAATTACGACGAGTATAAAGACCAGGTGTTGCTGCCGCACGTGCTCAGCAGAACAGGTCCGTTTATAGCTACGGGCGATGTAAACAAAGATGGTGCGGAAGATTTTTATGTTGGCGGCGCTGCAGGACAGCCTGGGGCATTGTACCTGCAAACCGGGGACAAACTGGTAAAACAAACCATCGCCGCGTTTGAAACGGACAAAGCTTTTGAAGATATCGGCGCACTGTTTTTTGATGCAGACCAGGATGGAGATTTGGATTTGTATACCGTAAGTGGTGGAAGTGAATTCAACGAAGGCTCGGAAATGTACAACGATCGTTTATACCTGAACGACGGCAAAGGTGGCTTTACCAGAACGGTATTACCCAAAACCACCAGCAGTGGTTCCTGCGTGGTGGCGTTCGATTTTGATGGAGATGGCGACCTCGACTTGTTCCGCGGGGGCCAGGTAGTACCACACAGTTATCCAAAGGCACCCCGCAGCTACTTGTTGGTAAATGAAAAAGGAAAATTTATTGACCAAACCGCAGCAATGGCGCCCGACCTTGCGGAGGCCGGCATGGTGAATACTGCTATATGGGCTGATTTGAACGGAGATAAAAGGCCGGAATTGATCATTGCAGGCGAGTGGATGCCCCTTAAAATATATACCTATAACAACGGTAAATTCAATGAAGTTGGGGCGCAATACGGGCTAAAGAATACAGAAGGGTGGTGGAATAAATTGATAGCCGATGATGTGGATGGAGATGGTGATATGGACATCATTGCCGGAAATCTTGGTGAAAATTACAAGTTCAAAGCTAGTGTGGAAAAGCCTTTCGAAGTGTATGCAAAGGATTTTGATAATAACGGCACCAATGATATTTTTCTTGCAAAATACAGCGGCGATATCCAGGTGCCGGTCCGGGGCAGGGAATGTACTTCGCAGCAATGCCCGTTCATCTCAAAAAAATTTACTTCCTATCTATCTTTTGCAGAATCAGATTTAAAAACAATTCTTGGAGAAGACATAGCATCTGCACTTCACTATAAAGCAAATGTATTTTCGAGCGTAATACTGGTGAATGACAACGGAAAATTTAGTGTTAAAAAATTACCGTTGCAGGCGCAGTTTTCAACCGTCAATTGCATTATGGTAAAAGATTTTGACAATGATGGAAAGAAAGACATCCTGATAGCCGGAAATAAATTTGATGTGGAAGTGGAAACCACGCCGGCGGACGCTTCACCTGGGGTGTTTTTGAAAGGGCTCGGTAACATGAATTTTGAAAACGTCAACGCTGCGCAAAGCGGGTTTTTTGTTCCTTACAACGTGAAGGATATGCAGGCCCTACAAATGAAAAATGGCTGGGGGATACTGGTAAGTGCAAACAACGATTCACTGCGGGTATTTAGAAACTTTGGGAAATGAAATGATTTATTCTGAACATCATAGCAATGTGTGGGCATACAGGCTGGTTTACCTGGTTGTATTTCTGTCGTTGTTTTTTTGTGGTTGTAATTCCAAAAACGGTAATCATCTTGCAGGGGCATCCAGTCCGTACCTGAGACAGCATGCAGATAATCCTGTAAATTGGTATGAGTGGGGTGAAGAAGCTTTAACACGTGCAAAGAATGAAAATAAACCTTTGCTGATCAGTATAGGGTATGCTTCCTGTCACTGGTGCCACCAAATGGCAAAAGAATCTTTCATGGACACTGCTGTAGCCCGGTTTATGAATCAGCACTTTATTTGCATAAAAGTTGATCGGGAGGAACGGCCAGATATTGACAATATATACATTAACGCGTGCCAGTTAATTTCAGGTAATTCAGGATGGCCGCTCAACGCATTTGCTTTGCCAGACGGCAAGCCATTTTTTGCCGGTACCTATTATTCAAAACAGGGCTGGCTTAGTTTGCTGAAACAAATTGATGCAGCTTATAAAACACAGAACAAAAAAGTGGCGCTGCAGGCCCAAATGCTTTCCCGCGGCATTGCCCAGCAGGAGTTTGCTGTGCTTGCAGACAGCGCCGGTAATGGTTTTGATAAAACGAACTACCAGCATCTTTTCAGCAAGGTGTATGCTAAAATGGATTTGTCATCCGGCGGGTTAAAAGGTGCGCCGAAATTTCCCACGCCGCCTGTTATCGAATTTTTGTTCCAGTATTATTTCCTGACCAATGACAAAAGCGCGCTGAACGCCGCCACCACAGCACTAACCAAAATGGCGCTGGGCGGCATTTACGACCAGGTTGGTGGAGGATTTTCGCGGTATGCTACCGATAGTTTGTGGCGAATTCCACATTTTGAAAAAATGCTGTATGATAATGCACAACTCATCAGCCTCTATTCTCACGCCTACCAAATTACCGGGGATGCGTTCTTTAAAAAAATAGCGGAGGAGACCATTGGGTTTGTTCAAAGCGATTTGGCAAATGCGTCTGGTGGTTATTCAAGTTCTGTAAATGCCGATACAAAAGACGGTGAAGGGGCTTTTTATACATGGACTACAGCAGCGTTTAATAAAGGATTGGGTGGCAATAACCAGGTGGCAGCATTTTACAGCCTATCCGGTACCGCGAAGTCCAACAACAGCAAAAACATCCTGTATGCGCCGGATGCCCCCCTTGTATATGCCCAAATGCATGGCATTGATCCAGTTGCTTTCAACGCCGAACTTGTAATCGCAAAAAAGAAATTGCTCAACATCCGCAATCAACGGCAAAAACCTGTCATCGATGATAAAGTATTAACATCCTGGAATGCCTTGCTGTTGAAAGGATTGACCGATGCTTACGCGGCTTTTGGAGATGCAGTTTACCTGGAATATGCACTCAGAAATGCGCGTGTTTTAGAAAAAAGGATCAATAGTAACGGTCAACTATACAGAACTTATGATGAAGGAAAGAAAAACCTGCCTGCATTCCTGGACGATTACGCTTTTCTTGCAAAAGCGTATGTACGACTCTACCAGGTAACATTTGATATACACTGGCTCACCAGGGCAAAGCTGATCACCGACTATACCATCAAAAATTTCTATGACCCAGCATCCGGCATGTTTTATTATAGCGGTGTTTTTTCTGATAGTAACCTGCTACGTAAAATAGAACTCGCAGACAATGCCATGCCGTCATCCAACGCAGTGATGGCCGAAGTGCTTTACCAAATGGGCGTTTACTTCGACAACCAAGCATACACTGCTGTTTCAAAAAAAATGCTTGCGAAACTGTCCGGACAACTTTCAGAAGGTGAGACGCAGTATTACGCAGCCTGGTGTTTCCTGGCAGGTCTATTCTCTTATGGCACCAACGAAGTAGCCATTACGGGCAAGGATGCATTGACCAAAAATATTTTGTTACAAAAAAGTTACCTGCCTGCTTCTGTTTTTTTGGGTTCAACAGCAGCAGCCAACCTGCCGTTACTAGAAGGAAAAACTGGCAGCAGCGAAACGCTCATCTATGTGTGCACTAACGGCACTTGTAAACGGCCGGTTGTAGAAACAGACGCGGCGTTGGCAGAACTCAACAACCATGCAGACAGATCGGCGAAATAGGCAGGAATAGAATTCCGTCGGCAATCAATTTTGAAGGAATACCGGAATAAGGGAACGAAAAAAAGCTATATGAAAAATTATGATTACAGGCGCACAGGATTAATTACTGTATTGTTATTGCTGGTAATAATTGTCAGTGCGCAACAAAAAATAAGTGCCCCACTTTCTCCCTATCAGCATGTAACCACCTATACAAACCCGGTGCTGCCCGGTGATCATCCTGATCCTACTTTATTAAAAGTGGGCGATGATTTTTACCATTGTGGTTCCAGTTTTCATTTTATGCCTTATTTGCCGGTGTACCATTCCACGGATTTAGTGCACTGGGAGCTTATTAGCCGGGTACTGCCGCCTTCTACCTCTTCTTTTGTAACCGACAGGCCTTCTGCAGGAATTTGGCAGGGAGCTATCACTTACTTTTATGGTAGTTACTGGATTTATTTTTCCGCCAACGGCCAGTGGTTTGCGAAGGCAGCCTCTCCAAAAGGGCCATGGTCTGATCCCGTTCGGTTAACGTCTAACCCGGTTACCGGACCACTCGGCTACGACAATTCCATTTTTATAGATGATGACGGTAAACCTTATATGGTTATTAAAAATGGTCAGAAGGTAAATCGTTTACAAGCGCTCGGAAAAGACGGGCAGTTGGCAGATACGGTCATCAATCTTGATTGGATTAATGCAAAATTACAATACAGTTGGGCCGAAGGGCCTGTTATGTGCAAACGCAATGGTTATTACTATTATTTTCCGGCAGGCGATGTGTCTGGCGGACAATATGTTTTAAGGGCATCGGCCTTAACCAGCGACTCAACCAAATGGGAGCGGCTGGGAACGTTTTTTAAACCGATTACAGATTCAACTACAGGTTTCACAAGACCCAACCATATTGCTGCACCCGTGCAACTGGCAGATGGAACATGGTGGACGATTGGACAAAGCTACGAGCGGCTGCCCGGAAATGACTGGTCGGGGCAGGGCCGGCAAACTTCTTTATACAAAGTAAATTGGGAAGGCGACCGCCCCTGGGGAGAAGCGCCCACTACCCAG
Organism: Chitinophagaceae bacterium; assembly: GCA_039919885.1. Taxonomy (GTDB): domain Bacteria; phylum Bacteroidota; class Bacteroidia; order Chitinophagales; family Chitinophagaceae; genus JACMLD01. The sequence goes on from JBDSEV010000077.1 coordinate 14,953, forward strand.
CCCGTAGAAAAGCCTGCACTTCCGCAGTCGGGTATTCATTGGCGCAGTGTTAAGTCGGATTATTTTGATGATAACCTGCTGAATACAGCCTGGCATTTTCTAAATAAAAAAGCAGCTGCGCAATATTCAATTACTGCCAGGCCGGGATGGCTTCGCTTAACGCCCGATACCGTAAGAACACACGTCGTTCAAAAGGAAACAGACCATTATTATTCAATCGTAACGAGGATTGATTTCAATGCCCGTGATACAGCATCAAAAGCCGGCATCTATCTCACCAACGGAAATCAAAAAGTTGTGGTAAAGCTTTTCAGTGGATACGATAACGGTAAAAAAATAGTCCTGCAAATAGGTACCGCCATTCGCAGCATCGCTAACAAAGCCGGCAATATTGCCTGGCTTAAATTAGAAAGAACGGAGCACAGTTTAACGGGTTACTACAGCACGGACGGCAAGCGCTGGATTGCGGCCGGTGAGCCGGTGAGCGCGGTCAACGTGGATAAGGTACAACCGAATTATAATTCCTGGGTAGGCACCAGTGTTGGGTTGTTTGCAGAAGGGCAGCCTGCCGATTTTGATTTTTTTATTTGCAAAGACGGTTTTTCGGCACTTCCTGCTGCGGGTTACAGCAACTACTATGGTGTAGTGCGTGAAGGCAGGGATGGGGAAAAAATAGTTACCAATAATTCCGGCAAAGGTGGTTGGTTCATGATTTCCGGCGTTGACCTGGGCAATGCTAAAAACGCTGCAACACAGATATCGCTTTCCGTGGCGTCGGTTGTGGCGGGCAACATTGAAATATGGCTGGATGATTTAACAACCGGGCAAATGATTGCCTCGCTGCCTGTAACTGCTACAGGCGGTGAAAATAAATGGAACTCACTTACAACGCCAATTGGCAAGGTTTCCGGCCAGCATGATGTATTTGTAAAATTTCCGGAAGGACAGGACCGTGCTGTATTTATTAAGACAATCCGTTTTCTGCCACGAAAATCATAGTATTTTTACAGACACCGGAGGGGCTTGTTG
>JBDSEV010000001.1:0-13853 GCA_039919885.1 Chitinophagaceae bacterium
CTCATACAGGTTGCCTGTTTTAGCTTTAATATCGGTAAGATTTTTAGTTTCCACCACGTTGCTGGTGCTTGAACTAAGCTGCCTTCTTAATCTGCTCATTTTTCAGGTTTTTAATATTAGTTTGTGACGAGGTAAAATATCTTTCCGCCTCTTTCAAAAGTTTACTTTCAGGAAAACGATCTACGAAATCATGGTATTCAGTAATCACTTGTTCAAAACGTTCTTCTTTTCTGTCTTCAATACTTAACGCTGCATATTCAAAATAAGATCTAATTATCTGCAGTTTGTATTGATCGCTTTTGTCAGAATCCGGAAAATTGTTCATCAGGTTCGCGTAAGCAATGGCCGACGCTTTGTACTGGCCAAGGTTAAAATACAACTCCGCACTTTTCAATTCTTTCAACTCCATTTTTATCCTGCACTTGTCTATGATATCTGAGGCCTCTTTGTTTCTTGCAGAACCGGGATGGGTATTGATAAACGTCTGCATAAAACCCATTGTTTTGGTAGTATTGGTTTGATCCAATTCTACCTTGGGCGATTGCTTGTAATACGTATACGCCCGCATATAGTCCATCTCTTCCGAATGCTTGCTGTTGGGGAATACTTCCACAAACGACTTAAACAGGTTTTCCGCACTCAAATAATCACCTAAATTATACGTACAATACGCATATTTATAATAGAGGTCTTCAAACCTGTCCGTACCCTTATATACGGGAAACAATTCTTCATACAATTGCTGCGCAAAATTGTACTTCTTCTTTTCATAATACTGGTCAGCCATCTTCAGTTTATACTCGTAGTCTTTACTCTTTTGTACTTTACTGAAACCTGAACATCCCGGGAATGTGAAACTTATAATAATCAGTGCTGCGATAATCCTCATAAAGGTGGGCAAAGTTAATTGTTTTGGGCAAAAATGAAAGGAAAATATCATCCTTCCAAATGCCTGCCGTTAAGGATAATATAAAAAACCCTCCCGGATTGGGAGGGCTCTTAAAGTTATTGAGCAAAAAAGGTAATTATTTCTTTTTTCTCAGGTTCGGATGAGGAGCAGGAACCGTGTTTGGACCTTCTTCATTTGTACCGTCCTTAAGATCAATCGTATTGCTATCGCCTTCACCGAGGCCGAATTTAAAGATAAAGCGGTCTTCGCTGATACCTTCTTTTTCAACCAGGTACTTAATTACTGAATTTACCCTATCCCAGCTCAACTGCTGTGCGGCTTTGCTGCTTTCGCCATAACCGCTAACGGCTACTTTGCAACCAGCGTTGTTGCGCATCTTCTCAGCTACACCGGCCAATACAGCCTGTGCATCTTTGCTAAGACCTACAGAACGACCTGTAAATGAAACACTTGGTAAATCACCAATGCCGCAACCTCTTTTACCAAACGACAGGCTATCCATTTTAGCACTCAATTCTGTGCAACAAGCAGGAGGAGGACATTTACCTACACCGTCAGCATCTACTGGCTGGCATTGTGTTGGCGTAATTAATTCCTTGTCTTTTATATCTGGAACACCATCACCATCTGTGTCTTTGCTAACACCATGAGAATCAACAGGTGCGCCTGCAGGTGTGTTGGGTTCATGGTCAAATTGGTCAGTTACGCCATCACCATCAGCATCATCCAAAATCGGTTTTGGCAGCTTCATGTGACGCGGAGCATTGATTTCGTTGTAAGCGTAATCCAGCGGATTTGCCCACCATAATGGTTCGATAGATTTTTTACCCAGGTTATAATTAAGACCGATGGAAACAAAATTATAAGAATCAAAATCACGTGTCTGTGCAGGAACATTTACACCTGGTGTGCCACCGCCGCCTGGTATATACGTGTTTTCCTGCCACTGCTGACCGTCTAGTAAGTCTGTTTTCACAGAAGTAAATCTTTCTTCTATCGCCAGGTTAAATTTGTTAGACAGTTTAAATGCCATACCAACGCCTACCTGGAAAGATGGTTTGAATGATTTACCAAACAGTTTGGGTTGCAAAGGATCTATTTCAGCATGTGTTTCGTATGATTTATCCATACCAGCTTTCAGAATTTTCTTGACATCCTTGCGGTTTGAATAAGTACCCGAAGCAGTTCCATTAAACAGCGCGGTATAAGGCGTGGCGCCATTGCGGGCATTTACGTACGTATCATAAATAGAAGCGCCGATACCACCAAATGCATAGATGTTGAACCCTGTTTTAGCCTTGTGGAAACGTACATTGTTTAATGTTACAACACCCTGTACGCTAAGGTCCTGAATAGTTGTTTTGTAGTTGTAGAACACCTTGTCACCAGCAGCAGCATTATAGCCTGCCCAAGCCGGGTTTCTTGTATAACCAGACGCAGAACTATAATTTAAACCCCGCGCACGGTTCCATGTATATTCAGCGCGCAAAGAGAAAACATAACCCAATGCTTTACGAACATGCACTCCGAAGCCGCCGGTAGGAAAAATAGAACGAACGTCACCTGCAACGCTTGAAATACCTCCCTTAACGCCAATTTCCCACTGGTTACGTGGCTTGGCCGGAAAAGGATAAGCATTATTTAAGAATTCATTGTGTTGAGGTTGCCTTTTGGCCGGTATCAGAGAAGAATCCTTTACATCATACCCTGTTTGCACCTGCGCAAACGAAGCCGACGCAAAGAGGCATATTATGCCCGATAAAAAAACATTCTTTTTGCTTGCCATAACTGATTTTTATGAAGATTTAATACGAATACAAATTCCAATGCTCGTGCAAAAATATCATTTAGTTAAAATATACCAAATTTTTTTCACGAATGAACAATGTGCATGTGGTTGCATTTCATAGTTTTGGAGACAACTCAACCCCTAAATTAGTTGCACCCGCCGCTTTTAAAACACGAATAATGTAATTTGCGGTTCTAAACGCAAAATGAAATTCCCACCACCCGTCATAGCAAAAGAGTTAGAAATCTTTGAAAAAGTGTTCAAAGCATCGGTAAAAAGCCATGTTTCGCTGCTGGATACCATCATGCGCTACATCGTAAAACGAAAAGGAAAGCAACTACGGCCCATGTTTGTGTTACTGTCCGCCAAATTGACAGGCACCATTAATGATAAAACGTATCGCGCCGCCTCGCTCGTTGAATTGTTACATACGGCAACTTTAGTACACGACGATGTGGTAGATGAATCCTACGAACGCAGAGGGTTTTTCTCCATTAACGCACTGTGGAAAAATAAGGTGGCCGTGCTGGTAGGTGACTATTTGCTGTCAAAAGGCCTGTTGTTATCGCTGGACAACGACGATTTTGAGGTATTGAAAATTCTTTCCCACGCAGTAAAGCAAATGAGCGAGGGCGAATTGCTCCAAATTGAAAAGGCGCGGAACCTAAACCTGAAAGAGGATGTCTATTTTGAAATCATTAAAAATAAAACAGCTTCCCTGCTCGCGTCTTCCTGCGCCGCAGGTGCTTACTCCACTTCGCAGGATCAGCTGGCTGCAGAGAAAATGAGGCAGTTCGGCGAGTGGGTGGGCATCGCCTTCCAGATAAAAGATGATCTTTTTGATTATGGAAACGAAGATGTGGGTAAGCCAACGGGCAATGATATCAGGGAAAAAAAATTAACGCTGCCACTTATCTATACATTGAATAATTGCAGTCCTGTACAGAAAAAACACCTCATTTATATTATCAAAAATGAAAACCGCAGGAAAGAAAAAGTGAATGAAGTAATTGATGTCGTTAAAAAAAGCGGTGGCATAGCCTACAGTCAGCAAAAGATGGAAGAATACCGCGACAAGGCCCTGGCGCTGCTATATGAATTTGATGATTCTGCTGTCCGCCAATCGCTGGAAGAACTCGTCCGTTATACTACCGACAGGAAATATTAATACGTATTACAACCTTATCCTCATGCAGAAAAGATGGAACCTGCTCAGCGCTGGCGCGCCTGAAGTACAAGAATTGCAACGGACGCTGAACGTAAGCCCGGTCATTTGCAAAATGCTGGTGCAACGGGGCATTCGCACGTTTGACAATGCAAAAGACTATTTCAGACCGCAGCTGGATCAATTGCATGATCCCTGGCTAATGAAAGATATGCGTAAGGCTACCACCAGAATTTTTTCTGCCATCAGCAACAATGAAAAAATACTCGTGTTTGGAGATTACGACGTAGACGGCACTACGTCCGTAGCGTGCATGTACCAGTTCCTGCAAAAAATTCATTCGCCGTCACTGGTAGAATTTTATATACCGCACCGCTACCGCGAAGGATACGGCGTCTCAAAATTGGGTATCGATTTTGCCAAAGCAAACGGCTACACGCTGGTTATATCGCTCGACTGTGGCATTAAATCAATTGAGCTTATCCGTTATGCCAAAGACAATGGCATTGATTTTATCGTGTGCGATCACCATTTGCCCGAAGACGAACTGCCACCAGCCATCGCCATTCTCAACCCAAAACAAAAAGACTGCCGCTACCCGTACAAAGAACTCTGCGGTTGCGGCGTTGGTTTTAAGCTAATCACTGCACTGGCGCAGGAATTGCATTTGCCCGAAGATGAGTATTACTGTTACCTTGACCTGGTGGCTACGGCTATCGCTGCTGATATTGTACCTATGACCGGGGAAAACCGGATACTCGCTTATTACGGGGTAAAAATGGTAAACGAAGCGCCCAGCAATGGCATCCGGGCATTGATAGCGCTGAGTGGGTTAAAAGCATCGGCCCTGCATATTACCAATCTTGTTTACGTAATTGCGCCGAGGGTGAATGCCGCAGGCAGAATGGACGACGCAAAAAAGGCAGTGCAGTTGTTTGTCGAAAAAGATTATCTGAAAGCCCTGGAATATGCTGCCATGTTGCACAGCGATAATACTGATCGCAAGGAAGCCGATAGTAGCATAACAGCAGAAGCTATGACGTTGATAGAGCAGGATACGGTCCTCCTCAACCGGAAATCAACCGTTGTCTTCCAACCGCACTGGCACAAGGGTGTCGTCGGTATTGTTGCATCCCGGCTGATTGAAAAATATTACAGGCCCACAGTGGTGCTTACAAAAAGTGGCGAATTTGTAGCAGGCAGTGCCAGGAGTGTTGCTGGCTTCAACCTGTACGAGGCAATCTACGCCTGTCGGGAGCACCTGCTGGCCTATGGTGGGCATTTTGCGGCAGCAGGCATGACCCTGTTGCCCGAACAGGTTGAACTGTTCAGCCAAAAGTTTGAAGCAGTTATCGCCGCAACCATACCCGACCATTTACTGGTGCCCGAGATTATTATAGACGCCATGGTACACTTTGCAGATCTTAACCAGACCCTGTACAAGATTATCGCGCAAATGGAACCTTTCGGTCCAGGTAATACAAGACCTGTTTTTATTGTACGCAACGTGATGGACAACGGCTGGTCCAAAATAGTGAAAGAACAACATGTAAAATTTTCACTTCAACAAGATCAGATTGTTTTTAGCGGTATTGGGTTCAATATGGCAGAAAAATTTAATTTGCTGCAACTGAAGCAACCGCTGGACGTGGTTTTCACGCTTGACGAAAACGAGTGGAATGGTAATAAAACATTACAGCTTAAGGTGATTGACTGCCGGCTTTCTGAAAATTAGTTGGTGAAAGTAGGGCACCACGATTGCCGGTTAGATCCGCCCTGGCCATAGAAACCCTGGTTAATGATTGAAAACTCAATGGCGCCCCTGGCATTGTTATAATTCTTGAGCGTTGAAGTGGTAACATCGTAGGTAAACGTCATGCGCAGCATTTTCCATTGAAAGCCCAGCATCGGTATAACGGCATCCCCTGCACGATAATACATGCCGCCAGACAACTGCAATTCACCATCCCCGCTGAGGTTGTAATTAGCGTTCAGTCCGCCTACCAGCTCGCTCGCTTTGGCCTGGTTGGTATAATAGGCCATCGGGTTAACAATTACCCTGTCATTCACTTTAAAACTGCTATTGATGAACCCAATATAGCGGCGGGCAATGCGGTTATCATACCCCGTAGTATTGTCAAAAAAACTTTCTTTTGGCCGGTTTAGATGATGCACAGAAAAACCGCCGTTCACGTAAATTTTATCTGTTGGAAAGTAGGCATAGTTCAGCCCGGCCTGTACATCCAGGTAATTAATAGCAGTGCTGTTGAAAACTACAGAAGTAGGCACACCAGCATCAAAAAATCCGGTCGCTTTGTTAAACTGGTCCGGAAATTTCAGCTGTGTAGGATCCACCCGTTTATTGGCCCATCCTACGTTAAACCCAGCTGTTATCAGGCTCCCCAGCCCCACCTGCTGGTGGTAGGCAAGTGAGCCATACACTTTTGTAGAAGTAAGATTTCCACTGCCGGCCACATCCCTTAAAATAACACCGCCCACACCCAACCAGCCATTATCAAACCGGTCGCGCAAAATCTGCGCGTCACCCCATATACTCATCGTCTTGTAAGGGGCTGCCAGTATGTTCACCCACTGGCTGCGGTAATTGGCACCAATCCTGTAATCCGCATCCGGGATAAAGCCAGTGTTTGCGGGATTAACGGTGAGGGGAGAATTGAAAAATTGCGAAAAATGCAGATCCTGACCAATTGATAAAAAAGATGACCCCAGCAGCCCAATGACAACAACCGCTGATTTAAAGCTGAGCCTTGTTTTTCCTGAAAGCGCGGCCACCCCACTCTGTAGGAGTTGGCGCGGAGTAAAGTCCGGTAAAGAAACAATATTCATCTGCAGGTTGCTGTTCTCACGCATTGTTAACTTCTTTATAATCAAAAAAAGACTAAACGCTGCTGCTCACCATTTGTTTATGCAGCACTACCTAAGTAACGTAATATCTCCTTTTTTAGTTGCCCTCGTTCCATCGGTAAACCCTACCTCGAGGGTATACGCATACACGTCCATCGGCTGCAACACCCCTTTGTATTTTCCATCCCAGCCATCGCTCTGGCTGCTGCTTTCAAATACCAGGTTACCGAACCGGTTATAAATGCGCCATTTCATTCTGCCGATCCCAAACCCTCTTACATAGATCTTGCTGTTTAAGCCGTTGGTAAGCGGTGTAAAAGCATTCGGCAGATCCAATCGCGGCACAATGATAACCACCACGCTGGCCCTTGCAGTGTCCGGACAACCGGCGGCATTGTACGCTATCAGCAACACATCAAACGTGCCGTTGGTATTATACTGGTGATCAAAATTTGACCTGCTGGCGGTCAGCAAAGAATCGCCATCCCCAAATAACCACTTAAACCGGATAGCATCTGGTGAAGATGAATTGGTAAAAGTATACGGAACATTTTCCTGCGGCGTCAGCGGCGTCCACGTAAAGGCGGCCGACGGTTTGTCTGCTGTAGTAATACTCATTGAAACCGAATCAATTTTATTGCATGTATTGGTATCAATGGCAATGAGCTTAACGGTATAGTTCCCCGGTGTTGTATACAGGTGGGTAACGGTAGCGCCTGCGTCCTTAGAGCCGGTGCCATCCCCGAAATCCCAGGTGAAATCATACCCTGCCAGCGAGGTATTTGCGAAGACCGCATTGTACGGAACACAACCCAGCGGCGGCGTCTCAAACTGTGCTTTTACCAGCGGTGCCACGCGCAATAGCAACGGCAGCGAATCGGGCGCGTTGCAATAATTGGTATCCGGCAAAATCAACCGGACATTATATGAACCGGCAGCAGCAAAATTATGCGTTATCGCGCCGGGTCCTGAAACCACCCTGGTACCGTCGCCAAAGTCCCAAATAAACGACTGTGCTGTAAAAGGAGGTGCGCTGCCCGACGCGGTCGTGTTATTGGTAAACTGGTAAGAAAGCGATTCACAAGGCTGCAGCTTATTGGCTTTGAATGCAAGAAATGCTTCATTGTTTCTTACACGGATAGTAGTGTATACCGTATCGCGGATATTACACGAACTAGAGTCTATCCCCACCAGCATCACCTTGTAATCACCCACGGCATTGTATACGTGCTGAATATCAAAATCCTTTGTAAAAACAGCCGGCGAGCCGTCCCCGAAATGCCACTCGTAACTGCTGGCATTGCGCACGGTATCTTTAAATTCCACAGTTAATGGTACACAACCGGAGGTGTCAAAAGCGCCGTTGATAAATGCCTTTACACCCGCAGCCACTCCAGAAAAATTGAAAGCTATTTTTACTACCCCCAGGTTGCACCCCTGGTTGCCCGCGCCGTTAACCGGGCTCACCACCCCTGGTGTAGTGGGGTAAGGCGGGCTGGGTGCACCAAAAGAATTGCCTTCACAATTGGCGCAAATGGCCTGGTATATCACGCCTTGCTGGTCGTAGCGGCTGGTGCCCCCATCTACGTGCTCGCCAAAACCGGATACCCCTGTGCCACCCTGCCCAAAGAAAGTACCATAGAGCAATGAAACAGCGTCTTTTCTTATTACAATAAAATAAAAATCTTTGTTGTCTGTAAATGTTTTTAGCGCACCTGGCGTCACAGGCATACCCAGTGTACCCAGCTGTCCGAAGCCTCCATCTCCTTCAACAAAGGGCGATCCACCCCAACCTGAAACGTATACATTTTCACAACGGTCTACCAGGAATGCCACCGGTGAAATATTTGGATCGGGCGAGGAAGCATTGCCACTGCCGAATACCGTAGAATAAACAAAATCTGATAAATCTTTTTTCAGTTTCGAAATAAATTGTTTCGAATTTGGATTGCTGTATGCAGCATTGAACACTGGCCAGTTTCCTTCGGAGATACCCATTACATATGGATAGCCCAATTTGTCAAACTTGATTCCATAGATGGCATCGTAACTGTTTGTTCCAAGATAAGTGCTGGCGATAATGCCGGTGCCATTGCTGGATATCTCCGATACAAATCCATCAGTTAAGCCTCCCTGGAAAACGGTCTGTTTAACACCCGGTTTGATACCCGGAAAATTGGTGCTGGAGGTTGCACCTGCCACGTAAAGGTTGCCGGTGGTCGGACTGATATCCATCACAAACACGCCGTCGTCGCCCTTTCCGCCTACGTAGCTACTCCAGATCACATTGTTACAAGTGGGGTCAATTTTTAAAATAACGCCGTCCTGCGCCCCGGCGTTGGTAGCCTGAAACGGATTGGTAAGCGGAAAATCGGTTGATTGGGTTTGCGTTGCAACATAAATATTGGCAGCGCCGTCAAGGATTACTTCCCCTCTTGAATCATCCCCGTAAAAACGTATGGTCCTTATTTTTCTAGGTGAGGTTCCGGCACCGCGCTGGTCTTCTACATTAGCCGCATCAAGGCCACTGCCGCCAATGCGCAGGGCACCGAGAAATGCAGTTCCGGCAGCATTTAATTTAACAACTAACAGGTCTGCCCCTGTATTGGCTACCCCTGCTGGCAGTATTTTCTTTCCCGGGAAATTGGTTGAATAGGTTCGTCCCATCAATACGAGGTTAGACTGCGCGTCAGCAATCATGCTGAGCGGATAATCATCTCCGGAACCACCTAAAAAAGTGCTGTAAATTCTGGTTGTTCCGTCAGCACTAAACCGCGTTAAACCAATGTCCCACGTAGCACCGCCAGCGATTGGCTGAACGGCTCCCGGCGTAACAGGGTAACCATTTTGCTGAACGATACCACCACCAAAAAGACTGCCGTCTGGTCCGGGGGTTGCCGTAAACCCCCAGTTATCCGTTTTACTACCGCTGAAAGAAGAGAAAATGATAGTAGGATCGATGATAAGCGGTACTTCGCGGGAATACGATTTTATTTTAAACCTTACTGTATTGCCGTTAATGATTTCATACTTACAATTGACATCGGTCTTGCCATTCACCTTATCAAACTGGTAACTGTAGGGCTCGAGTTCTTTTACATCGCCCACCGAAGTTTTTACATACAGCTGGTTGTTTTTGATCAGCAGCTTATCCGCGCCTTCGTACTTCATTACAATACTGGCTGGACTGGCACCAGGATTTACCACGATATCATATTTAAGGCTGCCGTTGTCGGAGTAGTAACGTACATCAATACCCGGGTACATGTTTCGGTAGGTGACGCCTTTATAGATTTTACAGTCAGCAGCCCATTTGGATGGGTCATCACCCAATAAATAGTTGTTATAAGAATCCTGTACCTTTTCAGGAATGATCTCAACATTGCCGCTGGCGCCTTCAAAATTTACTTTGTACGCGTGGGCATGTACCAGCACCGGCGCGTTGGGAAGCGGACTTGAAACAGCAGTAGTGGCCGTTCTGAGATTGTCGCTAGTGGGTTGGTTTGCGCCGGGCGCACCGCCAGCAGGGCTGTTTGCGTGACCGGCAGTAACTGTACCACCATGACTTATATCGTGTAATTTTTTAAGGTCTTCCTGGCTATTGAGTAAAACGGTAAAACCATTTTTCTGCAAAAAAAACGAGCCGGTACCTACATCACCCATAAACTTTACCTGGCTGTTCCACTGGCCTTTGTTCTCTACAAAATCAAAATTGCTCTGTGCTGCTAAGCCGGAAGTAATGAGGAGGAGAAAGAGGAAAAATATATGCTGTTGTGTCTTCAAAGTATATCTAATTTACCAATATTAAACGTTATCCCGCCGTAAATCTTGTTTTAAAAATGCTAATATACAATCGTAATTTATGCTGGTTGCCGCGGGTAATTTTACAGTTTAATAAAGGTTTAATACGCGTACTTCAACTACGAAATTTTGCTCCAGGCGGTTTTACCTTTTTGGGTTTGAAGGAACTGTTTGAGCTGCAAATTTTCAGCCGAAACAAGGTCAGGATCTTTATCCAGTACGCGTTCCGCGAGTTCTTTCGAAACCAATAGCAATTGCCGGTCCAACACAATACTTGCCAGCTTAAAATTGAGCGCCCCGCTTTGCCTGATCCCCTCAATATCTCCCGGGCCTCTCAATTCCAGATCTTTCTCGGCTATTTTAAATCCATCATTGGTGGAGCACATTACTTTAATACGTTCCCGCGCCACTTTGGTTGGTTGAAGGCCTGTTAATAAGATGCAAAAACTTTGATCGGAGCCGCGGCCAACCCTGCCACGTAGCTGGTGCAACTGGGACAACCCAAATTTTTCGGCGCTTTCAATAACCATTACCGATGCATTGGGAACGTTTACGCCTACTTCAATAACGGTTGTGGCTACCATAATCTGCGTATCGCCGCTTACAAAGCGTTCCATATTGGTTTGTTTTACGGCTGCTTTTTGCTGGCCGTGTACCATACTTATCCAATATTGGGGTTCCGGGAAAAATGCTTTTACGTTTTCATAACCACGCATCAGGTTTTCAAAATCAAGTTTTTCAGATTCTTCTATCAAGGGAAAGATGATGTAGGCCTGGCGGCCTTTGGCCACCTCCTCCTTTATAAAACTGAGCACTTTTGTGCGATCATATTCAAGCCGGTGCGCGGTAGTAATGGGCAGGCGGCCCGGTGGCAATTCGTCAATTACACTGTAATCGAGGTCGCCATAGGCTGACATCGCCAGTGTTCTTGGGATAGGCGTAGCGGTCATAACAAGTATATGCGGCGGAACAATCGCTTTCTTCCACATTTTTGATCGCTGTTCCACACCAAAACGGTGCTGCTCATCCACAATTACCAACCCCAGGTTGTGAAATTGCACCGGTTCTTCAATAACGGCATGCGTGCCAATTAGAATATGCAGGCTACCGTCTGCAAGTGCCGCCAGTAATTTCTGGCGCGCAGCCTTTTTGGTTGATCCCGTAAGCAATTCTACTTTTACAGGCATGTCTTTAAGCAAAACTTTAATGCTGTTGGCATGCTGCGTTGCCAGTATTTCTGTAGGCGCCATCAAACAACTCTGAAAACCGTTGTCGGCCGCAAGCAGCATGCACAACAACGCTACAATTGTTTTGCCGCTGCCTACATCGCCCTGTAATAAACGGTTCATTTGTTTGCCTTGCGCGGTGTCCAATCGTATTTCTTTCAATACCCTTTTTTGTGCGCCGGTTAATTCAAACGGTAAATGTTCTTTATAAAAACTATTAAACAACGCGCCTACCTGGCTGAACGTGTTGCCTTTTGAATGCCGGTGCCGTGCGGCTTTTACCAGGTTCATCCTGATTTGCGCCACAAAAAATTCTTCCAGTTTCAGTCTTTGTAGCGCCTGTTCATATAATTCAACCGAAGACGGAAAATGAATTTGCCGGTAAGCAATGTGCCGTGGCAACAATTTCAGTTGCCCGGTTACCTGCAGCGGTAAGTTTTCAGGAATATCCGTTTCGCGCAGCAAACTGAATAAAGCATATGTCAGCTTACCAATTTGCCTTCCACCCAGTCCTTTTATTTTTAATTTTTCCGTACTTGGGTAAACCGGTTCCAGGAAACTTTTTCCCGCAGTGATTTCGCGGTGGTAGGGCTCTGTTTCGGGGTGACTGATCTGGGGCGTTCCCTGGAAAAAAGTGGTGCGCCCATAAGCCAGGTATTCATTGCCGGGTTGCAGTATTTTCTGCATCCAGTTAATGCCCTGGAACCATACAAGGTCTATTTTTCCACTGCTATCTTTTATGGTTGCCACCAGGCGGCGGCTTCTTTTATCACCCAAAATTTCGGCACTGATTAGTTTACCCGCTACCTGTATAAATTCGGTTTGCGGCGTTATTTCGCTTATCAGGCTCACCTTGGTTTTATCTACGTGCCGGTTGGGAAAAAAATCCAGTAAATCACTAAAAGTATAGATTCCGAGCTCTTTTTTCAGGATATCCCCGCGCTGGGGCCCTACGCCTTTCAGGTATTCAATGGGGTTTGCAAGTATGGAAGGGGGATGGCTGATGTTATAATTTTAAACAAAAATAAGGGCTGCAGCCCGGAACTTTTTAAGCAGTATCTGCTGGCATTTCTAAATATGAATTTATACGCTTAGTTTTGGCCAAACCCTTTTTTAAGTACCATGCGACCGATAGCTATACCGGCCAACATACGGGAAAACAATCAATCCAATGATGCGCTGCAAACCAAACTTGAACACATCAGGAACGGTTTCCGGCAATTGCTTAAGGATACCCCGGAAGTAACGGTGGTAATGCCTGCCTACAACGAAGAAGCTTCCATTCTTAAAACCCTGTACTGTCTTTCCAAATCGGTTACCTCCCGTTCCGTAGAGGTTATCGTGGTAAATAACAATTCAAAAGACAATACAGAAGCCATTGTACGTAGCACCGGTGCAACTTGTATCACGGAAACCAAACAGGGTATTACGCCGGCAAGAAATGCCGGACTGGCGGCCGCCCGGGGAAAATATATATTGAACGCAGATGCCGATACTATTTACCCGCCCCACTGGATTGAGGAAATGGTAAAACCACTGGACGATGATGCTATAACGGCGGTATATGGCCGCTTTTCCTTTCTGCCCACTGCAGGCACGCCGCGAATGGTCTATTTTTTTTATGAGTACATGGCAGATTTTATGCGCTGGTTCAATAAAAAGTTTAAAGAGGAAGCGGTTAATATGTATGGCTTTAATTCTGCTTTTAAAAGAGAACAGGGGTTGCAGGTGAATGGCTTCGATCATCCGCCCGAGGCCAATGAAGACGGTTGGCTGGCGCTCAAACTGAGGAACAAAGGTTTCGGCAAACTCTTCTATGTTACCAGCGTGCAGGCTTTGGTCTGGACCACGGATCGCCGCATACAAATGGACGGCGGTCTATGGAAAGGATTTGTAAAGCGGATCAAACGCATTGTAACGAACGACAGCAAATACGGCGGCCAGTCAGCGGGCTAAAATCGGCGTTGCCTGTTCAATGGCATGGCTAAATACCTTTATTTCCAAGCGTTCGGAACCAACCAGACAGCACTTCTAAATATTTACTTTATATTTTTTACTTCTTTCGCACGTACACTTCCACCCACGCTTGTATAGAAG
>JBDSEV010000004.1:0-5474 GCA_039919885.1 Chitinophagaceae bacterium
CATGAAAAAGAGTTGGCTGAACGCCTTGGTATACCGCGAAAGCTGCCAGGGGTACAATATAAAACTTATTTTACAACGCGCATAAAAATGCCCCGTTTTTACCGGGGCATTTTTGTTATCGTGCAAACATTTAAATAACAATCATGGCATCACCATAGCTAAAGAAACGGTATTTATCCTTGATAGCTTTTTTATACGCTTCCATGGCAAGGTCGTAACCGGCAAATGCACAGGTCATAATCAGCAAACTGGTTTTTGGCAGGTGAAAATTGGTTACCAGCGCATCCGCAATATTGAATTCATACGGCGGGTGGATGAAATGATTCGTCCAGCCTTCTGACGGCTTCAATAGTTTCTCTGCGGTAAAAGAACTTTCCATTGCCCGCATGGTAGTGGTACCAATGGAACAGATACGGTGTCCTTCTTTTTTTGCTTTATTTACAATGCCACAGGCCACCGCATCAATGTTATAATATTCCGCATCCATTTTATGCTTGCTCAAATCTTCTACTTCTATGGGGCGAAAAGTGCCAAGCCCGGTATGGAGCGTAACTTCTGCAAAACGAATCCCTTTAATCTCCAGGCGCTTGATGAGTTCTTTGCTGAAATGCAAACCTGCAGTGGGAGCGGCTACCGCACCTTCGTGCTTTGCATAGACTGTCTGGAAACGTTCTTTGTCTTCTTCGTCTGGCTTGCGTTTGATGTATTTTGGCAAAGGTGTTTCTCCCAGCACTTCCAGCATCTGGCGGAATTCATCATCGGTTCCATCCCATAAGAAACGAATGGTACGGCCCCGGCTGGTGGTATTGTCGATTACTTCTGCTACCAGTTCGTCTGTTTCACCGAAATATAATTTATTACCTACGCGTATTTTTCGGGCAGGGTCTACAATTACATCCCACAAGCGGTTGGGCTTGTTCAGTTCACGCAATAAGAACACTTCAATCTTGGCCCCTGTCTTCTCCTTACGGCCATACATACGCGCGGGAAATACTTTGGTATTGTTTACTACAAAAACATCTTTGTCGTTGAAATACTCCTGGATGTCATGAAAATGTTTGTTTTCCATTAAGCCAGTGTGGCGGTGAACAACCATCAGGCGGCTGTCTTCACGTCTTTTAGCAGGGTTTTGGGCAATCAGGTTGAGGGGGAGATCAAAACGGAACTGTGAAAGTTTCATGTATCAGACGAGTTTAGATAAAAGCCGCATGATACAAACAGGATCTGGTCTCGTTTTCAACCAGTGAAATGTTCGGGGAACCTGCTGTTTCGGAACAGGTTCTATATCATGTTACGGCATGATTTTAAAGTGGGCAAATGTAGTGCAATACAGCCATAAAACAAGGAAAAAGGAAATTTTGGTGCACCAGAAAAGGTTGCCGGGCGCCTTGCTGGCTGCAAAATACCTGTTATTGACGCACACGCTATTATTTAACCTTACCGATGAGGCGGGCGATGATGGCGGCGGCAACTTTTTCTCCATCCATGGCGGCACTTACAATACCGCCGGCATAACCCGCTCCTTCTCCTGCTGGGTACAGGTTGCTGATCTGCGGATGCTGCAGCAGTTCCGGGTGTCTTGGCACCCTTACGGGCGAAGAAGTACGAGATTCGGTTGCCAGCACAATTGCCTCATTGGTAAGATAGCCGCGCATTTTCTCACCAAAAGCGGTGAACCCCTGTTGTAAACTTTTGAAGATAAAACCCGGCAGTACGTCCTGCAGGTTAACGCTGCTGGTGCCCGGCAGGTAAGAGCAAGACGGCAGAGACGTTGATACTTTTCCTTTTATAAAATCATCCATCCGCTGTGCAGGCGCTACAAATTTACCCCCACCCGCTGCATACGCTTTTTGTTCTATCAATTGTTGAAAATGCATCCCGCTTAATTCTTGCCGGTTGGAAAAAGAGGACGCTGGTTCACGGGCAGCAGGTGGCTGTTTACTTAAAAAAGCATGAATATCCTTCTCCCGCGCTTCCGTAACCATGCCTGAATTGGCAAACGGATTGTTACGTTTTGATGGGCTCCAGCCGTTTACTACCAACTCATTGGCATTGGTGGATGCGGGTGCGATGATACCACCCGGACACATACAAAAAGAGAATACTCCCCTACCCGCTACCTGTTGCACCACACCATAAGATGCGGGGGGCAGAAATTCATCCCGGCTGCTGCTGTGGTATTGAATACTGTCAATCAGTGCCTGCGGATGCTCGATGCGCACGCCGAGGGCAAACGGTTTGGCCTCAATCAATATTCCTTTTTGTGCCAGCAGCTGAAATATATCGCGGGCCGAATGACCGGTGGCAAGCACCACGGCATCACCTTCAAAGACATCACCTGCAGCTGTGGTTACGCTTTTTATAGTACCATCTTCAATATTAAAATCGGTGCATTTTTTTTCAAACAAAAATATGCCCCCGCTGTCTGTTATTTGCTGGCGCATGGCAGTAATAATCTGCGGGAGTTTGTTGGTGCCGATATGCGGATGCGCTTCGTACAAAATATTTTCCGCTGCACCAAATTGGTAGAGCAAATGCAGGATGCGGTTGATATCGCCCCGTTTATGACTGCGTGTGTAGAGTTTGCCATCGCTATACGTACCCGCCCCACCTTCGCCAAAGCAATAATTGCTTTCGGGATTAATGATACCGTCTTTATTCAGTGCGGCCAGGTCCCTTCGCCTGTCCCTCACATTTTTACCCCTTTCCAGGATAACGGGTCGTATACCATCCTCAATTAATTTGAGTGCCGCAAATAATCCGCAGGGACCGGCACCAATAACAATAACTTTTTTAGCCGCTTTGGAAACATCCTTAAAAACAACGGGTACAAACTGGTGTATAAGAAACGGTTCTCTAATAAACGCCGTGACGGTTAGATTTACCCAGGCTTGCCTCGCCCTGGCGTCAATTGATTTTTTCTGGATGTGGTAGCCGGTGATATGCGCAGGGGCCACGCCGGCGTTACGGGCGATGGAGGCAGTTACTAGTTGTTCGTCGGCCGCTTCTGACGGAAGCAACCTGCAGGTGATTTGTTTTTGCATGTTTGTGTGTCTGGTAGTTTACCGGAAAACAATACCACAAAAGTAGCCGAATACCGGCAGAAAGCAGTTGGGCTGGAAAACAGTAAATGACAGTCAATATTTTGCATTCATTTACTTGTGCAGTCATAAAATAAGGTATCTTCAGCAGGAAGTGGTTAAAACAGAATCAAGTATAAAAACATTTGCAGTACACGGCTTTTTTTTATTGGGCATGCTACTCCGAAGCAAATTGTAAATAGGAAATTTAATTCACAAAAAAGAATATTACAGGAATTTATTTTTTATCCATCGCTGAATAAATTTTTGATACCTGTATGGTGCCGGGCTGCATGTTGATCGTCTTAATAAAAAAATATTACTGATTCAATAAAACATATACCGGTAAAGGGTTACAGGCTTAACATGGTTATGGGATAGTAGCTGGTATCTTTTTACCTGTTAATAAAAGGAAAGCATTCATTTTTTTTAAGCCGTTAAAGTGAAAAAAACAAGCGAATAAAAAATTTTTTTTTCAACAAAAAGTTTTGATATTCGTTCCCCTGCGTTACTTTTTTGAACCAGTTGTCCACATTCTGAATATGCTATGAAAAACAATCCTGAGAAAATTATTGCTAATAACTCATTATAAATTGCTAACCCAATAATGGCCAAAACGTTCGATAAAATCTGGAGTAGTTGTCTTGAAATAATAAAAGATATTGTAGAGTGGCAGCATTTCAATACCTGGTTTCAGCCCATAAAACCTGTAGAGCTAAAAGAGACCGTTTTAACCATCCAGGTCCCGAGCCAGTTCTTTTACGAATATCTTGAAGAACATTACGTAAATTTATTGGCAAAGACTTTGCGACGGGTGTTGGGAAAAGAGGCCCGCCTGGAGTATCGTATTATGGTAGACAGCGGCAATCATAGCAACAAGCCGCTTACCATGGATGTACCGGCCCAGGGATATAAAAGTTTTTCAAACAATGAAATGGATTTTCCGCTAATCATAAATACACCTGTTAAGAATCCGTTTGTAATACCGGGTCTTAAGAAAATGCAGATTGATCCGCAGTTAAACGGATCATATACTTTTGATGCATTTGTGGAAGGCGACAGCAACCGCGTGGCGCGGCGTGCGGGCAAAACAGTTGCGGAAAAGCCCGGTGCCAATTCTTTTAATCCACTGGTGATATATGGAGGTGTGGGCCTCGGTAAAACCCATCTTGCGCAGGCCATTGGCAACGAGGTAAAACGCCTGCACAATAATAAAGTGGTATTGTACGTAAGCTCGGAAAAATTCATCAACCAGTTTATCGACCACAGCCGCAACAATGCGGTTAATGATTTCATTCATTTTTATCAATTGATAGATGTTCTGATAATTGACGATGTTCAATTTTTCAACCGGGCTGAAAGATCGCAGGATGCTTTCTTTGCTATTTTCAATCACCTGCACCAGAGCGGCAAGCAACTGGTACTTACATCAGATAAGCCGCCCAAGGATCTGGATGGCGTACAGGAGCGGCTGCTGAGCCGTTTTCGTTGGGGTTTAAGCGCCGACTTGCAGATACCGGACTACGAAACCAGGATTGAAATACTGGAGCGGAAAATGAAGAATGATGGGTTGGAAATGCCCCGTGAAGTTGTCAAATACCTGGCGTATAATATTAACAGCAATGTACGGGAACTGGAGGGTGCATTAATATCCCTTTTGGCACAGTCTTCGCTAAACAGAAGAGAAATAGACCTTGATTTGGCGAAAAAAGTGCTTAGAAATTTTGTAAAAACTTCCTCCAAAGAGATTACCATAGACACTATCCAGAAGATGGTGTGTGATTATTTTGATGTACCGTACGATAAACTACTTCAAAAAACGCGTAAAAGGGAAATTGTGCAGGCCCGGCAGATTACGATGTACCTGGCCAAAGCATTTACGAAGAATTCATTAAAGACCATTGGCGAGCATTTTGGAGGACGGGACCATACAACCGTAATTCATTCATGCCAGACGGTGAAAGACCTGATGGATACCGACAATGTGTTCAGGGAAAATGTGATGGAATTGCAGCAGAAGGTGCAGTTAGCGGCCATGTAAAAGCGTAAAAGCAGCCATAAAAAAATTATTATTATAAATCCCGGCAAAAGCCGGGATTTCTTTTTGGAGTTGCTATCTTAATTCTTATTTTTGCCGCCCGCAAACAATCAAACGTCTTGCTTTTTTCAGTTAACGGTGAGGTGGATGAGTGGCTGAAATCAGTAGTTTGCTAAACTGCCGTACGGGTTAAACTGTACCGAGGGTTCGAATCCCTCCCTCACCGCAATGATTTATTAAGTAACTTTGATAAATCATTACCGGAAAGAATTTTGTTCGGGAAGTAGCGCAGGCCGGTAGCGCACCTGGTTTGGGACCAGGGGGTCGCAGGTTCGAATCCTGTCTTCCCGACTAAA
>JBDSEV010000019.1:0-16592 GCA_039919885.1 Chitinophagaceae bacterium
ATACCATCTTTTAGTCCGTATACCCATCCGTGTAAATCGGGTCTTTGCTCCTGTTTCCAGGCACGCTGAATAATAGATGTTTTTGCCAGGTTGAAGACCTGCTCTATTACATTGAGTTCTGTGAGCCGATCTATTTTAGCATTTTCGTCTGGCAGCGCATCCAATTCTTTCCGGTGCAACCGGTATACATCTTTTATATTGCGCAGCCACATATTGAGCACCTGTTTAAAATCCGTATTGGTAGTGGCTGCCTTAATACCCCCGCATCCGTAGTGCCCGCAAACAATTACATGTTTTACTTTTAAATGATTGACGGCATAGTCCAGTACGCTGAGCAGGTTCACATCCGTGTTCACCACCATATTGGCCACGTTGCGGTGTACAAAAATTTCACCTGGTTGCGTACCTGTAATTTCATTGGCAGGCACACGACTATCGCTGCAACCAATCCACAAGAAATCGGGCGTTTGCAGGTGAGCGAGCCGGTTAAAGTATTCAGGATCGTCTTCCAGTTTTTCCGTTGCCCAGGCCTTGTTCTCCAGTAATAATTTCTCGTACAGTTTCATAAAATGTTGTTACTGGCTGCATATTACTCAATTTTTGGAAATCACGGACCGTTATGCCCATTTATTATGCCGCCGGCACAACACCGGAGCGTACCAGGGGCATATCTCCGCAGCGCAGCAAAGAAGGAAATTTTCTATTTCGTCGATCAATCAAGAAATAGATTTCTAATAAGCAATTGATTGTTTACACGCGTTCGTAAATCTTTTAAGAAAAAAGGCGGCGGCAATTACCCGTATTATAAACGTTTTTATCATCTTTATAGCAGGAAAGCCAAATAGAAGTTATGCGGCGCCATTAAGAAAAGCGGTGGGTTGTATGCAATAGCGGTACGTTTTTAAGTTTTTTTTGGGCTTGTTCGGTTTAGTTTAGTAGCTTTTGGCCGTATTAAACAGCGTAAACTGCTCAAGTACACAACTGCATAATTACATTCAAACCTGATCATTAAACCATATGTCATCAACCAAGGGAATCTGGAAAGTTATTACTGCTTCTTCTGCAGGAACATTAATCGAGTGGTATGATTTTTACATTTTTGGTAGCCTCTCTACCATTATTTCACACAAATTTTTTCCGGATACAAATCCAACTGCCGCTTTATTATCTACCCTGGCCACGTTTGCAGCCGGGTTTATTGTACGCCCGTTCGGTGCATTGGTGTTTGGTCGGCTCGGCGATCTGATAGGAAGAAAATACACTTTTATGATGACCCTTGTACTAATGGGGGGGTCAACTTTTTTAATTGGTTGTGTGCCTGGGTACGCTACCATTGGCGGATGGGCGCCACTCCTGGTACTCTTGTTGCGGCTGCTGCAGGGGTTGGCCCTCGGGGGAGAATATGGCGGTGCAGCTACCTATGTGGCAGAGCATGTACCCGCCGCGCGCCGCGGCTATTACACCAGCTTTATACAGACTACGGCAACACTGGGTTTGTTTCTTTCATTGGGTGTTATTTTAACTGTAAGAAGAATCACAGGCGTAGAGGCGTTTACCAATGGCGATGGCTGGCGTTACCCTTTTTTATTGTCAATTGTGCTGGTAGCAGTTTCTGTTTTCATCCGGTTGCGCATGAATGAATCACCGCTGTTTCTTAAACTGAAAACGGAAGGAAAAACATCTAAAAATCCGTTAAAGGAAAGTTTTGGTAGAAAAGCAAACTTTAAAATGGTATTGCTTGCTTTGTTTGGTGCTACCATGGGGCAAGGTGTTATCTGGTACAGCAGCCAGTTTTACGCGCAAAATTTTATTCTTACCAAATGTTTTATAGAGTACGAGCAGGCAAACCTGATCATATTGGTGGCATTGGTAATTGCCACTCCGTTCTTTATTATTTTTGGAAGCCTGTCTGATAAATGGGGGCGAAAAAATATTATGCTGGCGGGCATGTTGCTCGGGGCTGTTCTATACCGGCCCATCTTTCAGCAGTTGTATGAAACAGCCGATGTAAGTAAAAAGGTCGTCATTGCGGCGCAGACCAATATTAAATACGCATCAGTAGTTATACCAGGGACTGCCGATTCGCTGCATACCACTACGGTTACCAATTATTTTGAAGATGGGTCTAACCAGAAAGTCGTCAGTAAACAAAAGATCAGCGCAAGCGGGGTAAAAGCACGTGCACAGGTTAATAAAGAAACCATATTGGGAGAAACCGGTCGGTTAAACATGATTGCGTACATCGCATTGATGGTTGTTTTTGTAACCATGGTCTATGGTCCCATTGCGGCTTTTTTGGTGGAACTGTTTCCAACGCGCATCCGTTATACATCCATGTCGTTGCCCTATCATATTGGCAATGGTGTATTTGGCGGATTGGTGCCGTTTATTGCCACACTGATTACCACGTTGCCGGGCACCAACTATTTATCAGGTTTATGGTACCCGATAATTGTAGCGGCCCTCAGTTTTGTGATCGGCAGCTTGTACTTGTCTAATAAAATTGATCCCAATTTGGAAGACTAACATCCGCGCCAGCGCACTTGCAGTGGGCAGGCGCCATTAAAAATCACGGCGGGTAGGTAAATTGAAAGAACCCCGTAATTAATTTTTTTTATGAATCAACTGAAACGCATACTCGGAATACTGTGGCTGCTGATTGGCCCTGTTGTTATCTTTATTCTTATTAAAAGCGCGGTGCACAATATTGATGCAACCGGCACGGGCGATATCAATAAGCCGCTGCCGTGGATAATCATCATTACCATTTTCACCCCCATCGCTATTGGCCTGATGGTCTTTGGCTGGTATGCATTTAAGGGAGAATACGACAATAGAAAAAGTCAAAATTAAAAATTAAAAAGTAAAAAGCTGCGCGGTGGGATTGGATGTTAAAACACTGGTTAAGCTAAAATTAAAAATTAAAAAGTAAAAAATTTGCGCCGCTGGTTGCTGCATGAAACAGATTGTAACGAATAGGATTTCATTTTAACTTTTGCCTTTTTATAACACGACGAATAGAAACCTCAAAATCTAAGCGGGAGGATTGGATGGAAAAACACCGTTTAGGCTAAAATTAAAAATTAAAAAGTAAAAATTTGTGCGGTGGGATTGAATGCAGAAAGAGCGTTTAAACGCTTTTGACTTTTGACTTTTAACTTTTGACTTTTTTAGTAAGTTTGTATCATGTCAATAGAAGTAAAGGGCCTTACCAAAATGTATGGCGAACAAAAAGCGGTGGATGATATTTCTTTTTCTGCCGGTAAAGGAGAAATCGTCGGCTTCCTGGGTCCCAATGGTGCTGGTAAATCCACGACAATGAAAATCATCACCGGTTATTTGCTGGCCGACGCAGGCAGCTGCACCGTTTGTGGTATTGACGTAAAAGCACATCCCCAGGAAACAAAACGAAAAATTGGCTACCTGCCCGAGGCCAATCCCCTGTATTACGATATGTATGTGCGCGAATACCTGGATTTTATAGCCGGGGTGCATGCGATTAAAAACACAAAAGAAAGAATAGAAGAAGTAATTGCAACGGTGGGCCTTACGCCGGAAAGCAAAAAAAAGCTGGGCCAATTGTCGAAAGGCTACAAACAACGCGTAGGATTAGCGGCTGCCCTGATACACTATCCTGAAGTGTTGATCTTAGATGAGCCCACCACCGGGCTCGATCCCAACCAAATTATTGAAATACGCGAGGTAATTAAACAACTCGGCCAAAATAAAACCATCTTATTCTCTTCTCATATTCTGCAGGAAGTGGAAGCCATTTGCGACCGTGTCGTAATCATCAACAAAGGCAAACTGGTAGCCAACGACACGCTGAGCGCCTTGCGTAATCAATCGGCCAATCAGCAAATGGTGAAGGTAGAATTTAAAGAAAGTATCAGCGCTGCGCTCTTAGAGTCGCTGCCTGGGGTAGCATCCGTAGACCGGATTTCAGACAAAGAATGGGCACTGACCGGCGGCAACATCAACGATGTAAAACGATTGCTGCTGGAGCTGTCATTGCAGCAAAACCTCAATATCGTGGCGTTGCAAAGCGGTGAACAAAAACTGGAGGAGGTGTTCAGGGCACTCACGGGAAATGATAAAAAGGACTGAGCTGATTTAAACCGCTTTTTGGTTTTCTTCGACCGGGCGCAACCGCACCTTTGCTATACGGGTGCTTCCTCGCTCCTTTGCGGGGTAAAGTTTTAGCCCCCACGGGGCGAACGGACCTTTGCCCAGACCGCTTGACAGATTTAGTTGGTTGCTGCCCAACGATATACAGTACAAGTGTGCGACGCAACGACCGCTCCACCCAGCTAGCCAGTTCGGTAACATAATAATCATATTTTCCACTTGCCCCGCCCGCTGAATTAACCTACCTTCGCCGCTTGAAATTCAGGGGTATGCCGCCTTTGGCATTTTTATACGCCGCTGAAAAGCAAATACGCAATTATGAATATCAGAAACATAGCTATTATAGCACACGTTGACCATGGTAAAACTACCCTGGTAGATAAGATCTTACATGCCACCAAAGTGTTCCGCGATAACCAGGAAACAGGCGATTTGATAATGGATAGCAACGACCTGGAACGCGAAAGAGGTATTACTATTTTCAGTAAAAACGCGGCAGTAGAATACAAGGACGCCAAGATTAATGTGATAGATACGCCCGGTCACAGTGACTTTGGCGGTGAAGTGGAACGTGTGTTAAAAATGGCGGATGGCGTTTTGTTGCTGGTGGATGCCTTTGAAGGGCCTATGCCGCAAACCCGTTTTGTGTTGCAGAAAGCATTGCAGTTGAACCTGCGTCCCATTGTTGTTATCAACAAAGTAGATAAGCCTAACTGCCGGCCAGATGAGGTGCACGATGCAGTATTTGAACTCTTTTTTAACCTGGATGCTACGGAAGAGCAGCTGAATTTTCCTACTTTTTATGGGTCAGGAAAGAATGGCTGGTTTAATAATAAAAATGAACAAATAGAAGGCATTACGCCTTTGCTGGATGGTATCCTGGAACATGTACCCGCTCCTAAAATAGCGGAAGGACCGTTGCAGATGCAAATAACCTCGCTTGACTATTCTTCGTTTTTAGGAAGGATAGCCGTGGGTAAAGTAGCAAGAGGGTCTATTAAAGAAGGCCAGAGCATTGCCCTTATGCAGGCCGGTGGAATAATTAAGCGCCTGAAGGTGAGGGAATTGTATACGTTTATGGGCATGGGTAAAAAGAAAGCAACCGAAGTATTTGCTGGTGATATCTGTGCAGTAGTAGGTCTGGAAGATTTTAATATTGGTGATACCATTGCTGATACTGAAAACCCAGAAGCATTACCGGTTATCAGCGTGGATGAACCTACCATGAGCATGCTCTTTGGTATCAATAACTCTCCTTTCTTTGGTAAAGAAGGCAAGTTTGTTACCAGCCGGCACCTGCGCGACCGGTTAATGAAAGAAACCGAAAAAAACCTTGCCTTAAGAGTGGAAGACAGCGACAGTGCGGATAGTTTCCTGGTATTCGGACGCGGTATTCTGCACCTTGGCATCCTGATAGAAACCATGCGCCGTGAAGGATTTGAATTAACGATTGGTCAGCCAACCGTGCTGATAAAAGAAATAGATGGCAAAAGAAATGAGCCGTTTGAGGTGTTGGTTGTAGATGTGCCGGGCGATTACAGTGGTAAAGTGATTGATTTAGTTACGCAAAAGAAAGGTGAGATGCTGGTGATGGAAAGCAAGGGTGAAATGCAACACCTGGAATTTGAAATACCATCGCGTGGTTTGATTGGCCTGCGCAGCAACATGCTTACCAATACAGCCGGCGAAGCGGTGATGGCCCACAGGTTCCTGGAATACAGGCCGTGGAAAGGACACATACCCGGAAGAAACAATGGCGTATTGTTGTCTAAAAACACAGAACGCACAACCGGTTATTCTATAGATAAATTACAGGATCGCGGTACGTTTTTCGTAGATCCGGGTGAAGAGGTATATACAGGACAAATTATTGCCGAGCATATTAAGCCAGGCGACCTTGTGGTGAACGCAACCGAACCAAAGAAATTAACCAATCACCGCGCCAGCGGTAGTGACGATGCCTCACGCATTGCACCAAAGACATTGATGACGCTGGAAGAATGCATGGAATACATTCAGCAGGATGAGTGTATTGAGGTAACGCCTAAAAGCATTCGTATGCGCAAAGTGGTACTGGACGAAGATGAAAGAAAGAAACAAAGCAAAAGGATGGAAACTGCTTAATTCAGTAACCAATTAATTTATAAACCGCTGTGCAGACAGCGGTTTTTTTATTGCAGTAACCTATACTGCATTGCTACAAGCATCCACTACTTCTTAACTACCAGGCGATGGCATCCCGTAGAACCATGTGCCTGGGCCTGTATGGAACAAGTGCCTGAATAATTGTTCAAATAAACTACAATGGGTAGAACGAAAACACCAGCGGTGCCGCAAATTGTTCAGCTTTTTGAGGTAAAAGTGTAAGAGTACCCAAAGGATCAATTGCTTCCGGAAATACCGCATTTCACCTATATTTTACTGCAGTTTACCACAATCAGTCTTTTAAAATATTGCCTGCTAATTATCTTCGGGCATCGTTCCTACATTATTCATTAATGTGCTGCCCCGAATGCAATCCGACGCCCATGGCTGTTTGTTTGAATCGGTTAGCACAGCGGGAAAAGTGTAAGAGTTGAAAAAAGATAAAGTAGGAAAGCCAACTGTAATGATACCAATGGTTGGAAAACGGACGCGCGAATTAAGATGAATATAAATCACCGCTTTTTTTGGTTTGGCTTTGTTAGCAATACACCCTGTTTCCTATGGGGTATTTGTTTCGTTTCAATTATTTATTTGCAAACACTGACCATCACTGTGTAACATTAAACTTTATAATATGCAAACAACAACGTCGATGATGATATTGGTAGCAGGCCCATACCGGTCCGGCACCAATGATGACCCAGCGCTGATTGCGGCAAACGTGCAATTAATGACTGATGCAGCGGCAAGAATCTACAAGAAAGGACACCTGCCGGTATTGGGGGAATGGTTTGCGCTGCCATTGATAGAAGCGGCGGGGTCAGTAAAGATGGGCGACGAAATTTTTAATCAAATTTTTCACCCGGTTGCCGTACAACTCATTGATCACTGCGACGCCGTGCTCAGGGTAGGCGGTGCCTCTTCCGGGGCTGATGAAATGGTAGCAACGGGCCTGGAGAAAAACAAGGTTATTTTTTATAGCGAAGCTGACATCCGTATAGCGGGGCAATAGTTAACCCGTATAGCGCCGCGGGTGTGCAAAGTTAGATTCGCAACGTGCTAAATTTGCCTGGCAACGGAATGGTTTCAATACAAGCTGGCCCGCCCGTACATAGCCTGGCAGGGTTAACTATTTGCCCCATTTTAAACAAAAAGACAAACTGTTTCGTTGTACTTTTGCAGTAAATAATGAGGCGATGAAAAAGTGGTTACAAATATTTTTCCTGTTGGGTTTCTTATCTTTTGCCTTGCCGCTAACCATGCCTGCGCAGTGTTCAATTTGTACAAAAACAGCACAGCAAATGGGTGAGCGTCCCGCAAAGGCATTGAATGGCGGCATCCTTTACCTCGCGGCCATGCCCTTTGTCATTTTGAGTTACATCAGTTACCGCTGGTGGAAGAGTAACCACGAAGCCTGATTTTCCCTTCGTAAATTGTTGTTTTCACCTTATCGTTCGGCAATCAATTGTAGTATCTTGTTGTGATAAAACAACTGCTATGAAATATTGCTTCTTTCTATTTTTGCTGCTAAGTACTTTTGTAAATGCACAGCAACAGCTGCCGGGTATTGAAGAGAAAACCAACGGGCTGAAAAAATATGAAGGCTTCCTTAACTTCTACTGGGATGCAAATGCAGGTAAAATCTGGCTGGAAATAGATAAGCTGGACAGTGAATTACTTTACCAAACCTCCCTGCCCGCCGCATTGGGTTCGAACGATATCGGGCTGGACCGCGGCCTGCTCGGGAACACCTGCGTAGTAAAATTTTCAAAAGTGGGCAGAAAGGTTTTACTAATACAGTCCAATTATGATTACCGCGCAGTAACAACCGATGCTGCAGAACGCCGCGCAGTAGAACAGTCGTTTGCGCAGTCTGCATTGTGGGGCTTTACGGTGGAAGCAGAGAGCAACGGCAAAGTACTGGTAGATGCCACTGATTTTATACTGCGTGATGCAATGAAGGTTGCCAACCGGTTAAAGGCCAGTCAGCAGGGAACTTATTTGCTGGAGAAAAGCCGGTCTGCTGTCTACCTGCCACGAACAAAAAATTTTCCGCAAAATACCGAGCTGGAGGCCACCATTAGTTTCGTAAACAATGATGGTGTTGCCGGAGCATTTGTGCAGGCCGTAGCGCCTTCTGCCGAAGCCATCACCGTAAGAATGCACCATTCTTTTGTACAACTGCCCGATGCTGATTACCAGCCGCGGGTTTTCGATGCACGTTCCAGTTTTATACCGGTTAACTTTTTTGATTACAGTACACCGATACAGGAACCGATTGAGAAATTTTACATCATTCGCCATCGGCTGAAGAAAAAAAATCCGGGCGCTGCCATGAGCGAACCGGTAAAACCCATCGTCTATTATCTTGACAATGGTACCCCGGAGCCTATCCGCAGCGCATTGCTGGAAGGTGCTTCCTGGTGGAACCAGGCTTTTGAAGCGGCCGGGTATAAAAATGCTTTCCAGGTAAAGTTGTTGCCAGACAGTGCTGACCCTATGGATATCCGTTATAATCTTATTAATTGGGTACACCGTTCTACCAGGGGCTGGAGTTATGGCGCTGCCGTTGTGGACCCAAGGACCGGTGAAATTATAAAGGGGCAGGTGTCGCTTGGTTCGCTCCGTGTGCGCCAGGACTACCTGATTGCACAGGGTTTGCTGGCGCCTTTTGAAAATGGTATTCCTGCCGATGATAAAATGCTGAAGATGGCCCTGGAGCGTTTGAAGCAGTTGGCCGCACATGAGGTTGGACATACCATTGGGCTGATGCACAATTATGCATCCAGCGTTAACAACAGGGCCAGTGTAATGGATTACCCGCCACCATTGGTACATGTGAATGCGAAAGGGGAAATTGATTTGAAAAATGCCTATGCTACGGGTATTGGCGAATGGGATAAAGTGTCCATTGCCTGGGGTTACGGCGATTATTCAAAAGAGAAAAATGAAACGGCGGCGTTGAATAAATTGCTGACAGACGCAACCATAAAAAAGGGACTGCAGTTTATCAGCGACAGGGATGCACGATCGCCCGGTGGACTGCACCCGCAGGCACACCTGTGGGACAATGGCGCAGATGCCGTAACGGAATTAAAAGAAGTAATGAAAGTTCGTAGTGTGGCGCTCCGTCATTTTGGCGAAAAGAATATCCGACCGGGTATGCCGATGGCCATGCTGGAAGATGTGCTGGTGCCCGCTTACCTGCTGCATCGTTACCAGCTGGAGGCGGTTACCAAAATGGTTGGTGGTATGTATTATACGTACGCGTTGCGTGGAGACGGACAGGTTATAACAAAGGCTTTAACCAGGGAGGAACAATTAAAAGCACTACAGGCCGTCCTTGATTGTATCGATCCTGCGGTGCTGGTGCTGCCCGCTTCACTAACAGCATTGATACCTCCACGCCCTGCAGGATATAACTATACAAAAGAGTTGTTCAGGAAAAGAACCGGTCTTGCTTTTGACGCATTGGCTCCGGCAGAAACGGCTGCGGATTTTCCGATATCATTTTTATTCAACAGCGAACGGCTGAGCCGGATGTGCCAGTATGAAGTGAATGGAGGGCTGGGTGTACACGAGATGATACGGGTACTGGTAGACAATACCTGGAAAGCCGCCCGCAAAACAGGAATGGAAAGCCTGGTACAATTGCAGACGGAGCAAATATTACTTACTTACCTGTTGTCATCTTCAGTGGATGAGAATGCAAACTTTGCAGCAAGGGCCGCAGCACAAAAAGCCCTCGCCGATTTAAAAGTCTTTATAGACCAACAACAGAAAACAGCAAAAGACGATGCTTATTCAGCACACCTTGCTTTGGCGTTGGAAAGAATGAAAGCACCGGATAAGGCGAAGCCCACCGTGCAACACAAAGAAATGCCGCCCGGTGCGCCAATTGGGTGTGATATGGAAGATTGATTGCGTCCGGAAAAATAAAATATGCGCAGGAATGCAAGCCACCTGCGGTGCGCAATAATGTAGTTGATAGTTGTTAATGCTGGGTGAATGACGCAAGCAGCTGGTAAAAATTAAATGCCTTGTTTTTGATCGATGCGTCAATTTGCAGGCGCAGCTGATTTTTATCTACATCTTTCATGCGGTACTGCTGAATAATATAGAATGCTTTTTCTGCCAGCAGCTGGCTTCTATTGTTGTGCCGCGCCGCGCGATGCAGATCTTTATCGATTTCCTGCCACAATTCAGCGATGCCTTCCTGCGCGGCGGCATTGGTTTTTACAATGGCTACGCTGGTAGTGGCCGCAACATCGCCGGTGGCCATCATCGTGCGAAGGTTCCTGGCAAATAAGTCGGCACCGGGCCGGTCGCTTTTATTTATTACAAACAAATCAGCAATTTCCATAAGGCCCGATTTCATTGCCTGTATTTCATCCCCTGCTTCCGGTACCAGTACCACCACCGTGGTATCTGCAAGACCAGCTATTTCAATCTCACTCTGCCCCACGCCTACAGTTTCTATTATAACGTAATCAAAACCTGCCGCTTTCACAATGTCGCTTATCTCGATAATTTTAGGATGCAGTCCGCCCAGCGATCCGCGGGTAGCCAGCGACCGGATATATACGGTAGGTGTATTGTACCACCGGCTCATGCGTATCCGGTCTCCCAGCAGCGCACCTTTTTTAAAAGGAGAAGAAGGGTCAACACAAAGTACCGCAACTTTTTTTTGTTCGTTTACCAGCAGCGCGAGTAATGAATCTACCAATGTGCTTTTTCCCGCGCCGGGCGGACCGGTTATACCAATGGTTTTTGCTTCGATTGTTGCAGGCAGCGATTGCAGAAATGCTGTGTAACCCGCGTATTCATTTTCTACCAGTGAAATAGCCCGGGCGAGCGCTTTTGTATCGCCGGTACTGATTTGTTGTAGTAGTTGCTGCCACATGATAACAATGGATTTGCTTGTAAATTTATATATGCTTGCCAGGCGAAGCTTCTTTTAATTGGTTGCTGACAAATGCGGTATCTCTTGGCGGGAAAAAATAGTCTATCTTTTTCTGGAGACGCTTATTGGTATTGGTCTGTTTCATTACAACAGGAATAGCAGAAAAATCCATTTCTTTTAATGATTCGATGATTTGCGACAGCGAAAATTGCTGTAAATAAGATTGCATAAAGAACTTTGCGATGGCGACATTCCAGGCTTCCTTGTTGCTCCAGTAATGCGCAATGCTTTTGCTGGCCGGAAAAAGTCCATAGGTATGCTGCAATGCAACACTCAGGGCAAATTGTTCTATCAGGCGCCTTGGCACCCCTGCCGCACACATATCATCGCAAATTTGCAGCGCAAGCTGTATTTCAGCACTGTTACTTGTATTCGGTGTGGCCACAATGCCGGCATTCCACATAGCATCCTGCGCGGATATTTTAATATTTCCATACAGGTTGTTTTTTACGTCCGCCCACATTTTCTTTTCAGTTTTGCTGCTGGCTGCAGAGAGGGGTCCTTCGTTTTCATGCATTAGCGCATGGCCCTTATCTAAGCGGTTCCTGATATCAGCTGCATTCCGGTATAAAACGGTATCGGTGTCAAGGTACATCACTGGCTCACCGGGATAAGCAGCGCAGATTTTGGCAATCGCTTTAATCTTAATCCGCCATAAGAAATTGTGTGGCCCCCTCCATTCCTGCAGCTGTGCTTCATCTACCTCGATAATATTTACTACGGAGGCAAGATGCCGGTAAAACACCGGCTCATCGGTAATTATATTAATTGAGTCGGGTGTGTTGTTTTGCGTAAGAAAAGAATAGATAGAAAAGGCCGCCTGTATATGGTTAGCAATGTCTTTACCAAAAGTAATGTACAGTAAATGCATAGTCTATTTTTCAAATATCGCCTGTGTAAGATAAGCTGCTTTGTAACCTTTGTGTAAAATATATAAATTATGTAGACGTTCTGCCAGGAATCCAAATACCCGGATCTGGTAACCCAGGCGCGGAAGGGTAATTTTTTTTTCTACTTCAAACAAAATATCGAAGAGCCATTCAAAATAATCATCCCAGATATGCCAGGGTGCAATCATTACGTTGTTGAAAAACATTTTCGTCTGCTTGCCAAGTTGGTCTATGCTGGCTTGATAGGCAGCATTTTTTTGTAACACAATTTGTTTGGCAAGCACCCAATCGCTGTTGATGTGTGCAAGGTCATAAGCTTCGTCTACCGTGTACACTTTTCCTTTTTCCCTCATGGCAAAAGCAGGATGCGGTAAGATTACATTGTGATTGGTTAATAAGGCCTGCAGGTTTGTAAACTGTTGATCGGTTAGAATACGGTCGAGTTTTTTTTGCTTGTTTGGCAGGTAATAATAACTTCTCGGTTCAAAAAAATGACGGTACCTGGTTTTTATAAAATACCGCCTGTAATGGCAAAGTCCCATTGCGGTCGTATTGCGCGGCGCATTTTTGTATATCCAGTAATAAGCGGTCAGTTCGCTGTATAAAAGATTACGTGCTGAAATATTGTCTCCCGTATCATCCCCAATCATTTGCAGCCGGGGATGCACAGCCGCTCCTGCCTGTATGGGCGTAACCCAGGATGCTTTTGGCATTAGCGGAAATTCTTTGAAGTAAACACTGTACAATTGAAGACTGGGAGCCATACAAAAAAATTGGTACCCTGCAAATGTAGATAATATCGGGCCTGCTGACAGCGCGCGGTTTGCTGAGCATCACCAGGGCGTTGATGCGCTATCAAATAATCATCCGCAAGGTTTTTTCGCTATTTTTATCGGAAGGTATTATAGTTGCATGAAAAATCATATCTCGGCGGTTATAATCTGCATGAATGCGGTGGATACAATAAGGAAAGCTATTTTTTCTTTGCAGGATCTTACCGCAGATATTATTGTGTCGGACAGTGGAAGTACAGACGGCACGATCCAGGTTATTAAAGATACCGGGGTAACCACTATTGAGCGGGAATGGAAAGGATATGGAGCAAATAAAAACGCCGCAGGGGCGCTTGCCCGGCACGACTGGCTATTGAGCCTGGACGCCGATGAATATGTACTGCCTGCTTTCAGCCGTTTTTTGCAAGCATTGGATTTGCAAGATCCCCACAAAGTATACCAGTTTAAACGGTTGAATTTCCTGGGTGATACGCCCATCCGGTATGGCGAATGGAGTAAAGATAAAGTGACCAGGTTGTTTAACAGGACGGTAGCGGCCTGGGATGATGCGCCCGTTCATGAGCAGCTTAAACAAATTTTACAAAGCGATCGGATAATTGTTGTAAAAACAGAAGCTGTTATCTGCCACCGCACTGCCCCCGATATAGCTACCTACCGCGCCAAGATAAAAAAATATGCTGTGCTGATGGCGGATAAATATTTTATGCAGGGAAAAAAGATCAGCCCGGTGAAATTGTACCTCTCCCCGTTGTTTAACTTTTTACAAAATTATTTTTTAAGGCTGGGCCTGCTGGATGGTAAAGCGGGTTTTGAAATAGCGGTTGCGCATGCGGGCTATACCTTTCACAAATACAGGTTGTTAAGCGCGTTGTATAAAAAAAATCCCAACGGAAAAAATCAGCTGCAATAAGGCAATCGCGGGGTCATTTCACCAGCCGGTAATTTTTATAATCAAATAGCCTGCGTCCGGTGAGCTTTTCTATTGCATACAGGACCCGGCCTTTTAACGAAAAATGTTTTTTACTTGTATCGATGTCCAGTTGCCAGTTGGCTTTGTTAATCCGGTCTTGCATCACGGAAGGGTGGGTTCCTTCAAAATGCGCGAGGGAGTCATAGTCTTTATAATCAAATACGTCAGATGCGTTGATAAATTTTAAATAATCGGCTGAATCTTCATTCCATAATTTTCCAAAATTATTCATTTTGGTCTTCATCAATTGAGGGCTTCTTACCCAACCATAGTGGTAAATAGCGGCATCAATTGCTTGCACCACCAGCTTGCTGCCGTGTTTTCTAAAGCCCTGGGCATCTTTGTAGGAAGCAATTTTTTTATCGTTCCGGATAATACGTATCTCATGACTGTACCACCGGCGGCTGTCACCTATGTAATTGTACGTACCATAAAAGTGCACGTAGTTGAATAATAAGCCGTCTATGCGCTTATCGGCATTGTACCTGTTGGCGGCAGCCAGAATAGCTCCGTGGGATTGCTCGTGTACTACCTCATCTGCCTGGATATAAAAAGCCCAGTCGCTATCCGGCGATACCTGTGCAAAAGCTTTGTTGGTTTCAGCCGCCAGCACTGCTCCGCCCTTGCGCAGGTTTTTATCCCAAACAGTGTGAAATATTTTTATTTTGGGGGAAGCAATGCTGCGTACCAGGTTTTCCGTGTCATCGTCGCCATCTCCTATACCTACAATCATTTCATCTACCACCGGTAGAATGGAGCTGATAGATTCCACAATGGGGTAGTCGTTGATGACAGCGTTTTTAATAATCGTAAAACCTGAAATTTTCATTTATTTTATGGAACAGGATTATGAAAAGGCTTGTTACAATGGTCCTCAAAAATAGCTGAATTCTTTTCAATCAGGCAAGCTGAGCCGTTTAACCAGCCGGTTGATGGTAAATTTGTTAATTTGCAGGCTTTTAAAGCCATCCTTTCAATGAAGCGTTTTTCAACCATACTTTTTTACCTGCGGGATCTGAAAAAGAATATTGCCCTTTATTTCCTGTTTAACTTATTGTCGATTATTTTTTCATTGGTTTCCCTCGCCATGCTGGCACCGTTTCTTCAATTGCTTTTTCACAAAGACGCACTGGTAAATACAGCTCCGCCGCTTCATTTTTCAGTGGGCGCGCTATTGGAGTATATTAAGTATTTTCTCAGTACCATTATCAGGACATACGGAGAACAATATGCGCTGGGAGCCATCTGTGTAATCATCATCATTTCCATATTCCTAAAAAATCTTTTTCTATATATTACCATGCGGATTATTTCACCTATCCGTAACCATGTAATGACCAGCTTGCGTGCCGATATGTATGCCAAAATATTGCTGCTGCCCATTGGTTATTTTACAGAGCAACGCAAAGGAGATATCATCAGTCGCATGAGCAACGATGCCAACGAGGTAGAATGGAGTATACTTGGTACCCTGGAAGGCCTGATAAGAGAACCCCTGACCATCTTAATTATCCTGGCCATGCTAATTTTTTTAAGCCCGGTATTGTCGCTGTTTTTAATGGTGTTGCTTCCGCTAACCGGCTTTATCATCGGCCGCGTGAGCAGGAGTTTAAAAACCCAGTCGAATGAAGCCCAGGAGCATACAGGCGTACTGATGTCTATACTGGATGAAACACTCACGGGCCTGCGGGTTATCAAGGCCTTCAATGCAGAAAAATTGCTGTCCATGCGTTTTTTCTCCACCAATAATTTGCTGAACCACCTTCGGAACAAAATGAATTTCCGAAGAGATCTGGCGTCGCCACTTTCTGAATTGCTTGGCGTGTTAGTGCTGTGCGCTATCCTTTGGTTTGGTGGCCGGCTGGTGCTTGTAAATGGGGTGCTGGCTTCAGATGTGTTTATTACTTATATCGTCTTTTTCACACAAATAATCAATCCCGCAAAATCATTGTCAACTGCGTTTTACAATGCCCAGCGCGGTAGTGCTGCTATTAAAAGAATGGAAGTAATCCTTAAAACACCGGTGGTAATAACAGATAATCCGGGTGCAAGTGAACTGCTAACATTTTCCAGTAGCATAGAATTCAGGAACGTTGGCTTTTCTTATGAAGACGTGGTAATACTAAAAGACATCAATTTGGTAATTGAAAAAGGCAAAACAGTGGCGCTGGTTGGTTCTTCCGGTTCCGGAAAGTCTACGTTGGCGGATCTCATTCCGCGTTTTCATGATGTGAGTTCTGGTGAGCTGCTGGTAGATGGGATAAACATAAAAGATTATACGCTTCATTCTTTGCGCAGCCAGATGGGTATTGTAACCCAGGAGCCCATCCTGTTCAATGATACCATCGCAGCCAATATTGTACTGGGTAAACCGGATGCAGATCAAGGATCCATTGAACAGGCCGCCCGGGTGGCCAATGCGTACCAGTTCATTGTTAATAAAGAAGAAGGATTTGAAACCAATATCGGCGACCGGGGCGGCAAACTGAGTGGGGGCGAACGGCAACGCCTTACCATTGCCAGGGCGGTGCTTAAAAACCCTCCGGTGCTTATTTTTGACGAAGCCACTTCATCGCTTGATACCGAAAGTGAAAGGCTGGTGCAGGACGCGATTAACCATGTAATGCAGAACCGGACTTCATTGGTAATTGCGCACCGGCTGTCAACGGTTCGGCATGCAGATGAAATTATTGTATTGCAGA
>JBDSEV010000086.1:0-70663 GCA_039919885.1 Chitinophagaceae bacterium
CTGGACGTAAGCGGAGCATTGAACAAAATCCCTTTAAGGGAGGTAGAAGATCTGGGAAAGCGGCTTGACAGCACTATGGAGGAAGAAAAAGAAATTTATAGGCTACAGAATGATTTAATTGATAAAATAAGTTCAATAAATCACAATACTGGAAGCCTCGAAGGCGTTGCGCATTTATGTAAGGCTATCAGAAAGCCTCAGGATAAATTACTGAAGCAGGTAATTGATACTATCATAAACGGGCAACGGGAATTGCAATTAAATAAAATTAGAGAATGGAAGGACCTTGACTTGAAAGTTCAGCTAGATACATTAAAAAATATACAACAACAACTGAGTGGTAACCCCGATGAAGAAGAACCCGGCCTGCTGCACGAAACCGAATATTTCTACAAACAAGCCAATTGGCTTACAAGCCGCTTCCCCGATGGCGTTTATGCCGATGTGGAAGGACTTTGCAAAGTAGTAAGCCAAGCCGAAATAGAAGCCAAAGACTGGAGCCTAAGCCCAGGCAGGTATGTTGGCGTGGACACTGCCACCGATGATGATTTTGATTACGAAGAACGCCTGAACGAAATACATATTGAGTTGAACGGATTGAACGAAGAAGCCATTGCTTTGGCTAATGCTATTTCTGAAAACTATAAAACGGTAGTAATATGAGTTGGGGGAAAATCGCACTTTCGGAATTAGTTGAATTCTCTCCACGAATCACTTTGGAGAAGGGTGAATTATATGACTACGTTCCGATGGAAGCCATTGATAGTGGTATAAAATATCCTCGTGAAATTTATCAGAAAGAATATACAGGAGGCGGAACTAAGTTTGCTAATGGCGATACTCTTTTTGCGAGAATTACTCCGTGTCTTGAAAATGGAAAAATAGTTAAAGTAAAAGATCTTGAAAAGGAAGTTGGTTTTGGATCAACAGAATATTTTGTATTAAGAGCAAAGGAAAATATTTCAAACTCTGACTTTGTATATTATCTAGCAAAAACTGATTTTGTTAGGCAAACTGCTATCAAAAGTATGTCAGGTGCTGATGGAAGGCAAAGAGCAGATAAAGGTGCCGTAGAGCAATTATTAGTTTTAAATATTCCACTCCCCACCCAACGCAAAATCGCATCCATTTTATCGGCTTATGATAATTTGATAGAGAATAATTTAAAGCGCATAAAGTTATTGGAGGAGAAGGCATTCACAAGTTATAAGTTGTTAGTTAACAGCGAAAAATTAATTGAAGGATGTGTTGGTGATTTAGCTGATGTAAAATCTGGGTATGCATTTAAAGGTGCAGATTGGACAGATGAAGGGTTTCCAGTTATTAAAATAAGGAACATTGGAAATAATGATATTGACTTAACTAACTGTAGTCTCATTCCAGAAAATATTGCAGAATCAGCATCAAAGTTCAAATTGAATGCAGGTGATTTACTGATAGCTATGACTGGTGCAACAGTTGGTAAAATTGGGATGATGCCAAAAACGGACACAAGTTTTTATTTAAATCAACGAGTTGGAATATTTAAACCAAAGTTTGAAAACGCAGAATTATTTCTCTTCTGCTATTTCAATGAACCTACTGCAAAAGATGCAGTAGAAAGTATAGCATCTGGAGCAGCACAACCAAATATAAGCGGTAGCCAAATTGAGAGTATCAAACTACTTTATCCGAAACATACAATTGTAACAGAATTTGGAGTAGCAATAAAAAATCAATTTGAATTGATTTGGAATTTGAAACAACAAAACACCAAACTCCGAGAGGCACGGGACATACTGTTACCAAAATTGATGAATGGACAAATAGAGGTGTAAAAAATATTTTTTCTGAAAAACTGTCTTTTTCATTTTTTCAGACTATTTATTAAAAACAATACAAAAATGACACAAGAAATTGAAAATAGAATTGACGAACTAAAAGAATACGTTGATAAGCAACGTGAGTTGATTATTGGAATTAACAATGCCATTGAAAACGATGGTTTCGTTCCTTCTGAATCACAGCAAGTAACGATTAACTACATCTGTCAGCAAGGCAAATTTGGGTTAAAAGAAATTGAACGATTGGAAGGGCTTAAAAAGAAATATGAATAGATGAGTAAAACAACACCATTAATAGATTTTTTTGAACAAACCTTTCACATACCCCATTATCAAAGGGGTTACAGATGGGAAGAGCAGGAAGTAAATGAACTGCTGGATGATTTGTGGACCTTTTGCAAGGATCGAGAAAGCGGAGATTTCTATTGCTTGCAACCCATCGTATTAAAAAAGAACGACAAAAAAGGTTATGATGTGCTGGATGGTCAGCAGCGTTTAACTACTCTATACCTGTTATTGGTATATCTTGAAGAAAAACGAAAAGAAGATAATTATAATCAACCATTATTTAGCCTCAATTATGAAACCCGTGAAAAGTGTGAGCAGTTTTTAACTGATAAAAAATTTGCCGCGGGTATTGACGAAAGTAATATAGATTTTTACCACATCTGCAATGCCTACCGCGCAATAGACAACTGGTTTAAAGATGAAAAACACAGAGGAGCAAAAGCCAAATTGGTTCCCATATTAATGGACGACAACAGTAAAGGAAACCGCAATGTGCGTTTTATTCGCTACGAAGTGCCCAAAGAAACCAACTCAATTGATGTATTCATCCGCTTGAATGTGGGCAAAATTCAATTAACAGATGCTGAACTCATCAAAGCACTATTACTGCAAAGCGACAAATACAATGCAGATGAAATCGAGTTCATTAAAATGCGTTTGTTTGAAATTGCTTCAGAATGGGATACGATAGAATACACCTTGCAAAATGAAGAGTTTTGGTATTTCTTGAGTAACAACAGTAATAACAAGCCAACTCATATTGAATTTATCTTCGACCTGATTGCAGATAAAATACAAAAGGAGAAAAAATATTTTACAAGCAAGCCTTTAAAACACGCTACTTTTTTAATCTTATCAGAGTATTTGCAAGACCTGTTGGATAATGGAAAAAATGGAGTTGAAATATCAAGAATCAAAGCTGTTGAAGACATCTGGCAACAGGTAACCGCTTATTTCGAATACTTCAGAGAATGGTATCAAAACAGAACATTGTATCACTGCATCGGCTTTTTGATAGCGAATAAAGGCAATCAAATAATTGACAGCATTATTACCCAGTCCAATAAAATGGGTAAAAAGCAATTGATTAAACACCTTGAAAGTGAGATCGGTAAAATCATTCTAATAAACAAGAAACGAAAAGACTCAGATGGCAACGAATATGAGGTGGAATTAGAAAATCTGAATTATGAAAATGAAGACCAGCAAAGCAACGACCGAAAGGAGATACATCCTATTTTGCTTTTACACAATGTGTATGCTTCGCTGAAAAGCGACAAAGAAAAAGCCCGGTTTCCTTTCAATTTGTATAAGCAAACCAAACGCAACGAAAAATGGAGCTTGGAACACATACACGCACAGAATTCGGAATACATTATCAAGAAAGAAAATCAACAAACCTGGCTAAAAGACCATATTCATTCTTTGCAGAGATTAGATAATACTGAATTTGATGAACTATTGGAACGAATGAATAATCTGCTCGAAGCGGATGAAATTGAGAAAGAAGAATTTGAAGCAATTGTAACGGATGTTTATGCAGCCATTAATTCACACTCCGATTCGGATGAACAAAGCAAACACGCCATCAGTAACCTTTGCTTGGTAGATGCACCAACGAACAGCAAATTGAATAATTCGGTATTTGATGTAAAGCGTGAACTCATCAAGAACAGAGAATTGGCAGGGCATTATATTCCAGTTTGCACCCGAAATGTTTTCTTAAAAGCTTACACAGAATACCCGGTAAACAATGCCTACTGGACAGCCGATGACCGCAAAGGATATTTGCAAAACATTCAAAACGTTTACGACTATTTTATTAACGCTATTATTCAAGATTAAGCAATGCAGTTTACACTCAAATATCTATTAGAATCTTATAAAGTGATGGTTCCGCAAATACAACGGGATTATGCACAAGGGCGTGAAAGAGAGTTTGAATTGCGGAAAGGTTTTGTAACCAAAATAAAACAAACCATTCAAGATAATGAACCCAAACTGAACCTTGATTTTATATACGGATTCACGGAAAAAGCAGGAAAAGACGAAGAAGTATTTATTCCATTAGACGGTCAACAACGATTAACTACGCTTTGGCTGACCCATTGGTTTTTAGCTCCTAGATTTGAAAACAAAATTTCAGACGAAGCCAAAGCCTATCTATCAAAATTCACCTACGAAACCCGGGTATCTTCAAAACGCTTTTGTTACAACTTAATTCAGCAACCCTTATCAGTAGCAGACGATATTGCCCTTAGCCAGCAAATAACGGATGCACCTTGGTTTATGGCATCGTGGAGCAGCGACCCAACCGTAATCTCTATGCTGAATATGCTTGACACCTTACAAGAAGAAATTTCAGACAAGAGCAAGGCGTGGCAAAATCTGACGAATCAAGAAAAAGTAACCTTTGACTTTATTGACATAAAATCAGATGAATTTAAACTTACTGACGAACTCTACATTAAGATGAATTCACGAGGTAAGCCGCTAACTCCTTTCGAGAATTTTAAAGCACAGTTTTCAGGTCTTCTAGCATCCCAAAAAACTGATTATACAAAGTCGGTTCGTAGTTATGAAAAAACATCGGTAAGCTATCAGCAATACTTTGCCTTTAAAATAGATTCTGTTTGGATGGATTTATTTTGGAGTTACCGTACAAAGACTGGAAATGAAATTGACAATAGTATTTATCGGTTTATCAATTTTATTGCAGAGTTCCTTTTTTTTAGAGGAAATCCCAATTCAACCAGT
The DNA here is from genome assembly GCA_039919885.1 of Chitinophagaceae bacterium. Lineage (GTDB taxonomy): Bacteria > Bacteroidota > Bacteroidia > Chitinophagales > Chitinophagaceae > JACMLD01. The sequence continues at coordinate 4,869 of JBDSEV010000086.1, forward strand.
GCAGAGGCAAAAATGGATTTCGAATTCTTGAACGCTGTATTTTCTAAAAAGGAAAACATTGATTTTCTTTTTGACTCATTAGATTTTCTTTCTTCACTGAAAGATGTGAACTTGTTTTTTGAAGGTATTTTTTATGGTGTTTCCACCTTCGACCAATATCCGAAAGATTATTTTGTAAGAGCAATAACTGATACAGGGTTTGATGTAAAAGACAAAACAATTCTTTACACCATTTTATGCTATTGCAGCAAAGAAAATTATCAAACAGGAGATAACGAATTGAAAGATTTTATTCGTGTTGTCCGAAATTTATTGTTTGCCGTTAGACAGCCAAATCAATCGAAGCGAATTGAATATACCACCAATTTACGTTTGCCAAACGTTTCAGAGTATTGCAGATTTATTGATGCTTTTGTAAATGAAATAAAAGAACTAAAGAAAAAATCAGTTTATCAGATACTATCAGAAAAAGACTTTGGAGGATTTACGAAAGAAAATATTGCTAATGAAAAAATAAAGGCATCATTAATTGTTCAAAGACCAAAGCTAAAAGCAAGCATTCATAAACTAGAGGAACATACACAATTACAAGGAAACATTGCCAACTTCAAACTGAACACAAATAATATTGAATATAAAATTGATGCTTTTTTAACCATTTGGAATAATGATGACGAAGGCTCCTTAATCATCAGGGCATTACTGACAATAGATGATTATTCAGTAATGACTCACAGCTATTCTTCATTAGATGAAATCTGGTTTTTTGGGTGTAAGGATAATTGGAATAGAATTCTGACAACTTCCGATAAAAATGAAAGAATAAAAGTCTCAGACACCCTTGATAAATTCCTGATTGAATTTAACACTTCAAAAGGTGCTACAACCAATGAAAAGTTACAATACCTGATTGATGATTATAAACCAGTAGAAAAGGATTGGCGATACTATTTTGTGAAGTATAAGGCTATCTCTAAAAATCCTTACCGAAACTTGAATGTTTTCACTTGGCAGGACAGTCAAGGATTTGATATTAATCACTTGGGTAATTCAGGAAATCAACCATTGCATTCATACCACCTAAATCCGTACTTAATCGTTTTGCAACAATCGTTCAGTACGAACGAAAAAGTAAAACTATTTTGGGGAAGATTTACTGAACTAAGTTTATTGAGAGTGGAAGATAAAATTAATATTAAATCCAAGAGCAATGGTTGGCAAATAACTCCAATTGAAAACTATGCAATTGATAAAAAAATAATTAATAAGTATAATCTAAATCAACAAGGCAGTGATTTTTGGCTCATTGAGTCAGCCAATAAAGACAGAATAGAAATTGCTGTTGATTTAATAAACGATATATTAAAATAATGACTTGGGAATATTCAGAAGATAATTTAATAGAACAAACAGCGATTGATTTATTCTTCAATCAGTTGGGTTGGGATACGCTATTGGCTTACAATAAAGAAGGCTTTGGCGAGGGCAGCACCTTGGGCAGACTGAACAAAAAAGAAGTCGTGCTCAAAAAGATATTTTTTGAAAAACTGAAACAGTTTAACCCCTACCTACCCGACCAAGCATACAACCAAGGGTATGAAAAATTGATTGAAGAGAGTATTACCAAATCATTAGCAGAAATCAATTTTGACAAACATCAATTACTAAGAAACGGAATTCCTGTTGACTTCATCAACGAAAAAGGCGAACAAGTAAAAAACAAAACACTAAAGGTTTTCGATTTTGATAATGCAGACGAGAATAACTTTTTAGCAGTTCGTCAATTATGGTTACAAGGCAAAAGCAACCGTGAACGCAGACCTGATATTATCGGTTTTGTAAATGGCATTCCGTTATTGTTTATAGAACTGAAAGCAGCCCACCGAAAATTAGAAAATGCCTACAACGATAATTTCACTGACTACAAAGACGTAATTCAAAAACTCTTTTATTACAACGCTTTTGTTCTATTGAGCAACGGCATTGAAAGTCGCATTGGAAGTGTTACAGGCAAGTACCAGCACTTTCACGAATGGAAACGCATAACAGAAGAAGACGAAGGCATTGTTGCCTTAGATAGAATCATTGTTGGTGTTTGCGAGAAGAAACGCTTTTTAGATTTATTTGAAAACTTCATTCTGTTTGATAATTCATTAGGCAAAGTTGTAAAACTCATTGCCCGAAATCATCAGTTCATTGGTGTAAACAAAGCCATTGAAAACATACAACACAAAGAACAACTTTACAAACTGGGCAAAATAAGTTTGGAAGAAAAACAAAAATTAGGTGTGTTTTGGCATACACAAGGAAGCGGAAAATCTTATTCAATGGTTTTCTTCTGCCAAAAGATTCATCACAAGTTTACAGGAAGCTATACTTTTTTAATTGTAACCGACCGCAACGAATTAGACACACAGATTTATGGCACATTCAGCGGAATTGGAGCAGTGCCACAAGTAAAGTCGGGCTCAAAAGATTCAATGAAAGCCAACAGCGGAAAGCATTTGAAAGAGTTGTTGAGTTCGGAGCATCGCTATTTGTTTTCACTCATTCACAAATTCAATTTTGAGGAGGAGATAACCAAACGTGATAATATTATTGTCATATCAGACGAAGCACATAGAACGCAAGGCGGAAATTTAGCAATGAATTTGCGTAATGCTTTGCCCAATGCTTCATTCATTGGCTTTACAGGAACGCCACTTTTCAAAGACGATGAAATTACTAAGCGAATTTTTGGTGATTATGTTTCCCGTTACGATTTTAAACGAAGTGTGGATGATGGTGCAACCGTTCCACTGTATTACGAAAACAGAGGCGAATATTTAGGATTAAAAAATCCTGTAATCAATGACCAAATCAGAGCCGTAATTGATGCCGAAAGCGAAGATTTAGACAGCGACCAACGCAGTAGAGTTGAACAACTTTTTGCAAGAGAATATCCGATACTCACTGCTAAGAAAAGATTAGATGCTATTGCCAAAGATGCAGTTTGGCATTTCTGCAACCGTGGCTATAAAGGCAAAGGAATGTTTATAGCACTGGATAAACTCACTGCCGTAAGAATGTATGATTTAATAACGCACCATTGGAAATTGACCGTTGAGCAATTAGAAAAAGAAGTTGCCAAAGGAAAATATGGCGACCAGGAATTATTGGAGAAAAGCCGTGAACTGCAATGGATAAAGGAAACAGAAATTTGTGTTGTAGTTAGTTCAGAGCAAAACGAAATACAGAAATTTCAGAAATGGGATTTAAATATTGAACCACACAGAGAGAAGATGAACAACCAAGACCTTGAAACAAGGTTTAAGGATGAAGATGACCCTTTCCGTTTTGTGATAGTTTGTGCTATGTGGATTACAGGTTTTGATGTGCCAACACTTTCTACTTTGTATTTAGACAAGCCTTTAAAATCGCATACATTAATGCAAGCTATCGCAAGAGCCAACCGCATAAGTGAAGGGAAAAACAACGGCTTGATTGTGGACTATATTGAAACTTACACAGCATTGTTAGACGCTTTGGCAATTTATGGTTCTGGCGGAGAAGATGGCGAAGGCGGTGGCGGTGAAAAACCCGAACCACCAGTTAAACCAAAAGAAGAATTAATAAAGCAGCTCATAGAAGCATTAGAAGCTACGGAAGTATTCTTACAGTACGAAGTAAATTTTGATTTACAAGAATTGATTAAAGCAGACGGTTTGCACAAATTGGCAGCTATGGAAAAAGCCGTAAATGCTGTTTACACCAATGACGAAACCAAACGGAAGTTTCAGATTTTAGCGAGAGCCGTTTTCAAGAAATACAAAGCTTTGCAACCCGACAAAGTATTGAATCAGTATGCACCAAGAAAAAATGCCATTGATGTAATCTACACAGCTATTGAAGACAATATTGAAAGTGCAGATGTTGCAGACATGATGCGAAAAATTCAAAATGTGGTGGATGAATCCATTGAAAATATGGTTGCCGAGCCAAGCCACAACGAAGGAAAAATCATTGACCTAAGCGGTTTAGACTTTGATTTGTTGGAGCAATATTTTATGAAAACTAAAAATAAAAATGCTGCCGTTCAGTCATTCAAAGACAAAATCGAAAAACAACTCAAACAAATGTTGGAACGGAATCCACTGACAGTTGATTATTATAAGCGTTATCAGGAAATTATTGAAGCATATAATCTCGGCAAAGACGAAGCCGTAATTAAAGAGACATTTAGAAAGCTAATTGAACTTGTGAACTCCTATTCAGAAGAAGAAGCGGACACCAAACGTGAAGGACTGACAGACGAGCAAAAAGCAATTTTCGACATTTTACGGCACGGTAAAAAGTTGGAAGAAAAAGAGAAAAACGAAATCAAGAAAATATCGGTTGAGTTACTCGAAGACTTAAAACAGGAGAAATTGAAAGTTGAGCAATGGGCAGACAAATCCGTAACAGCGGCAGCAGTTTTCAATACCGTTAGCAAGACACTTTTTGAAACCTTGCCATATCCAACTTATCAGACAGACGACATTGATTTAAGAACGCACTTGGTGTACGAACATTTAAAACATCAATATTATGGAGGTGGAGCGAGTATTTATGGTCAATATTAGCTGCCTTGTCGTACTAAAGGTTCATTTCTGATCAGATATTTGAAATCAGCTCTGCAATCACTGGCTGGTTGAAGACATACCAAACTGCATTGGGCAGCTTTAGTTATACGCACGAACCGCACCGCACTCTTATTATTCCTTCGGAAAACGTAGACAGATGCTATTGCTAAAACTTAACGGGCAAACGAACAAGAAAAAAATATGGATTAGGACTGAACAAACTGTTTCTAAAATGAATCCTGTAAATCAGCTTCCTGATATACCTTGATAAAGATCCAAACATTTTGTTGCCCTGCTGACCGTAAAAAAATGAAACGATGAATTCTTGCACGACTTACTGGGGCTTGTTAGGCACAGATGGTATCGGTTTCTTACGAAGAAGCCGAACACTTGAAATAGGATCTGTAGTCCGAAAATTTAATAATCTGGCAGTTCCCGGGATGGGTAATGTCAGGTTTGGAAAGCAAATTTATTTAGCGGCGCTTGGCTTGGCTGTCGCAGAAAAGGCACGTACTGAAAAGCAGAAAGTGAAAAACATTGAAATGGCCAATGCTATAGAAGCCATCGCATGCCTGCTGAGTTTTCAGCACAGCAATTGGAAAAAGGATCCGCGCTTAAAAGGCAGCAACAAACTAAAAGGTGTTACGGATTTATCATTTTCAAAAGTCCGAAAACCGGGGTTTTATATTACCCAACCTATGCGAATGGGTACTGTGCAGGCGCTGCCTGCATTGGGGTTGGTTAATGCCGACATAATACGATTTAATTCATTTCAACTTACCGCTGAAGGCCGAATGCTTGTAAATCAAATTTCAGGACAATACCCCAAAATCTACAGGCACTACAACATTGTTGATTTTCTGGCTCTATGGACTAAAAATTCCAATTTAATAGGCGGTTTTAAACACAATGATACATTAAGATTACTATTATCGCCGCTGGAAAAACTGGCTCCTGCCAACCGAAACTTGCTTAAGAATTTTATATATAATCAAAACAATGCAGATTCAGCCGGCCGATGCAAGGCTATGTTGACCTGGATGGATATGGACTATCTTCAAAATAGAGGGCATTTAAGTTGGAGTACTAAACCATCGTGTATAGATGATGCGCATTGGAAGGACTTAAAAGCAGGCGCCTGTTTTTTTAAGGTCCGTTCTATGGCGCTTGGCCTGTTAGACGAACTTGAAAAAAATATCTCCCGAAAAAATGCTGGAGCAGTTGGGTTAAAGCAGGCTACACAACATATGAAAAGCAAGCAAACGGAACTAAGTAAAGCTGCACAGGCGTTTTTGCAATCGGAATATGACCCAAGTCCGGAAAGGCAAGCCACCGTTTTTTGCAGTGAATGTATGGATATTGACAACTGCATTCGCACACTGGTTGAACGTGATGGAGTGGGATTAAAGCTTAAAGGAGAAATGGTAATACCGGGACCCGGATTCAAAGGAACGGTATTGGCTGACAAGGACCAGTTTGATGATGACGGGGATATATCGTTTGAAGAACATAAGATTAAATTACCTGATTGCATATCAACCAGAGTATATAACATGTTTTACCTTAACCAGGATTTAAAGGGAACAATCAATAAATGGCTGTAACAACTGATAATTTCAAACCACTTTCATTGGTTCAGTATTTTGACCCTCCCGATAAACATATTGGTACTTTTGGTTGGGCGTGCGGGTATAGTGCGGGCGCTGATTTTCTGAATCTTGCATTAGAAAGATTTACAGGACGAACAAAGCCTGTAAGGGCAAGAGATGGCATAATCAGTCTCATTATTATGCTCGATAAGAGTAATCCGCAGATACCAATGAATTTGGTACCAGGAATTTTTCATGCCGGAAGGGACGGAAAAAAACTATTGCCATTTAGGCTGCTGCATGCTAAACTAGCTTTATTACATTTTAAAAATATAGAAAACCCAAGTAAATCCCATTTACGACTACTGGTATCTACGGGTAATTGGACTTCCCAAACACTATCAGAGAGTCTTGATCTTGTCTGCTCAATTGATTTGAATTCGGATGATTTTAATTCCTGTAAAGCGGATAAAAAACAAATTCGGACTGATTTAATTGCTGCATGGAGTCTGATTCAGGAATTAAGAAATTTTTTCCCTCATTCAATTGTCAATGCTAATAAGGACAAAGAAACATATATCTATTATCATTCTTTTGAGAGTATATTAAATTCAATTCCCAAGCCAAGAGATGGCGTGTCGCGCTTGCTTGACAACAGGAGTAACTCTTTGTTGGAGCAGTTACCGGACCTGATAAATAAATCTGGAAAAAAGCTAGCCCGAAATTACATAGCGTTAGGCTCAGGATTTTTTCAAAAGCCGCACTCCTCTGGTCAGGTGCCTACGGTAATTCAAAGAATATTTACTTCATTGCATAAAAGCGACTTAGTGACTAAAAATCCTGAAAAAGAGTTATTTGTAAATCCCGATTCGTGTCAGGGGGTGGCTAAATCTGTTGCTGAGCTTAAGAAAAATGATTGGACTATTCGTAAAGCAATTGATCCACTTAATGCAAAAAGAGCCTTGCATGCAAAATTTGTTTTCAGCGCTAATCAGCGGTCCGGTAGTAACTCCTGTAGTAACGCCTGGTTATACATTGGGTCGGGCAATTTAACGGAGGCAGGGTTTACAAGTAAAATGTCACCTATAGCTGGAAATATAGAAGTCGGAATAGTGCTTTTTCCAGGAAAATTGTATTGGCGGCATGAAAAAAAAATTAAGCCGGCTGAATGTGTAAACAAGCTTTTACCGATGGATTGGGGTGAGGATTCATTGGTTAATCTAGGAGAAGACTTATCGACAGGCGAAGAAATGCCAGATAAAATACAAGATTTTGTGGCTGCTCCCATAAGCTGGTTTAAATGGATTGAAAGAGAAGGGGAGGGATTATTGCAACCCGGTGAAGAATGTCACACTGAATATCAAGTATATAAGCAAAAGGATGAAGTATGTATAAAAGACGTTGACGGCAATTGGGTGTTTGGGAAGGACCAGCCTTCTGTTGTAGATGTAAGATGGGGCTATGAGTTTAAGTTTAGTTCTCTTGTTCCGGTGATAGATTTGTTTGGTAGAATTGCTGGGAAAAAACTGAGTAAAATCCAGCTTGAAGAAGTATGGTGGCAGCTTGAGGCGTTTCCTGATTTTACAGGGAATGAAGATGATGAAGAAAGCCTTGATTTACCCGATTACGAGTTCGATAAAGAATCGGACTTAAAAAAACAAAGATCCAGAACTGGAAGCTACTCTATCAGGAAGATGATGGAGCTTGTCGAAAACATTGCAGATAAGCAAACGGCGGTCACTTTTGCGGACTGGAAGGTTTGGTGTAACCGGCTGGAACAATGTCTTGCACAGACCATTGAAAGCGAAGAATATACTATTTTTCGGGCCATGAATATTAACCCATTAAGCCCCTTGCGAAATGAAAGCTTTCGCCCTTCCTACGCAGTGGACAACTTAACAGAAGAAGGGAAATATTATGAAACTGTATTAAACAGAATTGAGGATTGCCTAAAACTATCAAATTTGGGAAGCTTATGAATAGCAGGATTAAGTCAAATTTTTTAGGTTGGGATGTCGTGGCTGAAAACCTAGAGAGAATCTGTAGTGAATCTAAAACTGATCAATGGCTTAACAAAGGTCAGCAAGATTCAATAAGAGCTGTTGCTAAACATATCTCGAATAATGGAATGATCATCGCTGACGAGGTAGGTATGGGTAAAACCCGTATCGCCGTTGCCATTGCAAAGGCAGTAACAGAGGCAAAAGGAAGGGTTGCAATATTAATTCCAGCTGGATTGGGTTACCAATGGCAAGAAGAATTGAGAAGTGGTAAAATCTCGGATTTTCCGGATACCATACGCAGTTTAAATAATTATTTTGACGAAAAGAACTCAAGACTTTTTTCCAGACAACTTCTATTAGTTTCTCACCTGTTTTCAAATTGGCAACACCGGGAAAATTCAAAAAATTCGCGATTTTCTCTGCTTCCAGAAATGTGTGCCTATTTACGGAAAGAACAAAAAAGGATGCCAAGAAACTATCAGAATTGGAGTTGTCAATACAGTAGTGTTGCAAACGAAACTAAAGCAAAAGAAATAATTGAAGCTATCCCCAAAAATAAAGCTAATCCAGCCAGAAAAAAATTAACCGAACTGACTGATTTAGAATGGACGGAAAGTCTCTTTTTTAGCAACAGTTACACAGAATCTGGTGGAGAAAAACTCCGGAAACATTTTAAAACTTGTATAGGCCTGGGATTTGGTGTTTTTGATTTAATTATTGTCGATGAAGCTCATAAAAATCGAGGTACAGACAGTGGTCTTTCAAAGTTACTTGATAATATTATATGTAGAAATCCGGAACATAGAGTTATCGGGTTAACTGCAACACCAGTTGAGCTTGAATTGGAGGATTGGTTAAGTTCGCTAAAAAGGATTGGGGTAGATATTGAAAGCAGTGCTATTAAGGAAGATATTAGTAAATACGCAGATGCAGTTAGACAAGTAAGGATTTCATGGAAATTTTCAGAACCCGATCGAAATCTATTTAAATTAACTTCCCTGTCCTTTAAAAATTCTTTAAAGAAATACATCATTCGGCGAAATAAGCGAGAGGATGCAGCGGTCGAGATGTTTAAAGGAAAAACAGGACTTTCAAACTATCAATATCGCTCAGAGAAAGAGGTGCTAGTCGATCCTTTAGACCAAGCATTTCCAGATTCCTGGAAAAGAATTCTATGTGCTGCCGAGGCACTATCTTTTTGCTCATCCATAAAAGATGACACATTCTCAAAGCGAATTCGTCTAACGCTGGGAAGTGGTCATGGTATAAATGAATTATTGGATAATTTTCTTTTTGAGGAAAATATGGACCAGCCTATAGATAAAAGTCAGGATAAGAATGACATATCTCCCGAATTTGTTAACAAAGTCCATTCCCAAAAAAGACAAGAACGTTCGGCATATTGGGTGCAATCTATTTTCAATTCTATCGGACAAAAAAAGGAGAATCTATTTCAGCATCCCGCCATATTGGAGGCAATCAAATGCATTGAAGAGGAGTATACACAGCACAATAGCAAAGTGCTTGTCTTCGGTAAATTTACAAAACCGATGGAGGCTCTAGTCGCCTTACTCAATGCAAGAGAGATGATAAGGCGACTGGACAAAGGTAGCTTCTGGCCACAGATACAAATTAGCCGCAGTGAGGTGACCGTCATTAATACTGCGTTAAATCAATTGAGAGGGTCAACTAAAAGCAGATGGGATGTGGGTAAGATAAATAAAACACTTAAAAGGAATGAAAACAAAAGGGAATACTCAAGACGAAAATTTAGAAAAGGGTTCTTCGCAAATTTAGAAACTGGGTTTTCTAAAAATAACAATACAATATATAGTTTTTCTTTTCGGGTGATGCAAAATCTGAAAGAGAAGTCTGCCGCAGGTAATAAAAAGGCGATCAAAGTATTTAATCTGCTTACCAGGGCCTGTCATGAATTGTATTTTGGGACAGAAACTTTGACGATTGACGAAGTTGGTGATCCGGTTTTTTTGTATGAAAAATATCATGAATTACTACTTAGTATTACAGATGATGACAAAGGCGACGAGAGTGAAAATGAGTTATATGATAAAGATTCTATTGGAGATGTACTTGAAATGTTAAACGAGAGATTAAGAGAAGAGTTCGGAAATCAAACACCGAAATTTGCGAGATTTATGTATGGTCAAACACTTCAACACAGCCGCAGATTAATGCAATCAGCATTCAACAGGAAAGATAGTTTTCCTTATGTATTAGTGGCACAATCCAAAGTAGGAAGAGAGGGGTTAAATTTGCACAAAGCATGTAAAACAATAGTAATGCTTCACCCCGAGTGGAATCCTTCAGTAGCTGAACAACAAGTAGGCAGGGTAGACCGCCTGGGCAGTCTTTGGTCATCAATGATAGGAGACTACAGCGGAAATGGTGAAGCTATTCCTAGAATTGAAATAAGACCAGTAATTTTCAAATACACATACGATGAAGAACATTGGAGAGTATTGAAAGAAAGATGGGATGATCTCCGCGCCCAGTTACATGGGATAATAATTCCGGATAGATTGGCTGCTGACGCCAGCAGTGCTGAGAAAGACATAATAAATGATTTGAATAGACATGCGCCGGATTTTTCCCCTTTATCCACTGGTACTATTATATAAATTCCGTAGAGAAGAACAATCCCTGTCTACCCTTGCTTTTTCAAAAAACTAAATTCTAAACTTTCATCACTAACAGCTATAATATGGCAGAAATTGCAAGAAACAATACGGGAGTTTCAGGAGAATATTTCGTGGCCGCTGAACTGTACAGACGTGGCTAGTCAGTCGGGATGACAATTGGCAATGCCAAGGCTGTTGACCTTGGTTGGCCAATGATGAAACATAACATTAAAAAAGATTGCCTTTACATTTTTGTCAATCTGAACGGCGACACAATGGGAATGCCGGAATTCTACATCTGCACCAGCAAGGAGGCTATAAGATATACTGATCAATATTCTACAAGGGGAATAGTAACCATTGGTACTTTGAAGCGAGCTGACTGCCTAGCTAAGTGGTAAAAAATGTTGATTCAGTCAAAAACAATAAAAAAATCTAGTCAGATTTACAAATACAAATTTACCCTGTAACTATCTACACTTGCGGGGTACAATAGCATCATTATAATTTCAAATACATTGGCACCTTGTGTAATTTTCAATTTTTTCTCAATAAATATCAGAGGGATTTAAAATCAATAATCGTGAATTCATTTCTGCATTTGTCAGTGATTTTTAGGCACTCATTCCTGTTAATAATTGCTGCAATAAATCGCTCTCTACATATTTAATTTTTCTGTACTTTTGAGGAGGAATTTGGGGATGAACTTTCAGGCATTTTTACGAAAAGTTAAAAACTTCAGTTTCGCATTTACGAACTAATTTTCAATAGCACTTTACCCTCAGAAGGGGGAGGTGCTCACCATCGGTGTTCAGGCTAATAGCCGGTACCACTCATCTATTTCAACTTCATCGCCACCGGATCCCACTGAATAATCTTTTTAGAGAAATAACTCTGGTTGCAGGCCAGCGCAGGCGCGGCGGCGCGGAAACCAAATGCCGCATCTTCCACTACGGCTTTGCCGGTTCGGATGGCATCAAAGAAATTGGTGAAATGATCCAGGTGATCGCTGTACCCCTGCGGCGCTTTAAATACAATGTCCTCTTTTGTCTTTCGTTTCTTTTGTTCCGGCTTCCATTTCGCATCGTATTCCTGCTGCATCTCCGCCTGCATTTTCCTGGAGAACGTAAACAATGAATCGTACCCACCAAAACCCGGCGCTTCCGGCATCAGGCTGTGCTTAATGGTAATGCTGTTCCCCATCACATCAATCACCCCTTCAGACCCCACCAGCCTGATCACTTCCTGGCCACCAGTCCCGCTAATAAAATTCACCTGCAGCGTGAGCTGAAAGGCATCGTGCTCAGGGGCATCCGGGTATTGCATTACACCGGCCATTACATCCGGCAGGTCGCGACCATCTTTCCAGTAGCTGAACTGCCCGGTACTATAAATACTTTGGGGCCCTTTTGAATTGGTAATGAAATGTGTTCCGCTTAACAGGTGAATGAACAGATCCCCGGCTACCCCGGTACCCACCTGCTTAAAAGCCCGCCACCAGAAAAACTTTTTTGCATCAAAATTCATTTTATCGGTTACCTCAATAAACTTGTCCCAGTTGGTGGTCATGGCATCCGCATCTTTAGGAATCGTATACTCCCAGGCACCAATGGAGCTTTGCCGGTCGTACACCGCATTCACCATATTCAACTTGCCGATCTCCCCGGCTGCCAGCAACTCTTTTGCCTTTGCATAACCAATACTGCTAACGCGCTGGCTACCCACCTGGAATATTTTCCCTGATTTTTGCGCGGCCGCCATCACCGGCTTCCCCTCGCTGATTTTGTATACCATTGGTTTCTCACAATACACATGCTTGCCCTTTGCCAACGCATCCATCGCAATACGGGCATGCCACACATCAGTGGTGCATATCAATACCGCATCAATATCTTTTTTATCCAGCAATTCCTGGTAATTGATCGTAGTAAAAAGGTCCTTGCCATGCAGCTCTTTCGCATTCTCCAGCCGGCCCACATACAAATCGCAAATGCCGGCAAGCTCAACGCCAGGTACTTTTAAGGCGGTAGCCAGGTCGGAATGCCCCTGCACACCATAGCCAATCACGCCTATCCGCAGCTTGTCATTCGACGTGATCTTTCGTTCATACCGCAGTATCCTTTCTTCCGCTTTTGCAGCAGCAAATGATGAAAACGGTGACGTGGCAGCTACCAGGCTGCTGGCAGCAATTTGCCGGAGAAATTTTTTCCTGGATTGGGCATTATCGTTAGGCATACAAAAGATTTAATGGTAAAAATATTGGTTTGCCCAGTAACCAGCAAAAGCGGTTTTCAATAAACTGCCCGTTGCCGGGCAGGGGTAATAGGTGGCATACAAAGAGCAACTACCGCTGTTATTAAGCGATGACTTTATTTGACAACGCCCGAGCTTGTTAAATGGATATCCCATACAGGTCTGCTGCACCCACCCTGAAACATAGGCGCTGAAAATGGCGAAAAAAATAAACGCTTCCAGGAATTAACTGGCAAATCAAAATAAACGATATTGATTGGATTTTAAATATATACAACGCACTTACTGTCAACAGTCCTGCACGGGCGCAAATAATAAATTAAAAGCAGGCGTTCCTGGTTCAACAGCCAGGTTGGATATTCTAAATTATATCAAGATGGTTCACAATTGCAACGCAACCAGATCTGCCAATACTGTTGGCCTCTTAATTTCGCTATGGCAGTATGACGTCAATTAAAATTCAAATTTTTTGACGCTGCAGGATAAATTGAATCGCGGTGAAAATTCAATGAAGAATGTGTTTTGGTAAATCTGGAAATTGAGTACACGGATCGACCTGCAGCAGTTACAAAAAAAAGGCCGCCCCAATATTGAGACAGCTTTTTAGCAGGGACGAATTGAAAAAATTATCTTAATCCACCAGATACATTGATTTTTTGTCCGTTTACCCATCCGGCATCATCAGAGGCAAGAAACACCGCCACTTTAGCAATATCATCGGGTTGTCCAATTCTGCCAAGTGGTGTATCGGATACAATTGATTTTTCCAAATCGCCGCCGATCATACCAAGCGTTTGGGCGCCTTCTGTATTTACACCCCCGGGGGCAATGGTGTTTACCCTGATGTTTTTACCGCCAAGCTCTTTAGACAATGCAATGGCGATGGTGTCTACCGCGCCTTTGCTGGCAGAATACACCACAGAATTTGCCATCGGGTTATCGCTTATCACGGAACTCACATTAATGATACTTCCGCCATCACCATTAAAATGCTGAATGGCCTCCTGCGCTGTAAGAATGGTGCCTAACACATTGGTGTTAAACTGGCGGTGAAATTCGTCTTCTGTAATGGCCTCCAGCGGCTGGAATGCAAACACCCCTGCATTGTTTACCAGGATATCTAATTTGCCGTACGCAGTTTTTGTTTCTGCAAATAGTTTTTTTACATCTGCTGATACAGAAACATTTCCCTGGATGGCGATTGCTTTGCCCCCGCCGGCGATAATTTCTTTTACCACCTTGTCGGCGCCTGTCTTATCAGAAGAATAATTGACCACTACCGATGCACCTGCGGTACCATACGCTTTAGCTATACCCGCACCAATACCTTTTGAAGCGCCCGTTACGATGGCTACTTTGTTTTTTAATGTTGACATGATTGTTGATTTTAGTTTTTAATTTAATTGCATTAATTTATCTAACAGTGTTAACTTTAGGACAAAAAAAAGAGATTAATTTTTTATGGCATGGATCATCCCGCCGATGGCATCTTTTAAAACCTGCCGGTTGATTTCTTCAGAAACCAATTGGCGGGTCATATTGATAGAAATTAACCCATGCACTACCGACCAAAAGGTGTAGTAGCGACGGTCTATATTTTCTTTCGTTCTGTTCGCCGCAGGCAAAAGGTCTTCGATTTTATTCCGCAGCATGGTTTCCGGACCTTTCAGCACAACGCAGGGATTTTCGCTCACACAACAATTTGTCTGCACCCCGTACATCACCTGGTAGAGCTCCTTTTCAGCAAAAGCAAAATTCCAGTAAGCCAGCCACATTGCTTCCAACTGGCGCTCCGGCTCCGTAAAAAGGTTGCCGGCGTCCTGCATTTGCTTTGCAAGCTTTAGATAACCTGTCCGGGTAAGTTCCTGCAGAATGGCCTCTTTGCTATTAAAATACTCATATATTACAGGTGCCGTATATTCTATTTTATCCGCAATTTTCCGCATACTCAGCGAGGGCCAGCCTTCCGCTTTGGCAATGTCAAGGGCAGCGTCAAGAATATTGATTCTTGTCTCCTCCTTTAATCGCTGTATCCTGTCTTTGCTGGCCATTTTTAGTTTGTGTAAATAATCTAACACTGTTAGGCAAAGCTAATGCCATAAATTGGGACTGCCAAAAAGTCTTTGGTATCTTCCCTTAACAATTGCCCGGAATCAGGATATTGAATAAACAGCCCCTATTTTCCGTGCTTTCTACTTGTATTTCTCCTCCGTGTGCCTTTACAATATCATACGCCAGCGATAACCCCAGGCCTGTTCCCTGCCCGGTGGGTTTGGTAGTGAAGAAGGGTTGAAATATTTTATCAATAATATTTTGAGGAATGCCATTGCCATTATCTGTTACACTAATCAAAACATTTTTGTCATTTTGTTTTGTACTTATTGAAACCGTTGGTTCGTAATTTTCAATTCCTGATTTCTTTTTTTGATCAACGGCATAAAAGGCATTCGTAATTAAATTCAGGATCACCCTTCCCATATCCTGTGGAATGATATTTACTTTTCCGACAGATGGATCGAAATCTGTTTTCAACGTGGCATTGAACATCTTGTCTTTTGCACGCAGACCATGATAAGCCAGCCGCATATACTCATCGCACAATGCATTGATGTCTGTAGGTTCTTTTTGCCCTTTGCTGGCTTGTGAATGTTGCAACATCCCTTTCACAATGGCATCAGCGCGTTTGCCATGATGGTTTATTTTTTCCAGATTGGCATCTATATCTTTAAGCAGTTCCTCCTGTTCTTCACTTTTTAATGTGGATTTTTGACTCTTTAACTCATCGATTAGCTCCCTGCTTATCTCGGAAAAGTTATTGACAAAATTCAACGGATTTTGTATTTCATGTGCAATGCCTGCGGTGAGTTCTCCCAGTGACGCCATTTTTTCTGCCTGTATCAGTTGCGCCTGCGTAGATCGTAATTCCGTCAATGCGGCCTCCGCTTTCTTACGGGCAGTTTTTATTTCTATGATATCCTGTTCAGCTCTTGATGCCTGTGCTTCTGCTTTTTGCAAATCGAGAAAACGGGTATAGGTTTGCTCAAACACTTTCGCAAATCGTATAAAAATATCATGGGCTTCCGCCAGCGGTTCCAAAGTGATGAACAACAGGTAGCCATGTTTAAAATAAGTAACATGATCTATTTGCTTTGCAGGAAAAGATCCGCCACTTGCTTTTAACTGTTTCAATGCGTCACCCATCACCGGAACGGTCATCAGGTAGTCGTAATGGGCTTCACATGCCTTCCCCTCAAACGTTTTAATGTACATCGGCCTTCCTGCCTTTCCTTCTTCATAATAATGCTGAAAAATATTCTCTCTTGGTGTTTTATACGTGGGCATAGTTCCCATTTCAGAACTAAACCATTCTGTAGATTCATTGTCACCGTAAATATTGAAGGCACAGCCTCTTGTTTTAATACCCAATGCCCTTACCTGGCTGTCTAACAACAACGATGCTGCTGCCAGTTCATCACTGTGCTGCATGGCCATCGTTCTTGCCCTTACTCTTTCCAAAGCCAATTCTATTTCTGATTCCCTCGCCTGCTCTTCTGCTTTCTGTAAATCTAGGAAACGGGTATAGGTTTGCTGGAATACTTTACCAAAACGCATGAGAATTTCATTCTCTTTATCGGAATAAGGGATACCCGAAAAATTCTCGATATATAATCCAACATTATCTAACAAGACAGTTGAAATGGCAAGCCCCGGACGTCCCAGATAATATTGCCTTGTTTCCTCCGTCACTTCGGGGAATAACGAAAAAAGATCCTGGTAAAATTTATTCTTTTCTTCAAACGTCAGCAGGTTAGCAAAAAAATCCAGGCCCTTTTCCTTGGCTTCAATAAAACTATTCCAGTGGGGAGAATCAAAATACGGAATTGTTAACTGGGCAGGTACGGCATGCTCATCCGCCAGCCAGATAAACATGTCGTTCCTGGTTTTATAATCCATAATAAAACCAGCGTGTTCAGTAAATATATTTACCTGGATAAATTGTTCAAATACAACTTTAATCACGTCCCTGAGTTCCTCACTTTTCTGCATACCCATTGATCTGCTCCGCACTTTCTCCAACACCCCTTCGACGGCCAGTTCCCGATTTTTTTCAACCAGGTCTGCCGTCCTCTCCGCAACCAATTTTTCAAGGGCGTCCGCTTTTTGTTTCCATTCTTCTATGCCATAGGTGTCTGTTTCTGAGGCAACATGTTCAGGCTTCGATACATGCCAATGGATCATTTTCCATTGAGCTTCGTTAAATTCAAGGATGGCTGACGCCCGCATGCCGAATCCGGTAGTTTCATTGTTGACCGAAATACTCAACCAGATGTCTTCTACAACGATCGCAATATTTTCTCCAGCAGGATAATCACGATACACTTCAGTTCTGTGATAACTCAAATCAAATCCCTGGCTTTGTTCTTTCTGCATCCTGATCAGCGCACGCAATCCATCCAAAGAAGTATACTGTTCTTCTACAGCGGTGCCAATTACCATTATTTTTTGGGCGAATACTTCATCCAGGTTTTCATCTGATTCCATACCAAATCCTATCCGGATAGCCCTGGTAAGTGTATCGTTCAGCAAATACTCCTTTTCCTTATGCATCATTAACAAAGATTACAGGGGTAGATAAATGATAAATGTGGTTGTGTCGTTTTGTTTTGTTTCTACTTTCAACTCACCGCCGTGTGCTTTCACAATATCATACGCCAGCGATAACCCCAGGCCAGTTCCCTGCCCGGTGGGTTTGGTAGTGAAGAAGGGTTGAAATATTTTATCGACAATATTTGGCGGAATGCCATTGCCATTATCTGTTACACTAATCAAAACATTTTTGTCATTTTGTTTTGTACTTACTGAAACCGTTGGTTCGAAATTTTCAATTCCTGATTTCTTTTTTTCAGCAACGGCATAAAAGGCATTCGTAATTAAATTCAACATCACTCTTCCCATGTCCTGCGGAATGATATTTACTTTTCCGACAGATGGATCGAAATCTGTTTTCAACGTGGCATTGAACATCTTGTCTTTTGCACGCAGCCCATGATAAGCCAACCGCATATATTCATCGCACAATGCATTGATATCTGTAGGTTCCTTCTTTCCTTTGCTGGCCTGTGAATGTTGCAACATCCCTTTCACAATGGCATCAGCGCGTTTGCCATGATGGTTTATTTTTTCAAGATTGGCATCTATATCATTCAGCAGTTCCTCCTGTTCTTCACTTTTTAAAGTTGATTTTTGACTTTTTAACTCATCGATCAGCTCCCTGCTTATCTCGGAAAAATTATTCACAAAATTCAACGGATTTTGTATTTCATGTGCAATGCCTGCGGTGAGTTCTCCAAGGCTTGCCATCTTTTCGGATTGTATCAGTTGCGCCTGTGTTGACGTAAGTTCCTGTAAAGAATTATGCAGGGCCGCTGTTCTTTCTGCTACCTGCTTTTCAAGTAATTCGTTTTGGTTGGCCAGCAAATGTTGCTTATCCTGCTCCTGCGCCAGGTTTTTTGCAGAAAGGTTTTGCACTTCCGCAAGCGTTGTCCGTAACTGCTTGGTGGTAAGCGAACTTTGTATGCCAAGGTAAAATGACATGCCAATGGGAAAGCACATTTGCGCTGCATAAAATAAAAGCTGTGATGGAACACTGTCTATTGGAATAAATATACTGAGCGAGCTGATTACAAGGTAAAACAGAAGCCCTACCAATATAATAGCTGCATCTTTTTTATGATTTCTGATCGCCCAAAAACAGGCATGCGCCCCTTCCGCCAAATAAAAGGCGGGAACCAAATACGTGACGGCAAAAAAAGCCAGTGTTCCGTTCGTATAAATGCCAACAATCATTACAACTGACAATGCAATTAATATTTTTAAAATGGCCCGGGGCTTATAATCGAACAAACTATAAACAGTGAGTATCATGAACAGCATGCCAATCGTTATTGCAATACCTTCAATATAAAACACCCACATCATCCAGGCAACTTTACCGTAACGCTCTGCCCCCAAAACCTCAGTAGGCAACGCGTTCAGGCTAAAAGCGAGCATACATAGTGCATAATACAAATGCACTTTTTTGCTTTTATCGAACATGAAATACACGAGATAAATAAATCCAATGATTAGCAATGTGCCGGCGCTGATACTAAAAATGATAACGTACATTTTTACCTGGTGCTCGTTGTCATTGTAGTTTTTAACCGCCGTCTTTTCCCTGTTTATATATAAGTTGAAAACAGGCATATAACGGTCCAGGTAAGAAATGTAAGGAATTCCTGGTTGGTATGCCACTCTTACCGCAATCACATTTTGTATATCCTTCAATAAATTAATTGAAAAAGGCTGGGCAGATGGAAGCCACGCCTGAACTTTTTTTGGGTCGGCATCAATGATGCCATATTGCTGGATCAAAACTCCGTTCAGGTATAATGCTGACGCAGTGTATTGCTCTATATGCGCCGCCAATAATTGTTCTTTCAGGGAAGTATCAACGCTCAGGTGTAACCGCAACCAGATTATTCCTGATTTATGAAATTGCCGGTAGGTTTGTATATCCTTGGTAACGTCTATTGGCAGCCATTTGCTGTCGTCCAGACCCGGATCAGCAAACCTGGGTTCGTCACCTGCATACATTTTCCAGCCGGTCAGTAATGTATCCCGGTCTGACAGCGTGTTTAAATGAAACACCTGCTGCTGTGCAACAATATTTACCGTAATAAAAAAAACAACCAAAGACAGCGCATGCTTCTTCATGAAAATATAATTGACTATGCGATTGTGATCTTGTCGGGTCCGTTCTTCTTTCTCCTTGTCCCCCGTAAGTTTAGGGCTGAAGATAACTGATTTTAAATACTGCGTAAAGCAAAAAGACTTGATAGGAAACTACTTTTATAAAATACCTGAACTTGCTTCGCCCGTACCAGGATTAAGCATCCCGATGCGATCGCCAATGTCTTTTACAATAGACATTTGCCGGGAACAACAAATTTTTACATGATAATACCAAAAAAGGACAGGCTGCCAGATTTCGGGGTCAATGGCCACCAGTGGGAAGCTATATGCATGAACTCACCAATTCATAGGGACAATTATTTCAATACACACTGCAAGCGTTCTGTTGTTGGCCAGAGGAAGTACTTTTTACGCTGATAATAATTTTCATGTAGTTTTTTTCACCTGCCCTGGATACCACTGCAGGAAAGCGCCGGCTATTGTTAACCATTGATCCATGACTATGAGTACATTTCAACTGCTGGAGGTTGTTTACCGGCAAAATGAACCCATCGCGTATAACTTATCACTTTCATTCTTATATCATTTGATGCGTACTGGTCCGCCCCACTTGAATGCATTTTTTGCTGCAGCGCTGGGTAAAAAGCAGCAAATTGCTAAGTAACGGCATTGCCGCAAGGATGCGACAATCCGGCGGGGTTGCAAAAATTGAATTAAGAATTATCCCGTTTAATCGTCCTACTCCGCCTCTTACCCCTGCAGCTTCTTTAAATAATTATAACTGTTGGTTACGTTCTGCAGTGGCTCGGGTGCGCCATCCTGCTCTACAAAATAATATTTCATGCCAGACAGCTTTGCATTGTCGAACGCACGTTTAAAATCCACAACGCCCGTGCCTACCTCCGCCGGTCTACCGGTAGCTTTATCAAGGTCTTTTGCATGCCACAGTGGGTAACGCCCCGGGTGCAGTTTAAACAATTCAACCGGGTCCTGCTTGGCTTTGGTGGCCCATGCAAGGTCCAATTCCATTTTCACCGCGTCTTTATCCGTGTTGTTTAAAATATAATCAAAGGGCCGGTTTCCGGCTATCTCATCAAACTCGGTTACATGGTTGTGATAGGCAAACTGCACACCGTTCTTTTTGCAGGCCTCACCTGTTTTACTAAATACCTCAACCGCGTTTTTTATTTCATCCATATTGCTCACCGGTATGCTGGAACAGACCAGGTAATCCAACCCACCCGCTGCGGCATTATCTGCAAGCTGCTGGTAATTATCGGTCAGGTTCAACGGTTTGGGCGCATCTTTCATCTTGTCCATCATGGTTTGTATCCTGGCCGAATCAGCTGCTGTCTTTGCCATTTTCAACATCTGGTCGGTTCTGTACGGCGCACCACCTACATGGGCAGAACGCCAGTGCAGACCCGCCGCTTTTACCAGCGCAGCAAATTCTTTTGCGGTAAAGCCATAGAAATTGCCTTTCTGTGATCCCGCACTTTCTACTTCCTTATAACCAATGGCCGCCAACTTTTCCAGGGTTCCTTTTGCATCAGTTATCATCAGGTTACCCAACGTATACAATTGCAACCCCACCGGCACTGTTGCACGCTCACTAAAAAAAGTACCCGCATTGCTCAGTTGTGGAAACAACAAACTGGTTAAAGCCAGCGTGCCGGATGTTTGTAAAAACTTTCTCCTGGTAGCCATCGTTAATTGGTTTAGAATGAATGCTAAAGTTAGCGGATTCCTCCGCTTGCAGATACAAATATTTGGTCCAACCAGGCGCTTTCAGCGTTGGCTCAGGCATGTCGTTGGTTGCCTGGCTTCGGCTACCCGTGAAAAGCAGCGGCTCGTTATCATTTCTTGAAACGGCCATCGCAAAAATGAAGGAGACCTCTTTCATCGCATATCAATACCTGCAAGAAACAGCGAAGTAAGCGTATGGAATACTACCCGCTAAGCATCTCCCTTCACAAATGCCAAAATGAATTCAACATCGCTACCCAAAAAGATGGGAACATGCTTTATTGCCGGACTTACTACAATCGCTTTATTATTGGTTCTCGGAAATAGTGGAACATTAAAATGGTTTCCACCAACGATTGTGTTTTCACTTGCCGGTAGCTGCTTTCTTATCTCCCTAATTTTCCCTTTTTTTTGGCAAAGGCAAGAAAAAAGAAAAGTAATTAATTCTCAAAAAATATATGCCATCATTTATGCAATCATCCGGTACAGCATTGCTTTTAACTTAGCAAGCTTTGGTTGGAAAAAACTGTTAGGACTTCAGTTTATTCTTCCCCCTGAAATTGCCAATAAACCAATGAACGAACAGTCGGGTGAATCGCTCACCTGGTTTTATTTTGGACATTCATTTGCTTTTGGGGTGATAATAGCAATCATTCAAATTGGCGGTGCCTATTTGTTACTAATGCGGAGAACGCTATTAATAGGCGCGATCATTTTATTTGGGTTTATGCTAAACCTGACGCTGATAAATATTTTTTACCAAATGAATGCAGGCGCATTGTTGCAGTCGGTAATACTGACAATTGGTATTTTATTCCTACTACTGCTGGACAGCGATAGACTAATCGCTTTTTTTTCTAAGGCAACAACAAATTTGCCTTCTTTAACATTGACAAGGCTCGTAATAAACATTATACGAATTTCGGCAATTGTACTTTCGTTGTTATTTACCCTGTATCTGAAATCTCTTATAAAATAAGAATGATCGCTTCCTCACAAATAAAAAAAGTAAATGAATCGCCGCAAAGAAATTAGCGTAAAAAGACTTACGGAATACCTTTCAAACAAAAAGAAGAAAGCCTTTCGCAAACGGCAGTTATCGTAGTGCGTTATTGTTTCATCTCTGCTTTTCGCATGGGCATGGCATCAATAATTGCAAACAATTGCCGGGTAGTAACCGGTTTTTCGCTGCAGTGCTTTTCCCCGGTATCTTTTCCCACCAAAATAAAAAGGAAAGCAATTGAAGAATCTACTTTATACTGTTTGTATAGCGCGTCGTTTTTCCCTGCAACCGTTATGGTAACATCACGCTCCGCTAAACCTTTTGTGTCTTTGTTAAGCCAGGCCTGCTGCTGTTGCAGGAGCTTGTTTTGCGGATCGCCAAAGATCAGCACCTGTCTTTTGTTGTTGAACTGTGCAGTCGAAGACATTGATAAAACCAGTGCGCCGCACACTGATAAAAATAGATACATGCTGTTTTTTTTTATTGTTTCTAAAAGGGATTATTATGCCATCTTACTGCCATCCCATTTATACTTACCCTTCCCTTGCTGTAAACTCCGCCATTACACCAAACTAGCGATGCCGCGCTGAAGCACCTCTTTTTTAAAAAGCCTTCTATATCAGGTGTCAGACTGAATAGGTTAAAGTCAGCCCATTTTGTCTTTAAGCCGCTACCCCTGGAAAAGACCAGGCTGATAAACCTTCAACAAACTTCGGGTGACAATGTTTTAGCGGTGCCCTAATGGTTTCTTCAACCCTATATCGTTCAATAATTAATTACCTTGCCGGTGTCTTTTAAAACTGGTACCCCTTTTGAAGTATATGCTGCAAATGCCCCAATTATTGAAACTAACTACAGTCCTTTTGTTGCTTTTTATTGCAGGTGCCGCCCATGGCCAGGTTATTGCCCCGGTGGATTCCCTGAAAGCAGATTCGTTACGCCTGAAGGCAGAAAGAGCGTCCCCCGCCGGGGATAACACCAGCAAGCAATTTGATGTCGCGGATCTTTTCCAGGCCATCCTGCATCCGCGCAAAAAAACGGATTCCACCAAAAGACGTTCCCCCGTTACGGTTGTCCCTAATATTGCTGCCAACCCTACCATTGGTTTTCAGCTGGGCATAAAGGCGGTTGCCGGTAAAAGATTGGGCAACGATCCCAAAACACTTTTCTCGGTGGCAGCTACTTCAGCCTCCATCACCACCAAAGGCATCATTTATTTTTATATTAACCACAATGTATTTACCTCGGGTAATAAATGGAATTTACAGGGCAACCTGGTCGTTGCAAAAACAGTAACGCCCGATTTCGGACAAGGCATTGGCAACGCATATACCGGTACCGATCCGGCGCAAGCCATATTGGCGGATAACGCACGCAAAGTGTATCCCATAAACTCGATCTATTATAATATTCGTGAAAAAGTGTATAAGAATATCAGTAAAAACCTTTTTCTCGGTGCCGGGCTTTCGTTCGAGATCCGACGGAATATAAAAACAAAAGACACCATCAACAATGCAACGCCATTAAGCGTATACAACAACAAATATGATTTTCCGAAAAATAAGTATTCGGCGAATGGCCTGTTGTTTAATATCCAATACATCACGCGTGATAACCCCAACCGGCCCTACACAGGTATTTATACAGACGCCGGCATCCGCATCAACCAAACCTGGTTGGGCAGTACAAAAAATGCTGTTCAGCTAACTACCGATTTCCGCAAATATTTCCGCCTGTCCGCAAAAAATCCTGAAACCGTGCTGGCATTCTGGAACTGGGGCAATTACCTCCTGGCAGGTACCGTTCCCTATATAGAATTACCCGGTACTGCCCGCGATGGCTCTTTTCGCAGTGGCAGGGGATATACCGGCCAGTATTTCAAGAGCACCCAGTACAATGATACCGAGCTGGAACTCCGCTTCCCAATATTGAAAAATAAATTCCTGAGCGGTGTGGTATTTGGCAATCTCCAAACCGCCAACGATTTTCATGGTACCCCGATCTTCGATACCTTCCGCAAGGGATACGGCGCAGGTTTACGCGTCCTGTTTAACAAAGCCACGCGCACCAACCTTGCGCTTGATTACGCGTTCGGCGAATTCGGTAACAAAGGATTTTTTCTTAACCTGAATGAAACTTTCTGATCTGAATTAGATAACATGGGTAGTAGTTAACCCGCCAAGGCAGCTGGAATTTACCGTGCAGGGTAGTCGCCGTTTACTATCTTGCCACCGCCTACTTTCATCCCCTGGTTTACCAGTGTATGATATTCTATATTTTGCCAAACCCCTCATAGCGCTTCGATAATCAGAAATTATACGCGACCGAATTTGCAAACAAACCCGCTGACGGTCCTGTTTGAACCTACCTAACACCAATGGGACTTCAATTCAGCGTGTTGCGCTACAAGCCGATTGAAGCAAACTTTTAAACTGAAATGAGAACCAGCCAGTAAAAATCAATTATATTGAGTTACAAAACAACTGCATGTCAAAACTGACAGATTTTCTTGTCAATAACCCCACCATTAAAGCGCTTTCTGTTGTAGGCGGCTCCGTGGCATTTATCGTTGGCACCGGCTATCCCATTTATAAATCGATGCAGGGAAAAATAAAGATTTCAGGACAAATCACTGCAAGCGCCATCAGCCAGGTTCCCGTTAACGCGATCGTTAAAATCAGCAGCCCCATTCATGCAGAAACCGATACAGATAAGAAAGGCGTTTACCGCTTTCAGCTGGAGGAATTACCTACGGATTCTATTTTGATCGTTGTGCAGGATAAAAAAACGAATATAGAAACGCAGGAAAAATTCCTGGTCACGGAAGAAAATGAAAAGAATATTTTCAACGTGGTTTTTAACCCCGATGAACCAGATGGTAAGGTTTATAAAGAATCGGCTGAGCACACAAAACCTGTATACAGTAAACAACAACCAGCAGACAACCCGCCGGCAGTTGGTAGATATCCGGTAAAACCAACGGAAGCCGTAAACAATGCGGAGCGCGCTGATTTTGCGGTAATGACAACCATCAATGGTAAACAAAACAATGCCCTGGCCAAACGTTTTACCGGCTGGCTGAAAAGCAAAGGCAGCAGCTCTGTCTCCATTTTGCAAAACGTTTTTATTGAACAGAATTATTTCAACCAGGTGATGGATGGCAACTCGACCGTTATTAAAAAAAGCGGCGCTGCCACTTCATCAAAATACATTTGCCTCGCGCGCACCACCATCGATTTTTCTACCAGCGACCTTGATGCATCACTTATCATCGCAAAATGTTTTTACGAAATCATGATTATTGAATCTGCCACCGCAAAAATTATCGACAGCTTCGAACATACGGAAAAAGGCTCCGGCATCTCCGAGGATGCGGCAAAAAAAAGAGCAGAAGATGATTTTTTTGCTTTCCTGAATAACAAACCCATTAATTTCTAACCCTTCACCATGGCAAAATACTTTTTCATTACATTGTTCGCGTGTTGCTTTTTATGCAACAGCTCCAGCTTTGCTCAAAACCAGTTCGACAGCCAGGTAAAACGGCTGAGTGATACCCTGGTAAAACGTTTGCTGAAGACCGGGAAAAAGAGAGTAACCGTTGCAAATTTCCTGGACCTGCAGGGGAATGCTACGGAACTGGGCAAGTATATTGCCGAGGTTTTTAGCGTTGAACTCAGCAATTCTGATTTGGAAGTTGTAGACAGGAGCCGGTTAAAAGATTTACTGAACGAACTAAAACTAACGGAAGATAAATTAACCAATCCTGCCAATGCTTTAAAACTGGGTGAGATGGCGGGTGTGGAATTCATCATTACTGGCACCACCACCCCGCTCGATAATGAGATTGATATTTCTGTGAAAGCACTTGATATACAAAAAGGAATTTCCATTGCGGGCCAGCGCGCCAGTATAAAGCGAACCGATGCCATCAATAACCTGCTGCGCAGTACGGTAGGCAGTGGAACAGGAAATACCAGCGCCAATGTAAATATGGCGCGGCAAGTGGATACCAAGGATAAAGCTGCAATGGATGATATCAATGAAACAAAAATTTCTGACCTGCGGCGGGGCGAGTGTTACGATAATAGCCGAAAAACTTATTTTGGGCAATTGTGTTTTGAAAACCAAACGGGCGAAGACCTGATTTTTGCCGCTGATGCCTGGGGACCGCCCGGCATTACTTCCAAAACCGGCGAAGGGATTACATTGCCAAATGGCACCCGAAACTGTTCCACCAAAATCATTGTTAATTATCCCAATAACGACGGAGAAAGTGAAGAAATAAAATTTGTATTTCAAACCTACGGCAAACCCAAAATCCTGTCTGCAACAATGCGGTTGGTGGTAGAGAAATGTAAATTGAAATCGATGGTGCTTACAAAAAAGAACCTGGTACTGCGTTGATGATTAAAAAAATTTCTGCCTGCCGTGAAGCCGGCGTGCCGGTTGCAGCAGCCATTTAAAACTTCGCACTATAGTTATAATACAATGTGCTTGTCGCTTACAAACGAACCATATTCGTAGTGGTGCACATACCCGAGCTGGTTGCAAAGCATTTGAGTAGATCCAATATTGAATGCAGGCGTATTGCTATGGTGATGCCCGTAGATCCAGTAATCCGGCTGCGTCTTTTCTACTAGTTCACGCAGCTCAACGGCAAACACCTGGTTGAGCTTATCTCCTTTGTACTTATTTGGGTAATGCAGCAGCGTAGGCACGTGGTGCGTTACTACAACTGTCTTGCCCTGCCACGCCGTATTAAGTTCGGTGCTTACAAAATCAAGCGCCGTCTGATGCAACTGGTTGAAGATTTCTACCGAAAAGGGCCCGCCGCGGTACCGGATGCTTTTAAAATCGCTGATGTAGTTCTCCACCTGCCGTTTATCTCCTATGCTGATGGCCGACCAAAGCGTAGAAAAAATAAATCGCGCATGCCCATGCACAAACGTGCTGTTGTTCACCAGGAAAACATTTGACCGGACCTGCTCGTGCAGTTTTCCGGATCGATCACTGATGTCAGCATCATAATACTCGTGGTTGCCGGGAATCCAGTAGGTAACAGGAAAATGCGCGGAGACATAATCGAAAAAATCTTTTCGCTTGTCCGTTATGCAAAATGCCGCAATATCACCGGCCAGCACCAAGATGTCGCCAACAGGTGTAAGCGGATGCCTGGCCATGTATTTATTATTGTCAGGAAATTCCAGGTGAAGGTCTGAGCAGTATTGAATAATCATTTTACCGGCGACGCTGCATACATTTATATTTTATTATCCGCCGTAAAGTATTCCGGGCTTCAAATAATAACGGTACAAATATAAATATTCCCGGTGGTTGGTATTTGCTGTAATTATTCCGCAGTTGCTTTGCGGATATCTGCGAGTGCCTGCAGCTTATATCCCGACGGAATGTGAACGGCCTGTACGCCGTCTATTATAAAATGTTGTTGCTTACTCGTAAACCAGATTGTAGCATCCAGGTATTTTAATTTAACAGGCTCAGGGTACACCTCCGTGAAAACAAATTTGTCAAATACCACATTGTTCCAGTCAATTCCAGCGCTGTCGCCCAACGCAAGCCAATGACTGAATTGCTGCCCATACACTGCCGCTGCTTCTTTTTTTCTTCGCACAAGGATATCGTCTATAATCTGTTGGGTAAGTCCTTCTGCTTTTGCTGCAAGCCCGGCCTGCAGTATCTGTCCATATTCGTCATTGGTGGGATAAAGCGCTATCCATCCTTCAACCTCTTTATTTTTTAACGCCTGTAAGACGGACGCACCAAATTCATTTTCCTTTACCTGCGTTGTCTTTACCTGTTTACCCGTACTCTTTTTCATACCTTTTTTTTGTGCTGATGCAGTGAACAGCAACGTAGTTATCGCCGCTAAAATAATTGTGTATTTTTTCATCGCGAATCCCTTTAAAATTATTGCGTGTTTAGTTCTTTTTTAGATTCATCAGCGTCTCCATCATGTCAAGCATTGCATACATTATTTTTCCGGCCGTGGGATCTTTAAAGAGTACCGCCTGAGCCGCTTCACCAAAATGCAAGCCTCCTGTTGTTAGAAAATTAATGCGGGCAAATCCGGGGATCGGTGCACCAGGCCTTGTATATTTCCAGGCACCAATTTGTTTAACCAGGTCGTCTCCAAGCAACAAAATATTATCAATTTTATTGCGAATCTCATCCGTAGCTGTTTCCAGTATAATTGCACTGCCTGTATAATTGTAATACCGCGCCGAATGATCCGCATATACCGCCAGTAAATCGACGCCGCCCTCGATGGCTACTTCCACCACAACGCCCATCAATTGCGGATTGAGCGCTTTTACCGAATACAATTGCTGCAAAAAATGAGCAGCCTGCAGGTAATGCCGCGATTCCAGTCCGGGCATATCCATTATTTGTTGCAATACGTCAATCGCATCCTGGTCTTCGCCATCATCATCAGCTTCTTTGGCTTTTTTAAAGTTTGTCCAGGGCTGTTCATGGCTATCTATGCCTGCCCAATGTTCCAGCGGTAAATCACCAAAAAGCAAATCGCGCACCGGAATATTTTTAACTGGTTTTGTCATTTCGTTTAACATGGAATGTGTTTTACTTGTTTATGAATATGGTACAGCCCGCCGCACCGGCAACCGCTGTAATAGAATACAAATATGAACCGGTAACCATTCATTTCCTTTTCAAACAACACCAGCGGCAGATTCTGTGCTCCGAAGTGTATGAAAAGCTGTGCGGGCCGCTGTGGCTGATTACAACAGCTGCATGTTTGACATGTTTCAGCAAACGAACCAGCGGCAGATGGTTGCCAGCAAACAAATACTTAGCTTAGCCGCACGGTATGCAGCAACTCCTTACACACCTCGCAGGTAAAATTCAAACAACAGCAACAACTGTTGCTACCCTTGGGTTCGATGGATTTATTGACAGCATCGTTAAATTGGTCAGGCAAAAAGGCATTGCGGGGAAACCGTCCACCTATTTCAATCAAATGAGCGATTGGGGCAGTTATGTCCTGCAAAAAAAAGGTAGCAATTTTTCCAATGAGTTGCAGCAGTCTACTATCAAAGCAGGCGGGAACATGCCCAATATGGCCGGCGCACTGGCCAGCCTCGGTATTACCGTCAATTGCGTGGGGGCGATGGGGTACCCGGTGATCGATCCGCTGTTCAGCCAACTGCACACCAATTGCCAGCTTTATAGTTATGCGCCGGCCGGCCGCTGCCAGTCCATTGAATTCGACGATGGCAAAATGATGTTGTACAGCATGGACGAACTCAACAATGCCAGCTGGCCATTGCTAAAAGAACGTGTCCCTATTGCTACGCTCATAAAAATAATAGAAGACGCGCGTTTAATCGGCCTGCTCAACTGGGCAGAGCTGCCTGCCAGCACCGGTTTCTGGAAAGGCATGCTGCAGGACGTGCTGCCTTTTTGTAAAAGCAGGGATAAATTTTTTTTTGCTGACCTGTCCGATTGCAGCATCCGCTCAAAAGCGGAAACACGCGCCGCCCTGGATCTGCTGGCTGATTTTGCAACTTACGGGAAAGTAATACTGGGTGCCAATCACAACGAATCCATCTGTATCCATAATTGTTTATTTGAACCCATTACTGATTACAAAGACATCAACCTTTTTGCTAAAAAAATTTTCGACGGGTTGAACATTGACACGCTGCTGCTGCACAACCGCGCCACTGCTGTTGCAGTTCGCCGGCATGACCATGCGCAACAAAATAGTTTGCTGGTTGAATCGCCCGCGCTGCTAACAGGTGCCGGCGATAATTTCAATGCAGGGTTTTGTTTTGCACAACTGATGGATTGCAGCCTGGCAGACAGCCTGGTAATTGCGCACCTGGTAGCTGCACAGTATATAAAAAATGGCTGCAGTTCAAGCTGCGATGCACTCCTCGACGCACTAAAAACCATATAAATTAACCAATGGATATCGCCGTCTTCAGCACGCCAGCATTAGTAGCACAGGCTACAGCTAATAAAATACTTGCGTTCATACAAAGCAAACCCAACGCCCTGCTTTGCCTGGCAGGTGGCGACTCGCCGCGGCTTACCTACCAATACCTGGCAGCAGCCGTAAAAAGCAGTGGTACTAATTGCGGCCGGCTGCAGTTTGTAAGCCTCGACGAATGGGTGGGCATTCCCCCAACCAACACCGGTAGTTGCTTTTATTTTCTGCAGGAAACCATTTTTGGCCCGCTGGCCATACCGCCGGTCAATATTCATTTTTTTAATTCGTCTGCTACCGATCTAACAGCCGAGTGTAACCGCATAGATAAAATCATCGCGCAGCTGCAGGGAATTGATGTTTTACTGGCAGGTATTGGTTTGAACGGCCATATTGGCTTTAATGAACCTGGCTTGCCGCAAGCTTCCGCCCATGTGACTGAACTGGACAGCCTTACGCAGCAGGTGGGACAAAAATATTTTGAACAAAACGCAAGCCTGCAATACGGCATTACCCAAGGCATGGCGCAACTGTTGCAGTCGAAAACCATTCTCTTACTCGCCACCGGCACCAAAAAAGCGGCCATTGTGCAGCAAGCGCTTGAAGAAAAGATGACGGATGCAGTTCCCGCCAGTTTACTGCGACAACATTCCAATGCATTTGCCTTGCTTGACCGCGAAGCTGCAGCTTTGCTTACCCAATAGGCAGGCAACAAAAAAAGAAGGAACCCTTGCGGATTCCTTCGGTGTATGCTTATAAGGTCAGTAAAAAAAGTGACCGTTGTATTAATTTAGTTTATCCGCAAAAAAAGCGATTAACTTTTCATCACTCATTTTGTTGGATGTAGACTCTTCGGTTTTAGTGTCCTTAAACTGCGGCGTTGCCGCCAGGTAATGTATAAACTGTTCCTGCGCCTGTCCGGTACCCGTTATGTGCAGGTGGGTAGCATTTTGGAGGTGTCCTGTTATTTCTTTGAAAAATTTTGCCTGCAATGTTTTCTTCTGATTCTGCTCATTTTTTTCGTTAGAATTTGGGGAAGTTTCTTCCCCTTTTACGTGCGCCAGGATGGAGGGTGCCCCGCTTTCAGGACTTTCGCTTCCGGCTACAACTGTTGCCTGGTGACCATCCATCCATATTCCGAATTGTTTTTGATTGTTCATATCATTTTATTTTAATGTTATGTACTATAAAACAATAATCATACCCTGAAGAGCAACAGTTTGGAAACTTGTTAAAAGGCCGGCTTTTGATGTATTCAGCCTGCTAGCATAATTGCGGCTTCCATGTTGGCAGCTTAACAGCTAAACGGTACGGCTGGCCTGGTAAAAAAAAGGCGCATAATGGATAGGAAACCTCATCGGGACACTGGAAGAAAAAAACTCGCCGGGTGACTCAATAAACAAACGTAAAAACGGACATTTATTGAATCACCTTTCACAGCGGTTTTTAAGGATGGTGGACATTCTTCAAAAGGATTTGGACTCATTCCTGCACCAGCAGGAGAATTTTCAAAGGTTTGGATTCCGGTTTGGATTTGGATTAGGTTGTTTTCATAGCTACAGGATCATGGTTAGGATGTTGGATTGGTTTGCATTCATAGGTAATGGATCGATTCACGTTAGGATTGGTTTGGTTTTCATAGGAACGATTCGTTTGGTCTGGGTTCGGTTTCGGTCTTTTCAAAGGATACGTTCATCTATAGGGATTTTGGTTACGGGCATTCACAGGGTTTGGATATTTTTTTTTTTTCAATGGATTTGGATATTCTGCTAATCTTGTGTTTCGTTAATTTTATTCGCTGATTGTTACACAAAGAAACGGTGTTCCAGGTTGCTGTCAAATAGTGCATTCTATGAAAGCGTGGTCATAAATAAAGCGGAACGGCAGTAGCGTAAAAACGACAGATTTTGGCAAATCCACTTATTCAAAATTATAATTCCTTACCCCTCCCGAAAGGGGGCTACTAAATTGCGTAAAAAATCGGTTTTTCCTTGATCCCGATCAGTTGGATTGGCTAAAAATTCCCTTTTAGGGACATACGGCAAGCGATGATGCTGACTTGTTTTTGATCAATATGGGCCGTGCAACTACAGCAAATGCAACCGCACCAACCTGCTACCCGTTCTTTTCTTCCATAATTTTAACCCGGCGTTTCAAAAGAATAGTAATTCCATCTTACACCCATTAATTTTTTTAACTATTTTGACACAAGCATTTGCTGATTCTATTGCGGAACGTTGCGGCATACATACTACCGGCTATGCACAGGTGCACGGCGGAGATATCAATGAAGCATATTGCCTGCAAGGGCCGGGCATAAACTATTTTTTAAAACTAAATGATTCGGTCTCCTGTCCCGCCATGTTTGTGCGTGAAGCAGCAGGCCTTTCCGCAATTAATCATACAAACAGGATAGCAACGCCGGCAGTCATTGACCAGGGCGTATTGGCGGACAAGCAATGGCTCCTGCTGCAATGGGTTGAAAAAGGAATCACCCCAGCAGGCGCCATGGAAAATTTTGGAACCGCACTTGCTGCCATGCACCTTCAACCACAACTTTTTTTTGGATGGCATACAGATAATTACATTGGCAGCCTTCTGCAAGTGAATACACGGTGCAGTGGCTGGACCGAATGTTATACGGAATACAGGATTATGCCACTCGTAAAAATATTGTTTGATAAAAAGTTTATTGTTACAGCGGATTTGCGCGCTGCTGCTGCGTTTTGTAAGCATGCTGCCGGATTGTTTCCGGAAGAGCCCCCTTCTCTTTTACACGGCGATCTATGGGGCGGTAATTTCATGATAAATACAGAGGGCCAGGCCGTGGTTTTTGATCCGGCCGTATACAATGGACACCGGGAAATGGATATTGGCATGACCAAACTATTCGGTGGTTTCAGCCAGGGTTTCTATGATGCTTACCAGGAACAATATCCTTTACAGCCTGACTGGCAAACGCGATTGCCCTTCACCCAATTGTATCCTTTACTGGTGCATGCCGTCCTCTTTGGTGGCCATTACCTAAACAAGTCACTTGAGATCCTTCACCGTTTATAGTATATTTAAATTGTACTTTTATACTACTATGCCGGCATCCTGCACACTCGTTTTTATTCCGCTGGTATACCTCTTATTCACCAGCGGCAGTTGCAATCAACGAAATGTATCCCGGTTAGTTCCCGACCCGGCGGAGTTTAATATACAGTTGCCGTTTAAGACTGACCGCAAGGGTATATTGATTGCAACGCAATGGGGTGCTGCTAAAACGGTAGTCAACCTTTACCTCGACAATCATTCGCCCACCTGGGCCAGCAACAATATTATAACGTCCAATAAGTCCATAAAAAAATCAAATGATTTTTTATTCCGTACCACTACCGCAGACGGTAAAACAATAGCAGGTGATGTATATATCTGCGACAGTATCGGGCTAGGCGGGGTAGCCTTCCGCCAGGTGCCTATCTACAATATCTCCAATGAAACCAATGCGCATGCTGCAGACGGTGCCATTGGTGAAAACATCATGACTGAAGGAATCTGGAAAATAGATTTTTTGCACCGCGTGATAAGTTTTGCATCCACTGCAGATTCCATCGAAGGCTTGAAAGAGGCTGAACAATTACCGGCCAGCTTTACCAGTAGCGGAATTGAAATAACGGTTGACTGCAGCAATCACATTCAAAAACAATTTGAATTGGATTTGGGATACAATGGCAGTTTCATTCTACCGGCGAAAGAATTTGCAGCCATTGCTGCAGGTAACAAAAAAATGTATATCGATTCCATGCGCTTCGCTACGCCGGCCAGTGCTGTGAATACTGAAACCACCAGCGTCATTGACAGTATCCGAATCGGGCATCATTCTTTTACAGTTTCGCTTTGTACTAATCCACTTGTAAAAGAAAGACTGGTTGGCCTGAGGTTTTTCCGGCAATTTGAATTTATTATCATTGATTACCCGGGCAAAAAATGCTACATATCAAGGCAACAAAATAAGTTACCGGAAATGAAATAAGTTTCTACCGCGGCCGCTTTCTTTTTTCAACCGCCCTGAATTTTACAGCGCTATCATTGATGTACAAAAACATTTTCTGGTTGTCGGTAGCGCGGCAAAATTGATAAGACGGCCGGTAACGCAACATGAACTGCTGCAACGAATCGCCCGAGAGGCGCGTAAGAAAGGCCACACGCGTACGCGGAAACCGGGCATCGATATATTCTTCCTCGTCTTCTTTTATAACACGTTGCTTCAGCGCGCGCTTCCGGCGCTCTCCTTTGGAAAAAAAACCAACGGGGCTAAAGTTCAATCCCGGTGCATCGCCCGCCCGCTTTTTATTAATTAACGTAACAGGGTGTTTTTTATCAAGTATAAACGCATAGTCCCTTCTCCTTTCCAATGAATCTGCCCGGTATTTACTCATTTCGTCAATTTCCACTGTGGGCAGCGCTACTATATTTGGTGTAAGAAAAATCGTGTAGCTGGCGGCGGAAGGACTGGCAGTTAGATAAAACGTATCTGTATGGTAACCGGCTGAAGAAAATACCAGCGTGTCTGACACTGCGGCTGCAATACGATAATTGCCGCCCAAATCGGAGGTGTTGTATTTCCCGCTGCTGTAATTGTGTACGCCTACCCCCGGGATTACTTCCTGGCTGTTTTTTTTAAATATCCTGCCAAATAAATATTGCTGTCCGAATACCGGTGATGTGCAAACGCTAAAAAATAATATACAGTAACATATTCTGTTCAGCATACGTAGTGAGCGAATTAGTGTGTATAATTTCGCTATAAAAATCCAATTGGGCCTGGGAAGGCTGCTATACTATTTTATATTAAGATTAGTTTAACTTTTATCAAACAGAGCCACCTGCGGGCAACTTACACGATTGTCAGTAGCTTTGGATCTGTAGCAGTTGGATATTTGATGACTTAAAAAAATCCATTGGTCCTGCTCCACTTTAGTTTTAATCCCGGTTCCTGCCCATTTCATCCGGGTAGAGCTGTTTTAAGGGATCGCTTTGCCAGAATGCTTTTGTGTCAACATCCAGGATGCTGAGCCGGCCGGTAAAAGCGGCCCCTGTATCTATGTTCCATACATTGCAACCTTGCATGGGCGTGGTTACATTAAAATAAAGTGTGGGTGTATGACCAATATAAATTTCCCGAAACAGTTTCAGCCGCCTGGGGTATACCAACGAATCCTCCGCTATATTCTTATCGATTGTCATCGCCATTTCCCAGAGCGTTCTGTCCCAGCTTACATTAGAAGGATGCGCTTCTTTTTGGGGGCCGTGCATAGAAGTAAACCCAGCATGCACAAATAGCCGGTTCTGGTCATCTGTGTAATACAAGTGCATGGCTTCAAAAAATTGCAGGTGTTTGCTGCGTGCCGCCCGGTCTGCAGCCGCATAACTTTTAATAGTGGCTTGTCCGCCGTGCAGCAACCAGGTTTTGTCGGCATGGTCGGTCCGCAACCATTCTTCACACCATTCGTCGTGGTTACCCTTCAGAAAAATGCAATCCTGTTTTTCCGCCAGCGCCATCACATAATCAATTACCTGTGCAGATTCACTCCATCCATCTACAAAGTCACCGAGGAATACCAGCCTGTCTTCGGTTGATACGGCAGCCCTTTCCAGCACCTGTACCAGCGCCCGCAGACCACCATGTATATCACCAATAACTAAAATTCTTTTCATTACTGTGTAATATAAGCAATGGGTACGAAATCGGTTAGCCACACCTTGTTGTCTGATAAATAGAATTTGTATCCTTCGTCAAACATGGCCTTTGCCTGTATATGCAAGACAACCGGCTTTCCATGCCTGCTACCTACTGCCACCGCGGTTTCAACGGTTGCGCTTAGGTGCACATGCTGCCGGTTTTGTTTTTGTAATCCATTGCTGCGGATGCTATTGAGGAACCTCCCGGTTGTGCCGTGGTATAATATATTGGGCGGCATGCTTTCCGGCAAATTCAATGCTACGTCAATGCTGTGTCCCTGGCTGGCCCTGATCATGGTTTTGTCATCATTCAACGCAAAACGTTGTTTATCGTTGGTGGCTACAATGGTTTGAATGAGCGCTTCATTTACCGCTATACCTTTTGCAAGCAGTTTATCAATAAGCGCTTGCACCGGCGTCCACCCATGTGCATCCAGCTGCAAGCCAATTTTTTCCGGTTGATGGCGCAACACCAGGCTCATCAATTTGCTGATATGATTAAGTTGCTGACTCATTATTTAGCTGTGTACTTTTATTTTGCGATGCTGGACAATGGCGGACTAGTCCTTTTTTATTAATGCAATTTACTACGTTCCTATTTTTTTTTGGGATTTGATAAATTTTCCTACTTTTGATTTTATCATACTGTCAGTTTTATGAAAATGTTCTAGGTTCGCCCCCCATTGTAAAGAACCGTCACACCTTTTATTGTTTCTACCTGCGCGCAGCAATCTCTTGTTGCCGAACTCATTTTATTTATTCAAAAGATTTCCAGCATGTCTTCTCTATCATCTACTACTGTTCCAGCCGGGCGGCTATCCCGCATATTTACTTTAATCAAACAATCCATGAGCGGAGACCCGGTGGACTACACCCAGGGAAGTATTCGCAAAGCCGTGATATTACTGGCCATTCCAATGGTGCTTGAAATGTGCATGGAAAGTGTTTTTGCCGTGGTAGATATTTTTTTTGTAAGTCACCTTGGCAAGCATGCCACTTCTATTGTTGGATTAACAGAATCGGTGATTACCATTGTCTATTCACTTGCCATTGGTATCAGCACCGCCGCAATGGCCATGGTAGCAAGGCGCATTGGCGAAAAAGATCCTGCAGCTGCATCCAGGTCGGGCATGCAGGCCATCTTTCTATCGCTTATTGTCACCATCCTGGTAAGTATTCCTGGTTTTATTTTTTCTGCGCAAATACTGCGTCTTATGGGGGCAGAGGAAGCGGCTATTCAATCCGGTATTGGTTATACCCGTATCGTGATGGGTGGAAGCCTGGTAATTATGCTATTGTTCCTTATTAACGGAATTTTTCGTGGTGCAGGAGACGCAATGATGGCGCTGAAAAGTTTATGGCTGGCTAATATCTGCAATATTCTTTTATGCCCGTTGCTAATTCGCGGCCTGGGACCCATACCGGCGCTGGGCCTGCAGGGCGCAGCCATTGCCACTACCATCGGGCGCAGCATTGGTGTTTGTTACCAGTTGTATCATTTGTTCAATGGCAAAAGCCTGATAAAATTTACACTGAAATACCTCAAACCCGACTGGACAATCATCCGCTCATTGTTCAGCATCGCCTGGCCGGGCACTTTACAATTTCTTATCGGTTCGGGGAGTTGGATAGTACTGGCAAGCCTGGTGGCCCAAACAGGTCACAGTGATGCTTCCGCCGGTTACCAGATAGGTATACGGGTTATTATGTTTTTCCTGCTGCCAGCCTGGGGGCTCAGCAATGCAGCTGCTACGCTGGTGGGCCAGAACCTTGGCGCCGGACAGCCGGAGCGCGCCGCATTATCGGTTAAAAGAACGGCATTTTACAACGCTGCATTTATGGGAACGGTTTCGGTTATTTTCCTGGTATTCGCAGAATACATTGCTTCTTTTTTTACAGCAGAACAATCGGTAGCCGTGCACGCGGTGCTTACCATCAGGATAATGAGTGCAGGCTTTGTTTTTTACGGAATCGGTATGGTGTATGCAAATGCGTTTAATGGTTCGGGTGATACAAGGACACCAACCGTTATTAATTTATTTGCTTACTGGTTTTTCCAGATACCTGTGGCCTATTTTCTTGCAAAGGTCTTGCAAATGGGTCCCACGGGCGTTTTTATCGCCATTCCTACAGCAGAAACCGTTACCGCCATTGCCGCATACGTTCTATTCAGGCAGGGAAAATGGCAACATAAAAAAATATAACCACTATGGTTGATGGTAAAAGAGCACTGTCTCAAAATCAAGTTACTTAATTGTTTTTTTTTGCTTGCAGAACAACTATTGTATCAGACCGGTTGTTACTTATACAAACTTGGCAATGCGTTAACTAAAGGGTGGCCGGCCAAATTAGAAGGTGTTTTTCAATTGAAACGCATTAAACTGAATTTTTAGCCAATAATCCAATAGTAAAACCCCTTTTTTACTAAAGAAAACCTAATATTTCATGGAGAAAACCTGTAACGAAAAAAACATTTTTACCTTTGCGCACGCACAATAAAAGATT
The DNA here is from genome assembly GCA_039919885.1 of Chitinophagaceae bacterium. Taxonomy (GTDB): domain Bacteria; phylum Bacteroidota; class Bacteroidia; order Chitinophagales; family Chitinophagaceae; genus JACMLD01. The sequence goes on from JBDSEV010000086.1 coordinate 43,639, forward strand.
TTGCGTTAATCGCTTGCTGGTTTAATAATATCATAATATTTTGTAACTGTTAGCGGCTTGTATTAGTGCCGCCAGCTAAAATCCGAATCATCCAAATGAAAACCCTTACTACAAGCCTTTGGGCAACTGCATTCTTTATATTGCTCCTTATTATTCCCGTTAAAAACAACGCTGGTGGTCATAAAGCAAACAGTAGCCTCAATTCCCCGGCTGTTAATTCGATCCATGCCGTAACCGCTGTTGAAAGCAGGTCGTTTTTTTTATATGATGCCCTTAAATTGAAAAGCCTCGGCCTTACAAAAGCGGCTTTTGATTACGCTTATAAAGGGTATGCTTACCTGCAGCAGAAAAAAATGCTGGCGCGCGCTTCTGTTTTAACAATATGTGATTTCAGCCAGTCTTCGCGCCGCAAACGTTTTTTTGTAATAGATATAGACAGTCAGAAAGTATTAATTAATACGTACGTAGCGCATGGCAGAAAATCAGGATCAGAATATGCCCGTTCATTTTCTAATAACCCTGACAGCCATATGAGCAGCCTCGGTTTCTATAAAACAGAAACAACCTATTATGGAGGCAACGGTCTTTCATTAAAAATTGAAGGTCTTGAAAGAGGGTTCAATGACAAAGCAGACGCACGCAATATTGTTATTCACGGGTCAGATTACGTAGGCGCTAATTTCATCCGCAGTAATCCGTTTAATGGCAGAAGTTTTGGTTGCCCTGCAGTACCCGCTAACGAGATTAACAATGTTATTAATACCATTAAAAATGGCAGTTGCCTTTTTATCTATCACCCTACAAAGAAGTACCTCACACATTCCAAAATACTTAACAGCAATACTTAACGGCTAAGTTGGACTTAGACAGATGGTTTGGAAAAACAATAGCTCAATCGTACCCTATGATTGGGCTTTGTTATGCTCCTTAACGCGCGGTTAGTTTCTAGCGTGTAGCCGTTAGCTATTGGGGTCATTTTCAACTACGTTCATAAACGCCTATCTAAATTTTGAACTATTGGATGGTGTTATTGCAAAGCCTTCGCGTTTAACAAACATGATTTTCTACCCCGCAATGGCAATCCCTACCAGCTGGCAGAGCGCACCCGCCAACAAACCGCTGTATATTTCAAAGCTGGTGTGATCAGAAACAATAAAACGGGCGGTGCATACAAGACCGGTAATGATGGTAGCTAGTGCCAGCCAGGTGCCGGCAGCCACCGTACCATTGGAAGCCATCCAGATAAATAAAATAAACAACGCGCCAACCGCAATCCCGTGCATGCTGATTTTATAATAAATGTTGGCCATCATTCCTGCAATACAGGAAAGAAAAACAGCGAGCAGCATGGCTGTGAGGGCGGGACTGTCGTGCAGATTTTTGGATACATACCAGGCCCAGAAATAAAAAATCATACAAACGATGTAAGGAATAATGCGATCCTGTTGTGAACGGAGAAAAATACTTTTAATAAACCCCAGCTGCTTCATCAGTGCAACACTGAACAAGGGCAGAAAGGCCGTGCTGAAAACCACTGAAATCAATTTAAATATTTTACCTTTTTCGCTCATGCCTGCAAAAGCATAGGGATCTGCATACAGTAAATAAGCGGTGATGTAAGAAGGAATAAAAAGTGGATGAAAAACAAATGAAACGAGGTGTCCGAATATTTTAACAGGTGCCGGCCAGTTGCTGTGGCCTGGCGCAGTTGATAACGTTATTGATGTTTCATTGTGCATTTGCAAATATACCGCACCCCTCACCGCGCTCCAAAAGAACAGCGGAGACTGCCCGGCTTATCTAAAAACGCATCGAAAAATAAAGGGGAGAAAAACAGCTTCTTCTACAATTCTTTCCGCAGCCTGGCAACCGGTATATTCAGTTGTTCACGGTATTTGGCTACCGTGCGCCGGGCAATATTGTATCCTTTTTCCTGCAGCAGCTCGGTAAGCCGCTCATCGCTGAGGGGTTTTTTCTTGCTTTCATCGCCCACCATGTCGCTGAGAATTTTCTTTACTTCACGGGTAGATACTTCTTCGCCGCTTTCTGTACTTAACGATTCACTGAAGAAAAACTTGAGGCGGTAGGTACCAAATTCTGTCTGTACAAATTTACTATTGGCCACACGGCTTACCGTAGAGATATCCAGGTTGGTGCGTTCTGCAATATCCTTTAAGATCATGGGGCGCATCGTGGTTTCGTCGCCGGTCACAAAAAATTCATGCTGGTATTCCATGATGGTGCCCATTACGCTGCTAAGGGTATGTTGCCGCTGCTTAATGGCATCAATGAACCATTTGGCGGCGTCTATTTTTTGTTTGATGAACAACACCGCTTCTTTCTGACGCTTGTCTTTTTTGCTGCCCCGGTCGTAATCTTTCAGCATATCCCGGTAGCCTTCGCTGATGCGCAGGTCCGGGGCGTTGCGCGAGTTAAGGGTAAGTTCCAGTTTACCGGCATTGTTAAAAATAAAGAAGTCGGGAATAATATAGCTTTCACCCTTGTTCATGTGCCCTACGTTTCCGCCGGGCTTCGGGTTAAGCTTCACAATCTGTGCGATGATTTCTTTGAGGCCTTCGTCATCTATATTGAGGCCGCGCTGAATTTTTTCGTAGTGCTTTTTTGTAAACTCTTCAAAGTAATCTTCCAGCACCATAATAGCCTGTTCAACGGGGCGGCCCTCGCCCAGTTTACGGTATAGCTGCAGCAAGAGACATTCCTGGAGGTTGCGGGCGCAGATACCGGAGGGGTCAAAGTGCTGAATTTTTTCGATTAGTTTTTCTATTTCTTCCTCGGTGGCGTCTATGTTCTGCCTGAAAGCAAGGTCATCTTTTATAGACGAGCTTTCCCTGCGCAGGTAGCCGTCATCATCGATACTGCCAATAATCTGTTCTGCAATTTTCTGCGTGCGGTCGTTCAGGTTCAGCATACCCAGCTGATCGGCCAGCATTTCATGAAACGAGGTTTCTACGCGAACCGGCACTGTTTTCTGTTCATCCGGGTCGCCATAATTATCATCGCGCAGTTTATAATCGCCCACCTCGTCATCCGTATCGGACACATAATCGCTTACGTCAATATTATCGTACTGCTCCTCACTGCCATCGGGCTCAAAATCCTCCTCATTGCTGCTGTCAAATTCGTCCTTCGTTTCTTCCGTCATGCTATCATCATGCCCATCCTCCCCGGCTTCCAGGGCCGGATTCTCCTCCATCTCTTCTTTTATACGCTCTTCCAGGTTGGCAGTAGGCACCTGCAGCAGTTTCATTAGCTGAATCTGCTGAGGCGACAACTTCTGGAGTAATCTTTGTTGTAAACTTTGACCCAGTGACATGAATTGGTAAGGGTTTAGTAGAACTGTCTCTTGGTTAGAAAAAAATTGCGGCGATCCGCAAAAATCAGGCCGTAATTTACGTACAAAATAAGATATGATAGTACAACGTCTTTATAAATTTCTTGTTGTCTTTTTTATAATATTGGCAAACAATACATTAATGGCGCAATCCGGGCGCTTAAGCGTTGTGCCGCTGCCTGTTATCTTTGCTGCAGCAGACAGCCCCCATGCAGAAAAGCTACCAAAAAATTCGGCTTTGCCTTATTTCACGCCTGGCCTTTCGCAACCTGTGGGTACTGCGGCGCTCGCATCCGACTATTACACCCGTCATTTCGGTTTTTTTTGTAAAAAAGAATTGCAGTTTGAAAAGGCCACCAGCATACCGCTACGGTTCCGGCTGGGGTCGCTTGACTATGTAAATCGTATGGAAGGGAAATAGCAAAACTTCAATAACCTGATAGCGCGCAAATTATAAACGCATCGTATATAAGAACGGCTGCACCGACGGTGCAGCCGTTCTTATATACCGGCCTTTACTGAGCGGTTTGTACTAATTGGGTCTGCAGTGTTTTTAAGACCATTGTATTCTTATCAGGCAGTAACCGCTTGTTGGGCAAGCACTTGCCTTACCGTATTCACTATCTTCTCGCCTTTTTCTTTTATCTGTTCTTCCGTCCATAGCAAACTGATAGCGGTAGAAATACAGCGGCTCATCACCGCATCGCTGGCACTAAAATCTTTGCGGGTATGGTGCATCACCGCTGCCTTGTGCTCGGGGCTTAAGGCATTCAGGGTACTGCCTTCTTTCAGGTGATCCCATTTGCGTATATAGTGCCAGTTGTTATCGAACCAATAAAAATTACCCGCCAGTATGCCTTGTTCCTTCAACGCCGCCACAACGCCGCGCGCAATCGTTTCTGTGGGCAGGAACCAGCTAATGAAAGTTTTGCTATCACCTTCCGGATCGGGTACCCGCCGGAAAGAAATTTCCGGTACCTGCGTTAAAATTTCTTTCAGCATGGTATGGTTTCTTTTCTGGATATCGAGAAACTGGTCGAGCTTCTGAATCTGTGCCAACCCAACCGCAGCATGCAGTTCTGAAATCCTGAAATTATACCCTACAAAAGGATGCAAGTCTGCACCGCGGTCTGCGCCCAGGTGGTCATGACCGTGATCGCTGTAGCCATCGCTTTTGGTAAAGACGTCTTCGCGGTTGGTAATAACGGCACCGCCTTCCGCGCAGGTGATCGTTTTTACAAAATCAAAAGAGAAGGTGCCGGCATCGCCAATGCTGCCTAATTTTCGACCTTTGTGTGTTCCACCGATGCTCTGGCAGGCGTCTTCCAGTAACAGCAGCTGGTGCTCGCTGCAAATGGCTTCGAGCGCATCCATATCAGCCATACTGCCGCACATGTGCACCGGCATAATACATTTTGTTTTAGGGGTGATGGCTTTGCGCACGGCTTCCGGGCTAAGGGTAAGCGTATCATCCACATCCACAAAGACAGGCGTAGCGCCTACGCTGATAACTGCTTCAAAGCTCGCCACAAAAGTGAAGGAAGGTAGAATTACTTCGTCGCCGTACCCGATGCCCAACGCAGCCATCGCGGTGGTGAGTGCCGCAGTTCCGCTACTCACCAGTTGCGCATATTTGCTGCCGAAGCGACTGCAGATGGCCGCTTCCAGTTCCTTCGATTTCCAGATACCTTTTCGCGGACCGTCAAATCCATAGCGCATAAAAATGCCCGTTTCCAAAACATCATTTACCCCACTGTGTTCTTCGGTACCAAATAATTCAAAGCCCGGCATAGGAAATTATTTTAAATGTTGAATGTGTGATTTTTGATTTACGAAGGTAGACAGATCGGCGGGTGGACGGGGTTAAAAAACTGGTATTTTTTTGTGCGGCAATTAGCGATGAACAGCCTATTGCCACAGCGCGGATAGGTTGCAAATGGTAACTTGCGTCCCTAAAAGTCTCCACCTTCCACCTTCCACCTTCCACCTTCCACCTTCCACCTTCCACCTTCCACCTTCCACCTTCCACCTTAAAATCACGGCCAGACAGCCAGCGCACTTTCATTGTTCTCAAAGTCTACGCAGCTAACGCCAAATCGTTTCATTTTATCTGCCGCCTGCGGAATTATATATTGTATTGAATCCCTGATAGCAGGCGCTATCCTAACAATATTCCGGGGGTTCGTTTTGTCCATGATTGAATCGCTCATTTCGAAGCCGTAAATAACAAATGATTTTATTTTTTTGGTGGTTTCTTTGTTGTGCATGGTAAGCGTGGTACCGTAGGCGTAAGCACCGGTGCTGGTTACAGAAAGCGCCGGCTTCTCAATCAGCGAACTGTCTATCCATGGCATCGCGGGTACCAGGGCAGGATATTTATAAAAATCGTTTCGCAAACTATCCGTCCAGCCATTCGGATTTTTATCGAACGATTTGCTGCTGAAATACACTGCACCTTCAATATTGGGCGTAGCGCGGAGTGCTCTAATCATGCGGGGCAACTGTGTTTTATCGCGCCAATTGGCATTGCTGCCGCCGCGGTAAATGGCCAGGCCAATATAACAATGCCTTCCGTAGGAGTGTTTGCTCCACCAATCCAGCATAACGCCGTAGGGTGCGGTGGGGTGCTCAAATTCCAGGTAAAGCTGTGGCGCAACATAATCTATCCAGCCATTTTTCAACCATAAAACGATGTCTGCATACAGATCATCGTAATTGGTTTGCCCGGCCCTGGTAGCGCTGCCGGTTGAGTCCCTGTTGTTGTTTCGCCAAACGCTGAAAGGGCTGATACCAAAACGGCAATATTTTTTTTCTTCTTTGATCGCTTTGCTGAGCGCGAGTATGATGCTGTCTGTATTGCTCCTGCGCCAGTCTTCCCGGTTCATACCATTGCCGTATTTGCGGAACGATTCATTGTCAGGAAATTCTTTACCGGCAATGCGGTAAGGATAAAAATAGTCATCAAAATGAATGGCGTCTACGTTGTAACGGCTAACAATATCTCTTATCACTTTTACCACAAACTGTTGTGCTTCCTTATTGCCGGGGTCAAAAAAGCGCGTGTTGCCGTAGGTTAAGAACCATTCCGGGTGTACGCGGGTGATATGGGTAGGCGTGATAGACGATTTGCCGATTTGAAATTCTGCACGGTAAGGATTGCACCAGGCATGAAATTCCATACCCCGTTTATGGGTTTCTTCAATCATAAACTGCAGCGGGTCATAATAGGGAAAGGGGGCCAGGCCCTGCTTGCCGGTCAGCCACTGGCTCCAGGGTTCCAGGGCCGACGGATAAAAAGCATCGGTAGCGGGCCGTATCTGCATAACAACGGCATTCATGCCATTCCGCAGGTGATTATCGAGTATTTTGATGAATTCCGCTTTCTGGCTGTCAGCGTTGTAATTGCCCCGCGTGGGCCAGTCGATATTATCTACCGTAGCAATCCACACCCCGCGGAATTCAGCTTTGGGCTGAGCAAAAGACCCCTGCGCGTTGATAAGAAAAAGATAGACCAGTAGAAGGATAGTCCTGATTTTCATGCCTGTATACGTGTTTAAGGCCGTGAAATTACATTATTCAGCGCTCCTGATTTTATCCAGCAGATTATTTAATGTGATGGCCTGTTCTTCGCTCAGGTTTTTAAAAACACTGTCCATATCATCCTGGTGCAGATCAATGCGGTTGAGCAGTTCCAGGCCGCTCGCTGAGATGCTCACGTCCACCAGGCGGCGGTCGCCTTCGCAAACTACTTTCTTCACCAGGTCCTTTTTGAGGAGGCGATCAACAATGCGGCTGGTATCGCTCATTTTATCCAGCATGCGCTGGCGGATTTGAAGGGTGGACAGGGGATTGCCGGCACCACGCAAAATGCGCAGTATATTAAATTGCTGTGGTGTGATGTCGTATTTGTCGAGCATACTTTTAATACGCTCGTTCATCCAGTTGAAAGTAAATATTAAATTGATGGTCGCTTTCTGGTATTCGCTCCTGAATTTGGCCTGGCTGATGTCTTTCTCAATCCCCATGGTATAAATTTAAGTCTAATATAAGTGCAAAATTACTGTTGAAGGTTTGTTCTTAAACCTGCGGTAAGCATAAATATGGTAAAAAGATGATGCGCCTCATGTAAAAGAAAAAAATCGGCCCACTGGCTACTGCTAAAACGGCCGTATACCGGGTGCGTGCCCCGCCTGCGCAACATGGTCTCGGGTAATTGTGTGAGGTAGTTATTGATCAGGAATCGCTGGGTATTAATATCATCCAGGATTGCAGGCAGCGAATAGTCCATATACTGGTGAAAAACGGGGTCATTGTCGGCTACGTATCGTTCAAAAAGCGGGTTATCGTGCGCGGCAATCACCTGCAGGCGGGTGAAAAAAGTGGGCTGGTAAGCAGCCAGGTGCACCATGTTCTGGAACGCACTCCATTTACCCGGGTTGACGGTCTCTTTTAATTGTTCTGCCGAAAGTCCTTTTATTAGTTCGTTGAGTGTTTCGTGCTGGTGCTTCAGCCGAACGAGTACCGATGAAGAAAGTGGCATATAAATAATTAAAAAGTAAAAATTTGAAAGTAAAAACCGCTCCTGCGTCGGGTGTCTTGTGTCACCGAAAATTTGTTTGGTGTTTGGTACTTGCTGGCCCCCTTTTTGATTTTTGATTTTTTACTTTTGCATTAGTCGCTCCAAACCTTCGTTCCTTCGCTGCAGTTAGCGCAGATATCAATATTTTTACGGCTTTGCATAATTTTTTTCCTGAAAGCGGTGTACTTACCATTTTCCCAGATTTCTTTAAACGGCCGGCCTTTCAAATCTCCCAATTGGTGCTGGGCATCTTTATCGAAGCAGCAGGGTACCACCAGCCCGTCCCAGGTAATAACAGGCGCATGCCAGAGGCGCCAGCAATGATTTTGCAGGGTATTTTTTACTTCCGTCTGGTTTTGTTTGTTTTTGCGGTAGCGGCTGTACTTGCTGTTGGTAGGGATCAGCTGATTGGGGTCGTTTTCGTAATCATATACCTGCGCTGTTTTAAACCACACATCATCTGCCCCAATTTCCGCTGCCAGTTGCTTTACGTCTTCAACCTGGTGCTCATTGTGTTTTACTACCAGGAACTGAAAAATAATAAATGGCGTTTTGCTTTTCATGGCGCGTTTCCATTTAACGATGTTTTTGGCGCCTTCCAGCACTTTATTCAGTTGCCCGCCCACCCGGTATTGTGCATAGGTTTCCTGCGTGGTACCGTCAATAGAAATGATGAGGCGGTCCAGCCCGCTTTCAATCGTTCGCTTCGCATTGGCATCGGTTAAATAGTGCGCATTGGTGGAGGTGGCGGTGTAAATTTTTTTTGCTGATGCGTACTCTACCATATCCAGGAACTGCGGATTGAGATACGGTTCCCCCTGGAAATAAAATACGAGGTAAAATAAATCTTTATACAGCTGGTCGATGGTGTCACTAAAAAAATCTTTTTTCAGCATGCCGGTAGGGCGGGTAAATGCGCGCAGTCCGCTGGGACATTCCGGGCACCTTAAATTGCAGGAAGTTGTCGGTTCAATTGAAATGGAAACTGGTAACCCCCACTGCACGGGTTTACCCACCCATTTACTCACGTAAAAGCTGCCCAGCACCTTTGCTGCGTTCCAGGCGCGCCTGGGCGTTAGCTTTGATGCCAGGTTGATGCTGTCAGTAAAATTGAATCGCCCCATCGTTCCGTAAAAGTAATGCCGCTGGCCGTAAGAAACATGGAAATTTTGTGCTGCTGCCGGCCGGTCTGTAACAGCAATTTGCTCAACTGATTTGCAACCACTGGACAGGACGACTGGCATTTACCAGATTATTGGCGTTTATTGGATTTTATTAGCATGCATTAGCGATTATATTTGCAGCAGAGCTGACACCCGATGGCAACCCGAAAAAAGAAGAAAACGTCTCGCAAGATTTTATTGGTTTTTGCAGTTTTTGCCGGTATGGCATTGGCGGGCTGGTGGTGGTACAGTTACCACGCTACTAATTTTGTGCGGTACCCGGAATTTGGTATCGCCGTGCCCGCCAATTACGAAATTCACGGTATCGATGTGTCTCACCACCAGGATAATATTAACTGGGACCTGGTAAAGAACATGCAGGTAAAAAACATCAAAATTGGTTTTGCATTTATCAAGGCCACCGAAGGCATTGGCAGGGTAGACAGTCATTTCAATCAGAATTGGTTCAAGTCTAAAAACGCTGGCATGTGCCGGGGTGCCTACCATTTTTTCCTGGCCACCAAAAGCGGCAAATTGCAGGCGCAGAATTTTATAGATGTAGTAACACTGAAGCGCGGCGATCTGCCACCGGTATTGGATGTAGAACAAACGTACGGTGTTTCTACAGATAAATTACGCAGGGAAATAAAAGCTTTTTTACAAACCACAGAACAGTTTTACGGTGTGCGGCCGATTATTTATACCAATGTTGATTTTTATAAGCAGTACCTCAATGGCCAGTTTGACGATTACCCGTTGTGGGTAGCGCATTATTTGCGGCAAGATACACCGCGTATTAAACGCGAGTGGCTCTTCTGGCAGCACAGCGAAGCCGGGCGGGTAAATGGTGTGAGCTATAAAGTTGATTTCAATGTTTTCAATGGCGATTCCGCGGCTTTCAGGAACCTGTTAATGGAATAGGGTTTTGTTATTAACTGTTGGCAAGATGGAAGGTGTGGCCGTTGGCTGATACCTTATGTTTTCCATTCACCCTAAACCTTATGTTTTCCATTCACCCTAAACCTTAAACCTTATACCTTTGCTCATTTTGCTTTTGACTTTTGACTTACCACTTATTACTTCCCCATGAGCAGTACGGAAACCGATGTATCTGATTTTTTAACGCGCATTGTGTGGTCCATTACGCTTGTACTGGTATACATGATGATTATTTTAACGGCGGGGATCTATGGCAACTGGTTTTTCTTTTACGAAACGCCCACGGTGGGCAATTACGTCTTTTATGCGTGGATTTTGCTTAGTACCGCCGGAACCCTTTACCTGCTGATAAAATGGTGGAAGAAAAAATTTCCGCACGGGTAAACAATAGCATTACTAATTTTTTGTATCCAGAATCACCGGGTTATTTCCCTTGCCCATAATGATTACTTTGGCATTGGCAGACTTCGCAATTTCCAGTTGTGCCTTTATACTTTCATATTGCAATTGCCGGTCAGTAAGGCTTTCGCTGATGATGCGCTGGTAATCGGCAATACCCTGCGCTTCCACGCGTTTGCGCTCTGCTTCCTGTCGTTCTTTCTGCAAAACAAACTGCATTTTTTGCGCGTCCTGCTCCGCATTTATTTTTTGCTCAATGGTCGTTTTTACTGATTGCGGCAGGGTGATGTTGCGCACCAGTAAGTTTTCCAGCAAGAGACCCCTGGTTTTAAAATCGTTCTCAATTGTTTTGAAAATACGCTGCTGAAATTCATCCCGTTTGGTTGAGTACAAAGCCACGGCGTCATAGTAAACCGCATTGTCGCGGATACGTGTACGGGTTATCGGCCGCACAATTTTATCCTCATAATCTTCTCCTGTTTGCGAAAGCAGCATCGGTGCATCGTTGGGTATTACGCGGTACAAAACAGACAGGTCAATGGTTACTTCCAGTCCGTCTGCAGTTAAAACACGAATGGCGTCATCTGCTGCTTTGTGGCCTTCGTCCTGGATGCCGCTCATGGTATAATTTAAGGTTTTTACATCCAGCTTTACAACGTCTACCAGCGGACTGATAAAATGCAGGCCACTGTTCAATACATCCTTCTGTACTTTACCAAATAGTTTTTGCACACCTACCTGCCCGGCTTCTATCTGTACCACACAGGCAGTCATAACGCCCAACAGCATTACAACAGCGCCCACGATGCGCACCGGACCTGCAAAGCGTTTCGTGTTAATATCGCCCCGAACCAGGGCCTGGCCAACAAAGAAAATAATAATACCAAGGATAAGGAATATCATAAAAAAAATTTGAAAAAGGATGCTGTCAGATGTGCTGTTTACCCAACAAGCGTACACAGATAAAGTTGTATCAACTGCTGTGGTCGGCTACAATTGTCCATTTACCATTTATTTTTTTAAACAGCAATGTATAATGACCGCCCACATCCCCCACCGGTCTTTTTAAAAACCACTTGCCCAGTACCCAGTAATAATCAGCAGAAAGTTTTTTAAACTTCAGCATTTCAAAAAATAATTTGCCCATTTTCTCCTGGCTGTCATAATTTTTTTTATAATTATTAAGCGTGTTGGCATACCCGTAAGTAACCCCGCTTTTACCCACAAACATCAGTGAATCATTGTGCCAGTAGCCGCTCATGAATTCTTCCAGGTTGCCCTTGTTCCAGGAACTGGTCTGCCTGTTCAGCAAATCAGTAATTTCTTTTTCATCTTTGTTTTTTGTTTGTGCAAAAACCAGGTTGGTAAGCAAACAACCCAAAAGTAGTAAGCGCTGTTTTTTCATGTTGTGGCATTGTTTATAGCTATTAAGATAGTCAGCTTTATTGTATTGTTGCAATAAAAAAGTGCCGGGTACCACAGGTACCAGGCACTCAACGCAACCGGGCAGTTATTCGCCATCCGGCCGTATACAGGCTATCGGTAGAACATTATTACAGCACAAAAATGAACCGGCTGCCGCAAAGGTCTTTCGCTCGTCATCGCTAAAAGCCTTCATCCTGATTGCCTGCATTGTTTACAAATGCAATATGACAACCGGCTTAACTTTTAAATCCGCCTCATTGTACATGCCGGGGAGCCGGTTGCTGCCGTTTAGGTTGCCCAGGCTTTATCTCCTTTTTTGTAATCAATGCAGCCCTCATATTTTCCCGGAATGGCAACATAACGCAAAGCCTGTGTAGCACCTTCTTTAGAAGTGAAATAGCCAAATAAGGTAAGCTGCTTCATCTGGGTAAAATAATGGGTAGGGTCTTCTTTCTTTTTATTGGTCTGGTATTCTTTTGCTTCTTTGTCGAGCGCAGTCAGGAACGTAGTTCGCTGCTCCGGCGTAGATTCCATAAAAGATTTTCCGTTGGCTTTTTTACTGGCATCATTCAGTTTACCAATGCCTTCATGGAAAATTTTCTGCTCTTTTTCGTCGTAACAGTCGTTCACCATCACCGTCATAAAAGTGCCCACTTTTGCAGCTTTTGCACCCGGACTTTTTGTAGTTGGTAAGATGGTGTCGGCCACCTCGTCTAAAAACGCAACATCTTCTGCGTTAAAAACAGCGCCACCCATCGCAGGTTCGTTTTTACAACCGGTCAGCAGCAGCTCGGCGCCAATAAAAGCACCCCCGGTAAGGACTGTGATCATTTTTAGAAGCTCTCTTCTGTCCATATAGATTGTTTTTATTTTTTTAATAGTTAATTCAATTTTTTACATTCATCGCGACCTGTGTTCGCCAACAATTGTATGTTGCTGTGTAAACATAGTAACGGGCAAATGCGCGGGTTGCCGCTACAAATTTCCCCTTTTCAACTCACTCACCGCGTTATCAACTGCACGGGCAGTTAATGCCATAAAAGTAATAGAAGGGTTCTGTGTTCCGGTAGATACCATACATGCACCGTCTGTTACAAATACGTTTTTGCAGTTATGAAACTGGTTCCATTTATTCAGCAAGGATGTTTTTGGATCTTTTCCCATTCTTACGCCGCCCATTTCATGAATATCATTACCTGGCCGGCGGCCATTGTCAAAAGGATGAATGTTTTTACATCCGGCTGCATCCAGCATCTCTGCTCCCTGCTGTAAAAAATCTTTTAATACTTTTTCATCATTCTCATCATAGCCAACATCTGTTACCAGTAAAGGTATGCCCCAATCGTCTTTTTTATCCGCACTTAACCGCAGCTGATTACTTTCTTTAGGAATGGTTTCGCCCTGCATCATCATAGAAACATTCCAGGCTGCTGAAGGCTCGGTCAGTGATTCTTTCCAGTCAGCACCGATGCCTGCTGCACCGCCCTGCTGTCTGCCGCGGCTGGCACTGTAATGTACCATATAACCGCGTAAAAAACCCGTTTCCTGCTTGTGAACATTTCTGAAATTGGGCATCATAACCGCCGTGGGCCTCCTTCCATAATCAATCTTATCCGCAAACCCGTCTATGCTGGCGCTGATATTGCCCCGGTAGTTATGAAACGCCACATACTTGCCCAGCAGGCCATTGTCATTTCCCAATCCGTTGGGGAAGCGGCTGGAAACGGAGTTCAACAAGAGCAGGTTGGTATTAAGACAAGCTGCATTTACAAAAATAATTTTTGCAAAGTAGGTGGTGGTTTGCTTTGTTTTTGCGTCAATCACCTGCACCCCGGTCGCTTTGCCTTTCTGGGAATCGTACACAATAGCTTGCACGACCGAATCTGGCCTGAGGGTAAGATTGCCCGTCTTTGCAGCCCATGGCAGGGTAGCTGAATTAGAGCTGAAATACCCGCCAAACGGGCATCCGCGGTAGCAAATATTCCTGGCCTGGCACTGCCCGCGCCCCTGCTGCAGGTGGATTTCTTTAGGTTTGGTAAGGTGTGCACACCTTCCCTGAATTACATAGCGGTCTTTGTATTTGGCCAGTATTTTTTGCTGGATATGTTTTTCCGGACAATTCATTTCCCAGGGTTCCAGGAACTCACCATCCGGCATGGTTTCTATACCATCTTTATTACCGCTGATGCCTGCAAATTTTTCTACATGGCTGTACCAGGGTGCAATGTCTTCATAGCGAATGGGCCAGTCTACGGCAAATCCATCTCTTGCCGGACCTTCAAAATCAAAGCGGCTCCAACGCTGGGTCTGCCGGGCCCAAATTAATGATTTACCGCCCACCTGGTAGCCGCGTATCCAATCGAACGGTTTTTCCTGAATGTATGGGTGTTCATTGTCTTTTACAAAGAACTGCTGCGTGGCTTCGTCAAAAGCATAACAGCGGTCCGCTATTGGATTGTCTTTTCTAAGTTGGGAGGTCAGTTGCGTACGGTGCGGAAGCTCCCAGGGATTCAGGTTGGTAGTGGGATAGTCTTTTATGTGCTTTACATCGCGGCCCCTTTCCAGTACCAGGGTCTTAAGGCCGTGGTCACACAATTCTTTTGCGGCCCAGCCACCACTGATACCAGAGCCAATAACTATGGCATCAAAGGTATTTTGAGCAACCCCTTTGCTGTTAATGTTGATATGTGATGAATCGCCTGGCAATTGTTTTTATAAGATGTTATTAGTAAACGATTATGTTTCGGATCTTATTCTTGCCTGGTAGCTTGGTAGCTATTAGCTTTTAGCTATTAGTGCCACTGCGCCGCCGCCTGGTGTCTCCCACAACCATCATTTCAGTACTGATTGTGCTTCATCTAAATCATCCATCCGACTAACGGCTCATAGCTAAACGCTAACCGCTGCTACAGGTTTCCCTTCTTTAATTCTTTCACTGCAAAATCTGCCGCCCTTGCCGTAAGGGCCATATAGGTAACCGATGGATTCTGACAGGCGGATGATGCCATACAGGCACCGTCTGTATTAAACACATTTTTTACCTCGTGCAGCTGGTTATTACCATTCAGTACCGAAGTTTTTGGATCTTTTCCCATTCTTGCTGTTCCCATTTCGTGGATGCACAGTCCGGGATTGGCTTCGGCATCATCAAACGTATAAATATCTTTCATGCCTGTTTGCGCTAACATTTCGGCGGCACTGTCTTTCATATCTTTCCGCATCGCTCTTTCATTCTCCTTAAACACGCAATCAATATCCAGCAGCGGCAATCCCCATTTATCTTTTTTGTCTTTGCTTAAAGTAGCGCGGTTGTCCTCGTAGGGCAAATGCTCGCCCCAGCTGCCCAGCCACATAGCCCATCTGCCCGGTTCCGTCATAGATTCTTTTAGTTCGGCACCAATGCCCTCGTGCGCACCGGTTCTGTTTCTTGAAGCGCCGCCCTGGTAACCAAAGCCACGGACGTAATCTTTTTGTTTCGATTTTTCATTCAGGTTCCTGAAACGCGGAATATAAATTCCATTGGGCCTTCTTCCGTACGAATACTGGTCTTCAAAACCGTCATAGCTGCCACCGGCCCCTACATGGTAATGATGGTCCATCAAATTACGGCCTACCTGGTCACTGCTGTTGCCCAATCCGTTTGGAAACGCGTCTGAGACAGAATGCTGCAGTATATAAGATGATCCAAGCGTAGACGCATTTAAGAAAATTATTTTTGCAAAATACTCTTCCGTTTGCATGGTAAGCTCATCAATAATGCGCACGCCGGTCGCTTTCTTTTTGTCCTTATCGTACATCACTTCCATTACTATCGAATGCGGGCGGAGCGTTAAATTACCGGTTGCAAATGCCACGGGCAGCGTGCCGGAATTGCTGCTGAAATATCCCCCGAAAGGGCATCCCCTGTCGCATAAGTTACGGTACTGGCAGGGACCCCGGCCATTCCAGCCACGGGTAAGATTGGCTACACGGCCAATGATCATTCTCCTTCCGTCTGTAAACTTTTCTTTTATTTTACCGGCTACTTCTTTCTCCAGGCAATTCATTTCCATGGGAGGGAGAAAATCACCGTCTGGTAGTTGTGGCATTCCTTCCTTTGAGCCACTGATGCCGACAAATTTTTCTACATAGCTGTACCATGGATCAATATCACGGTAACGAATGGGCCAGTCAACCCCATGTCCGTCTTTGGCATTGGCTTCAAAATCAAGATCGCTCCAGCGGTAGCATTGCCTGCCCCACATCAGGCTGCGGCCCCCTACATGGTAGCCCCGTATCCAGTCGAACGGCTTTACCTGTGTATAAGGATGCTCCTTATCGTTTACAAAAAAATGTGCGTTTGATTCGTTGCAAAAACCACGCACCTGTACATGCTGCGCTTCTTTTTGTTGGGCAGTAACCGAATTACGGTGCAGCAATTCCCAGGGGGCGAGGTTAGCAGTGGGATAGTCTTTTATATGTTCCACCTTTCGGCCGCGTTCCAGCACAAGCGTCTTGAGTCCTTTTTCGCAGAGTTCTTTTGCAGCCCATCCACCACTGATGCCACTGCCCACTACAATGGCGTCGTAGGTATGCTGCGTTACCGCTTTATTATTAATATTGATGTGCAGGGAATCGGCAGGCATGCGCGTTATTTTACCAAATGTTCTTTTTATCTAACTGAGTATGAGATTCTATTGATGTTTAGCTGTTAGCCGTTAGTTGTAAGTCGCTAGCTATTAGTTGTTAGGTGTTAACGTCCGCAATAACCAATCAGCTTCTGTAAATTTTTCCTCCTTAATTAAAAGATAATAGCGAACGGCATCTATATCTTTTTCCGCGTCAACTAAAAGCTAACAGCCACCAGCTAACCGCTATATGTTTCCTTTCTTCAATTCTTCCACCGCAAAACTGGCAGCTCGTGCTGTGAGTGCCATATAGGTGAGCGAAGGATTTACACAGGAGGACGACGTCATGCAGGCACCATCGGTAAGAAATACATTTTTTGCATCCCATACCTGGTTATTTAGATTGAGCACGGATGTTTTTGGATCCTTGCCCATTCTTGCACTACCCATCTCGTGTATACCATCACCGATCTCATGGCCATTATCGCGCGACTTAATATTTTTTACATTTGCTGCTTCCAGCATGGCCACCGCCTCGGAAACAATCTCCTTTCTCATTTTAAATTCATTCTCCTGCAATACTGCGTCCATGGCCAATATGGGAAGGCCCCATTTGTCTTTTCTTTCTTTATCAAGGCTGATGGTATTATTGTGGTGTGGTAACAGTTCGCCAAAGCCACTAATATTCATTGTCCAGGAGCCCGGCTCGGTCAGTGCATCTTTAAAGTCTGCCCCAATGGTTACTTCCTCCATTGGTCGGTTATACCCGTCCCTGCTGGCGCCGCCCTGGTAACCAAAGCCGCGCAGGTAATCTCTTTTATCGCCGTTCATATTTACAAACCGGGGTATATAAATACCGTTCGCACGGCGGCCAAAATAATACTTGTCTTCAAATCCTTCTACCGTGCCGGCGGCACCAAGGTTGTAATGATGATCCATAATATTGTGGCCCAGCTCACCGCTGCTGCTGCCCAAACCTTCCGGCCACACATCGGTAGCAGAGTTCATCAACACCCAAGCGCTATTCAACGCGGAGGCATTTACGAAAACAATTTTTGAGAAAAACTCGTAGGTTTTATTGGTCTCTGCGTCTACTATTTCTACGCCTTTGGCTTTTTTTGTATCCTTATCGTAGATGATTTTTGAAACAATGCTCCATGGCCGTACCGTCAGGTTGCCGGTAGCCCTTGCCGCCGGCAGCGTGGAAGACTGTGTGCTGAAATAGGCACCAAACTGGCAGCCTTCCCAGCAACGGTTCCGGAACTGGCACGCGGTTCTTCCGCTGATGGGCGCGGTAAGATTGGCTACCCTTCCAATAAACATATGGCGGTCTCCTTTCCATTTTTCTTTTATCCGAGCAGCTACATCTTTCTCTACACAGGTCATGTCCATGGGGGGCAAAAAATGTCCGTCGGGTAAATGGGCCAGGCCTTCCATAGATCCGCTTACGCCAATGTGTTTTTCAACTTTATCGTACCAGGGCGCTATATCTCGGTAACGGATAGGCCAGTCTATGGCCCAGCCGTCTTTTGCATTGGCTTCAAAATCAAGATCGCTCCAGCGATAGCTTTGCCTGCCCCATAAAATAGAACGGCCGCCCAACTGGTAAGCACGCCACCATCTGAAAGGTTTTATTTCATGGTAGGGCGCGTCGTTGTCAACTACCCAGGAATCAATATTGCCCTCGGTTTTCCCCCAGGTACGGGCAATCACGGGCCGGTCTTTTAATTGTGCTTTTGTAACCGTGCCGCGGTGTTCAAAATCCCAGGGATCTTTTGTAGCAGTTTTATAATCTTTGATGTGTTCAAAATTCCGGCCGCGTTCCAGCATCAGTACCTTCAGGCCTTTTTCTGTTAATTCTTTGGCCGCCCATCCGCCACTGATGCCAGACCCGATTACGATAGCATCGTACGTATTTTGTGCAACGGCTTTATTATTGATATTAAGAGAATCTCCTGGCATGTGTTGTTTGTTATATGAAGAACAATATAATGAACGTGGTTGCTGATCGTATTAAAAAGTAGCAGTTGCTGATTGTTAGCTGTTCGCTGCTAGTATTAATGACAATTGATATTGTTTGTGAATTGCTAACGGCTAAAAGCTATTCTTACAAATTTCCTTTTTTCAGTTCGCTTACTGCATGATCAACCGCTCTTGCCGTAAATGCCATATAACTCAATGATGGGTTTACACAAGACGCAGATACCATGAACGATCCGTCCGTTACAAATACATTGGGTGCATCCCATACCTGGTTAAACTTATTCAGCACCGATGTTTTTGGATCTTTCCCCATGCGCGCAGTACCCATTTCATGAATTCCCCTGCCCAATGTACCATCGCCGTCGCGCCCTTTTACATTTTTCACACCGGTTGCTTCCAGCATTTCAATGGCATCATTCAACATGTCTTTGCGCATTTTCTTTTCATTCTCCTTGTATTCAACATCAATAGCCAGTACAGGAAGTCCCCATTTGTCGACACGTTGTTTACCGCCTTTATCGGCTACCGGGCGCATACCCAAATCTTTCCCTGTTATTGGGTCATTGAATTGCTCCGTTTTATCTGAATACGTATTCTTGTCTAAATAAATTCTGTTTTCATGGTACGGTAAGGTTTCGCCAAAACCACCAAGATTCATTGTCCAGCCACCTGGTTCTGTAAGCGCGTCTTTAAAATCTGCGCCAATAGAAAGTTCTTCCAGTGAACGGTTATAACCACCCCGGCTGGCACCTCCCTGGTACCCGAAACCGCGGAGATAATCTCTTTTATCGCCATAGAAATTGCGGTAGCGCGGAACGTAAATTCCATTGGCGCGGCGGCCGAAATAATACTTGTCTTCATAACCATCTACGGTGCCGCTTGCACCCACACCAAGGTGATGGTCCATTACATTGTGGCCCAGTTCTCCGCTGCTGCTGCCCAAACCATCGGGCCAGATATCGGTGGCAGAATTCATCAATAGCCACGCACTGTTTAGTGAAGAAGCATTTACAAAAATTATTTTTGCATTGAATGTATACGTCTTGTTGTTTTCGCCGTCCAGTACTTCCACGCCGGTTGCCTTTTTCTTGTCCTTATCGTACAGGATTTTTGTAACAATGCTCCAGGGACGAAGTGTTAGGTTACCGGTTTTTCTCGCCGCAGGCAAAGTAGACGACTGCGTACTGAAATAGGCGCCAAACGGGCAACCCAGCCAGCATTTGTTACGGAACTGGCAACTGGTTCTGCCCTCATGCTCCACCGTTATATTGGCAACACGCCCGATGATCATATGGCGACTCCCTTTAAAAGATTGTTTTAGCCGTGCCGCCACATCTTTTTCCACGCAGGTCATGTCCATGGCTGGCAGGTATTTGCCATCCGGCAATTCGGGGAGGCCCTCAACGGAACCGCTGATGCCTGCAAATTTTTCTGCATAATCGTACCAGGGTGCAATCTCGTTGTAACGCACCGGCCAGTCGATGCCAACGCCCTCTTTGGCATTGGCTTCAAAATCCATATCTCCCATACGGTAGCTCTGGCGGCCCCACATCAGTGAGCGGCCACCTACATGGTACCCGCGAAACCAGTCGAAACGTTTCACCTCCGTATAAGGACTGTCCTTATCGCTGCACCAGTAATCCAGGTTGGTTTCATTTAAAGGATAATCCCTTTTTAAAACCGGGTAATCTTTTATCATTTCCTGGGTACGACCGCCGCGGTGGGGAAACTCCCACGGATCTTTTGACGCATTGACGTAGTCTTTTACGTGCTCAATATCGCGGCCCCTTTCCAACATAAGTACTTTTAGTCCTTTTTCGCAAAGTTCTTTAGCAGCCCAGCCACCGCTGATACCCGATCCGATAACAATTGCGTCGTAGGTATTCTGGTCTGCCGCAGCAGCGTTGATGTTTACAGGTTTTCCGTTAGCGGTAGTGTCTCCTGGCATGTGTGTTATTTTATGAAATATTTTGTTTCTATAATTAGCTGTTCTTATAAATTATTTTTCTTCAACTCACTCACCGCATGATCAACCGCCCGTGCTGTAAATGCCATGTATGTTAAGGACGGATTCTGGCAGGCGGCCGACGTCATGAATGAACCATCGGTAACAAATACGTTGGGTGCATCCCAGACCTGGTTGTATTTATTCACCACCGACGTTTTGGGATCTTTGCCCATGCGTGCAGAACCCATTTCATGAATGCCCCTGCCCAGGGTACCATCGCCATCCCAACCGTTTACGTTTTTAACGCCTGCAACGGTTAGCATTTCAATGGCATCGTTCTTCATATCTATCCGCATCTTTTTCTCATTCTCTTTATATTCTACGTCAAATGCCAGCACGCTCATACCCCATTTATCCAGTTTTTGCTTACCGCCTTTATCTGCCACGGGGCGCATGCCTAAATCAAGTCCGGTGACTGGGTCTTTGAACTGTTCCATTTTATCTCCGTACAAGGTCTTGTCAATGTAAATCCGGTTCTCGTGGTAAGGCAAGGTTTCGCCAAAACCGCCGAAACCCATCGACCAGCCACCCGGCTCCGTCATGGAATCTTTAAATGCGCCGCCGATGGTTAATTCAGGAATGTGGCTTCCCCAGCCGCTGCGGCTTGCACCACCCTGGTAACCAAATCCGCGCAGGTAATCTCTTTTATCTCCAAACAAATTGCGGTAACGGGGTATGTAAGGACCGTTGGCGCGCCGGCCAAAATAATATTTGTCTTCATAGCCTTCAACAATGCCACTGGCACCGATGCCAAGGTGATGGTCCATAATGTTATGACCGAGTTCCCCGCTGCTGCTGCCCAATCCGTCGGGCCATACTTCGGTGGCAGAATTCATCAGTATCCACGCAGAGTTGAGCGTAGATGCATTCAGGAAAATTATTTTTGCATAATAGGTATAGGTCTTGTTGTTTTCGGCATCCAGCACTTCAACGCCGGTTGCTCTTTTCTTGTCCTTGTCGTATAAGATTTTTGTAACGATGCTCCAGGGGCGGAGGGTGAGGTTGCCGGTTTTCCTTGCTGCGGGCAGGGTGGAAGATTGCGTACTGAAGTAGGCGCCAAACGGGCAACCCAGCCAGCATTTATCGCGGTACTGGCAGTTTGTTCTGCCGTCATGCGCCACCGTTAAATTCGCGCTGCGGCCCATAATAATGCGGCGGAAAGCTTTGGGATCGTAATGCGCATTCATGCGTGCGGCCACATCTTTTTCAACGCAATTCATTTCCATGGCGGGCAAAAATTGGCCGTTGGGCAACTGCGGCATGTTATCCTGGGCGCCGTTGATGCCGGCAAACTTTTCTGCATGATCGTACCAGGGTGCAATCTCGTTGTAACGCACCGGCCAGTCTATGGCCACGCCATCCTTGGCATTGGCTTCAAAATCAAAATCACTCCAACGATAGCTCTGCCTGCCCCACATTAGTGATCGACCCCCAACATGGTAACCACGGAACCAGTCAAATCTTTTTATTTCAGTATACGGGCTGTCTTTATCACTGCACCAGTAATCCAGGTTGGTTTCATTTAGCGGGTAGTCCCTTTTCAGTACAGGATAATCTTTAATCATCTGTTCTGTACGGCCACCACGGTGCGGAAACTCCCACGGATCCTTGTTTGCATTTACATAATCTTTCACATGTTCAATATCACGGCCACGTTCCAGCATAATTGTTTTGAGGCCTTTTTCACACAATTCTTTAGCTGCCCATCCACCGCTGATACCGGAGCCGATTACAATTGCATCGTATGTATTGTCTGCCATAAATATATTGTTGAGCGATTACCTGTTAGTCTTTAGCTGTTAAGGTTCGTTGCTGTGTTCTTTGCGTTAACCGATCGCTTAAAGCCAACAACTTTATTTTTTACACATCACAAACCTTTACCGCCTGTTTCAATGCCGCGATTTTATCTTTTGTTTCTTTTCCGGTGGGAATAAATTCCTGCGCTACATAATCTTTAAAGCCGGTATCTATAATGGCCTGCATAATAGCGGGGTAATTCAGTTCCTGGGTATTGTCTAATTCATGACGTCCGGGCACACCTGCTGTATGGTAATGGCCGATGTATTGGAAATTGTCTTTTATTGTTCTGATAACATCGCCTTCGTCGATCTGCATGTGATAGATATCATACAATAATTTAAAATTTGGAGACCCGATGCGTTTGCAGAGTTCTACGCCCCAATGGGTTCGGTCGCACATATAATCTTTATGATCTATTTTGCTGTTGAGTAATTCCATTTGGATGATAACGCCATTTTTTTCTGCCAGCGGCATTAATTTTTTGAGGCCTTCTGCGCAGTTTTTCAGCCCGGTTTCATCGTCCATGCCCCCGCGGTTACCGCTGAAACAGATTAGGTTTTTGTAACCGGCTTTCTGCATCAAAGGAATCACTTCTGTATAATCTTTAATCAATTGTTCATGAAATTCGGGTCGGTTAAAGCCATTGGTTAAACTAACCTTACCGCCGTGGTAACACATAGAACTGAACAGGCCGTATTGCTGTGCCATGGGCCAGTCTTTGGGAGCCAGGAGGTCAATGGCGCCGAAGCCAATTTTTTTAACTGCTTTGCACAATTCTTCTACTGATAAAAATCCGTAGCACCACTGGCATACGGAATGGTTGATATTTCCTTTAAATTTCAAGGTAGCTGAGTTTTCGGAAGCTTCTGAAGCAATGGCTGGTATCATTGACGAAGCGCCAATGGCCGCGGTACCCGCCAGCAGGTTTTTAAGCGCGGCGCGTCTGTTCTGTTTTTCTGGCATATGAATCGGTTAGCAAAATGGATGGAATAATTTGTCTTCTTATGTAGTTACCAATACCTTTTTCTGCTTTTGCGTTTTCATGTAAAAATACAATCCGGCAAAAGCAACAATCAACACCACCGGAATAATCATTGTTACATTAATGATATCCCTACCCGCCTCCATGGGTGGCTTGCTCTGCTGCAATCTTTCATAGTACCCGCCCATAAAAATCATATAAACAGACACGGCAAACATTCCAGCTGCGCCCATTAAGTTAAGTCCTACAGCACCGGTTTCGGGCAAATTCTCAGATACAAATCCGATCATGGTTGGCCAGAAATAACAAACACCCATTCCAAAAACCAAAGCGCCCACAAAAAGCATGTTGCCGGAAGAGTGACCCAGCAGGTACAAACCCACGGTGGCAAGGACCGCGGAAATTAGCAATACGCCCTGTGGTGCCAGCCGGTGAACTACCGGGC
Organism: Chitinophagaceae bacterium; assembly: GCA_039919885.1. GTDB lineage: Bacteria > Bacteroidota > Bacteroidia > Chitinophagales > Chitinophagaceae > JACMLD01. Next base: position 67,321 of record JBDSEV010000086.1, read on the forward strand.
CAGCAAACGCCCGTCCGATTACCATTACCCCTGTTTCTATCGTCAGCAACAGTATCGCGTTATCGGTAACATTTTTTAACAGGACATCTATCCATTGACCGGTAAATAATTCGGTAATAGCCGTACCAAACATCAGGATGATCATTAAAATAAACAATGGTTTTAGCAGGGCTTTGTACATGTCGGCAGAAGAGATACCACTCGCAACTCTTTCTGTAACCGGAAAGCTGAGCTTACTAAAAAGATACCCATAAACAAGTGTGGGAATGATCATAAGTCCTACCTGTACCTGCCAGCCAATGGCTGCTTTATCAAGAAAGTACACAATCAATGTACCTATTACGATACCCCCGGGAAACCAGAGATGAAAGTGATTGAGCTTGGTTGTTTTATTGTCTGCATGTATGGTTGCTACCAAAGGATTGCAGGCCGCTTCTACTGTTCCGTTGGCGATTCCAATACACAACGTAGAAATAAATAAGGTCCAATAGCCGCCTGCGAAAATGGTCAGCAAAATGCCTACCAGGTGAAACACAAAAGCAGCTATCAGTAATTTTTTCATCCCGATGATGTCAACAACCAATCCCCCTACTACAATGGCTAGCGGAAAACCCCAGAACGCAGTTGCGGCAATGGTGGCGAGTTGCTGTGCATTTAATTGAAATTCTGTGCCCAGTCGGCCAAGTATACCTGCCCGGATGCCGAAAGAAAGTGAAGTAACAAGTAAAGCAGTGCAGCTGGCAATAAATAATTGTTTGCGTTGAACGTCAGGTAGCATATCGTTTTTAGTTAAGTGGAGAAAGCAATCGAAGCACTCACCCAGTCCGCTCAAATGCAGCGGAAGCAGCGTAAGAACTTTAACATGCAATTAAAAATAAGGAGCTAAATGTAATTTTTATTTTTTATAAATCCCATCTTACAATTTATTTTTATCTTACTTTTTTTGAAAAGACTTTCTTACTTTTCCTGTTACATTCTTTTCTTCACAGAAAGATTGCTTGTAACACTGGTATATTAATAAAATTTTAATTGTTAACACAATGAACAGAAAGTTAAGAATGGGCATGGTTGGCGGTGGTAAGGACGCATTTATAGGTGCTATTCACCGCATTGCAGCCAATATGGACGGACTGATAGAACTGGCTTGCGGCGCGCTAAGTATTAATCCCGAAGTGGCCGTAGACTCCGGCCGCGCACTCTTTTTACCCGCAGACAGAACCTACCTCAACTATGAGGAAATGATAAAAAAAGAGGCCGCTTTGCCTACAGAAAAGCGGATGGATTTTGTAACGATTGTTACCCCCAATTTCGCGCATTTTGCGCCGGCCATGATGGCCCTGGACAATGGCTTTCATGTAGTAATTGAAAAGCCGATTGCGTTTACTTTGGATGAAGCAAAACAACTTAAGAAAAAAGTAGCAGAGACGGGTTTGATTTTGTGCCTTACCCACACGTATTCCGGGTACCCGCTTGTGAAACAGGCAAGGTCGATGGTAAGCGATGGCGTGCTCGGCAAAATCAGGAAAGTATGGGTGGAATACCCGCAGGGCTGGCTGAGTAAAATGAGCGAGCGCGAAGGCAATGCACAGGCCGCATGGAGAACAGATCCTAAAAAGAGTGGTAAAAGCGGTGCCATGGGCGATATCGGTACCCATGCCGCGCACCTGGCAGAATACATCACCGGTTCAAAAATCACGCACCTTTGTGCCGACCTGAATATTATGGTGACCGGGCGTGCGCTGGACGACGATGGCAATGTGTTATTAAAGTTCGACAATGGCGCTGCAGGTGTGCTCATGGCATCGCAGGTAGCAGCCGGTGAAGAAAACGCATTGAAAATACGGGTGTATGGCGAAAAAGGCGGCATTGAATGGGCCCAGCATGAACCCAATACGTTACTGGTAAAATGGCTCGACCAGCCAACACAAATACTACGCGCCGGCGGTAATTACGGCGATCGCCTTAGCAGCTACGCCACGCACAATGCCCGCACCCCAGGCGGCCACCCCGAAGGTTACCTGGAAGCATTCGGCAATATCTACCGCAATTTTGCCCTTACACTGGGTGCAAGAATAGATGGCACAACGCCTACCAAAGAAATGCTGGATTTTCCGGGTGTGGAAGACGGTATACGTGGCATGGCTTTTATAGATAACGTGGTAGCATCCTCGCAGAGCGATAAAAAATGGTGGGAATACACTTTGTAAGTGGTAAGTTTTAAGTGGTAAGTCTTGTTGCGCGGCCATTGATCAGCCAGGTGTCTGCGTCCTAAGATTTATACTTATCAAAACTTATCCCCTGAAAGCGCTTGTGACTTACAACTTATCACTTAAAACTTTTTCATGACAACACTAAAAGGTCCGGGTATTTTTCTTGCGCAGTTTATGGGCGACGCAGCGCCGTTTAATTCGCTCAAAACCATCTGCGAATGGGCAAAAAGCATTGGCTTTGTGGGGGTGCAAATCCCTTCGTGGGACAGCCGCTGTATTGATTTGCAAAAGGCTGCAGAAAGTAAAACGTATGCAGATGAAATAAAAGGAATAGTAAACGGGGCCGGCCTGGAAATCACCGAACTGAGCAGTCACCTGCAGGGCCAGCTGGTAGCCGTTCACCCGGCCTATAATGAGTTATTTGATGGCTTTGCGCCGGAGCAGTACCGCAATAATCCGAATGCCCGGCAGGAGTGGGCGGTGCAGCAATTAAAATATGCCGCCAAAGCCTCCAAAAACCTGGGGCTGGATGCGCATGCTACTTTTAGCGGTGCGTTGTTGTGGCAAACCGTTTACCCGTGGCCGCAGCGCCCGGCGGGACTGGTAGAAACTGCTTTTACGGAACTGGCGAAACGCTGGTTACCAATACTGAATGAATTTGATGCAAACGGCATCGACCTTTGTTATGAAATACACCCGGGTGAAGATTTGCATGATGGCGTCACGTATGAAATGTTCCTGGAAAAAGTAAACAATCATAAAAGGGCCTGCCTGCTGTACGATCCCTCGCATTTTGTGTTGCAGTGCCTCAATTACCTTGAATACATTGATAATTACCACGAGCGCATACGGATGTTCCATGTAAAGGACGCAGAGTTTAACCCCACCGGCAAACAAGGCGTGTACGGCGGCTACCAGAATTGGATTGACCGTGCCGGCAGGTTCCGCTCACTCGGCGATGGTCAGGTGGATTTTAAGTCCATTTTTAGCAAGCTGGCCGCTTACGATTTTAAGGGATGGGCAGTAATGGAATGGGAATGTGCCATCAAGCACCCCGAGGACGGCGCCAGGGAAGGTTCCGTTTTCATCAAAAACCATATTATCCGGGTAACGGAAAAAGCATTTGATGATTT
>JBDSEV010000039.1:0-9781 GCA_039919885.1 Chitinophagaceae bacterium
CTCGCGGGAGGAGTTGCGCTAAACTGTGTTGCAAACGGCAAGCTGCATTCTGCCGGCATATTCGATAAGATTTTCATACAACCGGCTGCTGGCGATGCTGGTGGCGCACTTGGTGCTGCATATGCAGGACAGCATATATATTATAACCAGCCACGTATACCTACGAAACAGCATGATGCATTACTGGGCACGTATCTTGGAACGGAATTTACAACGACGGAGATTGAAATATTTGTTAAACAATTCAACGCAATTTACCAGGTGGAGCGTGATTTTGATAAATTAGTAACTGCTGTCGCAAACCTACTCGCAGATGGAAATACAGTAGGTTGGTTTCAGGGTAGAATGGAATTTGGCCCGCGGGCTTTGGGAGCGAGGAGTATCCTGGCAGATGCCCGTAGCCCGGCAATGCAAAAAAAGCTGAACCTCAAAATAAAACAACGGGAAGGATTTCGCCCATTTGCGCCTGCTGTACTAGCGGAAGATGTGCAGGATTATTTTGATCAAAATGAGGCGTCGCCATATATGCTTCTGGCAAAGCGGGTAAAAAATTCAAATGAAACTAAATTGCCTGAAGATTACCACAATTGGTCTATGCATGATAAACTTAATTTACGGCGTGGCAATCTGCCAGCCATCACTCATATTGATTATTCAGCAAGAATACAGACAGTACATAAAGAGACAAATCCTGCATTCTGGAAGCTTTTGCATGCGTTTAAGCAATTGACCGGAACGGCTGTTTTAATAAACACCAGTTTTAATATTCGGGGAGAACCAATTGTAAATACGCCCCTTGATGCTTACACCTGTTTTATGTGTACCGAGATGGATTACCTGGTTATGGGAGACTTGATTTTTAGCAAAAAAATGCAGCCGTTGTGGTCGGCGGATGACATTCAGAAGAATGAATTTGAATTGGATTAACATAAAGTTTTTTCGCCGCCAGCAATTATAATTGTCAACACCGATTTTGAAGTGAACAGTGTTTAAAATGAAGTTAAATAAAACAATTTTATGGAATCGGTTGATATATGCAGGTTACATAACTGTTATCACTATAATTGCACTGGAAATATTATTGCGGTTTTTTTATCCTTTTCAAAAAACAATAGCTGGCGGCAAGTGGCAGCTCAGTACAAACATTACTTACCAGCTCCGTAATATTAAAAACCAGCGGGTGGATCCCATGGTAATTAATAAACGCAACAGCATCGGGTTTCGGGGTGAAAATCCTGCCGGTGATATGAATGCAAGATTTACGCTGCTGACCGTGGGCGGCAGTACTACTGCCTGCACCGCGTTAGACGAAGGTAAAACCTGGACCGACAGACTGGGGAGACATTTAAATAAAACATTTACTTCAGTCTGGATCAATAATGCCGGTCTTGACGGTAATTCAACCTACGGACACATAAAACTTATATCGAACTACCTTTCGGTACTTCCGTTCAAACCCAAAGTGATTGTTTTTTTGATAGGTGTAAATGACATAGATCGGGATGATATTAGTTTAGAAGATGCTCCGGAAACCAAAGGATTTGCAAAAAAAAATATGCAATGGCTCGAAAACAAAAGTGCTACCGTACATTTTTTTCGTGATCTTGAACGAAGCCTATATCCGATAGAAATTTTTAAGAATAATGGTAACTGGAATTTTACAAACTTTAAAGCAGTATATCTAAGCCAGTCATATATGGATTCGGCAATAACAAAGCAGGATAGTTTACTACAGGCTTTCAAAAAAAGACTGTATCATTTAACGGCAGCTTGTTATAAAATGAACATCTTGCCAGTATTTGTAACCCAGCCCTTGGTTTTTGGAAATGGAACATTGCATGGCGGCAACCCAGCTATTGATTTTCATGTTTTCAATAATGATGAAAATGGCCAGCTGTTTTGGAAGAAACTAACTTTGTTCAATGATGTTACCACGAAGGTCTCGCAGGAGGAGAAAATACATTGCATAGATTTGGCAACACTAATGCCTAAAGACACATTGTATTATTACGATAGTATGCATTATACCAACGAAGGTGCAGAAAAAGTAAGTAGAATTATTTATGAGGATTTAAACCAGTATCTTTCAGAAAAGTTTCCACAATATTTAATACCTTGATATGGATTTTTTGAAAGATATTTGGAATTTTCTAATGGCCAGAAAAAAATGGTGGCTGGCACCGCTTATTATTGTACTGCTCGTTTTGGGTGCGCTTATAATATTGGGTGGAAGCTCTGCAATCGCCCCGTTTATTTATACGCTCTTCTGATGAAAAAAACACAAGCGGTAAAGGAGTTGGAAACCATACTTGTATTGGTACTTGCTGCTGTAGTATTGTACTGGCAAACTAAAAAGCCATTTTTTTTACTGTTTGCACTTATCCTGGGTTTAGCCGGTTTGCTTATACCCATTGCAGCAAAGTCAATTAATTGGGTATGGATGAAAATTGCAGAATTGGTTGGTTTTGTAATGAATAGAATAATACTCGCTATTATTTTTATTTTTATTGTGATGCCACTCGGATGGCTATCAAGAAAACTGGGTAAATCTTCCGTAAAACTAAAACCAGGAGGCAAGTCTTATTTTATTGAAAGAAATCACCAGTGGCTTAAAGAAGATATGGAGAACCCATGGTAATTAAATGAGCAATGTTTAGCTATGCAGATCTTTGATCCAGCGAAAAACAATTCTATTAAAAACAGTATTTTTTACTTCTTATTTGTGGTACTGTCTGTAATATTATTCTGGCCGGTGCTTTCCAGGAATTTTGTTTCGGATGATTTTTTTGTACTGTACCGAATTATATACAAAAGGAATTTTTATACTCCCGGTTTTTTCAGACCACTTTCAGATATAAGTTTGTATAGTTCATACTTGTTCGGAGGGCTCAACCCTTTATATTTTAATCTTTTTAATGTAATCATTCATGGAAGCTGTGGGTTTTTACTATACCGCATATGTTTAACAGGCGTTTTTGAAGATATTCGGGATAGAAAAGTTTTTGCATGGATCACTGCTTTATTATTCCTTATTTACCCGTTTCACAATGAAGCTGTAATATGGGCAATAGGGAGGGGAATAGTTCTATCCGGTTTTTTTGCATTGCTTTCAATGCTGATGGCTTTCACAAATATCGGGCGTTCAAAAAAATACATACTAGCCTGTTTGTTTTATTTTATAAGTATGTGCGGTTACGAAACGGTTTTTCCCTTGCCGCTTATCGTACTACTGCTATTATACAACAAAGAAAAATCGATAAAAAAAATCTTACCTCTTGGCGCATGTTATTTTGTAACGCTGGCGGCGAATATTTGGATAAGACTGGTGGTAAACGGTTCGATTCTTGATTCATACAGTAACAGAATGGTGTCGCTGTCACTTTCTGAAAATTGTATAAAGTTTTTAAAAGCGACCGCTAGGCTTGTTCTTCCCCCTTCTCAGTACGCCTTATTGTTAAGTGTTTCGTTTGTTTTTTTACTTGGGTTTTTTTTAGCGGGCAGTAGGTTCATATTTAACAAACGGAAAGCGTTGGCGAAAAGCTTTTTGACATTAGTTGGTGTAACTTTTATTTCAAACGTAATTCCGTCCATTTTTGGAATTAACACCAAAACATTTGAAGGTGACCGCGTATTTTATTTTTCGTCTTTTTTTCTTTGTATTTTAATTAGTTGGCTAATTTCATTAGTAGCCAATAAAAACCTGTCGCGCGGCGCCGGTATTTTTTTTGCTGGTTATTTTCTTATTTTCTTTTATCAAAATGTTTTTATATGGAGAAAAGCAAGTTTAATCGCAACTAATATAGTTTCGGAAGTTAGTCTTTTACCCCGTGGAGACGGCATTACATATTTGCTGAATATTCCGGATGAGTATCACGGCGCACAGGTATTGAGGAACGGTTTTATGGAAGCACTGCTGATGAGGAATATTGATACGTCCGGCATACGCGTAGTTAGTTTTCTAAGTACAGCTTATGCTGAACAAATGCCTGGGAGCATAGTTCCTGTTGAAAAATTTAAGGGTTCTTTTGTTTTCCCGGGAGCGTTTTTAACCAATGATTCACTGAATGCGAAGATAAAGCCTGGAGGAAACTTTAATGATTCGATGCATGTAAAACTCAGCAGGTACGATAAAATATTTTACTGGAACAAGGAGTCACTCATGCAATTTATTCCTGTGCGGCAATAAATGCATTGTAATATTTTAAGGTAAATGGTGGATTAAGTAGCGTCCTTACCTGACGATAGTTTTTCGTACATTGAATCCATTATTGTTTGAAATGCGCAGTATGTAAAGACCGCGGGCAAGTTGGTTAACAGGAATGCTGATCAATTCATCATTACCAGCCAGGGTTTTTTCTGATTTGTAAACAAGCTGGCCACTGGTATTGTATAAAAGGATGGTCAATTTTGCAGCGGTAGGGTTCGCTATCAAGATGTTGATGTTATTGGAGGCAGGATTTGGATAAATGCTGATATCGTCCTGTACACTACTCTTTGCAGGTATTTTTTGGACAATCCTGGTCTTGGCAAGAATCCAGTAATAGGGGTCCACGGCCATACTATCCACCACGAATCCCGGGTTAACCCAAAATGTTTCTCCTGAATGATGATGGTTGAGCGTAATGAGCGTATCCCTGCTACCATTCATAAACCTGACCTGTACAGGCATATCATAGAATGAAACGGAACTGTGCGAAGTAGTTTGATTGATTTGTACAGAAGCCCAATTGTTTTTGTTTTGAGACCATGTGCAATTATAACTGGGAAATCCCTCACCATAAAACCATTTTTTGAAAAAGGAGGTAAGATCTTGTCCGCTTTCTGTTTCGAGGTGTCGCTTTAAATCCGATGTCTTTGCAAAATTGTATTGCAATGTTTGGTCGTTCAAATAATTTTTAATTGCCCTGAAAAAGATATCATCCCCCAATTTCCACCTAAGCATATGTAACAGCCAAGCACCTTTGTAGTAAGTCAGGTAGGTATTGAATATCCTTTCTGGATTGGTTGTATCGCTTACCCATACAGATCCGTCTGGAACGGTTGTAAGGTCATGTGTCATATTTTTAAGTATAGGATAATAGTTGGCTGTATCAATATATTGGTTAAATAAAACCTGGCAATACGTGGCAAAACCTTCATTTAACCAGATATCCTGCCAGCTACCGCAGGTAACCTTATCTCCAAACCATTGGTGCGCTGTTTCATGTTCCAATAGTTGTACAGTAGGGTAATTAATGAAACTATTTGTCTGGTGCTCCATGCCACCTCCCGCGCCAAATTGCGTGAATCCATATTTTTCTTTGGCATATGGGTAATCTCCGAAAAATTTTCCGAACAGGTTGATCGCAGCTTTGGCAATAAACCGCTGCGAATTAAAAACATTTGAATTCTCCGGATATACATAATCAATGAGTTCTATTACCTTACCTCCAGAAAGCACCGTGTCTTTCAATACTGCAAAATTAGTCACGGCCATTGCAACCAAATAAGATGATATTGGGTAGCGGTGCTTCCAGATACTTAATTTTGTGCCGCCTATGATGCTTTCCTGTACCATCAAACCATTTGACGATGCCTGGTATCCAGCCGGGTTCTTTATCAAAATATCAATAGAATCCGCTTTGTCATTTAGCCCGTTTTTACACGGCCACCACTCCTTTGCACCAAATGGCTCAGACAACGTCCAGATGATGGGTACGCCACTGTGCGCAGACTGCACAAAAGGTTTGTAGCTGGCAAAATTCCTCGGTACCCCATTGTAATAAATGGATACAGAATCTTTTTGGCCTGCATTTAATACGGAAGGAAAAGTAAGTTGCAATCCATCGTTGCTAATTCTTTGGAAATTTAACGGTATGCCGTGGTAAGTAATACTGTCCACCTTCAAGGTATCGCTCAAATCATAAGTGATTTTGTCCCCGGCAATAGTCATGGTGAAATAGGAAGTCACCTTGCCCGTAATAAATCGTACAGCCGGGTCAACGTCCCATTCGCACCGGTAAAAATTAACATCAAAATTTTCGGATGCAGCCGTACGTGCCAGGTTTTGACCCCCGGCCATCCGGTTTGCAGCGTTTGTCCCAAATGATTTTTTTTCAATATCTGCAATATTCCCCAGGATATGGTCTGGTACAGCCGACTGTCCAATTACTCGCACGGACACAACCATTAAAAAAATAAAAATCGGGAGGGAAATCGCAATCGGTTTCTTAAACATTGGTAAAACTAAGTTTATCGTTTCGGCGTGCGCAGGGGCACCCATAAAAACGATAAAATCTACAAAACATTGCCTGTGCGCTGGGTTTGTGCCCACCTGATAATGTATTTTCCAAGCATGTCAAATTCAATATTTACAGAACTGCCTGTCTCCAGGAACTGCAGGTTGGTATTGCTATAGGTGTAGGGGATGATGGCTACAGAAAAACAATCTTCTTTTACATTAAATGCGGTCAGACTGATACCATTTACCGCCACCGAACCTTTTTCAATAATATAGGGGGCGAAGACAGGGTCAAAACGAAACGTAAACTGCCAGCTCCCATTAAGATCTGTTTTTTCCGTTACCAGGCCTTTTGTATCCGTATGGCCTTGTACAAAATGACCGTCTACCCGGCCATTGGGCTGTATGCACCGTTCCACGTTAACTATATCGCCCGCTTTCCAGTCGCCAAGGTTGGTTTTTTGCAGCGTTTCCGCTACTGCGGTAACCTGGTAGCCATCCACAGCAATCGCTTCTACGGTCAGGCATACACCATTGTGCGCCACACTCTGGTCAATTTTAAGCTGTTCTGTGATGGCAGCTCTTATCCGGAAGGTCTTATTGGTGCCGCTGGAGCTTATTTCTGCGATGCTGGCGGTGGTTTCTATGATTCCTGTAAACATATTCTGCAAAATTAAGCTGCAAAAGCATTTGGCTATTTATGATTTTCCTTTATCTTTGCCGTCCCAAACATTAAAAGGGGGTATTAATTATGTTGATCATTGATTCCAAAGATTGCGAAAACATTGACAAAGCGCTGAAAAAGTATAAGAAGAAGTTTGAAAAGGCCAAAATATTGGTGCAGCTGAGAGAACGTCAGTCTTTTACCAAGCCTTCGGTAAAACGCCGTGGAGAGATCCTGAAGGCGGTTTACAAGCTAAAAGTAAGCAGCGGACAGTTTGACGATTAAGAATAATGCGATTATATTAAAATAGCTGTAAAGTGAATAACTTTACGGCTATTTCATTTTATGGACAATCCATTTGCTCCTCATTTGCAGTCTTTCCTGAATTACCTCAGGTTCGAAAAAAGATATTCGCAGCACACCATTATTGCTTACCGCACCGACCTCGAGCAGTTTTTCGCGTACGTAGCCAGCCAATACCATGCTAGCTCCCTCCATGATATTGCCAATACATATATACGCAGCTGGATGGCGGAAATGAAGAGCGAAAAAATAACCGCCAAAACAATCAACCGCAAGGCGTCTTCGCTAAAATCTTTTTTTAAGTACCATTTGCGTACGGGTAGCCTTACCGCCACACCAATGTGGTCGGTTACCACACCCAAAATAAGCAGGCGGCTGCCTGAATTTGTAAAAGAAACAGATATGCAGCATTTGTTTCAGTACCTGCAATTTCCAGACACCTGGAAGGGCAAAACCGACCGGTTGTTGCTGCTGCTGTTTTACCAGACCGGCATGCGTTTAAGTGAACAGGTAAACCTCAAAGAAAGCCAGGTGGATTTTTCAAAAAAAGCAATTAAGGTACTGGGCAAAGGCAACAAAGAAAGAGTCGTACCTGTTTCGGGTGAACTGGCTGGTGCAATGAAGGCCTACCAGCATTCAAAAAGAAAGGAAATTGCAGCGCCTGATACCAGCTATTTTTTTGTGCTGGAAAATGGAAAAAGGCTCTATGCAAAATATGTTTACCTGATTGTAAAGAAATACCTGTCTGCCATTACTACCCTTAACAAGAAAAGCCCGCATATTTTACGGCATACATTTGCCACCCACCTAAGCAACAACGGAGCCGATTTAAATGCCGTAAAGGAACTTTTGGGGCATAGCAGTCTCGCTTCTACACAGGTGTATACACATAACAATATCGACAAATTGAAAGAGGCACATAAAAAGGCCCATCCCCGGGCATAATTGCGCTAAAAGTGATTGCGTTAAAGTGGAATTTTTAAAAGTGGTTTTATTTGGAAAAGCAGGTTGTATCAGTTAATTTCATGCTATCCCAAATAGGGGCCTATGCTGCATAGGAACCTGTTTTAAAAGCTCTTTAAAATATTGTTCACAGATTAAAAGCAATTACTATGAACGTTAATATCCAGACAGTTCACTTTGACGCAGATGTTAAGTTAACCGAGTATGTAAACAAAAAATTAGAAAAGCTAAACACGTTTCATGACCGCATTATAAAGGTGGACGTGTTTCTCAAGCTAGACAATGTAGTGCACCAGATTAAAGACAAGGTTGCGGAAATCAATGTTCGCGTACCGCGCCGCCAGTTTTTTGTAAAGGCAAGTTCAAAATCATTCCAGGAGTCATTTGATGACGCATTCGATTCACTGGTTAACCAGATAAAACGAAGAAAAGAAAAACAAAGCTCCTAGTTTATAATATTAAAAAGACCCGTACGCGCAGTGCGGGTCTTTTTTGTTTTGGGGATGAGTAAAAACCGGAAAAATCAAGGCCCTGGTGTCAATACCGGTGCAAATAACCTACGAAGTCGGTAAACTGGACGGCAAAAATAGCGTGCGAAAATCGCCGGAACGCAGGCGGGTGAAAGGTTTTACAAGCGCACGGACTTATTTCTGTCGCCCTGAAAAAATTATATCAGCAAAGTTTTTGTATTTATTGAATTCCATTACCTTTGCATTCCCAAAATTTTTGGGGTAGTTCTTTATTTGCATTAAAGTAAGCCACCTTAGCTCAGTTGGTAGAGCAACTGATTTGTAATCAGTAGGTCGCAGGTTCGACTCCAGCAGGTGGCTCAGGGAAATCGACAGGGTCAAAAAGCGTGGCATACAACAAATGTGTTCCGGTAATATCCCAACGGTTTGGGCAAGTAGTCAAGTGGCCAACGACAACAGACTGTAAATCTGTTCTCTCCGGAGTTCGGTGGTTCGAATCCATCCTTGCCCACTGCGAATTATGTGAAAATGTGGTATTGCGTGAGACAATGAAAATGCGCTTATGGTGCTGACTAAAAAAGTTAGTGCGTAATTTGAAAGGTATTGATTTGCACATTTTGATTTGCACATGTGTCACATTGGTTTACGCGGAAGTAGCTCATTTGGTAGAGCGATAGCCTTCCAAGCTATAGGTGGCGAGTTCGAGCCTCGTCTTCCGCTCACCCGGAACAGGATAATGAAAGAATGACGGTTGACATGCGACCCTATGTTGTCAGCTAACAACGGTCAGCTGCTTGTTGATTAGCCGTTGTAGCTCAGGGGTAGAGCACTTCCTTGGTAAGGAAGAGGTCGTGAGTTCAATTCTCATCAACGGCTCAAAGTAGGAGCGATTTTGGATGGATAAGCGGGGAGGTCAGCTACGGACGGATCTAATCCCGTAATATTGCAACTGATAGTTGTCGGTTCAGGGGCTGAAGGCAGGCGGATAATACGCCATTGCTTTGTCCTGACCGGGCAATTCCAGGATAGGAATTAAAATTGTAAAAACACAACTTAAAAACCGATAACGATGTCAAAAGAGACTTTTAAAAGGGACAAACCCCACGTTAATGTTGGCACTATTGGCCACGTTGACCATGGTAAAACAACATTAACTGCAGC
>JBDSEV010000030.1:0-39028 GCA_039919885.1 Chitinophagaceae bacterium
ACGGGTAAACTGCTTGGCCATCCTGTCCCAGCGGGCAAACATAGTAGCTTTCCGAACTTCAAAAATGCGGCCCATAATAGTTGTTTTTATTTTCCGTTGTACGTTACCAGCCTTTCAGGGCAGCAAATTTACAGCAAGCAAATTAAGCTGCCAACAGCTATTAAAAAACGCCCTGGCAATGCAGGGCGTTTAGATATTTTTATGCGAACGTTTTTTATTTAAATTTCAGATTCGGGCCTTCCTATTTTTCTTCCAAAAACGGCAAGGTGTACCACTGCAAAAATGATTGAGATATACAGCAGTGTTCTGTCGGTTTCAAATCCTACCGTATATTGGTGCAATAAACCCGCAATCACCAACAATACACAAAGTATCAGCCCGGTGTAACGGGCAATGCGCATCCCCTTTCTATTATCGGTGCCATTTCCAAGGTGGCTGTTTTTAGCACCATATACCAGGTAGATATCCATCCCAATCAGCATCCATACGATGAGGCGTATCCAGGTGTCCATTGGAAGAAAGACCATCATAAACAAACATACGCCGATGCCTAAAATAGGTACCAGGGGCACCAGTGGTGTTTTAAAAGCCCTTGGCAAATCTGGCATTTTACGCCGCATCACCCACACGCCGATGCAAACCAGGATAAATGCAAACAAAGTCCCAATGCTGGTCATTTCACCCACTACCCTCGCAGGTACAAATGCAGCGAACAAACTAACAAAACCCATGAAAAGCAGGTTGCTTTTGGCCGGGGTTTGGGTTTTAGGATTTACCGTAGAGAAAATGGCGGGTATCAGCCCGTCTTTGCTCATACTAAAAAAAACACGGCTCTGGCCCATCAGCATTACCAGGATTACGGAAGCGTACCCGGCAAGAATGGCTACAATAATGGCGCGGTTAAGCCAGGGATAGTCAGCATGTATAACACCCGAAGCATCTGCCGTACCCATGTGGTCAATCGCGATGGCTACCGGTGCAATTCCGTCTTTACCTGCAAAACTTGTGTAGCTGGTTACGCCGGTCATAACATGCGCAAATAAAATATACAACACCGTGCAGATAGCCAGCGAACCTAAAATACCAATAGGCATATCCCGCTTGGGATTTTTTGCTTCCTGCGCCGCCGTACTTACTGCGTCAAAACCGATATACGCAAAGAAAACAATGGCTGCTGCGCGGATGATACCACTAAAGCCAAAGTCGCCAAATTTGCCGCTGTTGTTGGGTATATAAGGCGAATAATTTGTTTTGTTGATGTATTTCCAGCCGAGGAAAATAAATACCAGCACCACGGTAATCTTCAGTGCCACGATGACTGCATTAACAGATGCACTTTCTTTTGTGCCTTTTATGAGCAGTGAACTCATTAAGGCAATGATGAATACAGCCGGTAAGTTTATAATGCCGCCGTCCCAGGGGCCAACGGTCAGGTTGTGCGGAAGAAATATGTCAAACCCCTCCAGGAATTTAACGAGGTACCGGCTCCAGCTGATGCCTACCGTTGCGGCACCCACGGCGTATTCAAGTACCAGATCCCAACCGATAATCCAGGCGATGAACTCGCCCATGGTTGCATAAGAATATGTATACGCGCTTCCAGCCACCGGTATCATGGAGGCAAACTCAGCATAACACAATCCTGCAAAAAGACAACCGAAAGCAGCTACTACAAAAGAAATGGTGATGGCCGGACCAGCATGGTTTGCGGCAGCCATGCCGGTGATAGAAAATAAACCAGCACCAATAATAGCGCCGATGCCAAGGGCAGTTAATCCACCTGCTCCAAGGGTCCGTTTTAACGTATGGCTACCTGTTTCCTGCGATTCAGCCATTAACGATGCCATTGGTTTCCTGACAAATAAACTCATAAACGTTGGTATTGGTTTACAGAAAGAAGTTGCTGTTGCGTTCGTAAAATAAACAATTATTTAATACGGTTTATCTTTCTTTGCCATGTAAAGCGGCTTTTATAGATTTAAGTTTTGCGGTGTCAGTTTTTTTTTGAATTTTCGGTGATTGAACCGGGTAGTAACAATTGTAATTATGGTTAAAAAGAATCGTCTCACGCTCTATATTCTTATCGCCATGGTACTCGGTATCATTCTCGGTTACATTGTTCACGTGAATGCTTCAGAAAGTTTTATTGCTGTTTTTGCACGGAATATTAAACTGCTCAGCAATATCTTTATCCGGCTTGTACAGATGATCATCGCCCCCCTGGTATTTTCTACGCTGGTGGTGGGCATTGCAAAACTGGGCGATCTCAAAACAGTTGGCAGGGTGGGAGGTAAAGCCATTCTCTGGTTTGTAAGTGCATCGATGGCCTCGCTTTTATTGGGGCTGGTCCTGGTGAATTTTTTAAAACCCGGTCAGTACATAGACCTTTCGCAGGCCGACACTTCTTCACTAAAAGATTTAATGTCAAAAAACCAGGAGTTCTCGCTGGAGAAGTTTGTAGACCATGTGGTACCCAAAAGCATGGTTGAGGCAATGGCTACCAACGAAATTTTGCAGATTGTTATCTTCTCTGTTTTTTTCGGTATTGCCGCTGCAGCACTGGGAGAAAAATCGAAACCGGTGGTGAAAGCGCTGGACGCTGTGTCTCATATCATTCTTAAAATGGTGAGTTATGTAATGAATTTTGCACCTATTGGTGTTTTTGGTGCACTGTGCGCCATTGTGGCTGCTAACGGCTTATCCATTTTTCAATTTTATCTTATTTATTTTGCCTGTTTTCTGCTGGGTATTGCATTGCTTTGGGTCTTGTTGATCACCGTTGGATTTATAGTACTTAAATCCAGGATGAAAACGTTGCTGAGCCGCATCAGTGGTCCTTTACTGGTGGCCTTTGGCACCACCAGCAGCGAAGCCGTGTTTCCAAAACTGACCGAGGAGCTGGAAAGGTTTGGATGCAAAGACAAAATTGTAGCTTTTGTGTTGCCACTCGGTTATTCTTTTAACCTGGATGGAAGTATGATGTACATGACGTTTGCAAGTATCGCCATTGCACAGGCTTATGGTATCCACATGGAACTGACCACGCAGCTGACCATGTTATTGGTGCTGATGCTTACCAGTAAAGGCATCGCAGGTGTACCCCGTGCATCACTGGTGGTAGTACTGGCTACCTGCGCCATGTTTAAAATTCCCCCGGAGGGAGTTGCATTAATACTGCCAATTGACCACTTTTGTGATATGTTCCGCACAGGTACCAATGTGCTGGGCAACGCGCTTGCTACCAGTGTGGTAAGTAAATGGGAAGGGGAACTGGAAAATTGATTCAAACAAACATACATTGCGCTGGCCGGAACGCGGTTTTATCACCAGAATTTTGCCGGCCACATACATTTCTCAATTAATTAAAAAAAGGATGATACAGTTGAAAAGTTATTGGCTTCGTTTTGTAGTGCTGATGGCAATAGTCGCTTTAGCCAACAACGTTACAGCGCAGTCTGTCGTAAATGCACAGGTGATTGATCAGTATGAAAATGTGCTTTCAGGTGCAGAAGTAAAGGCCATTCCGTCCGGCGCTTCCACCATCACGGATTCATTAGGGGCCTTTTCATTGACGCTTGCAGCCGGTGACTCGCTTTTTATCAGCAAACCGGGCTTTGCTGCATCCTCTTTTGTTGCAGGCAACGAAGAACTTTTTATTATCGATAAAGATTTTGGCTGGAAGGATTTACTTAACCCGCTTTTCTACATCAAGAACGGCGGCTTGTGGCTGATGCTCTTTATTGTATTTGCTGAAACCGGGCTGATGGTTGGCTTTTTTCTGCCGGGCGACAGCCTGCTGTTTGTAGCCGGCATTTACAGCACGCAACTGATAAGTACGTTTCCTACGGGCAGTACCGGGAGTGATCTCGTTGACCTGCTGATTTTATGGATAATGATTACCATCTGCGGTATACTCGGCAATATGGCTGGCTACTGGTTTGGCAAAAAAAGTGGCCCTTTTCTCTTTACCCGGAAGGACACGATGCTATTCAAACGAAAACATTTATTAAAAGCAAAAGAGTTTTATGAAAAACACGGCGGACAAGCCATTGTGTTTGCGCGGTTCCTGCCCATTATAAGAACCTTTGCACCCATTGTAGCCGGCATTGTGCAGATGGATAAAAAGAAATTTATGCAGTATAATATCATCGGGTCTATGGCCTGGGTTTTCAGCATGCTGTTTGCGGGCCATTACCTGCAAAAACTGTTTCTTCATAAATTTAATTTTGATCTCACCAAGCACCTCGAAGCGATTGTGATTGGAATTGTGATAATTACTACGCTGCCGGTCATCTATAAATTATTTTTTGGTGAACGGACAAAAGACGCTGACCCGCCTTCTCAAAATGCATGATGAATAAATGGAAAAAAAACAAGCCTCTGTTTTTGGCCTTGCTGTAATTGTTGCGGCACTCGGTTATTTTGTGGATATATATGATTTGCTGCTGTTCACCATCGTAAAAAGAACAAGCATGCTGGGTGTGGGTGCTACCGATGCCACAATGCTGGCCGACAGCACCAAGGTAATCAACTGGCAGATGCTGGGGCTTTTACTGGGCGGTATTGTATGGGGTATACTGGGCGATAAAAAAGGCAGGCTTTCCGTACTATTCGGTTCCATCATTTTATATTCTGCTGCTAATTTTCTAACGGGATTTATTCATACGGTTAATCAGTATGCAGCATGTCGTTTCGTGGCCGGGCTGGGACTAGCGGGCGAACTGGGCGCCGGCATCACGCTGGTTAGCGAACTATTACCGCAAAAGAAAAGAGGTATTGGTACGTCCATGGTGGCGGGCATCGGCCTGTTTGGCGCGGTGGCTGCGTTTTTTACCTACCAGGCAACGGGCGACTGGCGCCTGTGCTATAAAATAGGTGGGCTGCTCGGCATTGCATTGCTGTTTTTACGAATTAAAGTCGCGGAGTCGGGCATGTTCAGCCAGGTAAAAGCACAAAAGAACATTGTAAAGGGAAATTTTTTTATGTTTTTCACCAATGGCTACCGGTTTAAAAAATATGTACTGGCTATTCTAATCGGATTACCCACCTGGTACGTCATCGGCATCCTGGTAAACCAAAGCGATCGGTTTGCAAAAGCAATGTTTGGAAGCCTGACAGTAGACTCGGGCCGTTCAATCATGTTTGCGTATGCCGCTATCGCCATCGGTGATATCGTGGTGGGCTTTGTGTGCCAGTATTTCAAAAGCCGGAAAAAAGGGCTGCTGCTTTTTTACGTGCTCAGCATTATCTGCCTGGTATTATTTTTCAGCAAATACAATAACTCAGATACCAGCATGTATGTCTACTGCGCAATGCTTGGCTTCAGTACCGGTTTCTGGGCCATCTTTGTAACGATGGGTGCAGAACAATTTGGAACCAACCTCCGCGCCACTGCAGCTACTACTATTCCTAATATGGTGAGGGGTGCATTGCCGTTAGTGAATATGATGTTTTTGAATCTTTTCCAAAAAAGCTGGGGCTGGACAATAATAAAAAGTGGTATTATATCAGGTATCGTGGTAATGGTAATTACGCTGATTGCATTTTATTTTACCGAAGAAACGTACCATAAGGATCTTAACTATACAGAAGAATGATGGCGCGAACGCTGGTTAGCACGTGTACCCAATTCGCCCCTGCTGCGTCCCGCTAAAAAATGTGCACTAATTCGTAGTAATTCGCGTTAATTCGTATAATGAAATTCCTCATCATCCGCTTTTCCTCTATTGGTGATATGGTACTAACCACACCGGTTGTGCGTTGCCTTAAAAAGCAGGTGGTAACTGCAGAAGTGCACTACCTCACCAAAAAATCATTTGAAAAGATTGTTGAGCCTAATCCCTGGATTGATAAGATCCATTATTTCCAGGATGACCTGAAGGATGTGCTTCCCGCCCTGCAGCAGGAGGATTTTGATTATGTTATTGATCTGCATAATAACCTGCGGACATTACAAGTGAAGCGTGCGTTGAAGAAAAAATCGTTTTCGTTCAGCAAACTCAATTTTGAAAAATGGCTGCTCACCAGCTTCAAAATTAATAAAATGCCGGTAATACATATTGTTGACCGCTACCTGCAGACGCTGCAGGAATTTGGCGTTAAAAACGATGGGGCTGGCCTGGATTATTTTATTGCGGATGCGGATGTAGTGGAAGAAAAGGACATTCCCACGTCACACCTGGCCGGTTATATTGGCCTGGTGATTGGTGCAGCACACAATACAAAACGATATCCGCTGCACAAACTGGAGGAATTTTGTAAGGCCATCCAGCATCCGGTGATTGTATTGGGTGGTAAGGAGGATGCGGCAACAGGAGAAAAGTTGCATGACATCGATCCATTTAAAATATACAATGCCTGTGGTAAATTTAATTTAAATGAATCTGCTGACCTCGTGCGGCGCGCAAAACTGATCATCAGCAATGATACCGGGCTCATGCATATTGCTGCCGCATTCAAACGGCCCGTCATTTCATTATGGGGTAACACTGTTCCCGCATTTGGCATGTATCCCTACTATGGATCCGATTTTTTATCGCGCCAGCAAAATTCACCTTACGACATTATGGAAGTAAATGGTTTATCGTGCCGCCCCTGTTCAAAAATTGGGTATAACAAATGCCCGAAAGGACATTTTAAATGCATGGAGCAAATTGATGCCACGGGGGTTTTGCAAAAAACGATGGGCCGGCTCCAGCAATAAATTTACGCGGCCCGTTTGTTATTTCTCCACAGCATACCTGGCTACACGTTTGCTGCAACGATCAGCCTATTTGATATGCATGCCGGTCCAGGCGCCCAGTTTGTCAAACAGGTTATAGCCGCTCATTGAATCGAAGCAAAGAAAATTGCCCGTCCATTCTGCAGAAAGATTAAACTGGTTATAGGTGCCTTTGGCCGTCCGCAAGTAGAAAAATGTCCAGTTGGATTCTTTATCAAATTGTATCATTATATCCTGGCTGTACTTGGTAACATAGCCGATCAACGCATCATTGGTGTCGAACAGGTACATGCCATGCCAGTTTTCAAACTTCGGAGACATGTAAATGGAGAACATGGGATTCATTTCCTGGTTCTGCAGCGGGTTAACAGCGTTGTTTGTTTTGGGGTTGATGGCAGCCACCTTCTCAGGGTTAATCAGCCCATTCTTATACGGATTGATATTCCAGTTCAATTTAGGGTTGATGATGCTGTTATGGTCGGGATGAATAGCATTGTTGTGTTGGGGACTTAAATTGACATCGAGCAGGGGATTGTGTTTTTCGTCAAACGATTGTGCTCCGGAGCCCAAAAAAGCCAATAAACATACTGCAAAAAATGTAAAAATCTTTCCCATAAAGTGGTTTAAAAGTAAAAAAAAGCAACGGGGGCTTATCAACAGATTGGAAAGACTTTCATGGAATACTGTGGTAATCTTGGAGTTAGCAGGCGCTAAGGACAAAAATAGAAATTGAATCTTATATTAGGAAGCATAAATCGGTTTTTATTTTATTCCGCTAGCAAGCGTATGACGGCAAAAACAGGGCAAAAGCTGCCCCCGGCCGGTTTTAATTTGAGGGGTTCTGGCAGCGTTGGTTGAGTTAAAAAATAAACATCCCGGCCTGAACATGATGTCCGGGCCGGGATGGTGTATGCGCAAAGGACTTATAACGTTTTCAGCACATCGTTCATGGTTCTCACTGCGGCTGCACTTTTGTTAAATTCGGCCTGTTCGGCGTCATTAAGTCCAAAATCCAGGATTTTTTCCCAACCGCCTTTTCCAATTGTCACTGGTACACCCAGGCAAATATCTTTTTGACCATATTCGCCGTCGAGCGCCACGCAGCAGGTAAACAATTTCTTTTCATCGCGCACGATACTTTCTACCAGGGCAGCGCCTGCAGCACCGGGTGCATACCAGGCAGAGGTGCCGATAAGTTTAGTAAGCGTAGCACCGCCTACCATGGTATCTGCCACTATTTGTTTTTGCTGGTCTTCGCTCAGGAACTGGGTTACCGGCACGCTGTTCCAGGTAGCCAGGCGTATCAGTGGAATCATAGTGGTATCTCCATGTCCGCCCACTACTACAGCATTCAAATCAGCAGGGCTGCATTGCAGGTGCTGGCTCAGCTGGTATTTAAAACGGGCGCTGTCTAAGGTGCCGCCCATACCAATAATTTTGTTCTTTGGCATACCAGACGTGGTAAGCGTCAGGTAGGTCATGGTATCCATCGGGTTGCTGATAACAATAATGATGGTGTCAGGCGAATATTTAAGAATGTTTTCCGTAACGCTTTTTACAATACCTGCGTTGGTACCAATCAATTCTTCGCGCGTCATACCCGGCTTGCGCGGGAGCCCCGAAGTAATCACTACTACGTCGCTTCCGGCAGTTTTGGTGTAGTCATTGGTACTGCCCACAATGCGGGTATCAAAACCAAGCAATGCTGCTGTCTGCATCATGTCCTGTGCCTTGCCTTCTGCAACGCCTTCTTTAATATCCAATAAAACCAGTTCTTCGGCCAGCTCTTTGCGGGCAATATTATCAGCGCAGGTAGCACCTACGGCACCGGCACCTACAACAGTAACTTTCATGTAAGCTATTTTATTATGTAAGGAATTATTTGCCCGGCAAAGGTAGGCGCGCCAGCGCAAATTCGGCCGTTGATTTTGAGGGATTTTTCAGGAGGCTAGCAACCAGGCTGCGCGCAATGTTAATCCATCGGATTCCATTGTAGTTTTTGATTGAAAATAAGCGTGCCCATGCGCAATAGCCAGGTATTCCTTGCCGCCCGGCACACCTGCTGTTCATGCAGTCTGTAAATTAATTATAATTGCAGCATGAAGTATGTGCCGCTGATTACAATAGTTATTACAATAATTGTATTGCTGTCTGGCAACTATTCGCGCAGGAAAAAGAGCAGGCGCCTGCAGCAATTACGCGGTCGCTGGGGAAAGCCCAATGCAGATTATTACAATTTTGAACGGATAGAAAAATATTTCCTGGTCAATACGGAACAACCGTTTCATACGCTCAGCCAACAGACGAAAAATGATATCGATTTTAATGAATTATTTATTTTCCTTGATCGTACCAACAGTAAAGTTGGACAACAATACCTGTTTGATAGGCTGAGCAGACCATCCAATGATATTGCAGCCTTACAGCAGCTGAATGTGCAGGCAGATTTTTTTACCACCAACCAATCTGCCAGGGAAGAAGCACAGGAGCTGCTGGCAGCACTAAACGAAGAAAATGCCTATCACATCGCATCCTTACTTTCCGGCGAGTTACCGGCGAAACCCGCCTGGTTTAAGCTGGTGATAGCAGACATCGCCGTTACGCTCATTTTAATAGGATTGTCATTTCATTTTAAAGTATTATTGGCCTGGCTGATGTTGCCGCTTGCCGTTAACCTGGCCCTGCATTACTGGAATAAAAACAATACTTTTTATTTCGCAGCATCACTGCCACAATTGAACCGGCTGTTAAATACGTGTAAACAATTCAGCAAAAAAGAGGGGCCGTTTAATAATGATGCAACTACCCGGGGCATCCGTGCACTAAAAAAATTCCAGCGCACCATGGGACTGCTGGGCCTGCGTCAATCAAACATCAACCCGGATGCGGCGCTGGTATTATATTATTTAATTGATATGATAAAGGCGTTTTTCCTGGTAGAGCTAATAGCATTTTTTAGCCTGGTAAAAGAATTGAAAAATAACCAGGCGGCTATCCGTGATTTGTTCGGGTATGCAGGCGGCATCGATATGGCCCTCTCAGTGGCTTCCCTTCGTGCAGCAGGTTTACAAACCTGTGTGCCCGTTTTCTCAGCAGCGGAAAAATCAATGGAGTTCAAAAGAATAGTTCACCCGTTAATTGAAAACTGTGTTACCAATGATATAAATGTTTCCGGTAAAAGCATTTTGATAACCGGATCTAACATGTCTGGCAAAACAAGTTTTTTGCGAACGGTGGCAATCAACACGTTACTGGCGCAGACTCTTTATACATGCTTTGCAGAAAGTTATGTGGCACCCATCGTTAAGCTGCATTCTTCCATCCGGATAGATGATAATTTACTGGAGGGTAAAAGTTATTATTTTGAAGAAGTAAATATTATGGCTGGCCTGGTGAATGCGGTGGCGTCGGATTGCCAGCATATGTTTATGCTGGACGAAGTTTTTAAAGGAACCAATACCGTAGAAAGAATTGCATCGGCAAAAGCCATCCTTTCTTACCTGAATAAAAACAATAACATTGTTTTTGTTTCCACGCACGACATCGAATTATCTGGTATGCTGAAGGAAGCATACGACCTGTATCATTTTGAAGAAAATATTACCAACGATCTGCTGCAGTTTGATCATATACTCAGGCAGGGGCCATTGACCACAAGAAATGCGATTAAAATCCTGGCGCTGTCTGGTTACCCGGCAGAGATTGTGCAGGAAGCAAATGAAATCAGTAATACATTAACCACTGCAGGCATCGCTGCCACTCAATAGGTGATTATAAAAAAACTTTATTTCCTGTATTGGCCGAGGCGTAAATGGCTTCCATGATGCGCGCGTCTTTTAATCCTTCCTCACCTGAGATATGAGATGGCAGCGGTTTATGCTGCAAAAGCAGCTCTCCGATTGCGTCCAGCTGCGCTGCCTGCTGGTTAATAGCAGGAAAATGCAATGCTCCATTGCTGGTGCTGCCTTTGAAAGGGCCGTAGCTGATGGCGGGTGCCAGCTCAAAAAAGCCATTGTCTGCCGCAACAAACACACGATCAATATTGGCGGTGTAGGTAGTGGTTGAATTGCATACCGCGCCGGAAGGAAAATCAAGCTGCCAGGTAATGGATGCTTCTACTTCTGCAAATAACGCCTTATTGATGTTGGGATTATACTGTGCAGTTACTGCAACCGGCTCTTCACCTGTTATATACCTGCTGGCCTGCAAACAATAGATACCCAGGTTCATCAGCGGCCCGCCACCGGACATGGCTTTGCGCAATCGCCATTCGCTGGGGTCATCCACTTTATAACCCAGCGATGTCTGCAGCAGCCGTACCGGGCCAAACACCTTTTCCTGGCCCAGCCTTTTCATTTCCATATTGTAGGGTTCAAAATGCAAGCGATAACCTACGGCCAGTTGTACGCCGGCAGCCGCGCAGGCCTTTATCATGGCTTCGCAATCTTTGGCGTTGGTGGCCATTGGTTTTTCTGTGATGACGTGCTTACCTGCTTTTGCTGCACGTATTAAAAAGGCGGCATGCATTGCATTGGGCAATACCACGTATACCAGGTCAATGTCTTTATTATCGGCGATGGCATCAAAATTCTGGTAGTTGTAAATATTTGCAGCGGGGATATTATATTGTTGCTGCCATTTGGCTGCTTTTGCAGGTGTGCCGGTAACAATACCCGCCAGCCGGCAATAAACACTATCGGCCAGGCCACTGGCCAGGTAACCCGCATAAGTTCCCAGCCCGCAAAGGGCGATGTTTAGTTTTTTGCCATTGTAGGGAGGAATGTATTTGAGCGGCGACGCTGCAAAAGATGGTAATGCCGTACCGATTGCGGAGGCGCCCATGCCCAATGCGATATTACCTAAAAAATTGCGGCGGGATAAATTTTTCATGCGCGGTAGACCGGGGAATTAAACCGGGTATACCGTTAGTCGCAAAACAAAATAAAACATTACGCCGGTGCGGTGTATTATTTTTTGCCTGCAAAACTATCCACCAGTTTAGCAACTTTTACGTTGCCTTCAAAACTGGTAATAAAATTTCCTTTTTCATTGTACAAAGCAAGGTGGGGAAGGCTTTTCATGCGGTAGAAGGGCGGAAAAAAATACTTAATGTCACGACCCAGTTTGATATTGCTGTACTTATCGATGGCATACTTCTGGTTAAAGGCCACCATTTCTTCAAAGGGCTGGTAAGTGGCCATCACAATCTGGATGTCTTTCAAAGAATCGATGGCGGCCAGCATATCTTCTGTCTGGTGCTGGCAGTGACTGCAATCAGGACTAAAAAACATAATGATTGTTTTATGTTTTCCGGCCAGGTCTAATTTGGTAATATGGGTGGTACTGTCTGTTTTTAATAAATCAAAAGCTGGTATTGACGGATTCTTCCGGAAAGGCGCATTCATGTCCATACTATCTTTCTGTGCAAACAGGCAGGATGAAAAAAAACAGGCGAAGAGGACGGTGAGGATGCGCATTATCAAAATATATTAGTGAATGAATAACTGCAAATTAGCATATAAAAATACTTTCCAATAACGTAAGCGCATAGTATATCTATTTTTTTTAACAAAAAAAAGTTGGTGGGATTACGAAACGTCCGTAGATTTACGAAAACTTCGTAGATATGGAAGAAAAGCTAACACCACAGGAAGCGCAGGCAATGCGGGCCGTATGGAAGTGCGGGGAAGCGAATGTAAAATCATTTTTAGAAAATATTGAGGACCCCGTGCCACCTTACACAACGCTTGCTTCCACCATTAAAAACCTGGAAAAGAAGGGCTACCTCAGCAGTCGCTTAATTGGTAACATGTATTTGTATAAAACAATTGTGGAAGAAGACGAATATAAAAAGCAATCGCTGACCACAATGGTAAAAAATCATTTTGATAATTCTTACAAAGACCTGGTGGCTTTTTTTGCTGAACAGAAAAAAATAAGCCCAAAAGAGCTAAAAGAAATTATAGATATGATTGAAGGGAAGAAGAAATAAGTGTTACGCGTTGGTGGGTAGTAATGCAAATCCCTGCGTTATCATTTTATATTCATTTCAAATTTATTTGTATGCTGCAATACTTAATTAAATTTTCCATTAGCCTGGCGGTAATGTATACATTTTACCGCGCGGTGTTGCGGCCACTTACTTTTTACCAGTGCAACCGGTTTTACCTGTTGGGTTATGCGCTCTTGTCTTTTGCAATTCCATTGATTGATGTTAGCCCGTGGTTGTCTGGCCGTAATAACCACGCGCTGGTAAGTATCATCCCGGTTATTGGGGGGTATGGTATTGAACCAGGCCACGCTGCTGTGGCTGAACATGCGTGGTGGCAAAGTTTTACGATCGCCAGTGTTGTACTGGCTGTCGTTTGCGCAGGTGCCGCTGTAATGCTGGCAAGAATTCTTTTACAATACAGGTCGTTGCACAAGATACGGCAGCAGGCCGTTTTGCTGGAGACAAACGGGGCGATACGCTTGTATGAAACCACGGAACCGGTAAGTCCTTTTTCTTTTGGGAGCGCCATTTATTTTAACAGGATGTTACATTCCCGCGATGAGCTGCAACGAATTATACAGCACGAATTTGTGCATGTTCAGCAACAACACAGTATTGATTTGATAGTAGCAGAACTGCTTTGCATCGTCAACTGGTTTAATCCTTTTGCCTGGCTAATCCGCCATAGCATCCGGCAAAACCTGGAATTTATTGCCGATAACAAAGTGGTGGAGAACGGGCTAGATAAAAAGGAGTACCAATACCTGTTATTAAAAGTGGTTGGGATACCACAATACAGCATCGCCGGCAATTTTAATTTTTCAAATCTTAAAAAACGGATCGCAATGATGAACAAAATAAAAACACCGAAACTGCACCTTACCAGGTTTCTCTTTGTAGTGCCTTTGATAGCCATTGTATTTCTTGCTTTCAGAAAAGCTTCGTACGCGCCGGTGGAACCCGGTACCGCACCAGTGAACAGGGCGATAGCCGATACAGTGACGCCAATGAGCAGTGGTGCGGCGAGTCGTGTTAGTGAGTATCCACCAGCAAACAAGCAGGGTTATATCATTACCGTTGCAGACAACAATGGCGAATGCGTGGTGCTGGTAAAAGACAAATCGCGGAGAATTGTGAAAGCGATTACGCTCGTTGAATGGAATAACAAGAAAAAAGAAAATGAAAGGCAGTATGGAGAAATCGCACCACCGCCACCTGCACCCACTGCACCAGTATTTAGCGGCGTGCCTGCCGCCCCGCTTCAAGTAACTGCACCGTCGGAACCGGCTGCTCTTAAAGATGAACAAGTTCCGGCACAACCGGTGCCAGTTAGCGAACAGGTAAAGCCCCTGATGAATGTTACGGAACAATTACACGCCCTTAACCAGCAAAAAAAACCGTTGGTTATCGTCGATGGCAAGGAAATGCCTGCGGATTTTGACCTCAACCGACTTGAGCCAAATATTATCAAAGACATAAGTGTTGCAAAAGATGCCTACGCCATGAGCAAATTTGGGGAGAAAGGTAAGAATGGAGTGATTGACATCACCACGAAAAATTACAGTAAACCACAACTGCCTTATGACATATTGATTGTGCTGAACGGCCGGGAGTTACCCACCGGTAGTAAAATTGAAGATTTTGTAAAACCCGATGCCATTGAAAGTATGAATGTGCTAAAAGATAAAACGGCCACAGACAAGTATGGTGCGAAAGCAAAAAATGGCGTAATTGAAGTAAGAACGAAAAATGCCTTGCCCTTTATCCCAGGTGTTACAGATACACTTTTCTATAAAAGAGATAGTACAATTGGAAAAACGAGGTTTAAAACTATGACAGCCGTTAAAGATCAAAACGGCCTGCGTACCAGGGAAAATTACCGGGCCGCGAAAAACAGCGATTTTGCCCGGACATTGTTTGATACAAAACATATAATATTTTATCCGCTTTCCTATCCAGAATAGATAACCAGTAGTTACCCGCGGCACGCGATTGTTAAATTAGGAATTTTATTTGCCGGTACATTGATTATTTTGCAATGGTTACCAACCATTCTACATGTCTTCAGCAGCACCGGTGTTTAAAAGAGAAATCAGTTTATTACAGGCTACCAGTATCAACATGATTGACATGGTGGGCATCGGCCCATTTGTGGTAATGCCACTGGTGATAAGCATGATGGGCAGCCAGTTGTTTTTGTGGGCCTGGATATTTGGCGCCGTGATTGCCTTTGCAGATGGAATGGTATGGAGTGAACTCGGTACCAAATTTCCCCTCGCCGGCGGCAGTTACAATTTCTTAAAGGAGGCGTACGGGCCAAAATGGGGGAAGCTGATGTCTTTTCTTTTTGTATGGCAAACCTGTTTGCAGGCCCCGCTCGTAGTGGCCTCAGGCGCCATTGGTTTTTCCCAGTATTTTAGTTACCTGGTACCGCTGTCTGGCATCGAAAGAAAAATTGTTTCGGGTATCATTGTTCTCCTTATCACCTTCCTGCTTTACCGAAATATTAAAACGATCGGTAAAATGGCCGTGTTATTATGGGTGGGCGTTATCATTACCATTTTATGGATTATCATCAGTGGGTTTACACACCGGCAGGTGGCCTACTCTTTTATGCCCGGCGATAACGGGCAATCCATGTTCAGTATGTCGTTTGCTTTGCTGCTGGGCCAGGCTTCTGTAAAAACGATTTATAGTTTCCTTGGTTATTATAATGTTTGTCACCTGGGCGGAGAGATTCGAAACCCGGATCAAAATATTCCGCGCAGTATATTCATTTCTATTTTCTGTATTGCGCTGTTGTATCTTCTCATGAACATTAGTATCGTAAGCGTTATTCCCTGGCAGGAAGCCATGAAAAGTAATTTCATCGTGAGCACGTTTATGGAAAAATTATACGGTACCCGCGCGGCCGTTGTGGCTACCGTACTGGTATTATGGATTGCTTTCGCTTCCCTGTTCGCCGTGGTGCTGGGTTATAGTCGGGTGCCCTACGCAGCAGCGGCAGACGGTCATTTTTTCCCCGCCTTTGCCAGAATGCATCCAACAAAAGACTTTCCTTATGTCTCCCTGCTGTTTTTGGGCGGCGCCGGTTTTGTGTTTAGCCTGTTGTTTAAACTGGCGGATGTTATCAGCGCTATCCTGGCCATGCGCATACTGGTGCAATTTATCGCCCAGTCAGTTGGGGTGGTGCTGCTGCGCAAGCATCCGCCCGCCAACCAGTCGTATTTCAAAATGTGGCTCTACCCGTTACCCGTTATTTTATCTGTTGGGATTTGGCTGTTTGTATTTTATTCCACCGGCTATTATGCGCTGCTCGGGCTCGCCCTCACTGGCTGCGGGGTCATCGTCTTTTTTGCTACCAGGAATTTATGGCAAAAGCCTTCAATGCCGGCAGTCAACACCACGAATGGCTGACTAATAGCGCGTTGCTTTCAACAATGGCACTTGCGTGCCGGGTCTTATTGACTCCGCGCTTTAGTTGTATATTTGCGGTTATTTAAAATTTTATTGTATGAGCCGTAAGGGGAAAGTATTGGTGGCCATGAGTGGGGGTATAGACAGTACCATTACCGCGCTCATGCTCAACGACGAGGGTTATGAAGTGATAGGCATCACCATGAAAACATGGGATTATGCCAGCAGCGGCAGCAGTAAAAAAGAAACCGGCTGCTGTAACCTGGACAGTTTTAACGATGCGCGGATGGCTGCTGTACAACATGGCTTCCCGCATTTTATATTGGATATACGCGAGGAGTTCGGCGATTTTGTGATTGAGAATTTTGTAGACGAATACATTGCGGGTCGTACGCCCAACCCCTGCGTAATGTGTAATACCCATATTAAATGGCGGGCACTGCTGAAGCGTGCGGATGCGATGGGTTGCGATTTCATCGCCACCGGCCACTATGCTAAAATTCAGCAGCACCACAACGGCCGCTATTTTATCAGCAAGGCTGTGGATGATCTGAAGGACCAGAGTTATGTGCTCTGGGGGCTGCAGCAGGATCTGCTGAGCCGGACGCTGCTGCCACTGGCACCTTACCGGAAAACAGAAATCAGGCAGATGGCCCTGGATTACGGCTACCCGGAACTGGCGAAGAAAAGCGAGAGCTACGAGATCTGTTTCGTGCCCGACAATGACTACCGCGGCTTTTTAAAGAAAAAAGTAGAGGGCCTGGAGGAAAGGGTGGCGGGTGGTAATTTTGTAGACAAAACAGGAAAAATACTGGGGCAGCACAAGGGCTATCCTTTCTATACCGTTGGCCAGCGGAAAGGCCTTGATATTGCTTTCGGACGACCGGTATATGTAACCGGTATTCATCCCGATAGCAACACGGTGGTGCTGGGAGAAGAAAATGATTTGAACAGGCAGGAAATGATGGTCACTAAACTGAACTGGGGCAAATATGATGGTATAACAGAAGGCATGGAAGTAACCACCAAAATAAGGTACAAGGACCCTGGAACACTTTCCAATTTATATACCAGTGAAGAGGGGATACAGGTAAAGTTCTACGAGAACGCAAAAGGCGTGGCCCCCGGCCAGAGTGCGGTTTTTTACGAAGGGGATGACGTGGTGGGCGGCGGCGTAATTATGCGCAACCGGTAGGGGTAAGCGATTATGCTGTATCCTGCACTAAATGTTCAGGAATAGGCATTTAAAGTGCAATAATGTCGTTCTTTATACGTTTGCAACCGGGAGGACCATCTTCCCGGTTTTTTTATAAAGCATCGTTAAATCTTTTTTCCTTGTCTGCTTTACCGGTGTCCGCTTTAAAACTGACTGGTATTTATGAACAACAAAATTTCTGCACTCGTAATTATTGTTTTTTGCAGCCTGCTGATGGCCCGGTGCAACAGCAAAAATGATTTGGTGAGCGATAAAATCAGCGATTATACCAATCTCGCAGTAGGTAAATATGTTATTTATAAACTCGACTCCACCGTTACCCTTCCTTTTGGCACCGGTTTTACGGTAAACTCCTATACAGTAAAAGACAGTGTAGAAGCACAGATTACCGACAATCTCAATCGTCCTGCCTTTCGTATAGTAAGGTATATTCTAGACGAGTCCACCAAGCAGTGGAACAACAGCAACACTTTTATGGCCATACAGACCAACAATACATTTGAATACGTAGAAAACAACCTGCGCCAGGTGAGAATGGTGAGCCCTATCGTCGATAATTTTAACTGGAATGGCAATTCCGCCATTGCGGTATCTCCTTTTCACTTTTCAACGGACGACAATGAATATTTGTTTTGGGTATTTTCCTACAGCAACGTGGGGATGCCGTTCCAGGTAGGCAATCTTAATTTTGATACGACCATCACCGTGGTGCAGTATGATTCCACCAACAACAAACCTTTCAACGCTATCGGGCTCAGCAGCTATACCAGTTCCTATGAAGTGTATGCAAAAGGGGTGGGAAAAATATTCCAGGATTTGTTTGCCTGGGAGTACCACACCAGTTACTTCACCCGCAACTGTAAATTGATTCACTGCCTCAATAATAAATGCGACACCACGCTGATAAAGTGCAACACCGATGAAATAACCGGGGGTAAAAACTGTGATTCCATCGCCAGGGCACAACTGGATGCCGGTGTACGCGTTGTGTGCGATACTGTGCCGGGAAATTTTTATTACGATGGCTATGGCGTTAAGCTTTCCATTTTAAATCACAATTAGCAAGACTTGATTTTGCAGCCAATAGCAATTGCATGAAAAAATTTTACTTCTTTTTTATTTTATGCAGCTTGCTTTCTATTTCTGTGCAGTCGCAGTACAGCCGTTATATTATCCGGCTGAAAGATAAAAATCAAAGCGGCTTCAGTCTCAGCACACCCGGTGCTTATTTATCCGCAAAGGCCATTGCGCGCAGGGCGCGTTATAATATTGCGATTGATTCAACCGATCTGCCCGTACGGGCTGCCTACCTCGACAGTATCAAAGCTGTTCCCAATGTGGTTATTCTAAATGTATCCAAATGGCTGAACCAGGTTTGTATCAAAACAACCGACCCGGCTGCGCTGGTGAAAATAAATGCATTTTCTTTTGTAAAAAATACCGCTGCAATTGCAGTAAGAATCAGCCAGGGGCAGCACCCGCAGCCCGGGAAAATCGTAGAATTTAACCAGCAAGCTATACCGTTACGTATCAATAATACGGCGGCCGCTTTGCGGATAGGGGGTGTACAGGATTTGCTGAACTATGGTAACAATGCAGGCCAGGTACACATTCACGAAGGAGAGTACCTGCACAATCTTGGTTTTCGCGGAGAAGGCATGACCATCGCGATGCTGGATGCGGGTTTTTATAATTATAATAACAATCCAGCTTTTGACAGCTTGCGGCTGCATAACCAGATACTGGGTACCTGGGATTATGTAGCCAATGAACAAAGTGTTTCCGAAGATCATACGCATGGGGCCTATTGTCTGTCCATCATGGCCGCCAATGAGCCCGGTAAAATAGTAGGCACTGCTTCAAAAGCAAAATACTGGCTGTTGCGAACCGAAGACGCTGCTTCTGAATATCCCGTAGAAGAAGAGAACTGGGTGGCGGCAGCAGAGTTTGCAGACAGTGCCGGCGTGGATATTATCACTTCTTCATTGGGTTATAGTGATTTTGATGATCATTCATTTGATCACAGTTATGCACAACGGGATGGCAAAACCGCGATGATTAGCCTGGGCGCCAGTCTCGCTGTTAAAAAGGGAATACTGGTTACCAATAGTGCAGGCAATTCCGGCACCAGCGGCGGCGATGCAAAGTTTGTTATTTGCCCGGCAGATGCCGACAGCGTTTTCACTATCGGTTCAACGGATGTGAACGGCAATATTTCAGCGTTCAGCAGTTGGGGACCCAATGGTGCAGGTAAGTTGAAACCAAACGTTGTATCTGTAGGCGGACCGGCAGTAGCAGCAGATGTAGTAACGGGCAATCCCATCACCGGCAATGGTACCTCGTTTTCAAACCCCAATTTATGCGGGTTGATTGCTTGTTTGTGGCAGGCGTTTCCAGAATTTTCCAATATGGAAGTGATAGACGCATTGCAAAAAAGCGCCAGTAAGTATACAAATCCGGATAACCGCTATGGCTATGGTATTCCAAATATGCGTATTGCTTACCTGGATTTGCAGCAACGAAGTACCATAAGAAAATACCAAAACATTTTGGGCGATACCTGGCTGAAGGCATACCCCGTTCCGTTTAATGATAAGCTAACGGTGCTGCTGCAAGCACCTGTAACTGGCCGCAGCAATCTTCGCCTCGTAGATATGAATGGGAAAACGATTGAAATCAAAACCAGTGACATTCAAAAAGGAACTATTTATACCCTCGGCTTTGACAGATTAAAGTTCATCGCAAAAGGCGTTTATACTGTACAATATACAGACGGACAGAACAAGGCTTTTCTGCAGGTGGTGAAGCAATAGCAGCAGCATGCAAAACAAATATGCTGCGATATAAGCAAGATCGCACTTGCACTAAAGGCGCTTTCTCAGCAATGCAGCAAACATGGTATCCGCCTTCAATGTATAACCTTCCAGCACTTCCATTTTTATTAATTCAACCGGGTAGTTTTGCTGAATATAAGTTACTACTTCTTCATTTTCCTTTTTGAAAACAGAGCAGGTAATGTAAAGAAAATAGCCGCCGGTTTGCAAACGCGGCAATGTTGCAGTAATAATTTTTTTTTGTAACTGGCTAAATTTATCAATCTCTTTCTTGTCAAAAAATGATAGCCGTTCCGGCGATCTGCCCCATGTGCCGGAGCCGGTGCAGGGCACGTCTGCGATGATTAGTCCGAGCTGATCCGGCAGGTTTTTAGTTGCCGGGCTGGCCAGATCTGCCTTCAGTAGCTTATATTTTTTTATGCCCGCCGCTGCAAATCTTTTTTCAAGATTGGCCAGTACGGAAGAACGGATATCCGACACCGTTAGATCGATAGCTCCCAGCCGGTCTTTTGCCATAATTGATTTGCCCCCGCTGGCAGCACAGCAATCCCAGGTTTTTGGCAGAGGGTTGGTATGGCCAGCCAGTTGCATAAATGCGCCCGTGCGTTGAGAGCTGTAGTCCTGTATAACCACTTCTTTATTCACCGCTAGCAGTTCGTCAACTTTGGTGGTATTGGCGAGCCTGATACAGCCCGGGTAAGGGGAAGAAAAAGCGACGGCCGCTTTTTCAAGTTTGCCGGTAACTGTTTCGTGAAAGCCGGGGCGTTCGCGTATAAATAAATCAGGCTGCACCAGGTGCGCAATGCTAAAATCATTTTTATTGATGCCTTCGCTCAATTCGCTTTCGAACGGGAAAATATTTGCGGCGTCGTTCGGGAGTTTGAGGAGTGCATATTTTTCTTCAACCAGTAGCGCAACGTTTTCATTCCATACGGGCTGGATTGCTGAAAGCAACTCGTTGTATTGCCCGGAACACAGAAACAATCCTATCAGTATTCTTTCCTGAACAGGTAAATTTTGTAAGGTGAGTCCAAGACGGAAATAACAGTAACACAAATGGGTAATTTGCCGCCTGTCTTTTGATCCGTATTTTTTATCCTGTTTAAAAAAATCCCGGATAAAAAGATGAAACGGGGGATTCCCTTTATACAAATTGATGATGTCAGTAGCTGTGTTCAGGTGAGAGAAATGTTTCATTGGCTGCAAGGTATCAAAACGAAATCAGATGACCGGTTACTGCCCGGGCGACTTACTTACCGCAGTTGCTGGTGGTTAATGAAATTTTCAATTGTGCAGAATCCGGCTATACTTTTCAGCCAGTCAAGATAAGCGCTCAGATTATTAAGCAGTGCTTTACCAGAAGAACATCTTGTATAAAACGGCATCGTGTGATAAGCATCGGGATCTGCGAATTCCCATGGGTGAAAATACAGGCTAGGGTATTTGTCTTTTGCAAGGGTTTGCAGGCTGTATTGCTTTATAAACCACAATGGCAGGTTTTTAAACGCGAGCCAGAATAATGGGATGCGCGACGTTGGGGAGACGGAGGAGGGCATTACCCAAAACTTTTCCTTTTTAAAAAAGCGGCCGCGGCTGGATGCGCTAGTTGTACCGGCCGGCCGGCCAGGTAGGGTTAATTGATGCATCGTATAAATAGCCCGCGTTCAGAATTATTTTTTTGCTAACTGGTGCCAGTCTTGGAATACGGAGGGCAGCTTGCAGGAATTCCGGATACAGGCGCTAGTTGAGCGTCTTAACCGGCACACCGCATTTACTAAAGCATAGTGGGCGAATATTACAGCTCCAACAGCGTTTTCACGGGATCTTTTCCAAACAATAAAAGTTCGGGATTTTCCAGTAATTCTTTCACCTTTACCAGGAAGCTAACGGACTCACGACCGTCTACAATGCGGTGATCATAACTAAGCGCCAGGTACATCATTGGCTTAATTACCACCTGCCCGTTTACCGCAATAGGGCGCTCCTGTATCTTATGCATGCCGAGTATGGCACTTTGTGGTATGTTGATGATAGGCGTACTCATGAGCGATCCAAATACACCCCCGTTGGTAATGGTGAAGGTGCCGCCGGTCATTTCCTCGATGGTAAGTTTGCTTTCTTTTGCCTTGGTGGCCAGCTCTACCACTTTCTTCTCAATCTCTGCCATGCTTAAACTTTCTGCATTGCGGATAATTGGCACTACCAGGCCGCGAGGTGCAGATACGGCAATGGAGATATCGCAGTAATCGTGGTAAATAATGGAATCACCGTCAATATAAGCATTCACCGAAGGCCATTCTTTCAGTGCAAAGCAAACGGCTTTGGTAAAGAAGCTCATAAACCCGAGATTGACGCCGTGCTTTTTATTAAAACCTTCCTTATATTTTGTGCGCAAATCCATGATTGCTTTCATGTCCACTTCATTAAAAGTGGTGAGCATAGCGGTTGTATTCTTTGCTTCTACCAACCGGCGACTAATGGTTTTGCGCAGGTTGCTCATCTTCTCTGGTTTCTCACTGCGCGTAAACAGCGCAGCACCCGGTGCACGGCCCGGACTGGTAATTGCTGCCAGCACGTCGTCTTTTAAAATTTTACCGTTGGCGCCTGAGGGTACTATAGAAGAAGGATTTACTTTTTTGTCTGCAATGATGGCTGATGCAACCGGTGTGGCTTTAACGCCTGTTTCCGAAACCGCGGATGTGGGTTCGGCTTTATTATCCGCTGGTTTTTGCTGGCCGTTTTCAGGTTTTGCTGCCACGGCAGTATCCTGGGCTTTTTCTACTACCGCTTCTTTGCCCGCTGGTTTTGCAGCTGTTTCATCAATAGAAGCCAGCGTATCACCAATTTTTAATGTATCGCCTTCTCTAGCCGTTGTTTTCAATACGCCGGCTTTTTCAGCATTTACTTCAAACGTTGCTTTTTCACTTTCCAATTCTGCAATTACTTCATCCCTGTCCACGTAATCCCCATCATTTTTGGTCCATTTTAATAAGGTAACCTCGCTAATGGATTCACCAACTGTAGGAACTTTAATATCGATCATATAATACTGTTTGTTTGTGCGCCGCGTCGTTTAATTAATAACATTAATCAGTCAACCTGCGATTGTTTGTTTTATTGTGTACTGGTCCGTTTGTATTATTTCACTTTAAATATATATGCGAAAATAAGCGGTGCTGCCAATTAAATAGAAAATGCCGTGTCAATAATTTCTGATTGTTCCTGCTGGTGAACTTTGTTGTATCCGGTAGCAGTTGACGCACTCGGCTGCCTGCTGATAACGCCATAGTTAATTGACTTGAGGTTCATCTGCAGGTAGGAAGCTGCGCCCATATTAAGCGGTTCTTCCTGTACCCAAAACCAGGTAGCCCTGTTGTATTTATTGTACAAGGCTTCCAGTTGTTTTGCGGGCAAGGGGTATAATTGCTCTACCCTAAGAATGGCCGTGTCCTTCCTGTTCTCTTTTTGCTGGCGTTCGGCCAAATCAAAATATATCTTGCCGCTGCAGAATAATACTTTTTTTACCTGTGCCGGATCGCTGATAAACGGATCATCCAAAGTTTCCTGGAACCTGCGGAACGTGAATTCGCTCATGAGCGAATAAGTGCCGGGGTGCCGCAAATTCGCTTTGGGTGCAAAGTTGATAAGTGGTTTGCGGAAGGACCATTTAACCTGCCTGCGCAACAAATGAAAATAGTTGGCAGCTGTGGTAATGTTTGTAACCACCATATTTAATTCTGCGCACAATTGTAGAAAACGTTCCAGCCTTGCGCTGCTGTGTTCTGGTCCTTGTCCTTCGTAACCGTGTGGCAGCAGCAGGCTTACACCGTTCATCCGGTTCCATTTTTGTTCTCCGGCAGCAATAAACTGGTCTATGATGGTTTGGGCGCCGTTGCCAAAATCGCCAAATTGCGCTTCCCATAAAACAAGCGCATTGGGATTGGCCATCGCATAACCATATTCAAAACCAAGCACGCCATATTCACTCAATAAAGAATTGTAAATTCTGAATTCTCCTGTTGCACCTTCCAGCCTGCTGAGGCGATTGTATGCTTTGTCCGTTAGTTCATCGCGCAGCACAGCATGGCGGTGAGAAAAGGTGCCGCGGCGTACATCCTGTCCGCTCATTCTTACATCATGCCCATCCAGCAACAGACTGGCATACGCCATCAGTTCACCGGTAGCCCAGTCAACTTTGCCTTCTTCATTGAACAACTTTATTTTGTCCTTGATAATTTTCTCTACTTTTTTTAGTGGCTTAAAATCTGAAGGCCATGTCATCAACGCGTCAAAAATCTTTTTAAAATCAGTCTCACTGATGGCAGTTACGGGCGATTGTTCAAAATCTTCCGGCGTAGCGCGGCGCATGCTCTTCCATACCAGTTCTGGTTGCTGGTATTTGTAGGGAAGCGGATGCTGTTTCACTTCGTCCAGCCGTTCCTGCAAGTCTCCCCAAAATTTCTTCTCCATGTTTTTTGCCATTTCCTGTGCATCGGCCTCTCCGTTAGCCAGCAAAAAATTGGTGTATACTTCACGCGGATTGGGATGTTTGTCAATGAGCGCATAAAGCTGCGGCTGTGTAAACTTGGGGTCATCACCTTCATTGTGCCCGTGCCGGCGGTAGCATACCATATCAATAAACACATCTGAATTAAATTCCTGCCGGTAACGCGTAGCAATTTCCACGCATTTTACAACAGCTTCTGCATCGTCACCATTGACGTGCAGAACTGGTGCCTGCACCGCCGATGCCAGTGAGGTACAGTAATCGGAACTGCGGGCATCATCAAAATCTGTGGTAAACCCAATCTGGTTATTAATTACAAAATGAATGGTGCCACCGGTCAGATAGCCATCCAGGTTGCACATCTGCAATACTTCATATACAATTCCCTGTCCGGCTACCGAGGCGTCGCCATGTATCAGGATGGGAAGAATTTTATCGTAATCACTTTTGTACAGCACATCGGCCTTGGCCCGCGCAAACCCCACTACCACGGGGTCTACCGCTTCCAGGTGAGACGGGTTGGGCATCAGTTTAAGATGGATGGTTTTACCGGACGGCGTTACCAGCTCGCTGCCATAACCCATGTGGTATTTTACATCGCCGCTGCCCATCGTCTGATCCATTTTGGCGGTGCCTTCAAACTCGCTGAAAATTTGCTCGTAGGTTTTGCCCATAACATTGGCAAGGATATTCAACCTGCCGCGGTGTGCCATGCCTATCACCACTTCCTGCACATCGTTGTCCGCAGCTGTATTTATGATGGCATCCAGCCCGGCAATAGTGGTTTCGCCACCTTCCAGCGAAAAGCGTTTTTGCCCCACGTATTTGGTATGGAGAAATTTTTCAAACATGACGCCCTGGTTTAGTTTTTCCAGTATGCGTTTTTTCTTTTCCAGCGGAATCGGGTCCAGGAATTTCTTTTCTATTTCATTTGTCAGCCAGTCTACCTTTTTCTGGTCGCTGATGTATTTAAACTCGATGCCTACATGCGAGGCATAGCATTTTACAAGGTGCTCATAAATATTTCGCAGGGTAGTGGTACCAAGTCCTATCATTTTACCCGCCTGGAATTCTTTGTCCAGGTCTGCTTCCGAAAAGCCGTAGAAGGCCAGGTCGATATTTGCCCCGCGGTCTTTGCGGGTGCGGATGGGATTGGTTTTAGCGAGCAGGTGCCCTTTGTTGCGGTAGCCGAGGATCATCCGGTAGGCCCTTATTTCCTGCATCCAGTCGGAAGCGGGCGCAGCAGGGTTACTGCCCGCCGCAGGGGCCGACACTCCATTCGTTCCATTGGTTGC
Source organism: Chitinophagaceae bacterium (assembly GCA_039919885.1). Classification (GTDB taxonomy): domain Bacteria; phylum Bacteroidota; class Bacteroidia; order Chitinophagales; family Chitinophagaceae; genus JACMLD01. Next base: position 25,983 of record JBDSEV010000030.1, read on the forward strand.
GGTACCATTTTTGGCCGTTTCAACCGCAAAATCAAAGCCTTCAAAAAATTTCTTCAGTTCAGGATCAACGCTGCCCGGATCTTTTGAATAATCCTGGTATAAACCCTCAATAAATTGCGGATCGGAACTGGTGATGTAAGAAAAATCCTTCATAGAGAAGCACACTTTTATGGTTCACAAATATCGGTTAAAATATTGAACCTTAATTGGTCTTGCAACCCGGGCGCGTTTATTTTTAAATTAAACCGGTAGCGGTTCAAAACCAATTTAATTTAAGGCTGCAGAAAGCACGGATTTGGTGCCGTTTAACCACTTTTGACTGCTTTTGTGAAATTTACTTTATTTATGTTCGGTTTTTCGTACGATTTCCCTACCTTCGCCGTCCTAAATTTTAAGAACACATGGCTAATCATAAAGCTACCCAGAAAGATGTGCGTCAGGCAGGCAAACGCCGCGAACGGAACAAGTATTATGGAAAAACGACCCGTAATGCTATCCGCGATTTGAAAGCATTAAAAGAAACGAAGGAAGCAGGTGATGGGCTGCCTAAAGTAGCTTCAATGATTGATAAGCTCGCTAAAAAAGGCATTATCCATAAAAACAAAGCAGCCAACCTTAAAAGAAAGCTTGCCAAAAATGTAAATGCACTGGCTACAGCTAAGTAGGCCTTTCTGTATACGTTATTACAACTAAAGCATTCCGCCGGACGGGATGCTTTTTTGTTTTTTGACCCGTTTGCGGAGTTTTAGTGGCGCAAAAAATACCGGTCGCTTCTTTTCCATTGTTCCGGGGAGGCAGTTGGATAGTAATTAAGTAATTTTCAGGTATGATACGATTTCTTTTGCCGGGCGTTTTATTATTGCTGGCGATAACGGGTACTGCACAAAAGGACAGTGTCCGCAAATATCTCGACGGCGACTTGCGGTTTACGAATAAAAGAAATGCTGTTTATGCAGCGATGGCCCTAAAAAATAATGACCACTGGGTACTCCATGCCGTATACCCAGACACTAATGTACTGCTGCGTGTATCTTTTAAGAATGCAGCGCTCACCATTAAAGACGGATCGTTCGTATTGTACCACCCTAAAAAAATACCCGCACAAAGAGGTTTTTTTAAAGACAACGTGGCCAACGGGCAATGGCAAACATGGTACAGCAACGGACAGCAAAAGAATGAGGGTGCCATTATCAACAATCATTTTGCCGGCATTTGGAAATACTGGTTTGATAACGGTCAGCTGATGCAGCAACGCAGCTATGGGTACACCGAGCCAATGGCGGGTGCACCGGTCCATGAAAATTCTCCAGCGTTGCAGGCAGATAAAATAATGGAAGATTTTGCACCTGAAGGCCAGCTGGAGGGCACCAGTACTGCCTGGTATAAAAACGGCAATAAAGAATCCGTACTCAATTACCACAATGATTCACTGGCCGGAGAATGCCTGTGGTTCAGGGAAAATGGCAACCCCAGCAGCAAAGAAACATACCTGAACGGAAAAGTGACCGCCCTGGAATGCTTTGATTCGTCGGGTAAATACACAGGCGCTACCTGCAGTATATTAAAGCTGCCGCTGCTCATTCATCCTTTCTTTACTGCGCTTGATTACCTGGAATATGAACTGCACCAGGAGAAACATAGAAATATAGCGGAGGGAGACGCGGCTGTTAGTTTTACTGTAACAAAGAACGGAACAGTAGAAAACATTGTTATTACCAGTTCACCGGATCCCGAATTGAATAAACTCATCCTGAAAATTTTTGCGGCAATGCCTGCGTGGTCGCCGGCTGTTATTCACAACCGTGCGGTAGACTATCCCGTACAGATGGAAGTACCGTATTACCGTGATTAATTATTAGTAAGTCAAACCCCATACTTTATTATATGATTACCTGGAAGTGCAAACCTTTTGCTGAACTGTCAGTAGATGAATTATACAGTATACTGCAATTGCGCAATGAAGTCTTTGTGGTAGAACAGCATTGCATCTTCCAGGATGCGGATAACAAGGACCAGTTGTCTTTTCACCTGCTGGCACAGGAACAGGGCATATTAAAAGCCTATACACGGCTGGTGCCGCCTGGTGTCGCCTACGATGAACCGAGCATCGGAAGAGTAGTAACACATATAACGGCAAGGCGTAGTGGCATTGGGCGCATGCTGATGCAGCGATCGATCACCGAGTGCAGGAATTTATTTGGCGAAAGGGTTATCAGAATAGGCGCACAGCTCTATTTAAAAGAATTTTATAGCGCTTTGGGATTTGTTCCCACGGGCGGAATTTATCCCGAAGATGGAATAGATCATATTCAAATGCTGCTTACGTAAAAACACTGCGCCTATACCAGGGAATATTACCTTATTTAATATTTTTTTTTCGGCGTGCACACCACAAGTTTAGTTTCATCGTTTCTAGTTTGTAAGGGGTATTTTTCGTTTTAGTACCCGAATCCAAATAACCATTCGAAAACTAAAATCTGGTATTCATGAAAAAGTTTCTACACTTTCTATGGGGAACGTGTGTATGTATGCTAATCTCCACTTTCTTTCCATCGCTGGCAACTGCCCAACAAAACAACGACGGCGGCCCGTTCAGCGAAATTGGTATCACCATTGGCCCATCCAACTTTCTCGGAGACCTGGGCGGCCGGCTCGGTAAAGGCCAAACCTTTTTAAAAGACAATAATTTTCAGCTTACAAAATTATCAGTAGGCGCGCACTTCAGCTACTATCCTAAAGACTGGGTAGGCGTACGACTTGCAGTTAATATTGGTAAACTGGAAGGCGATGATAAAATTATAAAAGGCAAGGGCGGGCTTGAAGAAGCGCGCTACGAAAGGGGACTTAATTTCCAATCTAAATTTTTTGAAGCTATCCTCGTAGGTGAAGTTTTTCCTACCGTATTTTTAGAAGAGGATCCATCCGATCTATATCATAAACTTCGGCCATATGGCGTAGTAGGACTGGGTGTATTCCATTTCAATCCACAGGGTCTTGACCAGGCTACCGGTCAGTGGGTTAACCTGCAGCCGCTTCGCCTGGAAGGGCAAGGTTCAGCAGAATACCCTGACAGAAAAAATTATTCACTGTGGCAACCCAATGTTCCCCTAGGTGTAGGTGTTAAATACTGGGCCAGCGACAATGTAAGCCTTGGTGTAGAAGTTATTTACCGCAAAACATTCACAGATTATGTGGATGATGTAAGCACTACTTATGTGGGCAGTGCATTTTATGATGCGCATCTATCACCTGCAGAGGCGGCAGTAGCAAAAAGACTCGCCGATAAAAGTAATAATGGCGCGGGCGGCGCACCAGCCTACGGACAGGCTGGAGACAAGAGAGGTACTGCACAGAACAAAGATGCCTATTATACATTTGGTATAAAACTCGGTATCCGTCTTGGTAGCAACAATAACTTTAGTAATTCAACACGTTGTCCTGTTATCCGTTTCTAACGGATGATGGCACAACAATGCAGCAACGCTGTAATAAGGAATTGAGATCCGTACCCTTTTTTAATCCTGTAAACGCATACAGTTATGAAAACATTTGTACCTGGTGGCCGGTTTATTCTGCAACCGGTTGTATATACCATATTGGCGCTAACGCTGCTGGTATTGGGTCAAGCACCGGCCAGGGCGCTACCATCACCTGTTCCACTGTATAATGACAGTATCGTTATTAATAAATTGCTGACCAGTAAAAAATACAAAATTAAAATTTATCCCGGTGCCCGGCAGGAATCAGTTTTTTTCAATGCCAGCGGTGAGGAGGGAAAAGTGTACCAGCTTTTTATGTTTGATATAAATGGTAACCTGGTAAAACAAACCCAGATACGCAATAAGCAAACAACCATCATCACTAATTTTAGTAAAGGCTGCTATACGTTTGAAGTATTCAGCGATGATGAGCACATTGAAAATGGTACGCTGACAATCAAATAATAAATATTCTTTTTCTAATAACAAATGGCCAATAAGCGGCGGGAACATCGGTAAGATCTGATATCCGGTTTAAACGACCTGATCCGTTCCCTATCGTTTCTTAGTACCCTTACAAAACAAAGATTTTATAAATCACTTCCCGCCACTGCTTATTGGAGAAAAAAGAATTAAAATACTGCCTTCAATCCAGTATCCTTAACGGCCCGCGATGAATAATTGCGGGCCGTTTGTTACACGGAGGTTTTTATAATTGCCGGAGGCACGAGCAGCTTCCCCGTGGTTAGGTTACAGGAATTTGGCCGCTACTTCTTGCCAGTTATTTAATCGTTCAAAGTCATGTTCATCCAGGTTATGGGGCGCTGAAAAAAGATATGGCTTTCCCGCAAAGGGGTGCAGGTGCCGGGTGTGGTCATCAATCATAAAATCTGCCTGTATCATACTTTTAACACCGCACAACACCAACTGCTTCCAGTTAAAAAAAGGATAGTGTTGCATCAGCCAATGGTATTTTTCAGTCAGTGAATTCGGGAATTCTGTGGCTGCAGAAACAATGTAGACCTCGTACCGCTGGTTCATCTGCTCCAGCACTTCGATACTGTCTGCTATTACAGGAAGGTTCCGGAAAAAACCGGGCTCAAACAATTGTTGACGAACCGTATTCTGGTGTTCTGCCGGAAATCCTTTTACCAACGATTTACCTTCCAGCATCTTTGCATAATCAATTGTTCCTCCATAAGCATTTTTGTACCATGCTACCATGCCCGCTGTTGTGTCTGCAATCACTTCGTCCATATCTACCAATACTCTTTTCATAAAAGACGGTTATGCTTAATAATTATTTTAGTTCTTCTTTCAGGAACCTCGCCGTATGGCTTTCTTTATTTTTTATCATTTCTTCGGGAGTTCCTTCAAACAAGATTCTTCCGCCCCCATCGCCTCCTTCCGGCCCCAGATCAATTACATGATCGGCCATTTTAATAACATCGAGGTTGTGTTCAATCACCAATACGGAATTGCCACGGTCAACCAGTTTGTTCAAAACATCCAGTAAATGCTGCACATCCTGAAAATGAAGACCCGTAGTGGGCTCATCCAAAATGTAAAATGTTTTGCCGGTATCTTTTTTGCCCAGTTCAGTCGACAGTTTTACCCGCTGCGCTTCTCCACCGCTTAGCGTAACGGCTGATTGTCCAAGGGTGATGTAACCAAGACCTACCTCCTGCAACACTTTTATTCTTCTGTAGATATAGGGTATGTTGTTAAAGAAATCCACGGCTTCGTCCACCGTCATGTCCAGCACATCACTGATGGATTTCCCTTTGTACCTGATCTCAAGTGTTTCCCGGTTGTATCTTTTACCATTGCACTTTTCACAATGAACATACACGTCGGGTAAAAAATTCATTTCTATTACACGCATACCGCCACCTTCGCAAACTTCGCACCTGCCACTTTTAACATTAAACGAAAAACGGCCGGCGGTATAGCCGCGTATTTTAGCCTCGGGTACGGATGCAAATAAAGTGCGGATATCAGTAAAAAAACCGCAGTAAGTAGCCGGGTTGCTCCGTGGGGTTCTGCCAATCGGCGACTGATCAATTTCAATTACTTTATCAATGTTTTCGAGGCCCTTGATGGAAGCATATTCCATCGGTGCCATTTTCGATTCGTAACAATATTTCGACAATATCGGGTAGAGTGTTTCATTTATAAGTGTTGATTTACCACTGCCGCTAACGCCAGTTACCAGCACTAGTTTTCCGAGCGGTATCTTCACATTTACTTTGTGCAGGTTATTGCCAGTTACCCCTTTTAATTCCAGCAATTTACCGTTGCCAGGCCGCCTGGTGCCAGGCACTTCAATTGATTTTTCCCCGGTTAAAAATTTTGCCGTTTCAGATTGCAGGTTGAATACATTATGGGGTGCACCCTGTGTTACAATTTGTCCGCCATGTTTGCCGGCACCTGGTCCGATGTCAATCAAATGATCGGCGGCGAGCATAATGTCTTTATCGTGTTCCACCACCAGCACACTGTTGCCCAGATCGCGCAAATTTTTTAAGGCGGTAATCAGGCGGTGGTTATCGCGTTGGTGCAAACCGATAGACGGCTCGTCCAATATATACGTAATACCCTGCAGCTGCGACCCGATTTGCGTTGCCAGCCGTATCCGCTGCGATTCACCGCCACTGAGCGTTTTGGACGGACGGCTGACCGTGAGGTAGCTGAGCCCCACATCCAGCAGAAACTGAAGCCGTTCACGGATTTCTTTAAGTACATCTTTTGCAATAGCGTTTTGTTTGGTACTGATGCGTTTTTCGATGCCGTTCAGCCAAAGCATAAATTTATCGAGGTTCATATCGCTGAGTTGCGCAATGTTCTTTTCGTCTACTCTAAACCACAAGCTTTCTTTTTTCAATCGTGTACCGCCGCAGGTATCGCATTGTTTCAGTTCCATAAATTTTTCCACCCAATCGCGCAGCGCCTCACTGCTGTTGGCTGCAAACCAGCGGCGAAGCATGGTAACCACGCCCTCAAATTCGGTTGTGTACATGCTGCCTTCCGTGGTATCAAAATCAAAAGCCGTGTCTTTGCCGGTAGCTTCTTCATTACCATACAGCAATACATTCATTGCTTTTTTCGGTAGATCCTTTAATGGTTTGTCGAGGCTAATTTTATATTTCCGGGCCACTTGCTGCACTTGTTTAAAAACATGCGCTTCCCTTTCTTCGCCCAGCGGCGCAATGCCGCCGTCATTTATACTTTTTGTGAGATCCGGTAATACGGCATCCATGTCTATCTGGTATACCGTTCCTAATCCTTTGCATGCAGGGCAGGCACCATACGGGGAATTAAATGAGAATGCGTTGGGCGACGGTTCTTCATAACTAAGACCGGTGTCTTCGCACATCAGCTGTTTGCTGTACTGCACCACTTTATTATCGTCGTTTATCAACAGGAACATCAGGTCTTTGCCGGTCTGTAACGTTTTTTGCACGCTTTGGCTTATGCGTACTTTCATATCGGCAGTTACTGCCAACCGGTCAATGACTACTTCAATGTCGTGAATTTTGTACCGGTCTACCTGCATTTTTGGAACGAGATCTTTTACCTCGCCATCAATTCTCGCTTTTACGTACCCTTTTTTGCGGATATCTTCAAACAGTTCGCGGTAGTGCCCTTTACGCCCGCGCACCAGCGGTGCGAGGAGGGTAATTTTTTTATTTTTGAATTTGGAAAAAATATTCTCTACAATTTCTTCTTCACTAAATTTTACCATTTTTTTACCCGTATTGTAGCTGTAGGCATCGCCCACCCGTGCATACAACAGGCGCATAAAGTCGTAAATTTCGGTGATGGTGCCCACCGTAGAACGCGGATTTTTGTTGGTCGTTTTTTGTTCTATGGAAATAACGGGCGACAAGCCGGTGATTTTGTCTACATCCGGTCGTTCCATATCTCCTATAAACTGGCGGGCATACGCGCTGAAGCTTTCCATGTAACGCCGCTGACCTTCGTTGTAAATGGTATCAAATGCCAGGGACGATTTTCCGCTGCCGCTTACCCCCGTAAATACAACCAATTTATTCTTTGGTATGCTGATGTCTATATTTTTGAGATTGTGCTCCCTCGCGCCAAAAACCTCAATATAATCCTGCTGTACTGCTGCCGATTCCGTTGCAGGCTGCTTCTTAATTGCCATACTGTAAAAAAGGTTGTAATTGATTTGTTATGAGTGACTAAGATAAGAACAAAACACTTGCCTTTTGGTTTGATAAAACGATTGAAAATTGTAAAATCCAGGTTGCCGACAGACCATGCTAAGGCTCCGTTAAAAGTTGACCGGTAGCACACGCGTCGGGTTAAAGGCCACAAAAAAATTTGGAGAATAAGCGCCGGCCTCTTTACCTTTGCAACAGTTCTTTATGATTTACTTATCAAGAAAGGCAGAGGGATATGGCCCTATGAAGCCTTGGCAACCAACAATGTAAATTGAGAAGGTGCTAATTCCAACCCGGCGCTGCAGCCGGGAAAGATAAGTCAGATAAAAGCCTTCTCAAATATCTCAATATATTGAAAGCTCATCTGATTTACAGGTGAGCTTTTTTTTTCTGCCTCCCGTGATGAACGGGTTGTTGCGCCGGTTCTTCCTTTTTTGAAAATCATAGATCACCTGGATATCGGATAGCACGAAATCAGTAGTGCATTTTAACAATTGCTGAAAAGCCCTGCCAGACTGCAGGATGCTGTTACGCGCCGCGGCGATAGCTGTTCCTGTTGGGATGGGTGTTATGATTCAGTGCATTTTTTCTTTTTAATCTATTGTTTCTAAACTTTTTTAAAAATTAAACTTGATTTTATGAGCCATCGTTTTGAAACCCTGCAACTGCACGCCGGCCAGCAGGTTGATCCTACTACAAAATCCAGGGCAGTGCCTATTTATCAAACTACGTCTTATGCGTTTGACAATTCCGCGCATGCCGCCGACCTCTTTGGTTTGAAAGTATTTGGCAATATTTATACCCGGATAATGAACCCTACCACGGACGTTTTTGAACAGCGCATTGCAGCGCTCGAAGGTGGTGTAGCAGCACTTGCAACCGGGAGCGGGCAGGCAGCCCAGTTTCTTGCATTAAACAATATTATGCAGGCTGGTGATAATTTTGTTACTACAACTTACTTATATGGGGGAACCTATAATCAATTTAAAGTTGCCTTTAAACGCCTTGGCATCGAAGCACGTTTTGCCGATGGCGATGATGTGGAAAGTTTTGTTAAGCACATCGACAAAAACACAAAAGCAATTTACCTGGAGACTATCGGTAACCCACGGTTGAATATTCCCGATTTTAAAAAATTTGCAGACCTGGCAAAAGAGTATGATCTGCCACTGGTGGTAGACAACACGTTTGGAACAGGCGGTTATCTATTTCGCCCAATTGAATGGGGTGCCAATATTGTGGTTGAATCTGCCACCAAGTGGATTGGCGGCCACGGTACATCGATTGGTGGGGTGATTGTAGATGCGGGTAACTATAATTGGGCAAACGGAAAATTTCCGCAGTTTACAGAGCCGAGCGAAGGCTACCATGGCTTAAAATTCTGGGATGTCTTTGGGGAAGGTAATCCGCTGGGCCTGCCCAATATTGCTTTTGCCATCCGTGCACGGGTAGAAGGATTGCGTGATTTTGGTGCTTCTTTAAGTCCGTTTAATTCATTCCTGTTATTGCAGGGCCTCGAAACGCTCAGCCTTCGCGTAGAACGGCACACCCAAAACGCACTCGCACTTGCGCATTGGCTGGAAAAACATCCGCAAGTCGATTTTGTTGTTTATCCGGGTTTAAAAAGTAGTCCTTATCATGAACTGGCAAAAAAATACCTGACAAATGGTTTCGGCGGCATTTTAAATTTTGGTGTGAAGGGAGGGAAGGAGAATGCCAGTAAATTTATCGATTCATTAAAACTGGTCAGCCACCTGGCAAACGTGGGTGATGCCAAAACTTTGGCCATTCATCCGGGGTCAACTACGCATGAGCAGCTGAGTGAAACGGAGCAGAAAGCTTCCGGTGTTGAACCTAACCAGGTACGCATCAGCGTGGGAATAGAGCATATTGAGGACATCAAGGCCGACTTTGAACAGGCTTTTGAAAAAGTTTTTGTGAAGGCAACCTCTGGTGCTTAGTCATCAGCGGGGACTTCTTTACCTCAGTTGCATTACTATTTGTTTTGATTAAACCAGTTTTAAAAAAGCGGCTAAAAGAGCAGCGGTCAAAGCCGGCAGCCTTTAGCCGCTCTTAACATCAGTGTTCCTTTTGTTATACAAATTATTTTCATACAATCGATCCTTTACATTGGAATCCGGCAGGGTGTTGCCCGGATATCACCTTGCCTATACCACGCACGGTGCGTTGAACGCATCAAAAGACAATGTTGTATGGATTTTTCATGCGCTCACCGCAAACAGCGATCCCGCCGAGTGGTGGGCCGGGCTGGTTGGCGCGGACAAGTTGTTTGACCCTGCAAAATATTTTATCGTTTGTGTGAACATGCCGGGGAGTTGTTATGGCAGCCTGGGTCCGCTGGATATCAATCCAGAAACGGGTGAACCTTATTATCATGAGTTCCCTTTTTTTACGACACGGGATATGGTGGCGGCCTACCAACCCTTACAAAGATTCCTGGGCATAGAAAGCATTCATATTGGTATTGGCGGGTCAATGGGCGGGCAGCAATTGCTGGAATGGGCCGTCACAGATCCATCTTTGTTTCAGTTTATATTTCCTATTGCTACCAACGCAAAACACTCTGCCTGGGGTATCGCAATTAATGCTTCCCAGCGCATGGCAATAGAAACAGATAGTAGCTGGAAAGAACGCAGTGACATAGCGGGACTCCAAGGGATGAAAACAGCCCGCAGCATGGCGTTGATTTCATACAGGAGCTACGATACCTACGCGCAGGGGCAATCAGAACAGGGCAACGACAAGCTGGCTGATTTTAACAGCGAATCTTACCAGCGTTACCAGGGTGAAAAACTGGCGAAGCGTTTTAACGCATTTAGTTATTATGTGTTAAGTATGGGAATGGATGCACACAACCTGGGCCGTAGCAGGGCCAGCATACCGGACGCGTTGCTGCAGATTAAGGCAAAGACCTTAGTGATTGGTGTAGCGTCAGATATACTTTTTCCGCTGGCAGAGCAGCAATACCTGGCCAATCATATTCCTGCCGCCGCATATGCAACCATCCATTCTACCTACGGGCATGATGGATTTTTACTGGAATTTGAACAGATCAGCCAGTGCATAACTGCATTTTTAGAGAAAAATGCAATTACTGAAGGCATCGAACAACGGCTGAACGCGGCGCGCACTGACATTAATTAAAGAAAATCGAAATAATAATACGATATGGACGCACATAAGCAATTGACTATTGGAATGTTTGGTTTTGGAGTAGTGGGCGAAGGGTTGTACAAAGTGTTACAGCAAACACCGTCACTAAAAGCAACCATCAAAAAAGTTTGTATAAAACATCCCGGGAAAAAAAGGGATGCGCCGGATGATTTGTTTACCACAGACAAAAATCTTTTGCTTAACGACCCGGAAATAAATGTAATTGTTGAAGTAATCAACGAAAGCGACGCTGCTTATGAAATTGTGTCAACTGCTTTGAAGAATGGAAAGGAGGTAGTGAGCGCCAGTAAAAAAATGCTGGCCGCGCATTTGCCAGAATTGCTTGGTCTGCAAATTACAACCGGCTTGTCGGTTCTATATGAAGCGGCCGCATGCGCTTCAATCCCCATCATACGCAACCTGGAAGAATATTACGATAATGATTTGCTGCATTCCATAAAAGGCATCGTAAATGGGTCCACCAATTTTATACTCACCAGGATATTTGAAGATAAACTCGATTTTCAAAACGCTTTGTTACTGGCGCAGCAACTAGGCTTCGCCGAAAGCGATCCGGTATTGGACGTAGAAGGATATGATGCGGTGAATAAATGGACCTTGTTGCTCACCCATGCTTATGGCATCGTGGAAAATCCTGCAAATATTGTTTTTAATGGCATACAGAATATTCAAATGGCTGATGCAGTGGTTGCTACAGAAAAGCATTTTGATATTAAACTGGTGGCACAAGCCCAAAAGTTACAGAATGGCAAAGTAGCCGCATTTGTATTACCCCAGTTTGTTAAGAACGACGATCCGCTGGCTTTTGTAAAAAATGAATACAATGGGGTAGTGATAGAAAGTTCTTTTGCCGACCAACAATTCTTTTATGGAAAAGGTGCAGGGAGTTTTCCAACAGCATCCGCTGTATTAAGTGATTTGTCTGCGTTGCGCTACCAGTACAAATATGAATACAAGAAGTTGTACCACCATACGCCGAATGAACTAACAACAGATTTTTTTATCAAAGTGTATGTGAGCTTTGATGATCTTAAATATATACCCAAAGAGCGGTTTGAATGGATAGAGGAGTGGCATGCTGACAAAGACCGCAAATACCTGGTGGGGGTATTGCCATTTGATGAATTGAAAAATAACAGCTGGTGGAAAGAAAATAATACTTCCCTGATCCTTGCACCAGAACCAATTATTGAAGATGTAGAAATTCGAAAGCTAAAAAAGATGAGCCTGGAATTGGCGGGGATAATTGGGTAGAAAGATTATTACAGTCAAATTATAACAAAAGTAACCCCGCCGTTTGCGGGGCTACTTGTTTGCATCCGGTGATGTTGTATAATCATAATTTTTGCGGTGTGTACACATGGCCGGCAGGTGAGGAGACAAGCTAATTTACAATAGGAATTTTTCATCAAATGCAATACCATTTTCAATCAGCAGCCGTATAAATTCACACGTAGAATTTTCTGCTTTATGGTGCTCTTTCTGATTTTTTATGTAATTGACAATCATATGTTTTTCCCTGATAGAATAGGTAAAAGCGCCGTAACCATCCTGCCAACCATTAAATAAAGGAAAGTTTGCATTTGTTTTCAGCCAGGTGCAACTGGCTACCTTAATGTCTTTCACAAAATTGCTCAGCGAAATAGCGGGATGGATGGCTGACATGATATGAATGTGGTCTTCAATTCCATTTATACAATAAACGGTTGACCGTTTGTTTTTGATGACGCCTTGTATATACTTGTACAATTCAACATCATGGTTGCGGTTAATCGACGGTTGACGGTATTTTGTAGCAAATACAATATGATAAAAAATGCTGTGATACGTGCTCATTGCTATTTTATGTATAACACCGTACGCCGCGTGTAATGAAAAACTAAGTTAGCGACGTTTGATAAAAAACGATTTCCTGTTACGATGTTTTAAACCATCGTCATTAAAGTATTTACCTCAATTTTTTTGGGTGTTTTCGCGGCATTTTTTTCGTGGCTGTTCAACCCCGTTCGGGGTTGGGCATAATTTGCGTTTAGATCCGCAGGTTGCACCTGCGGTTACTATTGTTCAAGCCCTTCGGGCTAGCGATTGATTGCGTTACCAGGAGCTGTTTCCGCAGGAATTGCAGCTAGTCGGGCTGTTGCGAAAAAGTTCATCGGGCTAGTGATTGATTGCGTTACCAGGAGCT
>JBDSEV010000069.1:0-74987 GCA_039919885.1 Chitinophagaceae bacterium
AAAAAAATAAAAATGTAAAGGAACATGACTGATTTCAATATTATCCGGCAATACAATTTTCCTACCGTTATCCGATTTGGCGCGGGTGCCATTAAAGAACTGCCGGACCACCTGCTGGCGAACGGCTTTAAAAAAGCCTTGCTTGTGACGGATCCATTGGTTGCGCAGCTCGGTTTTTTTAAACAGCTGCAACAAGACCTGGCCGCAAAATCAATATCGGCTGAAGCTTTTTCGGACATTCATAAAAACCCGGTAAAATCGGATGTTTTAAAAGGCCGGGATGTTTTTAATGCAACTGATCGTGATTGTATTATTGGTATCGGCGGCGGAGCCGCTATGGACGTAGCAAGGGCAATTGTGCTGAGCATACACCACCACCGCGATTTATTTGATTACGACGATTTGATTGGGGGCGACCAATACGTTACCGAAGCAGTCCCTTATTTTATTACCGTGCCCACCACCAGCGGCACCGGTAGCGAGGTAGGCCGTAGCGCAATTATTTCCGAAGACGAGACCCACCGCAAGCGGATTTTGTTTTCGCCGAAGCTGCTGGCGAGGATAATTTTCGCAGACCCGTTGCTTACCATGGAACTACCGGCTTTTATTACAGCCGCTACCGGCATGGATGCACTGACGCATAATATGGAAGCCTATATCGCCAAAGGGTTCCATCCCATGTGCGATGGCATCGCGCTGGAAGGAATCTCATTAATCAATGGTTGCATTGTGGACGCTGTCAATAAACCCGACCTGGCATCGCGCAGCAAAATGATGATCGCATCGCTGATGGGCGCCGTAGCATTCCAGAAAGGACTGGGTGTGGTACATTCCCTGGCACATCCGCTATCGGCTTTCCTGGATACCCACCACGGGCTGGCCAATGCAGTGAACCTCCCCTACGGCATGCAATTCAACCTGGAAGGGTTGGCAGATAAATTCAAACGGATGGCCATTGCCATGAACCTGGAAAACGAGACCGGCGAAGCTGTGATCCGGCATCTATTTACGCTGAATGAGCAAGTCAACTTACCCGTACGGTTAAGCGCAATTGGCGTTAAAGCGGAACACATTGATACACTGAGCGATCTTGCTTTTGCCGATTTCTGTCATCCGAGCAACCCAAGGCCGGTTACCCGGGCCGATTTCAAAACATTGTACACGGCAGCTTTGTAATACAATCAGAAATGAATATTGGTCTAACTTATACCGGAACACCTGAAAAGCATGATAATTATGTGCGCTGGCTGAAACAAAACGACAATATACACATCGTTACATTGTCTCCTGAAACGAAGGAAAATAAAGGCATCATCGCGGACTGTGATGCCCTGGTGCTTTCCGGCGGCGTAGACATGCACCCGGGATATTATAACAGCAATAACTTTGTGTACCCCAATATGCCGCAACAATTCAATGAAAAAAGAGATGCGTTTGAAATAGGCCTTTTTGCGGCGGCACAAAAGCAACAGCTGCCGGTCCTGGGTATCTGCCGGGGACTGCAGCTCATCAACTGCATCATGGGAGGAACATTGCAACAGGATCTCGCTGGAAAAAATAGCATTCATAAAGCCGTTACAGCGGAAAACAAAAAACAGTTTGATAAAGCGCACGGACTTCACATCAGCGCCGCAACGTTGCTTGCGCAAATAGCCGGCACTGACAGAGCCGTGGTAAACAGTGCACACCACCAGTGCGTTGATAAAATTGCAACCGAATTAATGGTCAATTGTATTTCGGACGACAACGTAATCGAAGGGCTTGAAAGGAAAGACAAAAAAACCAAATCCTTTCTTCTTTGCATACAGTGGCACCCGGAACGCATGTTTGAATTTCAATTAGAAAAAGCAGCTTTATCGTTGGGCATCAGGAACCTTTTCATTGAAGCCATTAAAAACAAATAATTATCCATGACTATCATTAACCCAGCCACGCAGGAGATTATACAGGAAGTTGCCGAAGACAGCAATGCGGTGATCAATGAAAAATTTATGCGTTTACGCACCGGGCAGCCGGCATGGGCGGCAAAGTCGGTGGAACAAAGAGTGGCCATCATACAAAAATTTTATGATCTGCTGGATGCCGAGAAAGATGCGCTGGCAGCCACGCTGACAGCCGAGATGGGCAAGCCGCTACAACAATCTTATAATGAAATTAACGGCGCAAGAACGCGCATTAAATATTTTATTGAAAATGCTCCGAAATACCTGGCGGAGGAATGGGTGGCGGTAGAACCTGGCACCAGGGAAAAAATTGTGTATGAGCCCCTGGGCATTATTGCCAATATCTCGGCATGGAACTACCCCTACCTGGTAGGCAGCAATGTATTTATTCCGGCTTTGATTGCCGGTAATGCGGTATTGTATAAACCTTCGGAATACAGCTTGCTTACGGGTTTGCATATTCAGCGGCTGTTTTATAAAGCAGGCGTACCGGAAGATGTTTTTGTAGTGGCTGCAGGTGCGGCAACTGTGGGTGAAGCCATTTTAGCATTGCCCCTGGATGGCTATTTTTTTACCGGCAGTTACAATACCGGGAAATACATTGCAGAAAAAACCGCGCATAAGCTGGTGCCGGTGCAGCTGGAACTGGGTGGCAAAGATCCGCTCTATATTGCTGATGATGTAGAAGATGTAAAGTCAGTTGCCATAGGAACAGCAGACGGGGCCTTCTATAACAACGGGCAAAGTTGCTGCAGTGTGGAAAGAATTTATGTGCACGAAAAAATTTACGACGAATATGTGGCTGCGTTTGTGCAGGAAGTGAAAAGCTGGAAGACCGGCGCACCAACGGAAGCAGGCGTCTACATCGGCCCGCTTACCAGGAACGCCCAGGTAGCGATTTTAGAATACCAGGTAAAAGACGCACTGGATAAGGGTGCCATCATTGCACAGGGAGGTAAAAAAATAAAAGGTAATTATTTTGAGCCTACCGTTGTCACCAATGTAACCAATGCGATGGCGGTGATGCGCGACGAATCGTTTGGACCGGTGATAGGCATTATGAAAGTAGCAAGTGATGAAGCTGCCGTACTGCTGATGCAGGACACGGCGTACGGACTAACGGCGGGCGTGTATTCAAAAACTTTTGATCGCGCTGAGAAAATCATGAAACAGATGAATACCGGCACGGTATACTGGAACTGCTGCGACCGGGTGAGTGCATCTCTTCCCTGGAGCGGAAGAAAAAATTCTGGTTTGGGTGCTACCTTGTCGCACCAGGGCATTCATGCTTTCGTTCAGCCAAAGGCATACCATATACGTGGCTAAAGCGGATAGGGAATACTTTGTGAATGCAGGTTCCTGCTTGAACCGGGTCGATAATATTGTACTATTAATTTATACGTAGAACCCTATAATGGAATATCGCCTGCTTGGAAACTCGTCGTTGTCGGTGAGCCGCATCGGCTTTGGCTGTATGTCGCTTGCCGGTAGCGATTCAGCGAATAGCGACTTGTTGCATGCCGCTGTCGACAAGGGCATTAACTTTTTTGATACTGCGGATCTGTATGGGAATGGCAGTAACGAGGCGACACTCGGTGCTGCGCTGAAAGCAAACCGCAAAAACATTATATTGGCCACCAAGGTAGGCAACCAGTTGAAAGCCGACGGTAGTGGTACGGTATGGAACCCCAGCAAAAAACATATTTTAGCCGCAGTCAATGACAGCCTCAAAAGATTGCAAACCGATTATATTGATTTGTACCAGCTCCATGGGGGCACAATAGCCGATAATATTGATGAAACCATTGATGCATTTAACCTGCTGCAGCAACAGGGCAAGATCCGTTTTTACGGTATTTCTTCCATCCGGCCCAACGTAATAAGGGCGTATGCATCCCGTTCATCGATTGCGAGTGTAATGATGCAGTATAGTTTGCTGGACAGGCGGCCGGAGGAAAGTTGTTTTGATATACTGGCCGGTAAAAATATTGGCATACTGGCCAGAGGTGGGTTGGCAGGTGGCCTGCTGGTTGATAAGCCCGCTAAGCAATACTTAACCTACAGTGAACCGCTTGTGAAGAAAGCCGCAGCCAGCATTGCCGGGTTATCCAACAGTAAAAGGCTAGCCACCCAAACCTCCCTGCAATTCGTTTTGCAACAACCGGCAATCACCGCGGCCATCGTTGGCATCCGAACCATGGAACAACTGGAAGCGGCCGTAAAAACGGAAGACACTCCTCCCCTGCACCCCGATGAGTATGCGCACTTGCAGCGGGCCATTGCTAAAAATTACTACGTGGAGCACCGATAAACTGGTCTCCGGCGCCGGGAAGTATTTATTTTTTGGCGCAGGCAACGCTTTACACATTAACTGCATTTATACTTTTATAACCAACCAACATTCTTTACTCTTTCATGGAAATAGCAAAACTGGTTAAGGAAGCCAAACAAGGAAGCACTGCTGCGCAGAAATGCCTGTTTGACCAGTTGTCGGATAAAATGCTGCTGCTATGCCGCCGCTATGTAAAAAACAGGGAAGACGCAGAAGAGCTATTGCTGGATGGTTTCTATAAGTTTTTTAAAAATCTTCCTTCTTTTAATTACCAGGGAGATCCGGCGTTGTACGCCTGGCTAAAAAGAATTATGGTAAATGAATGCCTGATGTTCCTACGGAAGAAAAACGCGTTTAGTATGGTAACAGAATCTGCAGGGGAAGAGATGGCCCTGGAAGAAGCAGCCCTTAATAATTTATCTGCCGCAGAAATTTTTAATATGATTGTTCAGCTGCCGGTTGGCTACCGCACCGTATTTAATTTGTATGCGGTGGAAGGAATGACCCATGGAGAAATTGCCTGCGCACTGGGCATCAGTGAAGGCACTTCCAAATCGCAACTGAGTAAAGCCCGCTCCTTATTACAAAAAATGTTGGCTCAAAAAGGCACCGAATATGGCAAACGAAAAACAAACTGATGGTCTTCATTGGGTGAATAAACTGGATCAGTTGGACAGTTTACCCGGAGCTTCAATGCCCGATAAAAACAGTTCCTGGGAACGGTTGCACGGGCGGCTGCATGAAAAACGCCGCCGGAAAAACCATGGCTGGTATTGGGCTGCTGCCTGTTTCTTGTTGCTCTCCGCGTGGCCATTGCTGGTTAAAATAAAAAAGCAACCAGTATCGTTGCAAAATTTGGTGGAGCAACGGCAGGTTCCGATCCAATCAATACCGGCCATCGTAATTAACCCGGATATGATGCCGGTGATAACTTCAAAACCGCCGGCAAAAAAAGAAATGGCTTACCATTCTTTAAAACACACCCCGAATCCAATTGAGAAAAACAAAATAGATCCGGGCGAAGGAATGATAGCTGCTGATAGCAAAGCCGACTCTACAACTACCACAATGAGTGGCCATGGGCCGGATACAGCAGTTGCTCTTGTGGCCGCAATGCCTGCAAAAAAGAGATTGCCCGTTGTGCATATCAACGAACTGGGAAAACAGGAACAGGAAAATGCAAAGTTTGCATCGCGCACCCAGTGGCCTGCTTTTCAAATCAGATTTCTTAACCAGGAAAACAATTCAGGTACATCCACAGCGCCGGTGCATACAGCATCGGACATATTGCAAATAAAAATTCCACTCAAAAATTAATTACATGAAAACATTGGTATTACTGGTGCTTCTCACAAGCATCTCGGCGGAGCTTTGCGCGCAAACAAAAGCCGACAAGGCATTTGAAGTGCCGGATAATATTGTTTTTAACCGGCGATTTTATATCAGCCTGGATCACGGAAATAGCATGAAGCTGGAACTCGCTGATATCACCGACCTGGAGAAATTAAAGAATATTGATTCATTGTTAAAAATTTTTATAACAGATATCAGTGGACTAAAAGATTCACTGGCAGAACCGCTTTCCGCTAAACGGATCGACTATCTAACAGATGAAAATGGCAGAAAAAAAATACGGTTCCAGCAATTTTTGCCAAAAGGCAATGCATTCGTTCTGGGACGCGAAGGAGAATTGGCTTCCCTGCGTACAGAACAGGACACCATTCATATCATCGGCATTATTTTAAATCCGTCGAAACCGGCAGACAAAATAAGCCTTACCCATCCCCGCTACTACCACATCAGTTTCTACCTGAATAATATCAATGAACTTGGCGCCTATATGGATGGCCGGCTCGCAGCAAAAATACAGTTGATTCAAAAAAACCTGCAGGGAAAATGGCCAACGGTGCTTGGCACGGGATCGCATTACCTGAAAGCAGACAATACCATTGTGGTGGACCAGCCCAGGGGATTTACGGGCACCGGTGATGTGGTAACCGGCTTTCTGTCTGTGAATGTCCAGAATTACAAAAGCTATTTTGTTCCCTCGTTTAGTGTGGGCGCCATTTTTTCAATCGCCAACCGGGAGAAGAATTTTAAGTGGGAGCCAGGTTTGTTGTGGGAACCGCATTTCTTCTTTGGCAAAAACAGCCAGGACAAACTGCAGACGTTTAGAAATGATTTTCTTACGCTGGTATATGGCCAGGGCGGGGTAACAGACCATGACCCCCGAAAAGATTTCACGTTCAGCGCCGTTTTTTCACTTGGTTACCTGATTCACCGCGAAGGCGATTTTATTGACAAAAACACTTTCCGGCTGGGTGCTGGTAAAATAAAAATGTCTAAAACAACCATTGAGCCGGCCATGTATTTTAATAACTTTTTCCGTGGTGTAACGCCGGCAATAAAAATTAGTCAGCGTTTCTAACGAACGTATTTGCATGAAAATTACCACAGCAGAAAAGAACAATATGAAAAATTATCTTTTTATCGTTTTTTCGACATTATTTACCTTGTCGTCGTTTGCCCAGCTCGCTCATACAAAATGGAAAGCAACCATTCATACTCCCGATCCGAAAAATGTTATTTTTGATTTTAAAAAAGATACGGCTGTCATTTATGCTGTTGCCGGTAACGATGTTATTGAAGTTATGACGTA
Source organism: Chitinophagaceae bacterium (assembly GCA_039919885.1). GTDB lineage: Bacteria > Bacteroidota > Bacteroidia > Chitinophagales > Chitinophagaceae > JACMLD01. The sequence continues at coordinate 6,935 of JBDSEV010000069.1, forward strand.
TTCAGCAACGGGAAATTCTTTAACGTTAACAAAAATAAACGGCGAGAGCGACTGCAACGATGGTTCATCCGGGCAATATAACTTTTCAATAAAAAGTGATAGTCTATTTGTGGCGCTGTTCAAAGATGAGTGCTACGACCGGTCTTCCGCGATTGATAAAACCAAATGGTCAAAATGGAAAACGTATCCTGGTATAAAAGTGGATGAAACCATCCTCCGGCAGTATACCGGCGTGTATGCCCGCGATCAAACGCATCCTATCCTCATCACGCTTGAAAACGGCGTACTCTACGCGGAAGGCCCTAATAACAACCTGCCCAAATCGCCATTTACACCCATCTCCGCGTCAAAGTTTTTTTTACGCATCGCCGGTGTTGAAATGGATTTTATAAAAGACGCAAAGGAGAAAGTTGTTACATTGATCTCCCACGAAGAAACGGACATTGAATTGAAGAAAATAAAATAATACGCAATAAATCGAAAAATACTCATTGGCTGCATGGCATTGCCTGGTGCATAAATTTTATGTGAATGCAGCAATGCAGCACAGAATTCTTTTCCCCCCTAACCGCAACGGCGGGCCTTGTACTTGCCGTGTGCCATCCATGGTTATTTAATTAAAAATGAAAATTGTATGTAACCGCGGGAATGATTGGGAATAGGGAAACCTGCAGCGCTTCCACTTTCAACGTATTGTTGTAGGGGCTGCCGGTCTGATCAAAATAAATGAAATAAGGATTCTCACGGCTGTACAGATTATAGATACTAAACACCCAACTGCTTTGGATTTTCTTTTTTCGCTTTGGAATGGGTGTATAGGTGGCCGCTACGTCAAGCCGGTGATAAGCAGGCAGGCGGTACTGATTTACCCTGCTGTATTCCTGGGTAAGGATGCCGCCGATGATGTAAAAACGTTCCGGCAACGTGGTAGCATTGCCGGTACCATACACAAATACACCGGACAGTTTCCATTTTTTATTCAGTTCATAGGTGGCAACCGCAGAGAGGTCATGCCGGCGATCATATTTGGCAAAATATTCTTCGCCCGCATTTAGCTGCGCAAATTTTCTGTAGGTCCAGCTTAATGTATAACCGAGCCAGCCAGTTAAACGTCCCTTATTTTTTGCAATATATAATTCGGCGCCATAGCTCCAGCCTTTACCGAAAACAAACTGTTGCTCGGGGTCGCTCAGGGACGGGGTATAGCCTTCCTTGTATTCAATCTGGTTGCGCATGTCTTTGTAATACAGTTCCAGCGAAGTTTCGTAGGTATTGTCTTTAAAATTCCTGAATACGCCGGCTGCGTATTGCCAGGCTATCTGCGGTTGTACATAATAGGTACTGGGCACCCATAGGTCGGTAGGCAGCGTAGAACCTGCATTGCTAACAAGGTGAATATATTGTAAGTTCCTGGTCACTGCGGCTTTCAAAGATGTTTGGTTGTTGATGGCGTAACGCAGGGTAGCACGTGGCTCCAGCCCTCCATAGTATTTTACTTTGGCGCCCTGTTCATACACTGTGCTGTCTAGCTTGTTGCCGTTGGCGTCTGCGGTATAATTAGTATACGGGCCTACCTGTTTGAAACTACTGTACCGTAATCCTACATTTAATTTTAATTTACTACTGAGCTCCCAGTCATCCTGGATATACAGGGCGGCCTCGTTGGCATATTTGTTATTGGCATTATTGGGCGCAAACTGGGTGGTATCCTGGTTTCCACTGAGTATATTGGGTGTAAAATGATGGTGCGTATAGAGACCTCCAAATTTTATTTTGTGTTGCGGCGCGGGATAATAATCAAAATCAACCTTTGCATTCAGGTCTTTTATACCTGAAGCAAGCTTGATGTTAAAATCATTTTGGGAAGCATTGAAAGAAAAATTGTATTTATTGTATACCAGCGTAGTATTGGCAAACAGGCGCTGGTTGAAAACATGGTTCCACCGAAGCGTTGCGGTTGCATTGCCCCACGGGATATTGGCGCTGAAAGAACGGCGGCTATTCCTAAAATCAAAAACATCCTTGCCGAAATAACCGCTGAGGTAAAGCCTGTCTTTTTCGGAAATCTTGTAGTTTATTTTTGTATTGAGATCATAAAAATAATAACCAGAACCGGAGAAAGCGCTGCTTTTGGGTATAAATGGCTTTACAAGTACATCAATATAGGTGCGCCTCGCCGATACAATAAAAGAGGCTTTGTTTTTTTTAACCGGCCCCTGGATGGACAACCGGGATGCAATCAGCCCGATACCGCCGTCCACCTGCAGTTTATTAGCGTTGCCGTCCTTCATGGATACATCCAGCACCGACGACAAACGTCCGCCATACTGCGCTGGCATACCGCCTTTTATAAGCGTAACATTTTTTATGGCATCCGCATTGAAGATAGAAAAGAAACCAAAAAGGTGACCGGTATTGTACACCACGGCCTCATCGAGGATGATTAGGTTTTGATCCGGGCCACCACCGCGCACATAGAGGCCGGTATTGCCTTCGCCGGCATTGCGAATACCCGGCAGTAGCTGTAAAGTTTTCAGCAAATCAACTTCACCGAGCAGAACGGGCAACGCTTTTACACGGGACACGGATAAATCAAACCGACCCATCTGCGCATTTTTTACGTTTTCATCGCGCCGTTTAGCATACACTATTACTTCCTCCCCGGCTGCAGTTGTTCTTGGTGGCAATAAAAAGTTGACCGTCTTGCCTGAACTTAACTGAATTGAAACGCTGCGTCCCTCGTAACCTACAAAAGAACAGCTGACTTCATAATCACCCGCCTCTAAGGTAATAGAATAAAACCCGTAGGCATTGCTATTGACACCCCGTCCCTTTGATCCGGTTTGTACTGCAGCACCAATCAATGTTTCTCCAGTAAGCGAATCTTTTACATATCCACTGATGGTAAATTTGTTTTGCGCGAAAGAAAAAAAGCTGATGAGTAAACTGATGGCCGACAAGAAGGCCCGTGCTGTGCATCGTTTTAAATCAATGTACCGGTTGCGTTGTGTCACTCACTTCAACTTTTGATTATGCATCCGCAAAAATAACCGAATTCCCACTAACTGATACTTAACTGAATAAAATACCTATCAGGCGTTTATGCGTGCAGGCGCAACATGTCACTTCTTTCGCCCACGGACAAAAAAAACCCCGGGTACATAAAACTTTTAAATGTTTTTGTTACCCCGGGGTTGAAAGAAAGATATGATCTTAAATCAGGAAAAACGCCTGTTTCTTTTCTGGATTGCCTGCCAGTTTATAGTCTAATACAAATAAATAATCAGGGATGCGAATTCCTTATCTCAACGCAAGAAATAATGAATCTTTCTTTGCGGTATCTTTCTTAGGTACTGTATCCATGCTTGCTAAAAAAGCGGTGTTCTCACTCAATTGTGCCAAGGCAGAATCTTTCTTGGTACTGTCCTTCTTAGGCACGGTATCAGTAGTGTTGTTAGTACTTGAAATAGCGTATGCATCAGTGTTATTAGCAAAAAGATTAACTGCTGAAAAAGCGATTAATGCGCTGCCGATAATAAATAATTTTTTCATGATTTCATAATTTTAATTAATAATATTTGGTATTAACCAAGAATGATACCACAACATGCCATTTTCAATATTTTTCATGAAAAATCGGTAAAAAAAAGAAAAATGAACGATTTTTCTCATTTTAGTCCACATCTATTTAAACAATTGGCCATTTTTTGAGATATTTTTTAAAGAGTTGTTTAAAATTCAATTTTTGATGTTAAAAACTAACAACTGGTAAGTTTTAAATTGCTGATTGAAAAAATTTTGCTGCAACGCCTTCGCCTTACTGAACAATTTGGAACATGCATAACTGGATTGCACATATTTTTTTTATGGAATTATAATTGCGTCTATATTTTATTCTTTCGCGTTGCATTCAAACAACACCAGTTCATTGCAGAATGACTAACATTCCCCAGGCGCTGCTTTTCAAATTAAGTTTGTGTGACTTTTTTTATGGTTAAAAAGAAATGCTAAAAAACACGCAAAAATTCGCAAGATCCAAATCCGAGCTTCAATTAAAAAATGAAAATGGACAAGCATACTTTTTTGCGTGCGCTCGTACGGTTAAATTATTTTCTGCGCCATTGCGGTGCCGTTAAATTCACTAAACATTCTTTTAACGAGGCAATTTCTGACATTAAAATGGGCTTTCCTTTTTGTTTAGAAAGATGCTGCATGCGGGTTGACATCATCAACCTGTTACAATACGTATACCATAGCCGCCGGCCGGTTTTAGTCCAATTATGGACGTTCGCCCGGATGTGGTATATTAATGCCCCACTAAAGTATGTTTAGCCTTCAGTACTGGCCTAAACACATTCTAACTCGCACTATTTCGCGCATTGTATAAGTGTAAGCCATTAAGGGCCTGACTGGCACCATTATTCCATTTAAATGGCATGGGAAATCAACCACTACTGTGCAGCGAAGCACAAATGCAGTTTATCAGGCAAATAACCAGTGCCTCCAGGAATGAGGTTATTTATGCCATCAGCATTTCACGTATAAGCGTTGAAAAAATAATTGAATCGCTGAAGAAATATCAGCCTTTAATTGCATGCGCCATTACGTAAACATTTTAACGATCTTGGCGTCCGAATGCAGCCGAGCGTTGCACCACGGCGAACAATACATCGCTGCCCTATCTATCACCCGCTAAGCGTTTAAACGCGCTGACAAAAGAATTCTCGGACTTAAAATGTTTTGGAACTTTTCTATAAAATCTTCCGGTTAATTAAAATGGAAATAAGCCAATGAGGAGATTGCCAAATGCGTGTTTGATTCCATGGGAAGCAATAATTATGGCTCCATTTGCTTCGTGACGTTACTGACACCATTTGCGTTGGTAGCAACTTCTGCCGCTTACAAACCCATATTGCCTTTTTTTTCTTTAAGGCTGGCCAGTGTAGGATCCATTTTGATGGCCTGGTCGCAGAGTTGCATGCCTTTGTCCTTTTCCCCTTTTTTCTGGTATGCCATGCCTATCATGTATAAGGCTTTGGCGTTTTGCTTGTCGTAGCCAAGTATTTTATCCCAATTGTCGATGGCAGCCTGGTACTTGCCTGTTTTATAATATAGTTGGGCGATGGAATTTAGCAACGACATATCCGCCGGTTTTTTTTCCAGCACTTTAGTTAGTAGTTCGATGCATTTTTCCAGCTGCCCGGTGCCTTCGTATGATATCGACAAGTTCTCAATATAATCGTTGTCGGTCCTGTAGCCCCTTTCCGCCGCCAGCAAATAATATCTGATGGCGGTTTTATCATCTGGTATGGCGGCATAATTCAATGCGCACTCATACACCCAGCGCGGCTTGGTGGTATCCAGCGTAATAGCTTTAACAAAATAAGGAGCGGCATTGCGGTAATTGCTCATTTCTACAAACCCGCGGCCGATAGTATAAGGAATGTCTGCATTGGTGCTGTCTTGTTTTGCAGCTGCCTGCAAATACGTCAATGATTGTCCGTAATCTTCCAGCTCTGCGTAGCTTTTTCCGATGATGTAGTCAGCGTTTTTACCAATCTTTAATTGCTGCATCTTTTTAGCGGCAACAATGGCTTCATTCCATTTCCTGCTTGAAAAATATAAATTGGTGAGGTTTTCAGTCGCCGTGGGATCTTCGGGTAATTTTTTAACAACTTCGCTGTATGCGGTAATTGCGTCCGGATAACGGCGCATCTCCATCGACACACTACCCAGGCCGCGTTGTGCATCCATATTAACCGCGTCGAACTGGATAGCTTTTTTGTACTGCTGGGCTGCCACCAAATACAACCTGCCCTGCTGGGCTTCCATTCCTTTTTTTACGTAAAACGCAGCGCTGTCGGCGTTTTGGCTAAAGGCGGAAACGGGCAGTGACAAAATCAGTATTAAGAGCGGGTTTTTCATGGCGTTGGCGGTTAAAGGACGAAGCGGCTTTTATTTAAGTACGATAGCTCCTAACGCGGGCAAATGCACATTTATTTCAAACCGGCGGCTGTTTTTATCTACCATTTTTACTTCGGGCGCCGGATTGAAAACATCGCCGGTTCCCCAGTAGATTTTGGCATCGCTGTTAAATATTTCCTGCCATATTTCTTTATCATGGGCATAGACTTTCCAGTTATGTCTCACAACAGGGGTCATGTTCAATATAACCAGCAAATCGTTTTCGGGCAATAGACCCTTACGCCTGAAAACTATCACAGATTCCTGCCGGTGGTCGAGATCAACCCATTCAAAACCATCCTGCTTAAATTGCTTTTCGTAGAGCGCAGGCTCGTTCCGCAACAGCATGCAAAGGTCGCGGACACAATGCTTTAACATTTTGTGCGAATCATTCCCGAGTAATTCCCAGGGCAGTTCACTTTTATAATTCCATTCGGATGTACTGCCAAACTCATTACCCATGAATAATAATTTGCCACCGGGGTGGGTAAACATATAACTGTACATCAGTCGTAGGTTTGCAAATTTCTGCCAGTCATCGCCCGGCATTTTATACAGCATGGGTGATTTGCCGTGTACAACTTCATCATGACTAAGGGGTAGCATAAAATTTTCATCGTAATAGTACATCATGCTAAACACAAACTTATCCTGGTGATGTTGCCTTTCCAGCGGATCCAGTTTAAAATAGTCCAGCGTATCATGCATCCAGCCCATCATCCATTTCATACCAAATCCCAGTCCTCCAGAAAAAGTTGGTTTGGAAACCCCCGGCCAGTCTGTAGATTCTTCTGCAATACATTGCACGTCAGGAAAATCCCTGAAAATTGTTTCATTCAAATCTTTTATAAATGCAATCGCCTCCAGGTTGCCATCGCCGCCAAATTCATTTGGCTCCCACTGCCCTGCTGTTCTTGAATAATTTAGTTTGAGCATGGAAGACACTGCATCCACCCGAATGCCGTCTGCATGAAATTTGTCTAACCAAAACCGCGCGCTGCTGATAAGAAAGGATTTGACTTCGCCTCTTTTATAATTAAAAATGTAAGAATTCCAGTCGGGATGATAACCCTTGCGCATATCCGCATATTCGTAAGTGTGTGTACCATCAAACATAAACAGGCCATGTGCATCGTACGGAAAATGAGAGGGCACCCAATCCAGTATCACCCCGATGCCTTCCTGGTGAAAAGCTTCCACGAGGCGCATAAAATCCTGCGGGGATCCAAACCGGGAAGTGGGCGCAAAAAAACCGGTGCCCTGGTAACCCCAGCTGCCATCAAACGGGTGTTCCATTACCGGCATCAGTTCTACATGTGTAAAGCCCATTTCTTTTACATATGGAACCAGCAGCTGCTGCAGTTGCGCATAAGTATTGTAAGACGCCTCATCATTTCTGTCTGGCCGCATCCAGCTATTGAGGTGTACTTCATAGACGCTCCAGGGAGCATTGAGTGCGTTGTGCGCATGCCTTTCTTTCATCCAGTCTCCGTCCCTCCACTCATAATGCATGTCCCAGGTAATGGATGCCGTATCGGGTTTCATTTCCCAGAAATTGGCAAACGGATCGCCTTTATCCGTCTCTATTCCCATGAAACCGATTATATGGTATTTGTATACCTCGCCAAGGGTAAATGCCGGAATGAAACCCTCCCATACGCCGCTTTTGTCCCAGCGTGCATAGAGTGCATACTCATCGTTTTTCCAATCGTTGAAGTTTCCTTTCACAGAAACAGCCGTTGCGTTGGGTGCCCACACGGCAAAATACATCCCCCATTTATTGTTGACTTCTATAGAATGTGCGCCCATTTTCTCATACAACTGGTAGTGGGTGCCATTTTGGAAATTGCTGATGTCCTGGCTGGTCAGCATCGAATAGTTCCATACGTTCCTTGAAGTATCCACAAAATTTTCCTCTTCATACCGGTGTCCTGCAGACTGTTCCATTATAATATTTTTATATAGATGATTTTGTTTTTTTGGAAATATGGATTTTGGAAGTAGTTGCATCTTACCGGCTATCCTTGAAAAATTCCTTTAACCTAAAATTAAGACTACGCCTTTTAAAGTTAGTTTTTTTTAGATGATATTCGGCCAGCAATTATTACTGTCCGGCATTCAGCGTAACCATTAAACAACCAATCTAATCTCCTGCAAGCTTATGAAAAAAACCGTGGCCTTTCTGTGCATGGTATTTCTTTTGTCTTCCTGTGCACTGGCCCAGCTTGCTGCGGTTAAAGGTGTTGTGAGCGACACGTCCAGCAAAGATCATCTCCCCAACGCAGTTGTCTCCATCCTTCGCGCCAAAGATTCCGTGTTATTAAAATTTACCCGAACGAATGCAAAGGGGGGATTTACCCTCGGTCACCTGCCGGCCGGCAAATTTATCCTGCTGGTTACCTATCCAAAATACGCGGACTATGTGGAACAACTGACGCTTACAGATACTTCCGCTTTGAACCTTGATAAAATTTCTCTTATACTGAAAGCAAAACTGCTGGAAGAAGTGGTAATTAAACAAAAGATTTCTGCAATAAAAATGAAGGGCGATACCACTGAGTTTACGGCAGACAGTTTTCATGTACAGGCCAATGCAACTGTGGAAGAGTTATTAAAAAAACTGCCTGGCATACAGGTAGATAAAAATGGCAAAATTACCGCGCAGGGTGAAACCGTGCAAAAAGTGCTGGTGGACGGGGAAGAGTTTTTTGGCGACGACCCTACCCTGGTGACGCAGAACCTGCGGGCAGATATGATTGATAAAGTACAGGTATTCGATAAAAAAAGCGACCAGTCGGCGTTTACCGGCATAGACGACGGGGAAAAGACTAAAACGATCAACCTTAAATTAAAGGATAGTAAGAAAAACGGTTATTTTGGAAAGGTGACTGCGGGCGGGGGTACAGACGGATATTTTGATAACCAGCTTATGATAAACCTTTTTAAAAAGAAAAAGAAATTATCAGCTTACGGCATATTATCCAACACAGGCAAGACGGGCCTTAACTGGAACGACCGGGATAAATACGGTGAAAGCTTTTCCAGCGGTGTAGATTATGATGAAGCAAATGGTTACTTCACGTATTCCGGCAGCAACGATGAGCTTGATTCATGGGACGGCAGATACAATGGGCAGGGCTACCCTTCAGTAAAAACCGGCGGCATCCATTACAACGATAAATGGAATGATGATAAACAAAACGCCAATTTCAACTACAAATTTCTGCAGCTGGATGTGAACGCCACCGGCGGCACCAACACACAATACATTCTGCCCGACACGCTTTACTACAACAACCAGCGTGATACCACCAATAACCAGATATTGCGGCACCGTGCAAATGGCAGTTATGAACTGCAGCTGGATTCCAGTTCATCCATAAAAATAAGTGCCAATGGCGGCACCGATCATAAAATAACGAATAGCAGGTACCGCACAGAGGCACTGACCAGCGACAGCGTACTGGTAAACAGCGGAGACCGCAGCATTACCACCGCCGGCGATACAAAAACGGTCAACAGCAATATACTGTATAAGAAAAAACTGCGCAAAAAAGGACGCACCCTTTCGGTAAACCTGAGTGAGAATTACGAAGAAGGCACATCGGATGGCTACCTGTATGCCGACAATGAATTTTATAAAGGTGGCATCCCGGTGCAGCAGCAAGTCACTGACCAATTCAAGCAATACAACACAAAGAAACTCTCGTTCGATTCAAAAATATCTTATTCTGAGCCGCTGTCGGTGTCGTCCGCCATGATTGTCAACTATGGGATAGCAGTGAATAACAGCCGTTCTAACCGGAACTCTTACAATAGAGCAGCAGATGGAAAATATACCAGCTATGACAGTGTGTACAGCAATGATTACAATTTCAATGTATTTACCCACAAGGCGGGGCTTAGCTTTAGCCATGTAAAGAAAAAAGTACGGATCAACCTGGGTAATAACATTGGTATCACCAGCTTCAACCAGGAAGATCTGAGGATGGACACTTCCTCAAAACGAAATTTTATTAATTGGTTCCCGCAGGCAATGTTTATGTATTCCTTCAACTCGCAGAAAAGGTTATCGTTCAGGTACAATGCAAATACTGCCCAGCCATCCATCCAGCAGATACAACCGATCCGCACCAATGACGACCCACTCAACATCAATATCGGTAACCCGGACTTAAAGCCACAGTTTTTGAATTACCTGTCGCTCAATTTTAATAATTACAAAGTACTGACAGAGACGGATGTGTATGCAAGCATCAATTACCGGTTTACGCAGAATGCAATTAGCAGCAATACGTTTGTGGATTCTAATGGAAAACGTACTTACCAGTCCGTCAACCTCAATGGCAGCCGAACGTTATCAGGTTATTTTGGTTATGGCTTCAAACTGAAAAAGCCAGGTCTTAATGTGCGGTTCAACGGAAACATCAACAACAACAGAAGCGTCAGTATTGTCAATGGCCTGATGAACGTAACCAGCAGCGGCAATTTCACACTGGGCAACGATCTCTATAAATCAAAAGACAAAAAATATGAGCTTCGGCTGAGTAGTTCGGCAACTTATACCAATAGTCATTCCTCTGTGCAAAGCAACATCAAAACGAATTACTGGACTTTTAACGTACAACCCAATATCGACCTATTTCTACCTAAAAAATTCCAGCTGCATACCGAAATAGACGCCAATTTCAGGCAAAAGACCAGTGCGTTTGATTTCAATACCAATGTAATATTCTGGAACGCCTGGATAGGAAAAAAATTCATGAAGAGCGATGCGTTGTTGCTTAAAGTGTCGGCCAACGATTTGCTCAACCAGAATATTGGTTTCAACCGAACCGTGAACAGTAATTTTATTTCGCAAAATACTTACACCACAATACAGCGTTTCTTTATGGTATCACTTGTCTGGAATTTTAATAAAGCCGGTACGCCCGTTCCCGGAAACAATTAAGCTTAGAATAAAAAACATGAAAGCATTTACTTTTATTTTATTGGCGTGCCTGGCAGTGGGCAAAGCACCTTTGCATGCGCAAAACCCTATCTTCCTGGCAGAAGGCAAAATTGAATTCGAGCGAAAAGTAAACATGTATTCCCTGATGGACGACGGCGATTCCTGGAACGATTTGCAAAAGAAAACGATGCCAAAGTTCAGGACTACCTATTTTGATTTGCTATTTAGCAAAAACAAAACTTTCTACCAGCCTGGGCGTGACAACCCGGAGAATAACAAGAGTTTTTATGATGAAGGCGTGGCGCAGGAAAACGTGGTATTTTCTGAGCTGGACAGCAGCAGGAGCACCAGCCAGAAAAAAGTATTTGAACAGATTTTTTTGATAAAAGACAGCACCCGGCAGATTCAGTGGAAGATAACGGATGAGAACCGCGTGATAGCCGGCTTTCAGTGCAGGCGTGCAAACGCGCTCATTATGGATTCTATTTACGTGGTTGCTTTTTATACCGACGAGATTGTTTCGCCAGGCGGCCCGGAATCTTTTACTGGGCTCCCAGGTATGATTCTCGGCATTTCCCTGCCTCACCAGCACGTAACCTGGTTTGCAACAAAAGTTTCCGCAAGGCCTGTGGGCGCTGCAGAAATCAGGGAACCGACCAAAGGAAAAAAAGTGACCTATACTTCACTGAGAGAATCATTGAAAGAAGTGATGAAAGACTGGGGAAAATACAAGCAACGAAACCTGGAATCGGTCATGCTCTAGTGGTTGTACACCCGGCTTACATTATATATTCATCTTTTTCAATTCTTTTACTGCGTAATCACACGCACGTGCCGTAAGTGCCATGTAGGTGATGGAAGGGTTTAGACACGAACTGGAGACCATACAGGAACCGTCGGTAACAAATACATTGCGCACCTCATGCAATTGGTTAAAGGCGTTCAGCACAGAAGTCTTTGCATCATGCCCCATCCTGGCAGCACCCATTTCGTGGTTGGCATTGCCAGGCGCTGAGATAGCGGCGTTGATACGCACATCTTTGTATCCTGCTGCTTCCAGCATTTCTTTTCCCGTGGCCACCATGTCTTTGTGCATTGCTTTTTCATTATCGCGGAAAGTACAATCGACTGTCACCAGCGCCCTTCCCCACGGATCTTTTTTATCGGGACTAAGCGTAATGCGGTTGTCTGCATACGGCAGGCATTCGCCATAGGAATACAAGCCGATCTTCCAGGGTCCGGGTTCGGTGAGTGCATCTTTAAAATCACCGCCTATCGGTGTTTCCGGTTCCGGCCTGCTGCGGTTTGCGCTTACCCCATAATGATAGCCGCGTATAAAATCCGGGGACTGTTCATGTATATTTTTAAACCTTGGTATGTACAGTGCATTGGGACGGCGGCCAAAGTAATATTTATCTTCAAAACCATCTGCCGCGGCAGTCACCGATACACCCTTGTGGTGGTCCATCAGGTTGCGGCCTACCTGGTCGCTGCCATTGCCCATGCCGTTTGGAAAACGGCCGGATGTGGAATTGAGCAGGATGGCGGTAGTGGCAACGGTAGATGCATTGAGGAAGATAATTTTTGCATGGAAAGTGATTGTCTGCCTGGTCTCCGTATCAATAATTTCTACACCCGTAGCACGCTGCTGCTGTTCATCATACACAACTGTATTTACGAGCGAATGCGGCCGCACGGTGAGGTTTCCGGTTGCGTAGGCTGCTGGCATGGTGCTGGCGTTGGTGCTGAAATACGCACCATAAGGACAACCACGGTGACAAAGATCGCGGGCCTGGCATTGGCCGCGGCCTTTCACTGGCTGTGTAAGATTGGCGGTCCGCCCCATTATAACTTTTCTGTCGGTGTATTTCGACTCCAATCTTTTTTTGAAATCGGATTCCACGCAGTTCATTTCAAACGGCGGTTGAAATTTTCCATCCGGCAGTGAAGGTATTCCATCTCTATTTCCACTAACGCCAACAAAGGTTTCTACATAATCGTACCAGGGTGCAATGTCTTTATAACGAATGGGCCAGTCGGTACCATGCCCGTCTTTCAGATTGGCTTCAAACTCAAGGTCGCTCCAGCGATAACAAGCCCTGCCCCACAGCAAGGAACGGCCCCCTACAACATCGCCCCGGATCCAATCGAACCGGTTGGTTTCCTCGTACGGGTTCTCCTTATCGTTAATATAAAAATGTTTGTTGTCTTCTTTGTACGAGAAATGGCGGGACTGTATCTGGTGCTCCCCCTTTTCTGCCTGACTGAGGGTAAGATGGTGCGGAAAATCCCAGGGGTTTTTAGTAGCCGTGGGATAATTGGGATGCTCAACATTTTTGCCCCGTTCCAGCAGCAACACTTTTAATCCTTTTTCACAAAGCTCTTTTGCAGCCCAGCCACCACTGATGCCGGAACCAACAATTATCGCATCATATGTATTTTGTTTAACAGCTGTATTGTTAACGTGTAGGGTATCTCCTGGCATGCGTAGATTTGTTTGTGTGTTTACTGGTACAAATAAAAGGAATTAAGGTTGTTTAACTGTATTAAAATTGGTCTTTTATATAGGATTAGCGGCCGCTCTCCTGGCTGAATGAGCCGTTGCATTTTTTCGTAGGAGCGCAACCCAATATGTTAACGGAACTGCGCGCAGCCACTATTTGTTTACAGCGCCAGGTGCTTTTTAATCGCCTGGGGATAGTCGGCCAATGCTATCTCCGGTGCTTCCAGTTCCGGGTGCCACATTTTCTCCCATTCAAAACTGTAGAAACCGCGGTACCCTGCGTGCTGCAAGCTATCAATGGCGGCAAAGATCGGCACATCCCCCTTGCCCAGCAGTGTATAGCGCAGCGCGTTACCATCCAATTTCGCATCTTTGACATGTGTATGAAAAATATATTTTTTTAGTGTAGCATATACCTGCGCCGGAGGTTCTTTTGTAATCGTCCACATATTTGCAATGTCCCATATCAACCCAACCTGTGGATGATTGACTGCCTGCATAATGGCCAGCAGATCTGCCGTGTAAACGACGTAGCCATGGGTTTCCATTAATACCCGTACGTTTTTTCCTTTTGCATAGTCTCCCAGTTCCTGCAGGCCCTTCACGATCAAACCGATGGTCGCCTGTTTTTCCTGGTCTTTCGGAAAATTGTTGGGAAACACCCGCACAAAAGGGCAATGCGTTTGCTGTGCGAGGTCAATGAAGCGTTTGGCCTCATCAATATTGTCTTTTCGTTTTACCGGGTCTGCGATATGCAGGTTGCACGAAGACCCGAGGTTTACCAACTGAAGATTTTTCTGCCGCAAGCGATTAATGCTGTCCGTTATATTTTCGGCGGTGTTGAACTCCGGGCATTTGGTAAGGTCCATCTGGCGGAGCAGACCCCGTAATTCTATCCCCTGGTAGCCGTTAGCTGCTGCAAAATCAACGATTTGGGGGAATGACCAGTCGGGACACCCGAGTGTGGAAAACGATAACAAGGGCGCCGGTTTCACGAACCGGAATGAAGACCCCGCAACTGCTGCTGCAAGTACGATACCGGATGTTTGTAAAAATGATTTGCGGGTAATGAAATGCATAGCCATAATAATTATTTTATACCGTCACAAAATATTGGCCTGCTGGCCATGCCCGAAGCAAATATAGCAAGGTTGGGAAAAAGATGGCACAACCGCAAGGGAGTCTCCTTTCATTCGTATATTTAATTTTCCTAAATAATTACTGCAATATGTTTACAAGATCGCTACGCAATTCCCGCAACGGACATTATTTTACGCTGATGCTGTTCTTTATTTTCAGTAATTTCAGTACCGGCAAACCGCTGAACGGACAGCGCGCAAGTGATTACACGCACCACCGCCTGCTTATCCGCGATGAAGGCATCTCACAACTGGCCTATGTAGATTTAAGCAACGCTGCTGCTAACTGGTATATCCCAATTCCTGTTGGACGGGATGTACAACTGGTGGGCAACAACAACGTGCTGGTAGGAACAGGCACAGGGTACGAAGAACACGATATCACCACAGGCAGCAAAACATACGCGCTTACCAGTTATGCCGGCACCGTTGCCGCACGCAGGCTGCGCAATGGCAATACGTTGCTTGCAGGCGTTAACTGGCAGGAGAAAAAAGGCATCGTGCTGGTGGAAGTGGATAGCGCGGGAAAAATGCAGCGCCTGATTAATTATGCCGGCTTCGATTATGTGCGACTGGTTCGTGAAACCAGTACCGGCAACTTGTTAGTGACTGCCAACAATTATATTTTTGAAGGCAATAAAAACGGTGAAATTGTGTGGAAGGTGATGATTGGCGATGCACAGAATACACATGCATGGCAGGCGCTCCGGCTGGCGAACGGTCAAACCATCGTAAGCACCGGCTATGCAAAAAAACTTGAACTGTTTTCCGCGGAAGGGAAATTGCTGGATACGATAACCGGTCCCCCCGCCGTGCATTCAAATTTCTATGCCGGTTTTCAAATACTACCCAACGGCAATTATGTAGTTACCAACTGGCAGGGCCATGGACCCAGGCAGGGCGGTTCCGGTACACAGGTGCTGGAGTATACGCTGAAGGGGGCACTTGCCTGGTCATGGAAACAGGATTCAACAAAATTTTCTTCGCTGCACTGTGTACTTGTGCTGGACGAGCTGGACGCAAAATATTTACACATTGAAGACGCCAGCGGCCGGCTTGCGCCGGTAAAATAGCAAACGGAAAGAATAATTATTGATGCTCTTTCGGCAGATGGCTACACAGCATCCGTTCCGCGCCTGGCGCAGTACGGAAATAAATGCCCGTCAAGCCTGGAATTCCAACGACTATCTGGACGGATTAAAAATATTTTTATGCCGATATCAACATTAAGGCAACTGTCAAATGTCAGGCACGTGTGCTGCGGACCATTTGGTGGCCGGCGGTGGTCAACCTACTTAAGCTCCAGTTTAATACTTCCTCGTGTTTGGTCAAAAAACAAGTTAAGCGCCACTGGTTTAGAACCCGCCGCAAGTATAAATTTATCATAATCCGAAAGTTTTGTTGCTTCAGGTTCTGCATTAACAAAAATTGAATTTGGTGCTATTTTATTTCCATTGTCCAGCTCAAGTCTAAAATCTGTTGTGGGAATGCCTATACCATGGCCACCAATTGAATTTCTGTTAGTCAATTCAATTTTATAGCTCAACTCAATGCCGGCAGACGTTCCATCTGAATTAGACAATTCTATTGCCTTTAAATCTTTAATTCTGATGAACGCTTCTTTATTTTTTCCCAATAAAATAGTGTCTGGAAATGCGGTCACCACATAATCTTTTGGCTTAGTGCCACTTGCTGGACTGGCTTCGGTGGCAGGCTGTACTGTTGATGTTTGGTCTGAATTTTCCTGCTTGTGTTCCTTACAAGAATATGTTAATGTGGTTGCTAAAAGCATTAAAACTGCGAATACATTTGTTTTCATGTTCTTTACTATTTAAAGTCAAAATAAATTCAAAATTACCAATTATAATAGGTTTCTCCTACTTTTCCATCACGCCAACGAATAGCCGCCCACAACTTCCAAACGAGTGTTCAATTATTTAAAGTATGACTCGGGAATGGTGCGCCACAAATCGTGCGACAGGTTACCCTTGAGTATCTCATACACCAGGTAGATGGGCCAGAATATATAGTGAATGATTAGATACAGAATGGAATGATTGTAATGCCAGCTTATCATCAGGGTGTAGATGCCCAGAAGAAAATATAGAATGCCCCCATTTTTACTCCCCATTTGTTTATTTTTTACGGTGATGTGCGGTTATTTTATCACCCGTTTTTTTCAAAGGTTTAAAGTTATTGCATTTCCGCGTAAAAAACATCCGGGTTTATCTTAAAACCGCCCGAATACAATCGTTTTATTTTATATCTTGACCGGCAATTTCTAACTAAGTATTAAAAAAACTGTATGAAGCTGATAAAAGTTACGCCCAATAATGGCAATGGCAGTTTTCCCATTTACATCAACTGCGCAGAAATTGTACGCATAGATTTTGGCGGCAATGAACACAACCATGGTTGCGATATAACGTTGCGGAATGGCAATGTGCTAAACGTATTCGAGAAAGCCAAAAGCATTTTTGATGCCGTCAACTATACCCATTATAAGCCAAAGGAAAACAACGGGTGATGCAGGCACCGATTTAAAAAAATTACCGCATTGCCAGCTGTAGTACATACGGGTTGTATAATACGAGCAACCCCGGTTTTCATTGCCGGTTACATCAAATCAATAAGAGAAAAATAAAAGGGGAAAATAAAAATTACGGGCGTTGTAACCGTGCTGCCCTCACTGGCTGTTGCGGAGATTATTCTTTTCAAAACCACCATAAACCAATACAACTAAGCCCGATGTTCATCCAGTATTTCGTTTCTTGTATTGTGTGGGTTTAATCCAGTAAAATAAACAGCCTCATCAGCAAACACTTCTACCGAGGCGATGCGCGCAACCGCAATATGCAGCTGGCTGCCAATGTGCTGTCGTTTTCCATCAACCAATTCCAGTACAATACCCGCACCGGCCATGCTTGTTGTTCCCATGGCCAATATCGATCCGCGGTAAGACAGTCCGCCATTTGTAACGATTTTTATATTTATCACCTGCTCCTGCGCGGCGATATACAATAAGCATTCCTGCGTACTGTTTCCGACAGCGGGGACCATTTTCAATTTTGTTATTGTGGCATCCATCATATTGTATTTTTTAATAAAAGCGCTGCGCGATTGATATGATTATTAAACGGTCCGCCGGCATAAATAGTATGATTAACAGCCATGCCGTTATCTAAAATAAATTGCTGTTAGTACTGGGGGAAACCATTAATAGTGCGGGGCCGAAGCCAACAGGATAGGACAGTATATTTTACAGGCTGCGCCGGAGCTTACAAGCACGCCTGTAACGGCCGGGTATCAGCGCACGTCGGCGCAGAAAAATATGCTTTTAAAATAATGGATTTGGAATGCAGCGGGGACTGCGCTATTAAAGAAAATAAAGTAGAAAAACCCTGCGGGTGAGTGATTACGACTGATGTTGAAAACAATAGGCATTGGCCATTCTGGTATAGTGTCGGCACCTGTTTCCGGAACGGGTTGTTCCCTTACACTGCACAGATTCGCCCTGGCCCTGCGAAGGCCGGATGGCTGCTGCAGTTGCAGCGCCGGATGCTGGCCTGCACAACTTGCAAGGCTGCAATCCTGCTGCGCTGGCTGCCGTGATGCTGGTCTGCTGTGCGGTGTTTTTAACCATTCGGCAGGATGCCAGGTGATATTTCGCACCAGCGGGCGTTGTGTACACGGGTTGTGCTTCCACCGAGCCGCAGATAAATAACAGCACAAAAATTTGAATGGCTGTTACCAGTCTAGTTGCGCGCATGGCCCTGTATATTTTCTTTCAAAAATTCAGTAATGCAATCGGCGGTCTGTTCGAGGTTTTTACGTACCAGCGCATGGGGTATTCTAAGTGTCAGGTATCCCTTTTTAAAGGTCTGGTAAGTTCTTTGTAAATCACACAATGCCTGGTAAGGATTGGATACATGCAGCGGCGCATCTACCTCAATGGTAACCTTTGCCTCGGCTACCGCAATATCGGTGGTTTGGCAGCCGGCCGATTTTTCCAGCAATGCCGGAACTTTCCGGGTACGCAATGACAAATATAAATAAATGGTTTCCTGCGTAGTTTCATCCATTTTGGCCTTTACCCAATGCTGGCAGCTTACGCACAACGCAAAAGCATAATGCTCCATGGAACAATCAACTTCTGCTTCTTCTATCTGGCAGGCGCAATTCTGACAATTCAACGTTGGCGGATAATTTTTCATAAGGATTGTGTAGGATTTGGAATACTAAAAACGTGGTTTAAAGCTGTTTATTATACGCTGGTTGCGCTAAAAAATTCCGCATGCACTTCACCGTGGCACGCCGCCTTACCTTGTCCGCCACAAACAATGATGCATGCTGCCGCTTCGGGATGCACATTTTTGGGCAACATGCGCAACACGGCTTCTTATAGATTCATCGATTGGATTTGAAATTTGTGCAGGCGGGTGTTTTGTACTTTACCGGGTAGCATTGCGAAAGAAGGTTGGCACCCATAGAGCCATTTAGTTGCCGCACATTTTCAGAAATGGCAGGTACAGTTTAAGTGCTACAAGGGAAAAAGTTAATACTGCAAAAAACTTGCAGGGGCAATGAAAAAATTTCTTGTAGAAACCGATAGGGATGCTTGCCTGTTTTGGTGTAGCAGCAAAATTTTTAGCGTGTAAAACCCGGATAGCCATTATTAAGGACTATCCCATTTTCTGCTGCAAATGCATCTACCGCACCTACAAACGAGCAATCTTTAATGATACCCGCTACCATGTTGATATCATCTGCGAAAATCCTGTCTTTGCTGGCAAAACCAACCAGCGCACGTACACGACTATGCGCAAATTCCAGCATCGCAGAACTTTTAAGCGGCGCCCGGAATTCAATGGCCTGGCAGGCGCTCAGCAATTCAATGGCCAGTATAAACTCCAGGTTGTCCAGTACCTGGTTGAGTTTCCGACCACTGATGCTCCCCATGCTAACATGGTCTTCCTGCCCGAGCGAGGTGGGAATGCTGTCTGCACTAGCCGGAAAACACAGCGTTTTATTCTCGCTAACCAGCGCAGCGGTTGTATACTGCGGAATCATAAAACCGCTGTTCAGTCCAACGTCCTTCATCAGCAGCATGGGCAAACCCCATTTACCTTCCAGCAAAAGATAGCAGCGCCTGTCTGATATATTGCCAATTTCTGCAGCTGCAAAACACGCATAATCCAATGGTAACGCCAATGGCTGACCGTGAAAATTACCGCCGCTGATGGTATCAGTTGCATTAAAAACAATCGGATTATCGGTAACGGAATTGAGTTCGATGCAAGTGAGCGCCTTTAAGTGCAACCATGCATTGCGACTTGCACCGTGTACCTGCGGCATACAACGCAGGCTATACGGGTCCTGAACCCGGCCGCAATCGATATGGCTCTGCATAATTGCCGATTCATGCAACAGCAACCGCAGGCGTTGCGCTACCAGTTGGTTACCTTCAAAGGGCCGCAGTTTATGCAGGCGTTCATCAAACGGCGACTTGGTTCCGGTCAGTGCCTCCAGGCTCATGGCGCCGATGATGTCTGCCGCTTCGAGGCAGTTGTGCATACGGTGTACCGCCGTTACCGCAAACGCCAGAATAAACTGCGTGCCGTTGATCAATGCAAGCCCTTCTTTCGGACCCAGTTCCAGCGCAGCCATACCATGCTGTTGGAGTATACTGGCGGCAGCAACCTGTTTATTTACATCCCCATCCCTACCCAAAATCATTCCCAGGCCAATTAATGGTAAAAATAAATGAGCCAGCGGGGCAAGGTCTCCGGAAGCACCCACACTACCTTTCTCGGGAACCACAGGAATGATATTATTGTCTATATGCCAGATGATGCGTTGCAGGGTGGCCAACTGCACACCGCTGAAACCTTGCGCTAGTGCATGCACTTTTGTAATGAGCATCAGTTTTGCAACTGCTGCCGGTATGGGATTACCCACACCCACGCTATGACTTTGTAAAATTTTATGTTGAAGCGTTTGTGTATCCGTCGCAGATATTTTTGTGTTGGACAGGATACCGAAGCCTGTATTGATTCCATACACGGTGGTATCTTTGTCAACGATTTCACGTACCCAGTCCTGGCTGCGTTGAATTCGCGCAATGGCGGCATCGTTCAATATCGCTTTTGTTTCACCCGAAGCGATCGCCATTGCAATACCAACGGTAAGCGCATCAATGCCATAATTGAAAACAGTAGTCATGTTGATTAATTCTGCGTCAAATGTAGCGGAATTGATGATGGAAACTAAAGGGAATCAAAACTGCAACAACGTAATAAACAAGCAATATGGAAGAACCAGTGTTATTTATGCTGCTGCTGGGTTGCAGGCCAAAAGGCCGGCATACGGAACAGCACGATATTTTTTTTGGAATAGGGAAAGACATTAAAGATTTAATTCCGGAAATAAAAAAATCATGGCCCGAAGCTGCCGGGGAGATACACATTGATGCATGGCGGCGGGTAGAATGTGTAGACGGGTATTCAATTACGGTGCAGCAGCGGACAATTGCAACCGCTGTGCCCAGTCCACCAAAAGAAAATGAATTGTTTTTTATAAACCTTGGCGGCTATAAAGAAAATGAATTTGAAGAATTTCATTACAAAATCCTGGTGGTGGCTGATACCATCGATGCCGCTAAAAAGAAAGCAAAACAAACCGCTTTTTTTAAACATACCAGTTTAGGAAACACGCCCAATACACGCAAAGCGGTTTCGCATATAGACGATAAGTACGGGATTGATGTGGATGACATTGACGCAGTAAAAGACATGTTACCGCCTACGGTGAAGTCCCTGTACAGCATCCATATATCAGCTTCCTCTTCCTGTATACCCGATGCCATCAGGCTGGGTTATTTCAGGTTGAAAGATTTGTGAAAAGTAAAGCCTGATGATGGGCATGCGATAGTACAGGTGCAATTTTCAATTTGCCTGGCAACACGATGTTGAGCAATAAAAAATGTCCGGGTGGGCGGGGCTCAGCTGTCATTTTCCGTTACAGTTTATTTTTCAACTGATGCGCGTAACAACGAAACTGTTTCATCTGCCTGCCCTTTTAAAAGCTGTTCCTGCAGAAAATAGGACATACCGCGAAAAGTTACAATTATACAGATTTCCAAACTTTTAAAAACACTTGCTACAAGTTTGGCCTTGTGCAACAATGCTATTTTATTTTTAGGAAAATACGATAGGTTTGCGAATGATCTCCCCCGCTATTTCCATCAGCCGGCTTTTGCTGATTATCGTGCCCATTATAGCACACGCGAGAAAAAAGTAAACATCTAAAACAATTGCGGATTAGCAATGGGAGGATCTGGAAGGGTTGAGCCTGTAAAATACTTCTAAAAAAACTTACCGTTTGCAAAGCTCCATTCGTTTGCCTGCGTGGCACCAGCAAACCCATTGTTGTTTTTCGGCGCAACTCCGTTCGTTCTGTCCAACGAATTCCCCTTTTTTTATGTAACTATTGCAACAAATAATACGCGACAGCGCAAAATGTAAACGTTTAGAAAAACGGCACATATTTTTATTAAGAGTAATTAAACGCACATACATGGACGATTCAGGGGCACGGGATTTAATCACGCAAATAGGCGGCAGAATAAAGGAGATGCGCGCTTCAAAGCAAATGTCGCAGGCAGAACTCTCGGATCTATGCGGGCTTCAAAAAGCCAGCCTGTCGCGAATTGAATCGGGCAAAACGAACATCACGATGCGGACGCTGATTTGCATTGTTAATGCGCTTAATATCACAATGGCGGATTTTCTGGGCTCACTCGATTAGTGCAAAATTATGCACCTGGTGCCGTAAGTTATTCGTTGTCGGTTGGGGAGACCCGCTGCCGGCGGATTTTCTCCTCTTCCAGGTCAAGGAGTTCCAGCTGCCGGCGGATGATATCATCGGGCACATTCTCTTTTTTATTGAAGGTTAACAACAAGCTGCGCTGCTCTTTCAAAACGTCCATCATAATGGCCTGAAATTCTCCGGCCTGCTGATCGGTTACCTGCTGGTTGTTTGCGCCGATCTGTTCCTCTATCAAATTTTTTTCTGCACTGAATCGTTCACACAGGGCCTTTACCAGGCTGTTTTGTTCTACCTGCGCAGCGTATTTTTCATTCAGCATTTTAATAGCGGATACCGAAAGTTTTTTGCGTATCAGCTGCGTCTGTTGGCGCACGGGCATCGTATAATCCGGGTCAGTCATATTAGCCCATTTTACAAGGGCCGGAAGTGTGAGCCCCTGCAGCACCAGGGTGACGATTATTACCGTGAACGTAATGAATAGAATGAGGTTCCGCTGCGGAAATGGAAGCCCACTCTGCAAGGTCATCGGAATGCTCAGTGCCGCGGCCAGTGACACCACGCCGCGCATACCGGTCCACCCAAGCAGCAAGGGTGCCTTCCAACCGGGTCGGGAATCTGCCACAGTTATAAAACGCGAAATAAAAATAGTCCACGCTGTAGCCCCATACGTACTAACCAGCCGCGTGGCGATAAGTATAGCGGTGATCAGTAAGCTATATTTTATAGCCGGACCGATACCGTCTTGTCCGAGTGATTGAATGATTACAGGGAATGCCAGCCCAATGAGTATAAAAATAAAGTTGTTCAGAACAAAAGCCACTGCCTGCCAAACATTGATAGCCTGCATCCTGCTGCGGTGAGTGAGCATCGATTGCCGCCTGGCCGACAGGTATAGGCCACCACTCACCACCGCCAGCACCCCGGAAAAATGAAATGCTTCGGCAGCCATGTACATTGCATATGGCGTTATAAAAGTGAGAACAATATCAATGTTTGCGGTGGTGGGCATCCACCGGTGGATGGAATAAAAAATAATGGCGACGCCTATCCCGATAGCAATGCCCAATACGATGACTAACACAAAACTGATTGCCGCTTCGCGAAAAACAAACTGCCCCGTTAACACTGCTGCCAAGGCAAAGCGGAAAATGACAAGGCTGGTGGCGTCATTAAGAAGGCTCTCCCCTTCCACGATGGAAACAAAACGCTTTGGCACTTTAATATTTTTCAGCACATTGGAAGCGGCCAGCGCATCGGGCGGCGAAATAATGCCGCCCAGGAGGAAACCGGTTGCCAGCGTGAAACCCGGGATGAGGCTATTGGCAGCAAAGGCGATGACACAGGAAGTAACGATAACAATGAGGAATGCAAAACTGCATACCACCCGTCGCCATTTCCACAAATCTTTCCAGGATGTATTCCATGCAGCCTCATACAGCAAGGGTGGCAGAAAAATAAGGAAAATCATTTCCGGGTCTATGTGGATATTGCGCAGGCCGGGCACAAACCCCAGCGGCAAACCCGCAATCACCAGCAGGATCGGCGCAGCAAGCTTTATTTTATCGGCCAGCATTACAATGAAAACGATCAGGAAAAGTAAGGAAGTATAAAGCAGTATTTGGGTGTGCACCGGTGTGAGTGAATTAATGAACCACAAAAATACAACTATAAATCTTTTCGCAGACGACCCGTACAATATTGAAATGGTTACGATCTCAAAAAAAGTGTTTGAACCAGACAAACAATTCGTGACGCGTTACAAGACAAGGGCGTTTTGGTGACGGTTTCATTGCCGGGTGCCGCAGCTACCGATTGTTTTTGAAAAAGACCAGCATGCTAAGTACAAAAAATGGAAAATGCAAACCCGCCGGTGTAGCTAAAGATGGATACGATGCACGGACGCGTAGCAATGACAACGTAGTGCTGGTCTTAAATAAAGGATACGGCTAGCCATGTTGACCATTACGCAAGCTGCCATGGCGGCCACCCGGGTGCACAGCAGCAAAAGCTGGTCAATAAAAAACAAATCGGTAGGATTGTCTAGTGGTGATTTGCCGGCATGTATATAATTTTTTCTGCCGGCTTTTTATATTTCACAATAAACTGACAGCAGCAGGCGGCACCATTCCCCAGGCGAAATCTAACGCACCGTAAATACTTGCCAAAGGTTGTGGTAGCCGCTCATTGGTTCCCAAATGCCACTGTTCGCAAACCTGATACTGTACACAGGGCGGCTGGCTAAGGAAATATCTTCATCGGGCAATTGAAGAAAAAGTTCGTACCGCCCTTTAGGCAGGTTGCCGGGTAATTGACAGGCTTCCGCAATCTTGTTTATACCGCTAAACCAAAACTGCGGATTTGTTTGTAGCTGAATTGAAAATTCTTTTTGCGTTGCCAGGTTCCGCAGCATTAATTTAACGGGCCGCGGATTATAGGGTGATGCATACCCGGTATTGCTGACGGTAAATTGCAGTTTTATTTTCCCGTTTAAGGTAGCGGTTACGGGCAACACTGCCTGCTGCAAAACAAAACGGTAACCAAGATTACGCCGGATTGCCGGCAGGCAGCCGCTGCTGTCCCAGTCGTTGTTCACATCATTGTTGTAGGATGCGTTGAGGTAACTGTAATGCATAGCTGCCATTTCACGTTCTGCATATCCTGCAGGCGCGCAATCATTTTGCGGGCTGAAGGTATCGTCGCAGGTTTCTCCCCCTACCGCAGTAAACCGGGTGTCTGCTTCAATGTAACGCCGCAGTATTTCGTTGGCAGGACCCCGTGACTGGGTGGAACTGCCATAGTCATAAAAGGTTCCATAGTCATCGGCAGACGATAAAAAACAATCATTGTGAAATCCGATCCGTGCCTTTTCAGCTGCTGAATAGGCATCGGTCAATGGTAATGGCAAACTGTTAACCGGCGCAGCTGGACCATACACAAATTTCTGCTTTATCTGGGGCGTACGTACCTGCACCATCCTGTTTGCGGGCAAGGCTTCCAGCAAGGCTTTCAGGATGGCATTGCGTTGTTGCCAGCTACTGTCCGGTATATAACCAGGCCCGTTGGTTGAGGCATCTCCCAGATAATCGGTGAAGTAATTTTCACCCCATATTCCTATAAACCCCTCTTGCAGCACTGCAATCAAGGCAGCATTTTTCTGAAGTACCGGCTTCAGCTGCGCGATATGCCCAAGTACAATGCTGAATGGTGCATCGCCGTACGGCGGACATATTTTGTAGGCATCCCGGCAGTCGCCCGATTTAGCGCTATTGGTATACGCAAAACGCAGGATCATTTTTAGCCCTGCTGTTCTCACTGCGTCGAAATCCTGCTGCAGTTTCAACAGGAAAGAATCCGCCAACGGCTGCTGTTTAAAAATATCCAGTTCATAGCTCCGGTAAACCAGCGATACCTGCACCGCATACTTTGCATTTGCTGTCTTACGCGGTACGGTGCGGTAGGTGGCGAGTTCCGTTGCATCCAGTGCAACAAACCTGGACGCTTTGGTTTCTCGTGGGATATAGAAACCCCGTTCAGGATTTACAATTTCTTCCTTACTTTCCTTGTACACATGTCTTTTTTCCTGTGCAAATGTTTTGCCCTGCGACAGCAACGAACATATAGTCACTGATCCAATTAACAACTTCCGTGAAATATTTTCTATTACCATTGCACCAATTTGTGTGTAAGCTAAATTTTATTTACAGTATGATATAACAGGGCGAGCTTTTTGATAACAAAAAGGTAATATTGGCGTAATGATAAGAAAACAATGATGGACCAATTTTACAGATGCTGAAACTCACCCACTTGTTAAATAACTTTGTCGCCGACGCGTTGTCAAAACTATTCCTTTTTAAACTGTCCGGGTTGTATCCTTCCGTAAGATAGCAGATGCGGCATGCAAAAAGGAAAAAGAAAAGTTGACATCCTCGTCCTCTCCGACATACACCTGGGAACCTATGGTTGCCATGCAAGGGAACTGCTGCAATACTTAAAAAGCATCAAACCAAAAGTAGTCATCTTAAATGGCGACATTATCGACATCTGGCAATTCAGCAAAAATTATTTCCCCAAGTCGCACAACAAGGTCATCCGCCATTTTATGGGCTGGATAGGCAAAGGAACAAAAACCTACTATATAACCGGCAATCACGATGAAATGCTCCGCAAATTTGCCGGTCTGAAAATCGGCTGCCTGCACATTGTAAACAAACTCGTGCTGGATATTCCCGGCGATAAAAAAGCGTGGATCTTTCACGGCGATGTTTTTGATGTAACCATGCAACACTCAAAATGGCTGGCGAAAGCGGGCGCAGCAGGCTATGATACCCTCATTCTTATTAACCGGATGGCCAATTTTATTTCCGAAAAAGTATTCAGGCGGGGAAAACTTTCGTTTTCAAAAAAAATTAAGAACAGTGTAAAAAGTGCCGTTAGTTTTATTAACAAATTTGAGGAGACGGCGGCCACGATTGGTATTTCGAATCAATTCGACTATGTAGTTTGCGGGCATATCCACCAACCGGAAATGCGCACCATCTCCAATGAAAAAGGGCAGATTGAATACCTGAATTCCGGGGACTGGATTGAAAACCTGACAGCGCTTGAATACAACAATAACCAATGGAGCATCTACCGGTACAGCAAAGATCAATTCACCGAAACCGCAATGGAAAGCCAGGCGGCTGAGCCTGATTTGGATAACCGGCAATTGTTTAACAATTTATTGCAGGAATTTAACCTGATGAAACAATGAAAATATTATACGCCATTCAGGGAACCGGCAACGGACACCTGAGCCGCGCACGCGACATTATTCCGTTGCTGATGCAAAAAGCCGATGTGGACATACTCATCAGTGGTGAGCAGGCCGACGTAGCAATTCCATATCCCATTACGTACCGGTTCAAAGGGCTGGGATTTGTATTCGGCAAAAAAGGCGGCATTGATTTGCTGTCTACCTATAAAAAGGCCAACCTGAAACGATTATTTAAAGAAATCAGTAGCCTCCCGGTTGAAAAGTATGACCTGGTAATCTCCGATTTTGAACCCGTGTCGGCATGGGCCTGTTACCGTAAAAACAAAGCATGTATCGCCTTAAGCCACCAGGCAGCTGTGCTCAATAAAAATGCACCGCAGCCCGGCCATGCGGATCCACTCGGGAAAGCCATCCTCAAAAACTATTGCCCCACAACTTTCCAATACGGGTTTCATTTTAAAGCATACGACAAGCACATTTTTACACCGGTTATCAGGAGTGCAATCCGGAACATCCCCGTAACCACTGAAAAACACTATACCGTTTACCTCCCCGCCTATGATGATGAAAGAATCGTAAAAGTATTGAGTCTTTTTAAAGGCATTGAATGGCAAGTTTTTTCAAAACACAATAAGAAAGTAAAAAAGTATAAAAACATAGTGGTGGCGCCGATCAGCAATGAGTCCTTTATACAAAGTATGGCTTCCTGCAGGGGGGTACTATGCGGGGCAGGCTTTGAAACGCCTGCAGAAGCGCTTTTTATGCAGAAAAAATTATTAGTAATACCCATGAAAGGCCAATATGAACAGCAGTGCAATGCCGCTGCCCTGGCGCAGCTGGGCATACCCGTTATAAAAAGTTTGAAAAAGAAACACGAAGGTGCAATCGGGCAATGGTTAGCATCCGAACAGCGGGTGACGGTGCATTATCCTGATATCACACAAAGTATCCTGGATGATTTACTTGCCAGGGCAAGTGAACTTAGCAGGCCTTTGCACCCCGGCAGCAAGATAGCCTCGCCCAAAAAACTGCGGCAACTAACGCTCAAAAGAATCATTGTACAGCTGGTTAAATAGCATGGAAATTACAAGAAACGATTTTGGCGAAAATTTCAGCTGGGGAGTAGCAACGGCGGCATACCAGATAGAAGGTGCGCACGATGCCCATGGCAAAGGCGTTTCCATCTGGGATCAATTTACCAGCAAAAAAGGAAGGATACACAGTAACCACAATGGCAATGTTTCCGTTGACCATTACAACCGTTATCACGACGACATTATGCTGATGAAGCGGATGAACATTCCGAACTACCGGTTTTCCCTTTCGTGGAGCCGGATTTTTCCTACCGGTACAGGCACCCCCAACCGGCAAGGGGTAGATTTTTACAGCCGCGTGATTGACCTTTGCCTTAGCCAGGGCATTCAACCCTGGATTACGATTTATCACTGGGATCTGCCACTTGAACTGGAAAAAAAAGGTGGCTGGACCAATCGGGCAATCATTGAATGGTTTTCTGACTATGCGTCGTTTTGCATACGGCAATACGGCGACCGGGTAACACATTGGATGATATTAAATGAACCAATGGTATTTACAGGCGCCGGCTATTTTCTTGGTATACATGCGCCGGGCAAAAAAGGACTGCTGAACTTTCTTGCTGCTGCCCACCACGCGGCACTCTGCCAGGCAACGGGCGGCCGTATTGCCAAATCACTAAATGGAAGTTTACAAATTGGCACCACTTTTTCCTGTTCGCAGGTTGAACCATATCGCAATAACACCGCTGATAACAGCGCCGCGTTCCGGATGGATGCTTTGCTGAACAGAACTTTTATTGAACCGATGCTGGGGTTATCATATCCTTCCAATGATTTAAAAGTGCTGAGCCGCATCGAACAGTTTGTGAAAGACGGCGACGAACAAAAGCTGCCTTTTTCAATGGATTTTATTGGCATTCAGAATTACACCCGCGAGATAGTACGACATGATTTTTTTACACCCTTTCTCCGGGCGAAAATTGTTACCGCAGCAAAACGAAAAGCTGCCGCCACCATGATGGGATGGGAAGTCTACCCGGCGTCCATCTATCATATGCTAAAAAAATATGCCGCCTATGAAAACATGCCCTCCATGATAATTACCGAAAGCGGGGCAGCTTTTGAAGACAGGTTAACCGCTGGCAGCATCCACGATATTCAACGGACCGCCTACCTGAAAGACCATTTGCAACAGGTACGCAAAGCCCGTACGGAAGGGGTGGATGTAAACGGCTTTTTTGTCTGGAGTTTCCTTGACAATTTTGAATGGGCAGAAGGTTATCGACCGCCGTTTGGCATTGTCCATGTTGATTTGCAGACGCAGCAAAGAACAATAAAACATTCAGGATTATGGTACAAAGATTTTTTAGACGGCTGCACTGTTTCGCCCACAATTCGTCCGGCAGCGAATTTGTAACGCAAGGGTAATATTGCCCTAACATCAGCGTAACACTCAACCGTAATCTTTGCTTCAAACCAACAGTTAACACAACAAAATACAACGGCGCTCGTCCAAAACTTATTATTCAAGACATCACTATAGAAATGGGCTGTACAGAAACTGCTGCATGAAGAAAACAACGGACACCAGCAAAATCAATCAGCTTATCAGTGAACGCACACGTTTGCGGGCAGCGCTGGACAGTGTTGAACGGGCCTTAATGGATTTAAATTTTTTTTCTATTGAATACCTGGACTGGAAACAAAAGGCAATGGATTTTATGGAACTGTCCAACGTCTACATCAAGAGCGCGGAAGTGTTGGAATGGGTTTTTGCCGCTACGCCCGAGCGCCTTGGCAATAAGGCACTCCGGCGAAAATATATCACTGCCCTATCGGTTGCATTGAATAGCCTGAACAAAGAAAAGATAATAAAAACATTCAGGATACCTTCCACGCAGGGGCATTTTTACGGATTACCGGGATGGTTCGGCAGAAATGGATCATTAAAAAAAGAATTCTATAGTACTACGCTCAGGCAACGTTATGGCAATGCTGTATTAAAAATTAAAGCCCGCTGAAGAGCCTACTAAACAGTGGATCAAAGCCGCATTGGCGGAAGGTTGTTCTTTCAATAAATCATGGCCTATGCGCCAAAATTTGGATTTGCGGTCATCGGGAGGGTAAAGTAAAAAACAGAACCCTGGCCGTCCTTGCTGGTTGCCCAAACTTCGCCACCATGCGCCTGTATAATTCTTCTGCATAGAAAAAGACCCAGGCCAATACCTTCCAGGCTGCGTGTTTTTTCAGCCCGGAAAAAACGATCAAAAAGATAGGGCATTTGTGAAGCAGTAACGCCCACGCCTTTGTCTTCCACGGCCACCTGCAGTTCTGTGGAAGTTATACTGGTATCAATGTTGATGTTTCTTTGTTCGCCCGAGTATTTGACAGCGTTGGCTAGGTAATTACTCATTACCTGCGATAACCTGTACCGGTCGCCCATTACTTTTTGTACAACGGTTCCGGTAGTAGTGATATTAAAATCAGGATGGAGCGTTCGAAATGTAGCCAGCGACTCTTCCATCATTTCATTAAAATCAAAGGCTGCCATATTCAACTGAAATGTGCCCCCACCGAGTTTCGCTGCATCATACAACTCGGCAATCATGCCGGTTAACCGTTCTATGTATTTTTTATTCTTTTCCAGCAGACTGGCCATTTCGCTGCTGTCATCCGGTAACATCATCGACATAATATCATTGCTCATCCTTATACTGGTTAGCGGGCTACGAAGTTCGTGCACCACAAAACCCATTAAATCTTCCCTTTCCGTTTCTGTTCTTTTGTGTATCGTTATATCGTGCCCCACCAATAACAGCACGGATGAAAGGTCTCGGGTAAATATTGGCTGACAACTGATCTCAAAAACCCGGTCGCCCGAATGGGTGTTGAATTCTACCAGTGTTTTACTGAACGGAATGCCCGAAGCGGCTACCTGTTTAACCTGTTGCAATAAATTTTCTTTCACATCGAAAGGACTGATGATAGCTGCAAAATCAGCGAGCGCGGCCGTTTTTTCATCCGCTAAAAATAAACGGGTAAAAGACGGATTGAATTTAACTATCCGCAGTGAACCGTCCAGTAATACCACGAAATCGTCAATTACCTGCAGAATGCTGTCGTTGAAATCAGTTATTTGGTGCAGTGAATTCTCCGCATCCTTTTGTTGGTGAATGTCCTGAAGCACTTTCAGTACGGTTGGTGTTCCGGATTCCTGTTCTATAAGAATGCTTTCACCCGATACCCAGCTCACCTGCCCATTTTTATGTACCATGAAATTCTTATCGTCCGCCTGCCCCTTTGCCAACACAGTTTCAATTTCAATCCAGGGTTTTCTATTGCGTTTGTCCTCATCCGTAAACAGGATTGAAAAATGCTTACCCTTCAGGTCGCTGTCCCCATACCCGAAGAAACTAGTAAATGCCGGATTTACTTTCTTTATAACGCCGTTACTATCAAGCTGTAAAACGGCATTAACCCTGCTACGGTTAAACAGCGCATTAAACACAGCGGAATCCTCCTGCTCAAGTTCTTCCATAAGACCCACATTTTAGCGGCAAAGTTGAGGGAAATAGTGCATACTTCTTAAACAATTAAATGCTGCTCAGCGTACCGTACAGGGATGCTTTTTGCAGCATTGGGTAAATATTTTTTGCAGAGGGTGCCAACTGACACGCCACCTAATGCTGACAGGACGGTGCTTCATAATGACAGCCTGTTTAGACATGTGCAAACTGTGTGGATTTTCACTCTAACGCGGTAATCACTGAAATACAGGCGGGTATGTAGTGTAGCTCGTGCATCGCGCGTGTTCGTTACAAAAGTTAGGCATAAAGCGGCATTTTTGGCGGCAAATTTGCGGCCTGCCTGTAAAACGTAGTATATGACAGCGCAGCCTACCGCGACCTACAAATTCTTATACAAATTCCTGTTGGTACTGGATGCCAGCCAGGTGCACAAATTGCATAAAATAGTATCAGGCCTACTGGATGTTTCGGTGTTCTCCAGCGATGAAATAGCGCGCCTGGAAAAACGGCTTTCGCTGGCAGGTTTGCAGCGCTAAAACCACACGGGTGTCAGTGGCAACGTACGAAACAGGACCGTTTTGCGCAAACCCATTCAGGCTGCTTGTTTCGTTTCCACGTTCCTGCCCAATTGTGGGGTAGTATGCCTCTAATTTCCAAAACCACACGCAGCGCCGGTGTCACCATCCGTAAATGTGATTGCGGGCCGAAAACTACTTTGGTTTTTGTGTTACGCCTGTTCTTCATGGCCACACAAGTAAATTGCTCACTTTCTTGCGGAAACCGCAATAGCCGCCGGCTTGTCTGCCGGCAATTAAATTTTTGAATAATTGACCGTTGGCAGTAACATTTTTCCGGTGCTATCGTCTTCTATAGCATAATAACCGGCTAACAGCGATACCATGCTTAAAAATTTCTTCAAAATTGCTTTCCGCAACCTGTTGCGTAACAAGGGTTTTTCCAGTATCAACCTTATTGGCCTTGCCGTAGGGATGGCCAGCGCCATCCTGATTTTGCTATGGATTGAAAACGAGGTCAGCTACGACCAGTTTCATGAAAAAAAGGATCGCATTTACGAGGTCTGGAACCGCGCACGGTTCGACGGCAAACTAATGAGTTGGAATACCACGCCCAAAATATTAGCCAGGACCCTTGAACATGATTTGCCTGAAGTAGAACGTGCCGTACGGGTGCACTGGGGAAGCAACTTTTTATTTAGCATAGGTGATAAAAGAATAACAAAAGCGGGCAATATGGTAGATACCGGCTTTCTGCAGTTGTTTAGCTTTCCCCTGCTAAAGGGAAACCCGGCCACGGCTTTAAACGATATGCATTCCATTGTAATCACCGAATCAACCGCTAAAAGCTTTTTCGGAAAGGAAGATGCCATGGGTAAAACGCTAAAAGTGGAAAACAAAGACAATTTTACGGTTACCGGTATCATCAAAGACCTTCCCAATAATACCAGGTTTAAATTTGATTTTCTTTTGCCCTGGGCCTATCTCAGTTATCGCAAAGAAGATGACAGCAGCTGGGGCAACAACAGCACCCGCACATATGTATTGCTAAAACAAAATGCCAGGCTGGCGACGGTGGCGCCAAAAGTACAGGTGCTGAAACAAAAATATGAAGACGAAGCAAAGAAAGACAAATGGGAAATGTTTCTTTACCCCGCCGCGCGCTGGCGCTTATACTCCAGTTTTACAAATGGTGTGGAAGACAGTGGCGGGCGAATGACTTTTGTAAAACTCTTTGGCACGATTGCCATTTTTATATTGTTGATAGCCTGCATTAATTTTATGAACCTTAGTACTGCCCGCAGTGAAAAACGGGCCAGGGAAGTAGGTATCAGAAAAGTGGTGGGCGCACAGAAAGCATCCCTTATCACCCAGTTCATTGGCGAATCGGTATTGATGGCTTTCCTGGCGGCGGTATTGGCGTTGATTATCGTAGCCATCAGTTTACCTGCATACAACCAGCTCACGGATAAAAACCTTTTTATCAATTTTGCAAATAGCGCCACGTGGCTGGCAGGCGCAGCGTTTATTTTATTTACAGGCATGCTTGCTGGCAGTTATCCCGCATTTTTTCTTTCCTCGTTTAAACCCGTTCAGGTGCTAAAAGGCACTTTCAAAAAAGCCCATGCGCTGGTTACACCGCGCAAAGTGCTGGTAGTGTTACAATTTACCTTTGCCATCGTTTTAATTATCTGCACCATTATTGTAAAACAGCAGATTGATTATGCACAAAACCGCGAACTTGGCTACAACAAAGAAAACCTGGTTTATCATTTTATGACCGGGGATATTACCAAAAACTACCCCCTCTTAAAAAATGAACTGATGGCACAGGGCGTTGCCGCATCGGTTACCAAAACCAGCGCACCGCTCACAGAGAGCTGGAGCGATGGCTGGGGTCAGGAATGGGAAGGAAAAGATCCCAATGATAAAACAGATTTTGTGCGTTTTGTTTCTGACGAAGGGTTAGGTGCCACTGTGGGACTGCAATTTGTACAGGGGCGCGATTTTGATTTAAAAAAATTTCCAACCGACTCTACCGGGCTTATCATCAATGAATCTTCACTTAAAGTAATGAAGTTCAAAAATCCCATCGGCCAGCTTGTAAAAGACAACGGCACTTCCTGGCATATTGTGGGTGTTATCAAAGACTTTATACTTACCTCTCCTTATGAACCAACAAGGCCGATGCTTATTTCCGGTGCAAAAAACGATTGGTTCAGTGTGGTTCAGATAAAATTAAATGGCCACAATCCGCTGCAAGGCAACCTGGCGAAAGCTTCCGCCATTTTTAAAAAATACAATCCGGAATACCCGGTGAACCTGCAGTTTGTGGATGCAGAATATGCACGCAAGTTTGAGAATGAGCAACGACAGGGGAAACTTGCCGGGTTGTTTGCCGGGCTCACTATATTTATTTCCTGCCTGGGGTTATTTGGACTGGCCACTTATATGGCCGAAAACAGGATAAAAGAAATTGGTGTGCGCAAGGTACTTGGGGCTTCCGTAACCAGCATTACTACGTTGCTGTCGAAGGACTTTATCCGCCTCGTAATCATATCTTTTGTAATTGCAGCTCCGCTCTCCTACTGGGCCATGTACAATTGGCTCCAGGGATATCCTTACCGGGTTTCGATACAATGGTGGGTTTTTGCCGCAGCATGTGCATTGTCTATGCTCATTGCCCTGCTCACTGTTAGTTTCCAGGCAATGAAAGCAGCCAGGGCAAACCCGGTGAAGAGTCTGCGAACAGCTTAAGGCGGATAAACCTATTATTTAGTTGCTTCAAAGGCAGCATTGGCTGATTGACAATGAATATTGATCGCAATGTTCTCCACAACGCTATTTTTAGCGCATGAAAGCAAAAACAGCAACTGCAACACAAACATTTTCACGGTCTTTGGCAATGGGCGTACTGCTCAGCATGGTGATTTTCTACGGCCTGCATGTCTTCGGCACATGGCAAAAAGAGGATTATCGCCGGGATACGCAGACCACCAGCACGGTGTTGCTCCACAACACGTGCGCAATTCTTGGCAAAACCCATACCCTACGGCCCAATACGGACATTTCATCATTGGGCGACGGAATTGACGGAACAAAACTCAGTGGAAGCTTTATGAACTTTACCGATGGTCATGTTGTGGCCATGATGCTTTGTTCGCTCTTTTCAGGCAGCTTAATTTATGCGCTTCGCTACTCCATAAAAAAACGCCGGTAACCCCGGAAAATATTCAATACAACCTGGCATTTGTTGCATTGTTTCAAAACGTGGTTAAGGAAACCCGCTCTTGGTGAAAAGGCTTTATACAATGCGGCGAACAACAGCAGTCCGGATATATGTACATTATTGACCAGCCCAACAAAAATTACGCCGACACCAATGCTGTTGATACAATTGCCGCGTTTCCAGTTACGGAAGGGACAATCAGTGCCGGCGACGGCCTTTTTTCAACTACCCGCAATTTACGCGGAAACTATTTTGCTTGCTATCAGCACTTAAATTGCTTCCTATCCTGCTGCCGTGCATGAAGACATTCATTATAAAATGGCAGGCTACAAAAAAAACTTTACAATGTGAGAACCGTCCACTACGTAAAAAAAATATGTGCCGGAGAATCATCCCATGAACATTTCGCATCACCAGGCATCCGCCTGACCGACTACATTAACAACTTGATAACCAAAAATCACTGTGCTTCCATGTTTTCTGTAGCAAAAGCCAGGCATTTTGGCCTGCTGGTCAAATTAAAGAAATACAGCGTAAAATCTACTTGTCAAACCCACGCTATTTTTCCATAATTTGGAGAATAAATAAATTTTTATGAATCCAAACAAAGCACTCTGGGAAAAAGGTGATTTCACCCAAGTTGCCCAAATCATGCGGCAAAGCGGCGAAGCATTGGTAGCCACATTAAATATTACTAAAGACATGACGGTGCTTGACCTCGGTTGTGGGGATGGTACAACTGCGATACCCGAAGCCCGGATAGGCGCTAAGGTACTGGGGGTTGACATCGCCAGCAACCTTGTGGCGGCCGGGAATGTGCGCGCAAAAAAAGAAGGCCTGGATAATTGTACTTTCCAGGAGGGCGACGCGGTTGCACTTGTTGGACTGAAAGACAAAAGTTTTGATCTTGTCGTTAGCATCTTTGGGGCCATGTTTGCGCCAAAGCCTTTTGACGTGGCGAAGGAGATGGTGCGGGTAACCAAACCCGGCGGAAGAATTGTAATGGGCAATTGGATCCCGGGAGACCCTACCCTGGTGGGACAAACCTTAAAAATCAGTGCTGCTTATGCGCCGCCGCCGCCAGAAGGTTTTATCAGCCCAATGTTATGGGGTAAAGAAGCGGACGTTATTGAACGTTTCGAACAGGCAGGCATTGCAAAAGAAAAAATATTATTCAGCCGGGAAAGTTTTACGTTTATCGCACCTTATTCACCAACCGAATTTGTAAACGTATTTATAAAGTATTACGGGCCTACTATGAACGCTTATGAGGCTGCGGAAAAAAACGGTAACGCAGCAAAATTTCAGCAAGAACTGGAAGCGCTGTTTAACAGCCAAAACCAAAGTGCCGATGCCAACAGGACAGCAATAGCCGCCACTTTTTTAAAAGTAACAGTGATGGTTTGATGCCTTAACAGGGCACATCTTTTAAGTATCTGATAGCAATGATCGTTATTGGATTCCTGGTGCAGCCGCCAGCCGGACAGAAAAATCATTTTTTTATCAATCACTAAAATGAACGTCTTGCTGTTGATAAACAATTTGGAGAATAATTCTTTTTATTGTGTTGCAAAAACCCAAAAAACGCTGAAGTCTTTGGTACCACGTTGAAGCGCCGGCGTCTATTAAAGAACACAAACCACAAAGCGGCGCCGTTGAAATGGTATCCCGGATGGCGATCGAACTTTTCTTGAAACTACGATACCGGGCACGCATCTTACCACGCCGAAATGGTTTCCGCCATGCGCTGCGGCTTTAATAAAAAAAATCTACTATCATGACAAAAAGGCTACTTAATCCTGCAGTTGATTTCTATTTTCATAAAGAGAACCAGTGGCAATCTGCTATTACCAAACTAAGAACAATTATACTTGACTGCGGGCTGACGGAAGAAGTGAAATGGGGCTGTCCCTGTTACCAGTATGAAAAAACGAACATCGTTCTGATACATGTGTTTAAAGAGTACTGCGCCCTGTTGTTTTTCAAAGGTGTTTTACTGGGTGATGCCCACAAAATCCTTATTCAACAAACAGAAAACGTGCAGGCGGCACGACAAATCCGGTTCGCACATGCCCGGGAAGTAACAGAGAAAGCGGCTTTACTAAAAGCATATATCTATGAAGCGATTGAAGTAGAAAAAGCCGGCCTCCAGGTACAATTAAAAACAACTGCTGCATTTACAATGCCCCAAGAATTTAAGGAAAAACTAAATAAAAATTCCCTCCTGAAAAAAGCCTTCGATTCATTAACGCCGGGAAGACAACGCGCGTACCTGCTACATTTTGCCGCAGCCAAACAATCTGCCACCCGCGCAGCAAGAGTGGAGAAATCCATACCGAAAATACTGGATGGAAAAGGACTGAACGACTAAAGCATTTCATTTAACTATAAAAACAAGCAGCCTCTTCATTTGATTTTAACAACAACCTTTGATCAATAATTATCATCACACCAAACCGGTGCATTTGCAGATTGTACCAGCGTCGCTCTTCTCACAAATGCTAAAATACTATATGCTAAGCACTATCCTCCTGCTCAAAAAAGAGGCGCCCTTTTTATCCCGTAAAAAGGAACAGTAATAAGCAGCTATCATTTGTTATTACTAATACATATTCATTCTAAATATTCAACATTTTTCAATAAGTATTTTTTCCAGTAAAAAGCGTGCAAATACTTACCCGTTATCTTTATTTAATCCAAAATCAGTTACTGGACAATATGACTAATTTCCTGCGTTCTTAGAAAAGCGCTACTTAACATCAACAGAAAGGTAATTGCTATTTTAAAACTATTCCGTTAAGCTGCAATGACCATTCGCTCAATATTTGAATCCTTTAATCGTACGTTAACTTGTTTAACAGGTTTTCTACTACTGAGTGCTGCAAACCTCGCAGCGCAACAGGGAAACAACGATGCGGTGAACGCAAATATCATCTATCATTTTACTAAGTACATCAACTGGCCGCCGGAAAAAAAATCAAAAAATTTTGTGATAGGTATTGTAGGCGAAACTGGCTTATATGATGAACTAAAAAATACCACTGCAGGTAAAATGGCAGGCAATCAGAACATTGTAATAAGGCGGTATAAAGCCTCAGCAAAAATTTTCGATTGCCAGATCCTGTTTATTACAGATGAGGAGGGTGGCGATTTAAAAAAATTGGTGGTTGCAACAACCGGCAACCCTATCTTGATTGTGACGGAATCCGAAGGGCTCGCAAAACAGGGATCCTGCATCAACTTTGTTATAGCTGATGATCACCTGAAATTAGAAATCAATAAAACGAATATTGAAAAAAGAAATTTAAACATTGCTTCGGACCTGTTGAAACTCGGCGTTGTTGTGAAATAAAAATATCCCCAAACACCCATGAAACGAAACCCGCTTAAAATAATTTACTGTATTGTTTTACTTGTTTTTACAAACAGCTATGCACACGCCCAGGCCGATTCATCCAAATCAGAAACCTATGAGAACTTAAGCCTCAAAGATCTGCTACAGGTAAAAATAGTATCGGTTTCAAAAACGGCCGAATCAGTTTTTGATGCACCACTTTCAGCTTCTGTGCTTACGAGGGCAGAAATAATCAAATCAGGTTGCACTTCTATTATGGAAGCGTTGCGGCTGGTTCCCGGTATGATAGTGCGGGAGCAAAGCAATGGCAACTACGATATACACCTGCGGGGTATGGACAATGTTCCGCCCAACGCTCCTTTTGATGTTGTGTCTAATACCACTACGCTTATAATGATTGATGACCGGCCTGTCTATAGTTACTTGCGCGGAGGAACTTTTTGGGAGACGTTGCCGGTAGATCTTAACGATGTTGAAAAAATAGAAGTGATACGGGGACCGGCAGCAGCACTGTATGGCCCGAATGCGGTAAACGGTGTAATCAACATTATTACCCGTCAGCTGCAAAAAGATGGCCTGTACCTGGTGGCAAATGTGCAGCAGGGCAGCAATCTCACGTTTATAAATAATATTTCTGCCGGGTATCGGTTCAGTAAAAAGTTAAGCGTTATCGCCTCGGGTAATTACCAGTCGCGGGACCGTGTACAAAATTCCTATTTTGAATTCAATCGAAACGAGTGGCTTGACACGCCTTCCTTTTTTATCAATTTTACCGGCGACACCGTCCGGAATATTGCCGAACGTTACCCGGATCCATCATTGGCCATGGACAAATACGCAGGTAATATTTTTGTACATTATGCGCCAGCCAATAAAATGAAATTTGACCTCAGTACAGGCATACAGCATTCTATGGTTCAAAAAGTATCTACTGAAAACGAGATTACGCCGTTCTCAACAGCTGTATCCGGAACCCACTATGCCGATTTTCGCGCAGCAGTGAATGCATTTTCGGCCCAGTTTTCCTGGAATAGTGGTAAACAGACAACGGACAATGACGCGGGCAGAAAATATAATTTTAGCATTGCCAGCGGTACGATGGAATATAAATTTACAAAGAATAATTTTTCGTTAACCCCCGGGATTGGTTATACGAGTGCAGTTTATGATGACCGGGAGTATTCAGATTTAATTAAAAAAAATAGCCTCCTCAACGCAAGGGGTCAAATCACCACAAAAACCGCCTCCCTCCGCAGTGAATACAAAATGCTGGGTGAAAAACTGCGCCTGGTTGCCGGGTTCGCAATCAATAAATTTAATCATCCGGATACTGGTTATTTATCGTACGAGTTTGCGCCGACTTACCGCATCAGTAAAAATCAAATAATCAGGGTGGTATTTTCACGGTCACCGCGTTCACCCAACATCTTCGATACGTATGCAACAAAAACAATTGCCTACTATCCAACCGGCATCAGGAACTATGCACGGGTAGCCCTCGAGGGAAATGAAAACACCAAGTTACTCACTGCAGATATGCTGGAGCTTGGTTACCGTGCCAATATATCGCGGGCGATTAATCTCGATGTAGAACTATTTCATATAAATGCAAAAAATTACGCCACGCCGGTAAGCTCCCGTTCTTACACCCAGGTCAATGGTACAGACACGATTACGGTGCAACCCGTTCGTTCCACCAACATACCGCTCACCTTGCAACAGTTTGGGGCTACGGTTTCGGTAGCATGGACAACGAAAAAAATATATGTAAAACCTTTTATTACCATTCAGCACACCACCGCAAAAAATTACGCACCTTTCCTGAATACGCCTGATGCCACTTCACCCAATGCCTCGCAAAATAATATCTATTCTGGCATGGGCAACAGCGCAACCCTGGAAAGCACACCCGCAATATTTGGCGGCGCTTCTTTGAATTACACACTTACACAAAAACTTAATATTAACCTATACGCTTATTATTATTCGGCGCAAACCTATTATCATGTATCTAATGTTGTTTTCAATGATGGCACGAGGGGCATCGATCACATCAACGCCAAATTGATTCTGAACGCCAGCGTATCTTATGAAGCGGCCAAAGGACTACGATTCTTTTGCAGTGGAAAAAACATCCTGAACGATAATTCAAGGGAGTATTTTAAAACCGACGCTGTTCCATTCATGCTGCTGGGGGGCATTCATTATGAACTTTAAAATAAGTATCAAACAAAGAATTTACTCGAGTTTTACTTTACTGGTATTGCTATTTGTGATCAATGGTATTATTACTGTAGTCACTTTAAAAAATAACAGGCAGTTATCAGTAAATATTTCGGGCGTAGTTGATCCATCCCTGCAAGCATTAAATGATTTTGAGAATATTCTGGTTCAGTCAAAAATGTACACCACCAATTGGGTTTTCCTGCGTGCCAATCAGCAAGACAAGGATGCGTTGCAGCGCCTGCATGTAAAGGATTACCCGGATGCCAAAAGAAAACTGGAAGCCTTGTTTTCAAAATTGGGAAACCAGCGTACGACAGACAGTTTGCAAAACGTATTTGCAGGTTTTGAAACCCTGCTGGCCAGTGAAAGAAAAATAATGATTTCACTGCAAAACTTTGAAGACTATGATGATCCGGTAGCCAAGCTGGAAGCAGAAGCAATGGTGGAGAATGAACTACTCCCCCGCACATCAGGTTTAATAAAACAACTCGATGCGATTTTTTCAGTAGCACAGGAAATTCGTGTTGAGAAGAACAATTATCTTGAAAGTTCAGCCTTGTCCTTAAGAATGCTAACGGCAGGTCTCGCTGTGGCTATTATAGGCATTGGGATTTTGCTGTCCGTGTACATGACAAACGTTATCATCAAGCCCATCAATAAAATCCGGGCTATTGTGACTGACCTCGGTAATGGCATCACCCGAAGAATCAACTATAACGTGAACAGCGATGAGATCGGCCAGATGGTGCATTCGGTCAACCAACTTTCTCAAAAGCTGCAGTCGACGGCCAGCTTTGCGCATGAAATCGGAACCCGGAATTTTGATATGGCGTTTAAGCCCCTCGGGGACGATGATACGCTGGGTAAGGCACTGATTACGATGCGGGACAATTTGAAAACGAGCGAGAAAGGTTTGGTGAAGATTACAGAAGACCTGCATAAAAAAGATCTGCTTTTGCAGGCTGTAGGGGCAGCAACTTTTGAGTTGATAAGCAATAATAACCTTGAATCTGCCATTGGGCAGGCCATTAAGATACTTGGGTTACAGATGATGGTTGACGGTGTAAATGTTTATAAAAACGACAGCGCTTCGCCCGGTGTCACGTATGCAGACCAGGTAGTCGGATGGTCTCGTTCGGCCAATAAAATCAGTTACAATAACCCCGTCTACCAGCGAATTACCGGACTGTATACGGCAATGGAAATAATGGGGAAAAAAGAAATTTACTATAGTTTAACCCGCGATGTTAAAGACATCTCTTTAAAACAATTGCTTGACCAGCGGAAGATCAAATCCGTTGCCAGCATTCCCCTGTTTGTCATGGATCGGTTCTGGGGATTTGTCAGCTTCAATGATTATAGAACAGAAAGAGTATGGACAGCAACAGAATTTTCCATCCTACAATCGTTCGCATTAACGCTTGGCTCCTCCATCGAGAGAACTCAACTGGAGCAGCAGATGATCATTGCCAAAGAAAATGCAGAAGCAGCCAGTATCGCAAAAAGTGAATTTATGGCGAATATGAGCCACGAGCTGCGTACCCCAATGAACGGCATTATTGGGTTCACCGATCTGGTATTAACAACCTCCTTACAAAACACGCAGCGAGAATACCTGCAAAATGTTGGCAAATCTGCCTACAACCTGCTTAATATTATTAACGACATACTCGATTTTTCGAAAATGGAAGCGGGAAAAATGACAATCGACAATACTGTTTTTGCACTCATTGAGACGGTAGAGGAAACAGTTGATATGTTATCTATTAAATCGCTGGAAAAACAAATTGAAATCATTTGTCAGATAGATCCTGATCTGCCGGTACAATTTTCAGGCGACCAGGCGCGTATCCGCCAAATACTCATAAACCTTATCGGCAATGCCATTAAGTTTACGGACAGCGGCGAGATTCTTGTAAAAGTAAGCCAGACCGGACCGGCACGTCAAAAACTAAACAGGAAGTTTTTACCGGTTGAGTTATCCGTGAAGGATACAGGTATTGGCATAGCGGCTGAAAAAATTGCGGCTATTTTTGAAAGTTTTACCCAGGCTGATTCATCCACTACCCGCAAATTTGGCGGCACCGGCCTCGGACTCACCATTTCAAAACAACTGGCAGAACTCATGGAAGGCAAATTGCGTGTTGAAAGTGAAAAAGGGAAAGGAAGTACTTTTACATTGCAACTTGAACTGGAAATCATCGAAGAAAAAAGTCGGGTAAAACCTATATCAAAAGGACTACTGCGTAAGGCGTTGGTAGTAGATGACAATGTGACGAATTGCAAACTAATGCAGGGCATTTTTTCTTACCTGGATATTCATTGTACTATCTGCTACAGCGGTGCCGAAGCGTTACAGATTATCAAAAAAGAAAATAGCAACAACCATTACTTTGATTTGATTGTCACCGATCACCAAATGCCGGATATGGATGGCATTACGCTGGTGAAAGAAATCAGAAAAATAGCGAGGGGTGGCGGCGATCCATTTATCCTGATGTTATCATCGCTTGAAAAAACCATGATTCAACAGGAGGCGGAAAGCAAAGGGATCGA
Source organism: Chitinophagaceae bacterium (assembly GCA_039919885.1). GTDB lineage: Bacteria > Bacteroidota > Bacteroidia > Chitinophagales > Chitinophagaceae > JACMLD01. The sequence continues at coordinate 50,523 of JBDSEV010000069.1, forward strand.
TAAATTTCTTTCCAAACCGGTAAAATTAACAGAACTCGCAAGCCTGGTAGACGCTGTGTTTGAAAAAAATCAGTCAGGCAAGACATTCGATACACAATCTGCATCCCCGAAACAGATCGTACAATATGGACGTGTACTGGTGGCCGAAGACAATCCAATGAACATGTTACTTATTTCCGAAATACTAACCAAAATGGGCATTGAGGTAATCAAAGCCGACAATGGTGAACAGGCGCTTTCCCTACTGGTGGAGCAAAACCCGGATATGATATTAATGGACATCAACATGCCAGTGATGGATGGATACCAATCCACAGAAAATATCCGGCGCATGCCAGCCCCCTGGTGCGAGACACCCATCATCGCGCTAACAGCGGATGCTATGGAAGAAGACAGGGAACGTTGCCTGAAAACGGGCATGAATGATTTTGTTTCCAAGCCGTTCCGGTTAAAAGAAATAGAAGTAGTCTTAAAAAAATATTTACATAACCAAATCAGCACGCAAGTTCTGTCGTAAAGTAAGGCTTAGCCCACGGAATGCTGCCACCTGGAACGGGTAGTCCCAGTTTTCAGGCTTCGAATATTCTTATCCTACTGCATAAAAGATGGAACGTTTTATACAAACAGTCTTTCTACCGGAAATTGTATAACAATATCCGTTCCTTTACCGAATTCAGATTGCACCATAATCTTCGCATCGTGGTACAACACAATGCTTTTAACAATCGACAACCCAATGCCATAACCTTCGCCTTCGGTGTGTCCTGACTTTTTGAACCGGTCAAAGATACTTCCCAGGTCTTCCTGCCGGATGCCAATGCCACTGTCCCTGACTATCATGGTCAGGTATGGTTCTCCGGCCGTAAAATGGCTGGTAACACTGATCATACCATTTTCTTTATTGTACCGGATGGCGTTGTTGATAAGGTTATAAAAAAGCTGGAACAGTAAATCCCGGTTAACCATTTTAAACCGTACGTTTGCGGCAACCCCGTTGCGGAAACGGAGCGATTTTGTTTCCAGCCGGTGAGCCAGTTCCTCCATTACTTCTTCAATTAATGCATGCAGGTTCACGTGGTCGGTCTTTGCAAATTGCTCATTCTCAATCCGCGAAATATACAGAAGGGAATGAATGATTTTCTTCAGCCGGTTCAGTGTTTTCATCATGGCTAAAACTTTCTCCTGTTGCGCTTCGCTCAAACCCTCCCCTACCAGCATGTTTTCAACGTTCGACTGCAGGATGCTTATTGGTGTCATTAGTTCATGAGAAGCGTTGGAAGTAAATTCCCGCTCCTTTTCAAAAGCCGCATGAATTGTTTCCATCAGGCTAATGAGTGAAGTGTCCAGGAATTTGAAATCAGCGGTAGATGTTTTTACCGGAACAAGTGATTCACGAAATGGAAATTTCCGGTCGAGCAATTTTGTGCGTACAATCCTGGTAAGTGGACGGAGAAGTATATGCGTATACAAAAGATCGATTAGTATGCTCAGTGCAATCAATACGGTTAGTGCATACAAAGTAAACCGCTGCAAAAGATTATTGTACGCTCCAATGGTGGCGGTGGTTTTCCCAATTTCCAATAGGTAGCGTTGCTTTTCGCGTACAAAGGCATGCGTGATCACCCGGTAGTTTAAGGTATCTTCTTCAATTACCCTGCGGGTGGTTTCAATGGTGTCGGGCAGTATTTCATTGCCAGCCGGAAAAAGTGAAATGTATTCCTCTTTAAGCATCGTATAACTACCGTAGCTGCTGTCGCCCTGCAGGTAGTACCCCACGCCATTTTTCTCTATAACAGCCATCACTTTCTTCTTTTGATCTTCCAGGTAATAGTTGGTGTACTGAAAGCTTACGCGGCTAACCAGTACCGGGAGCAGCATTACAAAAAGAAATACGATCAGCATCTTGGACCCGGTAATGAAAATCGTCAGTTTGGTGAGTAGTTTCACAGGGTGCTATATTTTAATTTTATAGCCAATTCCCCGAAGGGTCTGCAGCCAGTCAACGGCCGCATGGGCCGACATTTTTTTACGGATATTTTTTATATGTACATCAATGTAATTGGAGTCATAATCGTCGTCTGAAAAATTACCCCAGATATGCTCGCTAAGCTGCATGCGGGTGAGTGGCCTGTTTTTATGCAGGAGCATGTAACTGAGCAAATCAAATTCTTTTCTTGATAAATCAATCTCGTGTTTTTCAAACTTTACGGTGCGTTTGTTAAGGTCGAGGTTAAAGGCACCCAGCTCCAACTCGGGATCATTATTGCCCGATTTCCTGCGCGAAATAGCTTGCATCCGGGATTGCAGTTCCAGCATCGAAAACGGTTTGCCCAGGTAATCGTCGGCACCGAGATCAAGGCCTTTAATCCTGTCTTCCAGGTCGCCCCGGGCCGTAAGAATAATATAAGATGTATCAGGACATATTTCCGTGTTTCGCGTAGTACCTGCAGGCCGTCTTTATCCGGCAGTCCTAAATCAAGCAGGATAAAATCATACGGGTTCTCCTCCATACACTTTATTGCCTGATTACCCGTATGCGTAACCTCGCAGAGGTAGAATGCCTTCTGCAGGAATGCAGCCATTTCATGGGCCATCGTTTTTTCATCTTCTACGATAAGTACTTTCATAGCGTTCAGAATTGGTAATAAAAGCTGAGGGTCACGAATGAATTTGTTTTTCCTGAGCCGCTCTCTACATTATTGCTTAAAACTGACAACTGGTAGTTTGCCTCAATTACATAATGGGCGCGGTTGTATGCAAGTGGCAACTTAAAATTGTAAGAGAGTATTTTAAAGGAGGTAGTGGCCACCGTTTTTGATGGGTTGCCGGATGGCGGATTTCCGGTGATGGGGCCTAAAACATTACCCAACAAGCTGTCCCGCAATTTTTTTTCTTCCTGGTAGACCTGGTAAAAGTGCTGCGTTCCCGCAACAACGTCAGCTGATGGACTGATGGATATGATGTCTTTCTTACCGATGCTAAAAAGGTTGATGGATTTAGAGAGTGCACCGGTTACAAAACCATCGTTTGATTTTCCAAAAGCATAATCTCCTGTAATTGCTACGTTGAGCCAGTTTTCATAGGTGAGGGCGACACTGGCATTATCCGGGTTGCCAGCTTGTAACAGGGGCGAGTTTCCCGCAAAAAAAGTATGGTTGTAATTTATATCTGCTGAAAGTCTTGTGCCGAGTTTAAACCCAACACCGCCACCCAGGCTGCCAGCTGAAATACCCGAAGTTTTTTCATTCAGTAACTTGTAAGCAAGCCCGGAAAAATAAAAACCAGCTTTTAACCGGTAGGTCGCAGCCATGGCAATATACGGTGTTTTCTCCTCCGCTTTCTGCCCATAGTAGCTGGCATTGTTTGCATATACCGCACCAACCGTGAGCGTTGATTTTACGGGGGTGGTGTCTGCAACCGGCACGGTTAGTGTATCTGCCTGGCCGAAACAAACGATGTTTGCCATCACACAGGTGATAAATAATATAATAGGTTTCATGAGGGTAAAAATTAATTGACTAATGAATGATTCTGATGACGGGTTTAATAATTTTTGGTTTGATGACTTGAATGGGTTTCACCTGGATTTTTACCGGTAAGGGGGCGGCCTGTTTCCGTGCCTTGGGTACCTCTTTCACTAATGCCGTAGCAGGTTTATCATCTTTTTCTGTACCTGCTTTTTCCGCAGGCGGAAGCGTGTCTAACAGGGGTAGCAGGATTGCACGATCTAAAATAAAATCTCGTACCTGGCTCACTTCGCCCGCCCTGGAAAAGAGTGGGCTCGTCATAACAAACGCCATCGCCAATAAAAACCTGCCAATTCTTGCAATATTCATGGCATTTTATTTAAACAGGTTTTGCAGCACGCCGGCTGCAAAACCTGTTATTTAAAGATTACTTAATTCGTATACCGGTATTCGTTTTCACCTGTGCGTTCATTTTTACGGGCACCGATTTTGGTGTAACTGCATGCACCGTGGCTTTCGCTTTAGCAGCGCCTGTTTTCACCTTTGCTATTCCTTCTCCTTTTACCTGATTGCCAGCTGATTTTATGCCAGCACCAGAAACCGTCGCCTTGCTGTTTAAAGACGAATTTTCACTGATTTTATTGTTTTTATCACCCGCGCGCATTTTCATACCTGTTTGAGTTCCTGCAGATACGCTAACGTCCGTGGTGGCAACTTCTTTACCCGCCTGTCCGGCATTTTTAATATTGCTTTTTGTCGAATTTCCCGCTGATTTAACCGCTGCCTGAGCTTGTGTGGCACCGTCCATTGCCTTATTTTTAGTCTCGCTGATTTCGCTGGTGCGGATTGCTGTAGCGGACGAGGTACTGGTGGCGGTTTGTGCATCCACACCAGTTTTACTTGCTGTTACGCTGCTGCCATTGTTAGCGGTGTTTTCGCTTTTAACGGGCGCCTGTGCAAATGAAATTGCTGAAAATAATACTGCTGCTGAAAATAAGATTACTGTTTTCATAAAGTGCGTTTGATTTGTTTGAATAATTAATTACAAGAACAAATCTATACGGCCAACATGAAGCGAAAATGAAAATTGAATAATTTCTTACTGATTGGGTCGCTATGCCGTCGTAAGCGTTTGCCGAGACCTTATGTAAGCCCTTGGAAATTAGAGCGGAACTAATAGGCGGTTGAAGAAATAACTGCGTGCCGCGGCTATAGGGCAGGCTAAAAGCACATAGCATGAAACAAAAAATGAGCGGATGAACAAATGCGGTAATCTGGTTTCTTATTCCGGTGACAGCGCCGCAAGCGCAACAAGATTTTATGCAACCCGCCTGACTACAAAGATGCAAACCGCAAAAAGTGGTAGCCGAAGCGTTGTCTTTCGATGCCGCTGTTGGTGTTGTGTGTGGCTCTGTGGCGTATTCATTACCAACGGCATCGTATTACATACAACACGTAGGCTTCATCCAGGCAGTTTGTTGGTGCGGCCCGGCGCTTTGCCTGCGCACAACACCAACAAAGGTGTAAAGGCGTCACTGCTGCAATGTCGTCGATGCACCCATTATTGTTGTGTGCGGGCATGCAGCCAGCGTAGGCATCACCGACGGCAGCCCGCAGATGCCGCCGTTGGTGTTGCGCGCGGCCCTGTGGCGTAAGCATCACCAACGGCATCGTATTACATACAACACGTAGGCTTCATCCAGGCAGTTTGTTGGTGCGGCCCGGCGCTTTGGCTGCGCACAACACCAACAAGGGCGGCAAAAACCGGACACCGGAAATTCAAGTGTGCCGCTGTTGGTGTTGTGTATGCAGTCGTGCAGTGACGGCATTATTTGCCCTGCGATCAATTTTCCCCGCGTGCAGTTATTTTTCGCCAAGCGTTCGCTTCGCAAGCGATTAGCATAACAGTGATTTTATTCTTTTATTAGTTTTATATACACCGGTTGGCCTTTTTCAGTATCAACGCGCAAAAAGTAGATGCCTTTTGCAATCCAATCAGGTACATTAACCTGAATTTTATTAATCCCCTCTTTTAGTCCGCTGATTTTCCTGAGGAGTACCACTCCCCCCCTGCTGTCGGTCATCACAAGAGAAACAACAGACGCACGTTTTTCCAGGCTGGCTGTAACAATAAATTGGTTGATAAAAGGATTAGGTGATACCGCAGGCTGCGTTGCCGGCCCACCCCATTTTAAAATCCGGGTGTCTGAATAAGAAAAGGTACCATCTATGTCAATCATTTTTAACCGGTAATAAGACAATTTACCCGATAACGATGCACCCACATCTTCAAAATTGTACGTTGTCTTAGCCGGGGAAAATGAAACCTGGCCAGCCGTGGTATAAGAAATTCCATTTGTACTTTTTTCTATTGAAAATAATTTCACATTGACCGCATCGGCAACGGTCCAACTTAAAATTGCATTTTCCCCCTGGGGCTGTGCTGCAAAAGTTAACAAATGCAAAGGCAAAGCGGATGACACGGCATTAAAACTGATCGATTTGGTACTCGTACATAAGTTACCATCGGTGACGGTTAAACTGGCGGTCTTCGTTCCGGATATACTATATGTTACGTTAAATGGCCCGATGGTATTGGCAGTGGCCGGTGTGCTATTCAGACCAAAATTCCACAAGTAACTCGAACCAGCACCTGCGTCCACTGCTGTAAAAGTTGTATAGGCAGCTTTTGAAACAGAAAAATCAGCGGGGTAAGGCCGCACCGTTACAACTACCTGGTCCGACGCATTACAACTGCCATTGATTGTATTGAGCGTATAGGTAAATGTACCGGGATATGAAGTTCCGTTAAAATCAGGTGCTGCAGCAGTTGCATCGCTTAAATACGAAGCCGGTGACCATAAATAAGTTGCCCCGCCTGCAGGCGTGCTTCCTAACGTTGGAGATGCGGACGCCGGACAAATGCTAATGTCTGCCCCCGCATTGGTTGCGCTTACGGGTGCGTCAATCACCACTTGTACATTGCTGGTGCTTGCCGGGCACGCACCAGCTGCGGCAATACTCCAGCTAAATACATAAGTTCCGGGTACGAGCCCGTTAATAGGCGTGCCCGCGGAACTGGGTAATAAAATGGCGGCTGTATTCGGCCCACTTACCTGTGCCCAGCTGCCCGTGCTGTAGACCGGCGCATTGCCTGTTAACGACGCACTGGTAACATTACACAACCGTTGATTGGGAAGTGCATTAGCAGTACGTTCTTTTATAATCATCACCGTATCGGCGGACGCCGCGCAGGCAGTATTGGTGTTTATTGAATACCTGTACAAATAAAGTCCTTCCGCCAAATTAGCAAGGCTGGTATCGGTTGGGTTTGTATTTGGGCCGGATGGCGTTGGTGTATTGGGACCGCTGATAAGGCTCCATATAGCCGTGCCTGTAGCAGGCGTGTTGCCGGTAAGTGTTGCCGTAGTGAAGCCGGTACATAAGCTGATGTCAGCACCCGCATCCGCGAGCGAAGTAGCGGCAGTATAAATATTAACTGTTTTTGAGCTGTTGGATGTAGGGCAAGCGCCGATGGCCGGGATACTATAGTTGAAAATATAGGCGCCCTTTGAAATATTATCTGCAAAAGCATTCTCACCAGTTATTGCCGTAATTGTTGGCACTACTGCCGCTGCTGGTTTTGAAGTATTGGTCCAGGTTCCCGAAGTACCTGGGTTTCCTGCAAGTGAAATGCTGGTAACATCACAAAAACCCGCGACTGTTGCATTTGCATCGGCTGCTCTTGACACCGTAAGTGTAATATCATCAGAACTTTCAGCACACGCCGGACCGGTAGAAATGGTCCACCTTAAAACATACACCCCATTAGACAAACCAGTAATATTTGAAACGGGTGATGTGGCGTTTGAAAAAGTCGGCGCGGTTCCAAATGGCCCGGATACGATGGACCATGTACCGGTACCGCTCACCGGGGTGTTGCCTGCCATTGCAATCACCGTACTTGCCGTGGCACTGCATTGTGCTATGTCAGGGCCTGCATTGGCCGTGGTGGGCGCGGGTGTAACGTTCACCAATACACGATCTTCTGAGATTGGGCAAACACCATTTGATATGAGGTAACGAAATTCAAATTGGCCAGCGACCAGGTTGTTGACAGTTGTTGCGTTGCTGCCAGGCGTCACAATAATTGCGCCGCCATCCCCTGCCGTCTGGCTCCATGCGCCCGTGCCGGTAACCGGCGCTGTAGCGGTTAAATTTACAGATTGAGGCAATGTTGCTGCGCAAATATTCTGATCTGCGCCAGCTGCGGAGACAGATGTTGTTGGAGCAATCGTAAAAACAACGGTGTCGTATAACACCGAGCATCCGGGTGCTGTTAGCGAATATTCGTACCGGTATGTACCGTTGCCGGTGACTGTTGCGGTAGTAACCGCGCTTGAACTATTGCCGATACTTCCACCGTCAAGTGCGCTCCAAGATGAAATGATACCGGCGGCTGTGTTTCCAACCAGGTTTATGTTAGTAATTCCATTCGCCAGGCAACCATCAGCACCCGCATTTGGAACTGGAATGGGATTGTTTGCATTTGTTGAGACGACCACCGCGTCGTTGCTGCTTGTGCAAGCATTTTTGATAGTCCACGTAAAAGTATGCACTGTATTTGGGGCAACTCCACTTACAAATGACCTGGGATCATTCGCGTTCGAAAAACTGATGCCTGCAGACGGAGAAACGGTCCAGGTACCCGTTTGCGTTAACCCTGGCGTATTGCCGGCCAGTTTAAAACTTCCCGGGCAAACGGTAACATCCGGTCCGGCATTGGCGGCAACAACCGTGGTACTGGCTTTAACAACGGTTACTTCATCCTGCGTTGGGGGGCAGGTTCCGCCTCCCGATACCGTCCACCGAAAATTATATACCCCTTGTATTAATCCGCTGATGGTTGGTAACACGGCGGTGGTACTGCTGAAGGCTACCAGGTTTGGTCCATCAACTTGCGACCATAGGCCTGCGCCAACTGCAGGGTTGTTGCCTGCGAGGGCGGTGCTGGTTGCACTGCATGGAATCAATTGATCAGAACCTGCTGTAGCTGCGGTGGGTGAATTAGAAACATACACAAACATATCCTGGAACATGGTGCCACAGGCAGTCCTGTATTCATACCTGAACAGGTATTTTCCTGATGCAGTCATACCAGCCATTGTCCATGTATCTGTGGTTCCCGAACCACTCCTTACAGTAGTAACGCCAGCGGTAATGGGGCCGGATACCAGGACACCATTTCTTGTTAGCCCATTGGTATTGGACAGACCAGTGTAGGTGATTAAAGCAGTAGTGGAGGCTACCCCGCAGTTAAGTTGCTGATCAGGCGGTGTGGTTAGGCCCGTCAGCGTTTCCTGGAAATAAACGGTATGCGCAACGGTGCTTGTACAATGCCCATTCACTACTGTAAAATTAAATACATACACGCCCGACCCATTCAGGCCAGTTACCAAAGTGTTGGATTTAGCAGGCGATACGATACTCGGTGTAGACGGACCGGAGATGAAACTCCAGGTGCCTGTTTCTCCGGGGGCAAGTGCAACTGCTTTTAATACCAGGGAATTTATACCCGATGTATTACAAAAGGAAGTATAGGTGACCGCGCTGCCTACGATTGGTGCTGTGTAGGTGTTACTGACGGTCACTGTAACCTGTGCGCTTCCGTTTGAACAAGGTCCGCTTACGTTCCATTTAAAAACATATACACCCGGTACCAGGTTACAGACACTAGTATTTTTGAGATTTGAATTGGCGAAAGTTGGTGTACTTGGTCCGCTGACCAGTTGCCATAACCCTACCTGGGGCGACAAACCCGGATCAGAGCCATTTAATGTAATACAACTTCCGGTACAACCAGCTGTAAAATTTGCACCGGCACTAATGGTGGCCGCGTTAAGTACTCTTACATTTACCGTATCGTTTAACGAGCAGGCCGCATTTCCAATTTTCCAGATAAGCGGTTTTACGCCACCGGTAGTAGCCGTAGCATTGGAATTAGGGTTACCCGGTGTGGCAATGGTAATACCGGTAGTAGTGGTGGGTATTATCCAGGTGCCGGTTTGTCCGGGTGGTGCAGCATTTGCAGAAAGACTTACTGAACCGGGTGTACATATTTGGATATCAGCGCCCGCAAGTGGTTGCGCGGGAGCAGGTAACACCTGAACATTTACTGAGTCAAACGCCGTGATCCCATCAGCACACATGCCCGAAAACTGGAAAATATAGTTTCCCGGATTGATACCAGTCACACTCGTGCTTAATGCACCCGGTGCGGTAAAGGCGACCGGTGCACCAGATACTAGCACCCACTGATAAGCCGGCGTTGCATTTGGATTGCCGGCTGTAGTGGCAGTTAGTACCAGGGGCTGACTATTGCATATTACCTGGTTAACACCAGCGTTGATGGTACAATTCTGTGCCAGCAGCGCAACTTTAAATAACAGTAAGGAACAAGTTAAAATTACAGCAGTCAGTTTTTTCATGTTTTTATTGTATTGAGATTTCTATTCTATAAATAAGTAGCTAATAAGACACTGACCATGCACAATGCAAAACGCACTGCTTTATTAGAAGTAACAAAGTTTAGACAGCTGCCGCTATTAAACGGGCAACAGCGATGCACAGTAAATGGTAGGGAAGGTTTTAATGGAATCATACCAACGGGAAGCGAAATGGAATATTGTTAAAGGGAGGTTACACTACCAATATTAAGATCGACTTTGATGCACATAAATTCCGGCTAATCATTACCACTTAGATTTTGGAAACAGTTTGATTAAAAAAAAACCAAAAAACGCTTACCTGATATTGACAGCTGGGTACACATGCGCATAGCGGAACATCCTTAATAAATTTGCCAGGCTCTCTATAATATGGTACGGACATAGCACCGGGTATATGCGTCTGGTGCCAGGCTGCTTCTGACCGGGCATCGGGCAGCATCATTCGCGCACTGTCTTTTACTGCCTGCAGCACTTGTTTTGCTGACACCTACAATTTATCACGGAGGATAAAATTGGGCGGTTTATTATGGTGGTTCAATACATGATTTCCAGGTACCGGTTTTATTGCAGTAATGGGTTTGGGCGCATTCCAACCCGATGCCCGGCTTCTGATATAAGCGGTGACTGCATTTATCTGCAGCTTACTCAGGGTATCCTTGAATGCTGGCATCGGTGTACTATCCCTTCCTTCTGAAATGGTATACTGCAGAAAGGCGTCACTGGCAGTTGCTAACAGCATCGCATTTGCCAGGGCCGGTCCGCGAACCCCTTCTCCTTTAGCACCATGGCAGGCTGCACAATGTTTTGCGTATAACACTTTTCCAAGAGCTGCATCTCCCGCGATGGATGCAACCGATAATTTGATAGGCTTTTTTACGCCGCTCAACGCATGCAGCCATTGTAATAACAAATTGATCTCATCGCCGTCCAGGGGGCAGCCCTGTGTTTTTGCATAGGGTGCCATAGCAGTTCCTGTACGCCCGTAAGCAACGGGATGATGGAGGTAATTGTAACCTGATCTTGGCACCTGGGTAGTCACCATTAGTGAACGTGAACGCAAAGAGGGCGCAAAGTCGGCAGCATATCCCTGGCGGTCATTACCATGGCACAACGCACAATACTTCGCGTAAATAGCAGCTGCATACTTTGAAGAAGCAGTATCCAGTTTCTCGCCTTTCTTAAAACTGTATATTTTGGCAAGTGCTGCCTGCTCGTTTGATTCCTGTATAAATTCCAGTTGCACACCATGTGCAAAATCATTTAGCACGGTCAGTTGCTTTCGTGCCGTGTCCATCAACAAAGCTTTTGCAGGCAATGTCTTCGCCAGAAATTTGTGTGTACTGTCAACATTTTTTACTTCAAAACAAATTGAATACACACCGGGCCCGCGTGCTGCTAAAAATTTTCCAGCCGCACTGCCTGCCCGCTTCGGCGCTATTAACTGCAACTTGTGTTTATGCGCTATTGCATAATTGGCCACCGTGTCATTGGCATCCAGTTCCTTAAATCCAATTTGGTTAAATTTTTTGCGTGCAGCCTGCAGGTCGCTTACAATAAGCCTTAACAAAGACATCCCTATAACCCCGTTGGGATGAAAATCATAGTATTTGCGCCAGGAGTACGGTTTCCATTCGCTTTCTATTTCCTTGACTGGGAGACCAATCAATTCTATAAAACGGGCAGGTATGCGGCCGAATCTTTTGTATTTAGCGCTATACTCCGCCACTGGGCACCGCCATCATCCCAGCTCCACCCTTTTGGGATTTCTACGTTAACGCGGCCGGACCGCGGTGCGTCTGTTCTTAATCCCTGTGCGCGCAGCCAGTTAAAGGTTGCATCAACTGAAGTAGTAAATACTGAATACAAACTTATGTCGGAATGGCGTTTTAAAAAAGACACCATAAAAGAATCGTTAACGGCAACCACGGGTGTATCCTTTACAGCGAGCAATTCAAAGGCAGACTAGTCACCAAAATTAACAGAAGCGGACATTGTTCCGCCATACATTCCTGGTTGTAGCTTTTCAGGCATTTTGAATTCGAGCACATTTGTATAATATTTCCGGACGCTGTCAATGTCCTTTACAACCAAGCTTACATTGCCTATACCAAATCCTGCGGCAGGCAAAGGCGGATTGGTAATTTTCTTTTCGGGTTTTGGGTTACAGGAGGAGATAAATAGAATCAAAATGAAACATGCTGAATAGAAGTTTGCTTTCATTAAAATAAGTTTACCGTATAGAAATAAAACTATTTTGTAATCTGCACAACCGGAGATTACCAATACTTAAATAGGCGTTGAAAAGTTCTTTTTGCGGAAGGAAAGGCAAGCACAGCTCAGCAACCGAAACGCTGATGATGAACCAATGGTATGAAAACTTTTCTGTGTTATAAAAAAATTTCAGTTTTTTAGCAGCGCCCATTTAAATGCGCTTGCGACTGTTTATTCCTGTACTAGGGATCTGTCAAAGCCACGCACAGAACACTTGAACATTTTGGTAATTACAGGAGTTAATTTACATACTCTTGGCATATTGTCATTCTGCCCAGCGAGTTATAATAAAAACCGCTAATATCAAGGAGAGACTCTTAGGGTAAAAAATAGGCATGTTGCGATATCAGCTTAACATTGTAACCCAAATGTTATTCTTTCGTGACACTTTTTTGCAGTGATTGGCTTTAGTTTTGAAATTGGTTCTACAAGAATCAACAACAATTTTTTAACCGGTGCCCGCCACTGAACGCCAAATCACCCTGAATTTAAGTTTTGAAAAAAGTATTAGTAGTAGCACTGGGTTGTATGTTAAGCATCTGTACCTTTTCGCAAGATAAGAAAATGGGGGAAATGAGTGACGGCGTTATGATTAAAGAAGGCAAAATGATGGTTATGAAAGATGGCAAAACAATGATGATGAAAAAGGTGAAATGATGAGCATGTCGGGCAAAATGAAAATGGATACGATGTCAAAAAAAATGAATCATTAAGAGTTAACCGGATTTCCCGTAATTAGACAAGATAGCTACAGTGTCGCCTTCTGCGTTGCCCGCAAGGCCCTTTTTTTCAAATTAAACAATCATGATGAAAGGAAAATTGTTATTGCCCGTTATTGTTGTTTTCCTCGCAGTTCTTTTAACTGCCTATGGATTCAGAAGAGTCAGCCGCCTTCCGAGTAAAATGCATGTTAATGCCGGTAAGGGCTTCGCGGTGGTGGAACTTTTTACGTCAGAGGGCTGCTCCAGTTGCCCTGCAGCAGATGCGGCCATCGAAAGGTTGTTGAAAAAAGATATTACGAATGTATACATTCTTGTTTATCATGTTGACTATTGGAATCGTCTTGGATGGACAGATCAATTCAGTCAGTCGGACTTTTCAGACAGGCAAAGCCAATATGCCCATACGCTTGAACTGAATACTATTTATACTCCACAGGTTATTGTTAACGGAACAACGGAATTTGTAGGATCAGATGAAAACAAACTTGCTGCCAGTGTTGAAAATAATTTGAGTAAAAATATTGGACAACCATTCATTGTACAATTTGAAAGAAATAGAGGCAGGCTTTCCGTACATTACGAAATTAATAACGCAGATGCCTTGCGACTAAACCTGGCGGTTATTCAATCTGAGGCAACGGTTTTAGTAAAACGTGGGGAAAATGGGGGCAAAAAATTGCATCATGTTAATATTGTAAGAATCCTTAAAACGATTGAAGCCAAAGCCAGTGGCGGGATAACAATAGATATACCTGAAGAATTAGCGACCCTGCCATTACAACTCATTGCTTATACCCAGGACAAAAAAACGCTTCGTGTGATGGGAGCGGAAAAAAGAATTTTATAATACCTGAACAAAATAGCTATTAAACAAAACACTTGCTTGCTATCAGGTGGGCCTACTGGATTAATTTCCCGGTGCTCATGGCCATGATCGGGAGTGGAATGCTCATTTACTGGGCCAATGACGGATAGGGCATTACTTTGTTTGGCCATAAACTGTTTCGGTTTTTCCCTGCCGCATTTTACTAATATTTTAATATTCCGATACTTGTTAAGAATCCACTATTTAAACATTTTGTCGATTTTTTTGTCGATTTAAGCCTGACAAATTTCCATTTCTTATCATACTTTACTCCAGGTAAATAATACATCTAAAATCAGTAAGATTTTTAAAACGTGATTAATTCAAATGCACAATGACGGCGCAATAAAACAATAACCATGGTAAAGTACAGTTACTGTTACCAATACGCATGGGTAGAAGGTAATTTATTTATTCGATCAATAACGATTCCGTCAAGGCGTTTTTCCTGTCCGACCAATTCAGGTGATAGACGCCCCGCGCGAGTTGCCCGATTTGGATGGTTGTTTGTATACTATTCGGTGAAACATTTTTTTGAATTAGTAAACGCCCGGTAAGATCAGATATGCGAATGGTAGCGTCTGTGCTGGCCGGATGCGATACGATGACTGTATTATGTGCGGGATTTGGAAGCAATTGTATACCCAGCCCTGCAGTCATGTGCAACACAATAACTTTGCTGTAACTAAATGCACCATCTTGATCCACCATTTTCAACCTGTAATAATAACTTTCGTTACCGAAAGTAGTTATATCTGTAAATGAATAATTCTTGTTCGGGTTACTTCCACCGCCCGCCTTGACGGCGGCCAGTTTTTTAAAACTCAGGCCATCTGTGCTTCGCTGTATCTCAAAATAATTCAGATTGATCTCTGTCGCGCTTGTCCAGCGCAGGAATGGTTTCTTATCGGCAACAAAACCATTAAAGCTTACCAAGCGAAGCGGCAACAATGCACTTCCTTTTGTAGCTACAAAAAAGCCGCTGAATCCGACCACATCAAAACTTACTTCCCAAAGTTGCGTAATAGCATTCCAGCGGATATTATTGTCATCCGGGTCCAGCTCTTTTCCTTGACCTGAATAAGTCCCTGGAACCCCGGTTGCACTGAAGCCATGATACTGATATACGCGTATGGCAGCTTTGCCAGCTGCGTCGCTTGAACTGGTAGGAAGAGCGAGCTGGCCACCAGGGTAAGCATTGTAATTGTCAAAATCTGCCTGCGAAAAATATAGCGTCACTGTTGCTGTGGCGGTTTCCGCGCCAACAGCAGGTTCCATATCATAATGGCGTTGCACGTATGGCGCATTATTATGAATTTGCACCGAGCTGTCAATAGTCAGTTTATTGTACAGGCCACCGGTCACAGGGTTTGCGCCCGAAGGTATTACTAACGCTTCTCCCACCTGGTTGCGCAATATCCTGATCGTGTCACTGGTAGATGTGCCATATAGAATATCTGTTTTGCCGTCCGCATCCATATCGCCCAATCCTATTACATACGGTGGCGATGATGTGGGGTAGCTGATAGGTGACGCAAAAGCAATGGCGCCACTGCTTAGGTTTTTTATTACATACAAATTACTTGTAGCTGTGGCATAGGCCGCAAGATCAGGTTTTTCATCACCATCCAGGTCGCTCGCAACTAAACCCATCGTATTATCGGGAAGCGAATAGGTCGCGCCGGGTATGAATGAAAATGCTGCACCAAAAGATATGTTTTTAAATAGCGACAATGCAGAGGCGTTGCCACCCGCGGTAGTTGTTATTGCAATATCAGGGCGTCCATCCTTATCAAAATCAGCCATACTAATGCTGGTCACAGGATTATCAGTGGGGAGATCAAAAGGGGCTCCGAGGGAGATTTTCCCCGCCATCGAATTGTTCGGAAACACGGATATTTTACTGGCATTTCGGAAACCAATCACGATATCCGGCTTGCCGTCATGGTTGAGGTCCGTTATCGCGATACATGTAGGCCAGGTTTCCAGCGCCACATTAGCGTGTGGTTCGAAATCGAACCAGCCAGATCTGCTTAGACTGCGGTATACAGAGATGACCTCCGGGTTAGAAGCCGAAAAAACCAGGTCCGGCCGGCCGTCGCCATCCAAGTCAGCAATGGCAAGTTTTGTGTTCTGGCCATACAAATCACCCGTAAATTGCTGGACAATTCCTATCGTTATCACGCCGGGACTGCTTTGATTTTGAAAAACATTGAATACCGGCCCGAACGTATTGGACCTGATTAAATCCACCCGTCCATCGCCGTCCAGGTCCGCCGGTAACAACGAACCGTAGTTGACCCCCGGACCTACAAAGGCACTGTGGGAAAATGCCAGCATACCCGGCTGACTGTTATTTTTTTCGATATTTAATGGAGCATAAGGTTGGGCATAGGCCAGGTCCGGCAAACCGTCCGTATCAAGGTCGGCTGCTGCCAACAAGGTAACAGCTACGTTGTACGCCATCGCGGGACGGTTGACAAACGAGGTGGAAGTGAAAGTCGCACCGGCACCCGGAAAAGTGATGCAAAATGGTTGCTCACTAAATGCCGTCATAAAATTAGAGGTGACCGTAATGGGCAAATAATCAGCGGCGGGTGGCACGGTGACTTCTACAGTGGAATCAGTTGCATGGATCAGTTTCCCGACAATCGTACCAAAATGAACAATCGGTAAGAAAGGAGGATTGGAGAAATGTGCACCTTTTATCAGGACCCTGGATCCGGCAGGACCAAAAGAAGGTGAAAATGAATAGATAACAGGAGTTGGCAGGAATACAAAACCAGTTTTACTTACTGAATCAATGACCGTAGTCACTGTGACCGGACCACTGGTACCGGCGCCCGCCGCAGCAATAATAGTGGTGGGCGAGACTACCCGGAAAGCTGCCGCCGGCACCCCGCCGATCCACACGCTCCGCACGCTGCTAAAATCTGAACCCGAAATTGTGACCGAGGTACCGGCATTGCCATAAGCAGGTTGGAAAGAATTTATAACTGGTGGCTGTTGATATACGAATCCAGTTTTGCTGGCTGTGCCATATGAAGTTGTAACTGCTATAGTGCCGCTGGAAGCACCCGCTGCCACCGTTGCAGTGATGCGCGATTGTGATTCCACCCTAAACTGGCTGGCGGGCACGCCACCAATGCTCACGGCCGTAGTTGCAGAAAAATTTACACCTGATATGGTTAAGAGCTTGCTGGCGTTAGCAGTATCCGGTGAAAACAAAAAGAGGCCGGGCTCATTCGCTTTGTTGCGCAGGACACCGACCGAGCCTTCGTCAGCAGTTCCTGCCACGATATCCGGCTTTCCGTCTCCATCGATGTCACCGGTAGCTAGCGGGTAGGGCGCGGTCCCGCCCATATAATCTGATTGGGGACTCAAAACAATATGACCGGGACTGCTGCTGTTGCGGAACACAGAAATAGTATTGTTGACCGCGTTGGTAATGACAAGATCGGCGATCCCATCACCGTTCATATCGTCAACAGAAAGCTGGTCCGGTCCGGCAGTATCAGTGAATTCGATATAGTCAAAATGATAAAAATTTACGTCGCTGGTATTGCGTAGAACGGCAAATTTTTTGGAGCGGAACAAGCCGACAGCAAGGTCTGGTTTACCATCCCCGTCAAAGTCATGGCTTACGAGGAATGCTGGTTGTGGGCCGGTTGGAATGTCCGCGGGTAAATAAAAACTGATGTTTTGCAGCGAACTGGTATTTTTCAAAATCGTAATACGTCCCGAATCTGGATTAGCGACGGCCACGTCCAGTTTACCGTCCCCGTTTAAATCAGCAATTGCCAGGGATTGCGCTCCCCTACCGACAAAGGCTTCCTGCGCAAGATGGAAAGAAATCACGCCTGGTGTGCTGGTATTCTTAAAGATGGAGACGGCTTCCCATTGGTTGGACACTACCAGATCAATTTTGCCGTCGCCGTTAAAATCGGCCGCTTTTGCATCGCTGGGTGATGAATTGGCAAGCATAACTTGCGGCACGCCAAAACTAATCGTACCTGGTGTGCTAGTATTGCGGCATACATAAATTAAATTATTTAGAAAAGCTACGAGAGCAATATCCATTTTGCCATCTCCGTCAAAATCTGCAATCGTACTTGCTATTGGGGAAAAGTCAAAAGCAATATGTGAGATAGTTCCCATAAGCAGATTGCCCGGGGTGGATTCGTTGTGCAGGAAAAAGAGATTCTTTTCTGCTGTCGCAGATGCCACCATGATATCAGGCTTGCCATCCCCGTCAAAATCAGCCATATCAACATCTGAAATCGCACTATATGGATAGCTTTGAGTCAATTTATATTTTACCAACGTGCCGAAGGAAGAAGGGGCAAAAGAAGAATCTACCCCTGTAAAACTGTAAATAAATGGCAGTTTGCTGTGAGCAGTTAGCCCGGTGACCGTTATGGCGATGGGTTGTGAACGCGCAAACAGGGGGACAATAATTGTCAGGGAATTGGGTGAGGCAAAGGTCACCGTCGCCCGCACCCCACCCACGTATACGATATTACCAGCAGTACTGCTAGCAAACCGGCTTCCCGTAATTGTTACTATACTTCCTGCAGGTCCGCTGAGCGGTGCAAAACTGTTGATAACTGGTTGGGCTGTAAGTGTTAGACTAATCATCAAGCCAAGGGCTGCCATTGCGATGCGGCATGCCGATGTCAAAAAGGAATGCCGCTGTGGTATTACACTGCTAAAAAGGTTCATTGAACGAGGGGTATTAGGGGGTAAATATTAGGGGCTTGATCAAACCGAAACCTGCGAGTATCGAATATTAATTCGGGCAAATCAGCAGGCGTTCAAATATAAGTATATGGGATCAGAAATTGGATATTACCGTGTGAATAAAATATTATGGGGAACCATCAACAAACATATTTATTCTGATCTCATCTACAAACCCGGTTTGCTGCCAATGAGTCAAGATCAAATTGGCATCGTATCATATTGGCAATCTCACTATTTACCGGTTCATGTTCCATCGCTTATTGCGCTTTTATTCTGCAGGAATATTGTTATGCACCGTTGGAATGAACATTCATTTTTGAACAAATGATAATTTATTAATAACATCCAGTGCATCGTCAAAAGCAAAATTTTCGCTTATTGCATTTTTTTCCTGCTGTGCTGAAAGGGGGCTTAGGTTCGAGTTTTAAAACATGCTGGCGTGGCTATTTCATGCTTCAATTGCATCAGGTCGAAATGCCTTTCAATATCAACGCTCGCATGGTTCATCTTCTTGTTGATCTCCTTCATTTTGAATGGGCGGGCAGTACCAGTTTATTGATGTTGTCCATTCGTCCGGAACAATCTTATAGGAAAAAGAAATCTCCTCCCTTAAGCCATCAATGGTAATGCGGCAGAAAGACTGCGCCTGGGACCGTGTAACGCTTGCCCTTTTTTTAGCAAAAAAAAGAAAAATCTTTGTTTGACATTCAAACTGCTTCATTTAAAGACTTTAATAAAAATCTCTTTCAAACTCACGGGTCAAATCTTATTAAAAAGAAGTGCGTGCAAATTTAACGCACCTGGCAACGCACTTTTGCAACGCACCTGGAACGTGTTTAGGCTTTTAGGTCACTTTGATTTCTATTGGAACACTTTTTTTGCGGAAACCCCCGCCGGGAGCGGGTTTTAAACGAAAAAAGCGCAATGATGAATTGCGCCTTAGTGACCCGGATTGGATTACCATTATCTGCTAAAAATCAATTATTTAAACATTTTGTCGATTTTTTTGTCGATTTCAAAGCTTAATTTCTGCATTTTTTTATCAAACTTTATTCAAGTAAATGATTGGTCTAAATTAATAAAATTTTCGCCAATATTGATTCCCATCCGCAATTTTCTACCTGTATAGTTCCGATAAAATATTTTCTATCTCTTTCCTAAAACAGATCTGGAAAACCTGTGCTTAAACCAGCAAACTAAAGGCTTTTTTCCTGTTTCTAAGGTAAGCCTTCAACCTTGCTGATTCCTCTCTTAGAATGGCATGGTGTTTTAATAGCAACATCTTTGCCCCGCAGTGGTTGTAATTATTCCGCAGATAAATGTGGAAGTTTATGCTTAGCATGGCTGGCGGCAAAAAATTAGGTAGTCCATTTGGAAGTAAAAAGAAAAATCCAATACTTTTCTTTCATAGTAAATTCATCTATAATAAAATTGCTGCCAGTGCAAAACAAATCGAAATAGCTAATGCACTAAAGGTACATGGGATACAGTTAATAAATGGGGAGAAGCCAATTTGTAAACTTTTATCTCGACCTTTATATCAATTGGAAATATTAGAGGGAGTCTAATATGAGAGACGATTTTTCAAAACAACAAAGAGATCAAAGAATGAACCTCTACATAAAAAATATGGTTTGTAACCGCTGCATACTTGTAGTGCAACAGGAATTGGATAAACTAAAGCTTCAACCTCTTCAGGTCAGAATGGGCGAAGTTGAATTAATCAAAGCACCGACAGACAAACAATTGCTTAAACTGAATGAGCGCCTCAAAGAATTAGGTTTTGAACTGCTTGACACGCAAAAGCAAAAACAGATTGAAAAAACAAAAAGCCTGCTAATTAAAAAAATACAGTCCGGGGAAATAGAAGAGCATTTTAGCATCATTGATTTTTTAAGCAAATCGTTGAATAAAGACTATAGTTATATTTCCCGGTTATTCTCTGGAGTGGAAGGCATAACAATTGAGCAATTTTACATCCTGCAAAAAATTGAGAAGGTTAAAGAATTGCTGGTGTACGATGAACTCAATTTGAGTGAAATATCTTTTAAATTAGGTTACAGCAGCGTTGCGCATCTTTCGGCACAATTTAAAAAAGTAACCGGACTTACGCCTACACATTTTAAAAAACCAGGTAACCACAATCGTACATCACTTGATAAAGTTTAATACATGAGAACATTCACTTTATTGACAAGCTATATTTTCCTTCTTTCTATCAGTAGTTGCAAAGATGAACGAAAATCAGCAGCGGCGCCTTTAGTAATCGCCAGCGGGCAGATGCCTGTAATCGCAATTGACAATTCAGGTAATCTGAACGTGGTGTACGGAACGGGTGATAGTATTATGTGCAGTTTTTCAAAAGACAACGGTATCAGTTTTTCAAGCCCAATGTTAATTGATGTATTACCTGAACTGGCCGCATCACATACAAGGGGTCCGCAGATTGCAGTATCCGATGAAGCTATAATAGTAACAGCATGTAATAAAGCAGGTAATATATTTTCATACACAAAGGCTAATACACGTAATTGGGAACATGCCGGGAAGGTCAATGATGTGGATACTGTTTCAAAAGAAGGCTTAATGGCTTTAAGCGCAGATGGCCCAACCACTTTCGCCGTATGGCTTGATTTAAGGGACAAGCACAATAAGATATTTGGTGCAAAGTCAACTGACGGTGGTAAAACCTGGTCTAAGAATATAATGATTTATGCCTCGCCCGATACTACTGTTTGCGAATGTTGTAAGCCATCTGTTGCAGTTAAGGACAACAATGTATATGTAATGTTCAGAAACTGGTTGCATGGTAGCAGGGTTTTGTACATGATACATTCTTCTCACGCTGGTAATACTTTTGGCAACGCACAAAAATTAGGAAATGGTAGTTGGGCTTTGAATGGTTGCCCAATGGATGGCGGAGCTTTGAAAATAGACAAAAGCGGCAAAGTATTTACTGTTTGGCGCAGGGAAGGAAAAATGTTTGCCAGTGAACCTGGAAAACAAGAAATGGAAATTGGGGAAGGAAGAAGTTGTACGATGGAAATTGTTGCCGGAAGAAAAGTATATGCATGGATTGAAAAAGGAGAAGTTGTTTGCTTAATGCCAGATGGTAAAAAGCAACGCCTAGGCAAAGGTCAGCAGCCGGTTTTAAAAGCTACAACTGACAAACAATTTATTTGTGTTTGGGAGAATGAGAAAAAAATCCACCGCTCGATCCTCGAAATTCTGTAAATCAAATCCATAACTATATAATGTACCTTGTATAACGTCATAGTAATTTTGTAAAATAAAACTAAACTATGACACATATTTATAAAGTTTCAGGAATGACGTGTAACGGGTGCAAGGCTACGGTGCAGGGTTTACTTTCAAGAGTTGTTGGCGTTAAAAATGTGACGATTGACTTAGCAAAAGGCGAAGCGAATATTGATATGAACAATCATGTTGCAACAAAATCTTTACAAATTGCCTTACAGGATTATCCCAAATATCAATTGTCTGAAGCAATAGAACAAACCCCTGCAATTGCTTTTGAAGAAGAAAAGAAATCATTGGTAGAAATATATAAACCCTTACTACTGATCTTCGGTTACATATTATCTATTACCCTGCTTATTGAATATAGTAGTGGCAGTTTTGTATGGATGCGTTGGATGAATCATTTTATGGCAGGTTTTTTTTTAGTATTTTCATTTTTTAAACTCTTAAACCTGAAAGGCTTTGCAGAAAGCTATGCCATGTATGATGTTGCAGCAAAAAAGTGGAGCGGCTGGGGCTATTTATATGCATTTACAGAACTTACGTTGGGTCTGGCTTTTTTAGCAGGGTTTAATCCAATAATTACAAATTCTGTGACCTTCGTAGTAATGACAGTTAGCATTATCGGCGTACTTCAAAGCGTGTTGAACAAAAGAAAAATAAAATGCGCATGTTTAGGCGATGTTTTCAATTTACCTATGAGTACTATTACAATAATTGAAGATGCTTTAATGATTGGGATGAGTGCGGGAATGCTTTTAACAATATTATAAAACGACAGTGATAAAATCAATAAGGTAGTTTTTCTGGAAAATCTTTATAGCAATCTCGTAAGGCAAGAAGCAAGCTTTCAGCTGTTCGTAGAAGTTTTTCTAAATGAAAAGATCATCAAAAAATCAAAAAATTATTAATTCTGTAAGAATTTGCCATAATTATGTAACTTTTAAAATGAAATCGGGTTATATCTTTACACTTTATTAAACGTTGTTTTTCAACTAAGTATCGTATTTTTGTAATAGACAAATGAAGCAAAACATAGCCATACAAATTAAAGCAGCCTTTCTTTTAATAGTGTTCTCAATGAATACTGTTATCGGCTTTGCTTGCGCTATGGGTGTCGATATGGGTTTTAATAACAAACATCATCACGATAAAGAAGAAACCGCGGAAATTGTTATTCATGTCCATGCTGACGGTAAAAAGCATCAGCATCATGATAAAACCGCAAAGCATCATCACGGTTCAAAGGAAGAATCAGAAAAAGGTGGTTGCTGCAACGATGGTGTTGTACAGTTTCAAAGTTTGGATAAAAACCTCAACCAGCATACAGCCGTTGTTTTGAATGTTCCTTTTTTCACAGCGGTTATCAGCAACTTCTTTATCATCGACATTGCTAAACAAACATCAGTTTGTACCCACAAACACATTGTTCAGTTTTTTCATCCTCCCCCTCCTGACATACGCATACTAATTCAGAGTTTTCAAATTTGATTTGATTGAATGTTTTGCATAACTGCATGATTGTAAAATCATGCGTGTAATTTTTCTATTATTCAAACATTAAATCAAAAAAAATGAAAAAGATATTTTTTATAGTTGTATTGTTTACAGCTATATCCATTCAACATTCCTTTGCCCAGGATAATACAAAGACTACTTCTTTATCTGCCTTACTCAATTCTTACTTAGATATTAAAAATGCATTGGTTGCTACCGATGCAGCAACAGCATCCGTTAAAGCAGGAGAACTTGCAAAAGCCATTGAGGGCATTGATATGAAAGCATTATCCGAAGCTGACCACAATGCTTTTATGCCGCTGAATGAAAAGTTGGCATTTGATGCGCGGCATATTTCGGAAAGTAAAGATATTTCCCACCAAAGAGAACATTTCTCCGCATTATCAAACAATATATACAAGTTGGCAAAAGCAGTTAAATTATCTACAGGCCCTGTTTACCAGGAATATTGCCCAATGAAAAAGATGTACTGGTTAAGCAGCGAAGCGGCTATCAAAAATCCGTATTACGGAAAGGCGATGCTTACCTGTGGCAAAGTAACAGAAACCATAGAGTAATTTCTCAATTGACAGGATTGTCAAAAGTTGCCTGCAGCTTTAGGCTTTACCTGAGTACAATATTTATTATTAATTAAAACAAAACAAATGAAATATTTAATTTTTGGCCTGGCCATTTCAGTTTTTGGCTTTACAGCATGTAACAGCAATGCTGATAAAAAATCAGAAGAAACACACGATATGTCGCAGCAGGAAATGAAAGATATGAATATGCACGACTCAGCGGGTGTAACCACAGCAAAGACAGCTTCGGAATCAGTAAATATTAGCAGTATAGTTACCTATTACCTGCAAATGAAAAATGCCTTTGCAAATGACAATAGCAAAGACGCCGGTGCCGCAGGCAATGAACTGGTAAAAGTATTTACCAGTTTCAATAAAACTGCACTAACTGCAGAGCAGGCAAAAATTTACAATGATATTGGAGAGGATGCCAGGGAACATGCAGAACATATCGGCTCAAATGCCGGTAATATTAAACATCAACGGGAGCATTTTGATATGCTCAGCAAGGATATGTACCAATTGGTAAAGACGTTTGGTGCCGGTCAA
>JBDSEV010000060.1:0-62147 GCA_039919885.1 Chitinophagaceae bacterium
TCCAGGTGTATCCGTATGCTGCCCTGAATGAATTAAGGGAATATAATTTTTGCTTATTCAACAGATCATAAGCCAATAGAATATTCGTCTTCGGAACAAAACCACCTCTTGTATTTAAATTGAAAAAAGGTACTACGAATCGGGGAATGGCAAGGTTGGCTTCCAGCCCGCCACGATACGTATTGTATCCAGCCAGTTGTCCGCTGTATTGCACTTCAAAACCGCCGATTGCGGTAATAGACAGCAATTCTCCTCCCCTGAAAGTGTTACGGTTGCGCCAGCTGGCACTCAGCGTAGATCCGGTAAGGTTATTTGATTTTGTACTGCCATTCAGCTCAAGTTTCAATGATTTTTTAGGCAATGGTGTCAGGTAATAAAACGTATTCAGCTTCGGCGTATCGCGTTGGGGAGACATTTCAAACCTGTTTTTCACAAACTTGAAAAGCCCCAGCGTAATCAACCGGTTCAGCGTCAGGTTGTGGCTGGATCTTTTATAAATATCACCCGGATTGAACAGCATCATTTGCTCAAACATTTTTGGTTTGTACCGGTTTTGCCTGTCGGAGATGCGGTAGCCATTGTACAACTTCGCCGTATTTTTTATTGTATCCGTAGATCCTGCACCGAGGCGATAATTGGAAAAAATGTAAATGCTATCAATCTGGTAAACGCGTTTAGCCTGCGGCGGCGCCGTAGGTTTCAGGTTTACATATAAGTTTACCATGTGATTGCCAATACTGGAATCGGTAGCGATGTATAAAAATTCGGGATTGAAATAGTAAAAACCATTTTCTTTCAGGTAGGCGTCGATGCGATTTCTTTCCGCTTGTATAACATCCAGGTTGTATGGATTGCCGGGTTTTAGAAATGATTCAGCAGCAGACATGGCAATTGTCCTGGATAAAATGCTGCTGTCTTTTTCAAAAGCAACTTCTTTTATCATATACTGGTTGCCAGTTGCTGCCGTATAAACCGCTGTAGCCCGCCTTTTTTTCACTACCGTGTCACCGATTACGGAAGCCTGGTAAAAGCCTTGGTTTTGCAGGTTGGCGGCCAATATTTTTATGTTCCTGTCCAGATCCAGATCACTCAGAAGAACGGGCGGTTCACCAACTTTGTATTTAAGCTTACCGCGTAGCGAAGTTTCCTTTTTTGGGTGGCCGGCAATATTGTATATCCATAATTTAAATCGCAGGCCAAGAATACTTTTATTGGGCCTGGGCCGGGTGAGCGCAGACAATTCTTCCTTGAGCGCCTTGGATTTTTTTTCAGTTTTGCCGGTGGTGTTTACCACTACTTTTGACCCGGTGTATAAGGATGCACCGGCAGGCAGGTATTTTGTATTGCTGCAGGAGCAAATAAATAAAATGGACGCAATAAAAATGAATAATGAAATACGTTTAGTCATTACTGCTGTTATTGATAGCTGCCGATTTTCTTTCCTGTTTCCGGGCCTTTCTTTCCGCCCGTAAGCGTTGTTTTGTTGCCTGGCTCCTGAATATTTCTTTCAACTTGTTATAATCAACCGAGATAATAAATCCAATACCCGTTTCAATAATATATCCTTCCAGTACACCCTGATAATCGTTTTTGCGGTAAGCGCGTAACAAGTAACGGCCATCTTTGCTCAGCTGGTAGTCGAGGGCCACATTGCCTGCAATATTTGTAGCCTGTTGCCCCGAGTTTTGGGCGCCTTCCAATTCAAAATTGCTGCCGACAGTCACCGTCAGCCGGTCGTTCAGCAATTTTTTTGACAGGGCCACATTCAAATCAGTGCGGTTTTCGCGGTTGCCTGTTGAGTAATCATCCTGCGATACAACGTCAAAATTGAGATCGACACCTTTTATCAGATCAGACGCAAGCTGGTTCAGCTGTTGCGTAAGTAATTTGCTTACGCTTGCGCGTGCAAATGACTCCGCGGTTGTACCGCCCCCGCTGCTTTGGAAAGGGTTTTCTGTTACAAACCGACCGAGTAGTAATAAAGCAAAAACTTGTTTGTTTAATTCGGAAGGCTCCTTTCGTACTTCCGTCAGTTTTTCATTCACCAGTTCAATAATATTTTTGGAAACATTATAGTTCTTGCTATCCGGTAATAAGATATCAAATGTAATGGTTGGCTTCAGCAATTGTCCCTGCATTTTAAGGTCTACTTCAAATGGCAGTTTCTGCAGGTAGGTATTGCGGATAGAGGCAACAGAACCTTCCAGCTGATCCTGAACCAGATCAAGCGGTGCTGTATTGGCAATGTATACAGCGGTAAGGTCCACATCCGCATCAGTGGGCTCACCCTTAAATGTTATTTTACTTCCCTTTTGTATTTCAAATTTTCGTTTCAGCAGATTAAAAGTCAGATCATACGACCCGTTATCAATTTCATAGGTGCCGGTTAATGTAATCTTACCACTGGGGTCGATGCCGGCATTGAGCGCGGCCTCACCGCGAACATTCAACAAATCGCCATTGCCCTCATCAACAATGATGTTCAGTTCCGCTTCTTTTTTTATTTCAATATTAACCGATACGTCCATTCCGATTGCGGACGACTGGTTCAGCGTATCAATGGCTTTTTCGAAAACATAATCCGTTGGCGGGCCGTTCATATTGATAAACTTAACAATGCCTTCTCTTTCCTCGATGCCGGGTTCCGGCTGTGGCAATACCAGCGTTAGTTTTGTTTTATCGTTAACAGTAAGGCTACCATCTACTACGGGCGCGGATTCCGTTCCTTTGATAGAAAGATTCGTGGAGAAATACAACTGGCCATAGTAGAGCGCGTCCTTCTTTTTAAAAGTGTTGAGCGCATGAAAATCGTGGGCCTTCATAGAAAGGTCAAATTTATAGTGCTGGAAGTCCGATGACCGCGCCCAACCGTCCAGCACTGCTTTGTTTCCTGCAGAGTCTACAATAGTAAACGTGTCGAAATGAATGCCTTCCGGGCTAAAAGCAATTTTTTCCTGGTCGATGCTGAAATAACTGTTTAACATGCCGAGGTTAAAACGCGTCTTATTGAAATTGATATCACCGATCACCTGCGGCTTTGCTATGGTTCCGGTAACGGCAAGTTTGCCATTTACCGAACCCGTCGCATCGCTGATCGCTCTATTGGTTGCTCCTTCCAGTGTACTCAGCTGAATGGCCCGGATGTCTGCGTTCAAATCAAAACTACTGTTGTTATCGGGTTTCACATAGTAGTTACCAGTAAGCTGCACATCGTTGCCCCTTCCGGTTAATTGTGCATCCGCAGTAAATGTGTTTGCCTGCGTATTGTTCACCTGCATCCGTAGGTCACCCAGCGTATCTGCATACATGGCGAGATTGGTTACCACCAGGTCAGTGGTAAAAGTTGGCTGGGTCATTACATCCGTTAACTGTGCTTTGCCACCAAGTATACCATCAATAAACAATGAATCTGGTTTTACAAAAGCGGATAGTGTTGACAACCGGAAATCTTTAAAATTAATATCGATGGGTGCATCGGGTGCCGGGGAGGTACTGTTGATGCTCAGCAGCTGGTTGTCTTTTCCGAGTTCAAATTTGCTGATATTTACCCCGTTGCCGTCGTATACAATTTTATTATCGTTGTTAACAGTCCATTTATCAAAATTAAGCATGAGGCTGTCTGGTTTCAGGCTAATTGCATATTCGCCTTTTCTTGGTTGCTCCAGCAATCCTGCAACGCGGTATTTGTCTTTTGCGGCTTTGTCTTTATTCAGCAACGTGAAATCAATTTTATTATCGGCGATGGCTGCGCGAAGACTGGTCGCATATACTTGCAAGCTGGTGCCACTTTCGAGGCTCGCGATGGACGCGTTCACAAACAATTTATCCTGTTGTGTACTAGCGTTGAGCTGCAGGTTATTGATTTTGTTGGCACCGTTTATTATAAGTGGCGCCTGCACATCAGCGCGCCATCCGTCTTTGCTGCTAAAACTGCTCTGTAGCGTGACGGGTTTAAGGCTGTCAAGTTGAGGCACGAAAGCCTTCAGCAGCGGTTTATTGACAATAGTTCCTGATACCGTAAAATTATAGGGGTCCGTTTTTACGATCGCACTATCTGGTACCCGTGAAAAATAAGGTTCCATGGATTGTTGAAAAACACTGCCCATCTGCGTTAGCTTATACTGTCCGTTCAGCTGGAGGTTTACAATATCACTTCTTAGATGTACGAACTGACCACTGTCAGATTTGCCTGCAGCAATTTGTATGGTATCCATTGGGATGCGTGTCAGGTTATTAATCAGCACAGACTGGGTAACCAGTAAATCACCCATCAGGCTGTCAGGGTTGGTGGAAGGAAAATCAGCTGTAATGATGCCCTGGTAGAAAAGCGAATCGGTGGTGAGGTGCAAAGGAAGTGTTCGGATGGTGTCAATTTTCATGTTCAGCTGCAGCGATGGGTAAGCTGTTGCAAAACTGCCGGCTGCATCCAATGAAAACGCAACATTTGGGTCGCGGATATCGGCAACTGCTTTCATCTGCTGATTGGCGATAGTTGCATCCATCTTAAAATTCTGGTAAGCGTATTGTTTTATCTCTGCAGAACGCACCACCGCCTGTACCCGTGCATTTGCATATTGCGGATCAAAACCCCTGCCTTTTGCAGTAGCCTTTGCCGTTATAAGCCCAAGTGTTTTGGCGGTGTCTATAATAATCTTTCCCAGGTCTAGCTTGTTCAATGTAATCGTGAGGTCGTACCGTGCATTTCTTTTATCCGAAAACTGCGATGCTGAACCTTTTACGGTTGCATCACCGGAGGTTGAACGCAACGCAAGGTCTGTTACCAAGTCATTCATACCGCCATTGAATTTACCGGATATGCTAACTTGTTCGGGTATACGAATATTTGCCGGCACTGTATTCGGTGGTACCATGCCCATGATGTCTTTGCGCCCACTGCTGAGATTTTTTATAACCAGGTTAGCGTGTATTTTTTTAGGATCGGCAGCATTTTGAATCGTTCCCGCAAGATCCAAACGCGTGGAACCGATACCGCTAAACTGGAAAATGGGTATAGCCAAATTGGCCATGGTCCCTTTTACACGGGCATTGACCTGCCATACTGTATTGGCATTTTTAAAAATGGGTTGGCTGGCGAGGGCAGGAACAAAACTAAGCACATCTTTCAGCTGAATTTTACTGTTACTCAGGTCCACATCCACCGACAGTTTAGAAGGATCTTTTTGCAACGCTTCTATCGACGGAAAGCTGAGTACCATAGAACGCTGGATGGAACTCCCGGGCGTTTGTATACTGAGATCTTTCAGGTAAGCCTGGTTGCCGGCATATAAAAAATTGGTGTGAAAACTATTCAGTACAAATCCACTTTGCTCCTGCATGCTCCCTTTTGTAATATTGCCCGCTATGGAATCTTTATTGTAGCGCAGGTTGTTGATTTCAAAAGTCAGCTTCGTTGCGTTTAAATGCGAAAAATCCATGCCCCGTGCAAGGCGGGGTTTACTGTCATCATCGAACCGGATATTATTTTCAGATAACGATGTATTGGCCACTTCTAACCGCCAGCCCGCAGCTGCCGAATCGGCAATGGGCTTTACTTTTTTAACTAACACTTCAGTCGTGGCCGGTTTGCCTATTCTAACTACAGCAGTTGTTTTATTCAGCTGCACCTGGTTTAATAAAATGATTTGTTTTTCCAGGTCAAAAGATCGCACATCACCTTTTAACTCGCCCAGCTGAATAGTACTGTACAATGCAGATATATTATTGCGATAATCCAGTGAAATGTCCGACAAATCTATTTTTTTCAATGCCAGTTGCAATGGGTTTGGATCGTCGGATTTTTTAATTGCAGCCGTATTTTCTGCCGGGGTTTGCAGCGGTTTGTTCTGGTACACCCTGGCCCGTACTCCTTTCAGTTCAATCAGTGGAACATCATATTGCATGTGGGTGGGATCCAGTTTATCAATGGCGGTGTTGCTGTGTTCAATCCAAACTTCCACATCGTTCCCGCTAACCACATCGTTATATACCAGGCGGACTTTATCAAGCAGTAGTTTATTAAGAGAAATATTCAGCGCGGCGGTATCTTTTGCAGCAGGAGCGGCAACATCTTTTGACGCAAATGCATCTACAATAAACTGGAAATTAAAACTGGTGTCCGGTAGTTGCCTTTTTATCTTGGCGGTAATGCCTTCCAGCTCAATTTTGTTAATGGCAATTTCACTGTGGAGCAATTTCCACATGTTAATATTTACCCTTAGGGAGCGACCTGACAGCAACGTGTCTTTTTGCAAATCTTCAATATAGATATTACCAAGTTCTACCGTCTGTGGAAAGCCAACGTACAGCTTGCCAATTACAACCTTTGTTTTTAATTTCGACGACAGGAAATCCTGCGCTTTACTTCTGGCTATATTCTGAATATAAGGGATTTGTACCAGCACAATAACCAGGGCCAGCAATATGAAAATAACGAGGAATATTTTCAGAAAAAGCCTGCCCATTCGCGACAAAAGAGATCTGCGAGTATTGTTAACGGGCTGGTTTGAAGACATAAAAAGGAAAACTTCTGAATATTTAATACGTGATACGGTAACTATGCAAAAGCCAGTCCATAATTGGTGTGCAAAAGCTTAATTTTCAGCTTAGATGATGAATATAAAGAGAATCAGCCTGATTTAAATAAATTGCTTTAAAATTTTCATCAGCACCTCTTCTTCTGCGGTTAGGCCGCTTTTATTATCGGGTGCTTCCAGGTTGTCTAATTCCTTCAGATAATCTGTAAGGTTATTTTCTTCATACAGGCTTAGCAAAGCCGGGTGGACATAATATTTTTTGCAAACTGTCCGGGTATTGCCCAATTTTTTGCTCACCTCATCCAGTGCAGTCAGGACATTTTTTTTGCTGTCTGTCGCCGTCAGTGCTTCACCCAGGGAACGGAAGGCTTGTAGTGCATGGACTGATCCTGCCCATGTTCTAAAATCTTTTGCACTGCAATCATACCCACTCATTTCTTTTATATAGTGGTTAACCATTCCGGAGTCAATGGATTTGTGGTTGCCATCAGCATCGTAGTATTGAAAAAGTTCTTTTCCGGGAATATCACGGCATTGTTTCACCATCTTAGCCAGCTTCTTATTTTTGAGGCTAATATTGTGTTGGATTCCTTTTTTGCCCTTAAAGGTAAACTGCATCTTGTCGCCGCTAATGGCTACGTGCTTGTCTTTAAATGTCGTTAAACCGTAAGATCCGTTCGCCTTTTCATATTCGTTGTTGCCGATTCGGATATACGTTCTTTCCATTAAACTCACTACAGTCGCAAGTACCTTACGCTGGTTCAACTCTTTTGAGGCCAAATCTTTTTCTAGTTTTAAACGGAGTTCGGGCAGGCGTTTCCCAAACTCATATAGCCGGTGAAACTTGGTTTCATTCCGCAGTTTATTCCAGAGCTCGTGGTAACGGTATTGTTTTCGTTGACGAACGTCCAAACCAGTGGCCTGTATGTGACCATTGTCTACCGGGCATATCCATACGTTTAGCCAGGCAGGGGGTATCGCAAGCTTCCGAATGCGGTTGATTTCTTTTTGTGCTTTTACAGGTTTTTTTTGCAAATAATAAGCATAGCCTTTCCCTTTTTTCAGTCGGCTGATTCCCGGTCCGTTATCCTTTACATACAGCAGATTCGCGGCAACAGCCGCTTCTTCATAATGTTTATCTGCCTGCAGGAAATCTTTATGCGTAAGCCGCAATGCGCTGGCGCCCATAATTTATTTTAGCTACAAGTATTGAAAATACAATGCCAGTAAAAATTGTAGAATTTTTTCTGCGCGCTATTAAAGTGGGGTAAAATGCGTACCTGGCATCTTTGCCTTTTAAGACATTTTTATGCTAATGTACATTCAGCCTGGATTGCTTATTTATTTTGCGAACGCATCGGCCAGCGCATTTATTTCTGTTGAGGCAATGCTGTTGATGCCATTTTCAACGACCACCCGGAAACGAAACGTAACTGATTCGCCTGGTTTTAATTGCAGGTTTTTAGCAGTGGCTCCGTTGGTAAAAATTTTTTCTCCCAGTGGGTTGGCTGCAAACAACCCGTAACCGCGCGCATGCCAGAAGGTGGGATAGTTTGGATTTTGCGGATGATCGATGATGACTACGCTCACCGAATCATTTCCCATTTTACCGTAAACTTTGCACCATCTTCCCCGGGTGCTCCAGGCGGCGTCTCCCTGGATTCCTTCGCTGGTGATATAATTTCCGTTGGCGATGTTATCGGCGCGGGCTTTCACCACTGTTACAATTCCTTTGTCATCAGTAAATTTTTTATCTTCCATAGCAGGCATTTGAAGGGGAAGGGCAAGCCGGAGACCCAGCAATCCATCCTTTGCATCGGTAAAATTTACTTCCGTCACTGCTTTCAATACAGTAATGCGATCAATGATGCGCAGCCGGTCTGTGCCACTGAACTCAAACCGGGTGGTTTCTTCCAGCAAAGTTTCATTTTGCTGGTTCGTCCAGTTAGCGTGATAGCCCAGGGAACCCTTTTCGCCACTTTTTATTTCGAAAACCTTATCTGTTTTTATCCAGCCGTAGTTCTTTTTTTTATCCGTTGGTATGGCAAAAGAATTGTTCCAGAAATCGAGCTTGTTTACATTTTCAAAGTTCAGCCAAAGGCCGATATGGTGGGGGTGGTCCGTAGGTTCACCTGGCTGGGGGTTAAGCGGATAGCCACGTGTTACAGCAGTACCATTGGCAGCGATAATAGGATACAATACCGGCTTCTCTAAGGTATCAGGATAAAAAAAACTTGTAAAAGGTTTATTGTTTATTAATACGTCTACCCGGTTGGCATCTTTTGCTTTTACCAGCTTCACCATTTGTTGCTTTTGCGCAAATGAAAAAGACAGTAGGGAAAGCAGTGCTATGGAGAGTAAAAAGGAAGTTCTGATGGCCTGCATTGTAGTAAGGTTTAAATAGCGGCCCGTCATTGTGTTGCTTGCTCGGGGCAGCGATGGTGTAAAAAATAGCGGCCGGTGTAGACTACCGGCCGCGGTGATGGTATTGTTATTTCAACTAGTATTCGTACATCTGTCGGCTGGTCAATACTTAAACACCTTGCCGGCACACATAACTTCCTGCGTAGTTTCATCAAACGTTGCCTTGCCACCGATATGCGCGGAAGCGGTGGTCATGATGTTGGCAATAGAATGACTGTAGCCTGCTTCAACGGGGGCGTTCGGTTCTTTACGGCTGCGGATACATTCCATCCAATTGCGTACGTGGTTGCTCGTTAGCCTGTCGCCGCCGGTATTAGCAGATGCCACCACTGTTTCCACTTCAGATAAACTCATTTCCGGCAACAGGTTCTCCTGCATGTTCATGGCTGCAGCCATTCTTTTCGTAAGGCCACCTTTTGGAGATACTTTATTTGTATTGAGGTTCAGCTCACCCCCGTTTGAATAATAAATTTCAGCGGGATTCTCATCGCCATTGCCCATCCGCGACCCAAAGGTTACCTGGAAACCACTGGACATATCATTTGCCGGGCCGTAATCAAATACTGCTGTAATGGTATCCCAGTTTTTTCTTCCATCTTTCCACATATAAATGCCGCCGTTGGCCACCACGCTGCGGGGATGCGGCAAACCGGTGAACCAATGCACCGTATCAATCTGGTGGCTCATCCATTGGCCTGGCAAACCCGAAGAATATGGCCAGAACAAACGGTACTCTAAATATTTGCGCGGATCGAAATTTTCGAAAGGTCGGTTTAAAAGGAAGCGCTTCCAGTCGGTATCCGCTTCTTTAAGCTGGTTAAGCAAAGCAGGTCTGCGCCAGCGGCCGGGCTGATTTACATTCCAGGTTAGTTCCACCATTTTAATATCGCCGAATTTACCCGAACGGATAAAATCATTGGCTGCGTGGTAATTGCTGCCACTCCTGCGTTGAGAACCTATCTGAACAATTTTTTTACTTGCTTTTATTGCTTTCAGTGCCGCCCGGTTGTCTTCCATGGTCTCCGCAAAAGGTTTTTCCACGTAGGCATCGCAACCTGCGTTCACAGCCTGGATGGCGTGCTGCGCATGCTGAAAATCAGCGGTGCTGATAAATACTGCATCCGCTAATTTTTTATCGTATAGTTCTTCGTTGTTACGGCAGGCAACAATATCATGACCCATTTTTTCTTTCCAGGTAGCGGCGCCCTCTTCGCGCCTCATTTTCCATATATCAGATACGGCTACCACATCAAAATTTAATTCTTTGTAATGGTTCATAAAACTCGGGATATGACTTCCCTTATGCCGGTCAGAAAATCCCACCACACCCACGCGCACACGGTCGTTGGAACCAATAATGCGGTTGTAACTTTTGGCACCGAACACGGCCGGGGCACCTAAATAAAACCCAGCTGATCCGATCGCCGCTTTTTTTATAAAATCTCGTCTTGAATTTGGCATGTAGAATCGTTTTTTATGATGAATGTGAGCGAATGGCGTAATTAGATTGATACGGTTAAAATTACTCCATCAAGGTATTAAAACAACATTAATTTAGCTCTTTTGAGCAGTAATTTACTACATCGTTTTACCCGATGCCGCTTTCCGGATATCCGCAGCGATACTGCTGATGAACTGGAATTGGTCAACAATCGGTTTTAATTCCGATAACCGCAGCCGCGTATCTGTTGCTACAAGTCCTTGTTGCAGTTCCGCATTTCTTTTTGCCACCAATTCTTTAATATGCAACGCAGGAAGAAACGCACCTGCCTGAATGCTGCCAACAGTGGCCGCTGCGGACTGTTGCTCATTTTGGTGGGCCGCTGCCTCCAGGTTAGCAGTAGTTTCAGCAATGATGGGCATAAAATCCTGCGACTGGTATTTGGCAGCCAGGATTTTGCTAAAATGAGCCAGGGTGGCAATATGAGAAGTGAGGGTATGGGCGAGCACTACAAACTGGTGTATCTGCAAAGCATTCCGTTGTTTACTTTTTGGCTCGGACAGTAGTCGTGAAAAGGCATCGGATAAATTTGCCAATGCAACAAAAGCCTGTTTTCGGCTGAGCCGGAATTGGGTGTCGGTGATAGCTGCGCCGGTAAAAGTTTGCGATACACTTTTATAATAGTCCAGACCGGCTTCAATGGCCGCTGCCTGGTATTTTTTAATCTGTTCATGCTCCCAGGCAGGCAGCAAAAAGAAATTTGCTGCAAACGCGATAGCAGATCCGATTACTGTATCAATGATTCGGTCAGTAATAATCGTGCTAAACTGCCCGCCGCTGTTGAGCAGGTGAAATAACAACAGAATGTAAGGCGTCATAAAAATGACCGCGAGCAGGTAATTGGTGCGCACAAAACTATAGGTACCCATCATTAATACCAGCATGATAAAAAATAAAACGGTCGTATCTTTTATAAAATGCAGCATTACAATTCCAGCTACTGCGCCTCCTACGGTGCCCAAAACCCGCTGGTAATTTCTTTTTTTAGTAAGGCTATACGCGGGTTTTAAAATTACAATAATCGTTAACAGTATCCAATAGCTGTGGCCCAGTACAAAAAGATTGGACACAATGTAGCCGGTGGTAGCGGCCACGCTTACACGCAATGCGTGCCTGAAAATATCTGATTGAATAGTGAGGTTATCGCGCAGCAGTTTCCAGCTGATATCGGTGTGCGTAATAAATTTATCATGGTCGCCGGAGGGCTTGTAATCTTTTGCCCTTTTCTTATCGTATTTGGTTTCATTGTGCAGGGTATTGATTCTTGCAGCCATATCCTCAATTGCCTGTAGGATTTTGCGCAAGGTGATAATTGCTTCGAGGTTTTCTGCGTTTAGCCGGGTATTGCGGAAATCAATAAAATATTGCTGGAGTGCCACCAGTTTTTCCTGCAGTTCCTGCGGTGGGGCAGATGCCTTGCCGCTTTTTACCGCGATACCCGTATCATCGAGTGCGTCCGCAACAGACAATACACAATCTTTAAAATGCTGTAATATATCAGTGTCGTCAAAAAAATGATGTAGGTTTTCATACGGGTAAAATGAAGTGGCTGCCTTTTCAAACAAATCAACCGTGTCAATAAACAGCATCATAAGTGTACGGCTGGTTACGGTTGAATCTTTCACAATCGTGCGGCTTTTGTATAAAAGTTCGCGCAGCAAATCCTGTTTATGTTGTACCTGTGCCTGTTGATCCATTAGTTGCCGGTACACATCATCATAGTTTTTTTTGTTCTCGTAAAATGCAGCACGGGTGCGGAGGTAATCGGCGGTAGCCATAATGCAATCGCCCAGGGCCTGCTGTATTAATTTATACGGTCTTACATGGTACAATACGAGGCTGAGCAGCATGTACCAAACTGCGCCGCCCGCCACGTAAAGTGCATTCAGCAATACATTCCAGCCATGGCCGGGGCGGCTCATGTTCAGCACCATTACCAGCAAGGCGGCAATACCAATTGAAATAACACGGCCGCCATAAACGCCAATCAGCGAGAAAATAAAGCAAGCGAGTGCAACCCAACAACCCAGCAGCAACGGGTACGGCGCAACATACCCTGTTACCAGGCACACCAAAAACATAAGAACGGTACATACCTGCATCCCGTTTCGCCGGTGATGGATAGGGCCGGGGCTATCTGCTGCGCTTACACATACAGCACCCAGTGAAACGAGCACCCCTACAGATAACCATCCAAAATGATTGAGGACCAGCGCCGGCAGCACTGCCCCCGTTGTAATACGCAATCCCTCGCCGAGGTAATAGCTGTTGATAAAACTTTTGTATTCTTTTATAATATCCATGCTACCGTATAAATCTATGCGAAGGTACTCAAACATGGTGCTTTATTGGCCGGTGCCGGTTAAAGGCAATTTGCATTAAATGAAGGCCAATGATTATTTTTGCTGTAAATATTTAACTGCAAAGCCATGGATATACTTTCAACTGATAAGAAATGGGAAGATGTATTTCCGGCTGCGGGGCAGCAAATTTTTTTGCAATTGCTGGAGGACGATACTGAATATGAGCCTGCTGCTGCCAGCACAGGTGTTCCGGTACGTGGGCTTTTCCTTTTTTATGGTGCAAAGCAACATATGATAGCGGCTGCTGCGCTGGCCGGTGCACAGGTTGGGAAAAAAACCTATCGCATAAATGCAGATACACTCATGGCTGCAGATATTAAAGAAACAGAAAAAAACATCAAACAAGTATTTGAGGCTGCTACAGCAAACGCCGCGGTATTGTTATTCGATGAAGCCGACGCGTTGTTAACTAAAAGGACAACCGTTAAAGACAGTCACGACAAATATGCGAACCAGGAAATTAGTTACCTGTTGCAACAAATTGAACAATACAAAGGCACCGTGATACTGGCCGTAACCAACAAACAAAACATTGACCCGGGTTTTATCCGCCGTGTCCAGCAATTGATTCACTTTCCTCCGCCAAAAAAGGATTGAGGGGATTTCAAAGGCATAATAAAGCAGGGCAGCCTTACCTTTCGGGCTTACTAGGACCGGCATTTATGTGGTCCTTCTGCGAAACATACCGTTATATCACTTGCATCTTCCGCTAAGCACCATCAAAAGCACCTTTTTTTGGCGTTGAATTGCACCGCCGAAGCAATTTTCAGCTAAAACTGGCCTATTTGACCGCCGCTAACACCCCAAAAACCGCCGTTCACCGAGTATTTTGCCAATGTGTTAAAACACAATAATCGCTGAAACCCGCTACTGTAAAAGGTCTTACCCAACCATAGGTAGCTGCCAGATAACAGAACTAATAAATCATAGGTACTTTGTGTTGCATAGTACTGTTAATAGTGTATCTTTGTGTAGTCAATGAAGCAAAAAAAGGCAAAAGCCGCTGCTGAAAAGACAAAAAAGTAAATAAATCAACCAACTTAAACACAGCAATTATGAACACGCAAACTACAAGCTTATTGAACGGTTTTTCTGCAGCACAGTTAATAAGCCTTACCACAGAAGTAAAAGAAACCCTTGCAGAAAACAGTAATTATCCTTTTAGCAAGAAATTTACCGCCGCCCAGGTTTGGGATATACAGCGCCGGAAAAAATCACTGACGCAAAGAAGATTTGCCCTGTAAAAAAATAGTCCCTTAGTGAAGGACTGGATAATTCCACCATCAAAATTTGTAACTCAACATAAAAAATTTGTCATGAAAACGCAAACCAACAATACCCAAATTTCCAAAGAAGTAAAAGAAGTACTGTCAGCTGTATTTATCCATACCCGTAGTAAAATCATCAGTGCGGCAGATGTCTGGAATATTCAGCGCCAGAAAAGAACCATGCTGCAGAGAAGATTTGCATTGTAACAAATTGAATCCTGCTTCACCTGGGCACAATTCCGCGAGGGCATGTATTTAAAATTAAAAGTTAGCATAAAAAATTAGTCATGAAAACACAAACCAACAACACCCAAATTTCAAAAGAAGTAAAAGAAGCGTTTTCTTCTGTGTTTACCCATACCCGTAGTAAAATCATCAGTGCGGCAGATGTCTGGAATATTCAGCGCCAGAAAAGAACCATGCTGCAAAGGAGATTTGCTTTGTAACAAATGCATGATATCATTTGCTCATTTTTGGGGTGCGCCGTTATCACTACAACCCTGCAAACAATGAAAAAGAGTAGTCAGGGAAACGTAAACAGGCAATCCCCCATTTACAGGTAGTAAAATATTTTTCGTTCCTGGGATGAGTGTTATTGCTCAATATAAGTGAAGTCCTGCGTACCGTTACTAAAAAAACACCGGAAGGGCAGCCAGGTATTTAATGTTTTATCCATTATTAAATAACACGAGGCGTTAAATAAATGAATGGTGGATGTTCAAACGCTGTGCGTTATAGAACCAGGTTATTGGATTGAATGACGCATCCTATTAGTCGTCATTGTTTTTATCTTTCCGGTTCAGCAAAGAAAAATCTGCTTTTCCAAATTTATAACTGAAGCTGATACGGAATGTTCTTACGCTCCACCTGCGATAAGAATCCTGGTAAAACGAAGGTGTATCGTACACGTTTCCCCAGCGTTCCGTATTAAAAATATCATTAATGCCAAACGTAATGGTCGCTTTATTGTTTTTTAGAAAATCTTTTCGTACTGCAAAATCAGAGTTGAATTCTGATTTCGTTTTTCCCTGTGGAATTACTTCCGGTGATTCATATTCACCCGATAATTGAAAACTCAGGTTATTAAATACCGGGTATTTTTTTGCAACGATTTTATAGTTAACAATTAGTTTGGCATCCCAGTTAAAGCCGGTATTGCTCAGGTCGAGATTCCCCACAGACGCCTTTACAGTGCGGTACTGAAAATTAATGGTAGGCGTTATATCAAAATTGCTTCCGGCTTTCTGCTGCACGGTAAATTCTGCTCCCCATCTGTTAGTGACGCTGCCGTTTATAAACGTGTTCAGGATCGCATTCTTATCCACGCCCGCATTGGCCAGGCGGGCATACTGCTCTGCGGTGATGGTATCACTGTATTGCGTTATATCTGCCGGGTTATTGCGGAGGTAAAGCACGCCAAGAAAATTACCGGAAGCATAGGTTCTATTGTAGTTTAATTCAAATGAATTTACAAACTCGGGTTTTAATTGCGGATTACCCTGGCGCAGGTTTACCGGGTCACTGATGTCGATAAAAGGATTCAGCTGCCAGAAATCGGGCCTGCGGACCCTCCGCGAGAAGTTCAGTTGTACCTGGTCCTGGTCATTTATTTTTTGCGTAAGAAACAAACTCGGAAACAACGCATTCCATGTGTTTTTTAGACTGGACGGATACTCATAACCAAATTTATAAGCACTGTCAACCAGCATACCACTAAATTTTGCGTATTCCGCTCGTAATCCCACCTGGTAAGAAAATCCACCGTATTTTTTTGAATAAGTTGCGTAAATGGCATGGATGTTTTCGGTATAATCGTAATTGTTGCTCAGCGGCAATTTTGTTTCAGCCGCATTGTTTACTGAAAATGCGTTGTAATAACTGCTAAATTTATTCCGGTAGCTCCGAAGGCCCGTTTCAAATTTTGTATTTTCTCCTTTGGGATATACATAGTCTGCCTGGAAAGTGAATTGGTTATTATTGCTGTTTCCGCTGTTGCGTACGCGCGTGGAAGGTTTGTATATAGCGCCGCCAGGATCCGTATAGTTATTCAGTATTGTAGAATTGTCTGACCGGCTGCCATAGTTGTAGGTAAGGTCTGCTGTTAATTCTTTGCCCGGTTCTGGAAAACTATGTTTAAAATTAAGCCGGGAGCTGTTGCGGTTAAAGCCAAATTTACCATCACCAAGGCGTTCTCCGGTGTACTGCAGCAGCCTGCTGCTATTTAGATATTCCTGGTTTTGTATTTCGTTGTTATTGAACCTGCCTGCACCCAGGTCTTGTATAAAAGAAATCGTATTACGGTTGTCCATAAAAAAATCTGCACCAAAACGCACAGAACGGAAACGACGTTGTCGTTCATTCACACTAACCTGGTTAAAATAATCCTGGGTAATGCCCATACTTTTATTTTCTCTTTTCGTTTCTCCTTTGTTTTTGCCTCCGCGCTGGTTGTATGAGCCAATTACAAACACATTTACTTTTCCCTGGCGAAGATTAAGGTTCAGGTTGCCATTGAGCACACCGGGCGAACCAACGGATGCGGAAGCGATGCCATTGAGACCATTTCGTTTATTTTTTTTCAACACCACATTGATGATACCACCGGAGCTGGCAGCGTCATATTTTGCTGAAGGATTGGTGATCAGTTCCACTTTTTCAATATTGTCGGCAGGTATCTGGTCAAGCGTTAGAATGGATGGCCGGCCGTCCACAAAAATCTGCGGACTTGCATTACGGAGTTTTACATTGCCGTCGATGTCTACCGATACAGAAGGAATATTTTTCAACACGTCCACTGCACTGCCGCCGGTTGCAGTCAGGCTTTTCGCCACGTTGAATGTTTTCCGGTCGATGCCCATTTCCAATAGCGGCCGCTGGGCGGTAACCGTTACCGTTTCCAGTTGTTTAACCGCAGGTACCAGGACGATATTGCCCAGATCTTTTTCCTGTTTACCAGTTGCCCCTTTATCTGCAATGCCCGCTTTCACACTCTTTTTCCAGGGCTCGTAACCAATAGCAGATACTTCTACACGAAAACTGTCCGCGGCAGGAATATTGAGAAAACTGAAATCACCATTTGGTTTGGTCAGCATTCCCCCTACGAGGCTATCCGTTGCAACCATAAAAACCTGCACCGAAGCTGCTTCAACACCCTTATTGGTGGAGGCGTCCACCAGTTTACCAAAAAGCCGTGTTGATTTAATGATCAATTCACTGTTTTCGGGTGCACGCTGTACCTGAGCGTCAACTTGTGCATGGACAGTTGTAACGCAAATAATTAACAGTGTGATCAGGAGTAATCTCATGTGTGTTATGGAATTATCAGTTGTTCGGCAACAAAAAATTACCTGCCAGTAACTGAAGTAAAGAAGGTGGTTTTCGAAATAACAAACAATGACACAGGAAGGTTTGAAATGGCTGCGAATATAATACAAAAGCCCGCCGTGAAAAGCATCGTACCTACCGCTCATAAAGTTTATGCGTAGAAAATGTATTGCGCATTTTGTGTATGCGTTGGTGCCGCATGGATACGGGGCCAACTGGCCAGGAAGTAGTTGCTTTTTTAATTGAAAAATAATCTGGGCATCTGCAGGGAGCTAAACTATTTCGGGCGTCATCCTGCGGTGGTTGACTGTTCCACTGCAGAAAAATCAAACTGCATTTCATTCAATTTTCGGTAGAGGCCGTTCTGCTGCATTAATTCCACATGCGAACCCGCTTCAATAACGGTGCCCCTGTCAATTACAAGTATTTTGTCTGCGTTGCGGATAGTAGAGAGGCGGTGTGCGATCACAAAGGAGGTGCGGCCTTTCATCAGGTTTTCTAATGCCTCCTGTACCAGTTGCTCGCTTTCGCTGTCTAAGGAGGAGGTCGCTTCGTCGAGGATCAGGATAGCAGGATCTTTTAGGATGGCCCTTGCAATAGCGATGCGCTGTCGCTGACCACCGCTCAGTTTAATACCACGTTCGCCAACAATGGTATCATATTGTTCTGGGAATCGTGCGATAAACTCGTGCGCATTCGCTTGTTTTGCGGCTTCAATGATAGCAGCTTCCGGGGCCCCGGGATTGCCATATGCAATGTTTTCCCGGATGCTGCCACCGAAAAGCATTACTTCCTGTGGTACCAATGCCATCTGCATGCGCAATTGTGTAAGCGGAAACAGGTTCGCGGCCCGTTCGTCAAAGAAGACTGTGCCAGCATCCGGTTCATAAAAATGCAGCAGTAATGCAGCAATGGTGCTCTTGCCGGCACCGCTGGGACCTACAATGGCTATTTGCTGCCCGTTGATTGCGGCCAGCGACAAATCTTTTAGTACCTGTACTTCTTTTCTTCCTGGATAACTGAATGAGACACGGTCAAAACGCACATTACCATTGAGTCGGTATTCCGGCGCTACAATGGTCTGCCCGACTGATATGTGCTCACCTTCTGTACGCAGGATTTCCCGGATGCTTTGCGTGGCGCCCAGCGTTTTTTGCAGTTGGCTGAACATATCTGCAAACCCGGCAAATGTGCCGCCCACAAATCCCGAAAAAACGACAAACATAACCAGCAGCCCTACGCTCAGTTCGCCAGATTGGATGAGGCCGGCACCATACCAGATAACAAATGCAATGGCGCCAAAAACGCTGAATATCATAAATGAAATAAAGGCACCCCGGTAGCGCGCGTTGGAGATGGCGGTATCCACCACAGCGAAAACGCTTTTAACATAGCGGGCAATTTCATAAAATTCGGTGGTGAACGCTTTTACTACGGCAATGCCATGGAAAGTTTCCTGTACAATAGTACCGCTTTCTGCGAGTTGATCCTGTGCTTTGCGCGCCCGTTTACGGATGCGTTTACCAAATACCACGGCCAGCACTGCAATAACGGGTACCACGGAAAGCATAACCAGCGCCAATTTTGGACTGATAATAAAAATAAACACCAGCCCGATGATCAATGTAAATATTCCGCGCAGGAATTCGGCCAGCGTAAAAGAAATGGCATCCTGTATTTGTGAAAGATCGGAAGAAATGCGGTTGCTCAGTTCGCCCACTCTCTTTTCTGAAAAAAATGACATGGGCATGCTGAGCAGTTTACTGTAGACATCTCTACGCATATCCGCCAAAGATTTTTCTCCCACTTCTGTAAGCAGGTATACGCGTAAATAAGAAAAGATAGTTTGTACCGTAAGCTGAATAAAGATCAGCAGCAGGGTAGTATTCAGGCTCCAGTGAATGCTATTGAGGTTGAATGCATGCAACGCGGTGTTGTTTGTACCCTTGATAAGACTGCTGGTGGCCCCGGGTGAGGCAGCGTCAATCATCTTGCCAAGGAACAAAGGAAACAAACTGGTAGTGAATGCAGACAAGGCAATAAAAACGAGGCTTAAAATAAATTTTGCCTTGTAAGGCTTGAGGTAAGCAAACAATGCCAGCGCTTGCCGCATGTTTTCTTTGGATATT
Organism: Chitinophagaceae bacterium; assembly: GCA_039919885.1. Lineage (GTDB taxonomy): Bacteria > Bacteroidota > Bacteroidia > Chitinophagales > Chitinophagaceae > JACMLD01. Next base: position 19,543 of record JBDSEV010000060.1, read on the forward strand.
TTTGCCTTGGGTGTCGCATCTTTTTCCTGTGCTGTAGTACTTCTTTTATCTCTTCCGCCTGCCATAATAACATCGATTAATATTGTTAGCCACCAATTTCTAGGTTCACTGCGCCAAACTGCAGCTGCCGGCGCCACCAGTTATTGGAATGAATAATTGCCCCGTAAAACAATCAACCAGACCTGCATCGTTATACCGGCTGTTTACTGAGTTGCCGGTCCAGTAAAAATGTTCCAAAAGGCAACAGCGAAGCAAGGAATGCCATGAACGCCTTGCCGAAGGTCCATTTGTAACGAATCCAAACCTGCAGCAGCAAAATGCAATAGAGCACGAACAAAACGCCATGTGCCCAGCCCGTGTATTGCACCGCTTCTTTGATGCCAGCAAAATATTTCAGTGGCATCGCTACCAATAATAAAAATAAATACGAGATACCTTCCGATACGGCCACCAGCCTGAAGCGCCCGAGTGCAGTACGAAGAAAATGTGTGTCCATCATGTTTACAAAAATACCGGATTGCTGTAAAAGGAAATGACGATGGCAACCGCCACCGTCATTTTTATTTGCGCGGGCATTGTTAGCCCACGATTATTTCCTGCTTTGCGGCTGCTTTTCCTTCAACAATGGGCATAGTTACCTGCAAAACCCCGTCAACATATTTGGCGCTGATGGCGGTGGTATCAACGCTGTCGTCCAGGGTAAATGTTCTTTCAAACCCGCCGCGACTGTATTCGCGCACAATCCATTCAGGACGGGTAAATCCGTCTGGTGGCGTGTAAGAAACGGTTAATTCATTTCCTTTCACATCCAGATGAAAATGCTCTTTGATGCGGCCAGGCGCGAACAGCAGCATTTCGTAACTGCTGTCTGTTTTGTACACGTTTACTGCAGCTCTTTGCTGCGAACGATAAAGGGGGTGCCGGCTCCTGCCTCCGTAATGGGCGCCTTTTGCGGCACATGACTGGTTGTAATGCATGTTTTGTTGTTTTAATATCAAAGCAATATTGCTGTATTAGGATAGACGGATAACGGGCAGGAATATTTTAAAAATTAGCAGGTATGTGTCAGGGAAAAAATAATTACCTGAAAGTGGTATCCAGGTGTGCGGACAAACTACTTACTTTAACAATTCAAGCGCTTGTTTTTATCAACCAAAAACTCGCCAGTGCTATTAAATGGAATGCCTGTCATTAAAGGAGGCTGAAAGTGACATCGCAACGGTTCGGACTGGCAAAAGGCGGTAAAGGAGAAATCACGGTAATTGTTATTAATCGGGAAGTTTTTTTAGCAACGAATAAAAAATATAGCCGTGGTTACCCTCCATCCAAAAATTTACAAGAAGCACACTAAATACACCAACAATGCCAACCGATCAAAAAACATCCTATCCGCTGCCCAAATTTCATTTTTTAGTTGACTGGGGCGGTACAAAAATTGGATTTGCCGAAGTTTCCGGGCTTTCCTTTGAAACGGAAGTAATTGAATACAGGGAGGGTAGCAGTCCGTAGTTTCATACGCGTAAACTGCCAGGTCTTACCAAGTACAGTAATATTACATTGAAAAGAGGCGTGTTCCTGGGGGACTTTGAATTTTTTCAATGGTGGAAACAGACCATTATGTTCCAGGAAGCCAGTCAAAAATTCCGGCGTGATATTGTTGTGCGCTTGCTGGACGAATCGCACCAGCCTATTATTACCTATGCTATCAGGAATGCATGGCCGAGAAAAATTGAATATGGCAATTTAAATGCCGCAGCAAATGAAATACTGATAGAAACCATGGAACTGGTTCACGAGGGTATCCGCATCATTGAAGCAAACTAAATAATGAACGAAAATTATATGATTGCTGCCTTTCGTTTCCGGGTGTTGTTCAATGGGCTGGAAGGAGTTACCGGCATGGACTCAATGTTTCAGTCGGTCAGCGGCATACACGGTACCCTGCAGCATGCGGCCGCCATAACCGTTGAGCCCGTAAGAAAGGAAAATACAACGATCTTTCAGCCGGTCGTTTTGCGAAGAGCGGTGGTACCGGCCCAACATTCATCGCTGCGGCAATGGGTGCTTACCTGTTTAAATATGCCTTCGCCAAAACCGCTGAAGAGCATCCAGGTAGAAATATTAAATGAAGCACAGGAGCCTATCCTCACCGTCCGCCTCGGCAATGTAGCTGTACGAAGCTGGGCGCTGAGTGATTTGCACGCAGATTTTAGCAACCTGCTGATGGAAGAAATACAGCTCGAATACCAGTCTATAGACTTGCACCAGGCTGATGGCAACTGACCCGTCAGCCACCAAACATTGCGGCTGTTGCCGGGTTATTTTTTGGGGGGCAGGTCAAACGCCACTGCGTTGTGCTCAAAATGGCCATTGTGGGAGCCGTCGCAAAATGGCTTATTTTTAGAAAGGCCACACCTGCAGAAAGAAACAACTTCCCTTCCCTGTAAATTATAAACGGCACCTGTTCTATCCACTACCTCAAAATCACCTTCTACTTTGAGCGATCCGTTGTTGTTAACTGTAATTTTTGTTTTAGACATAGAAAGTTTTTTATCGTCTGCCCGTGGCAGTTTAGTTGCCGCAATAATACGGTTAAAATACAATTTCGTACGGTTTAAATACGTTTTAGGGCTTGCCCGGCACAAATGGAAAGGCTCGTGGCCGATTGTATGAATTCATTTTTATATTTGACAGACAAACCCTTTTATGACCCAGCAACGTTTTAAATTCGGAGAAGGAAGAATCAGCGGTTACATCTCCATTTTTCTTGGCTTGCTATCTTTCCTGGCAGTTTTTTGCTTTATGTTTCCGGAATGGCTCACCTCGCCGGAATTTCGTGCAGTGTATACCGGTAAGTCGATGGTCGTGTTACTGACGGGTACCATTATCGCCTCCTTCTTTTTTGCTTTGCTCAGTTTTCTGTTAAGCAAAAGAAAGCACTGGGCGTTAACAGGATTGCTTATCTGTACTGTTACCATAGTTATGGGCGGGTTCAATGTACAGGGTAGGGCGGTAGATAAAACAGCCTGGCACCTTGGGCTTGATTGGATGCTGCTGGATCTTTTATTAATGGCTGTTATTTTTGTACCCATAGAAATGGTGTTTCCTAAAAATACCAGGCAAAGCAAGTTTCACGACGAGTGGCGGACTGACCTGGTGTATTTTGTAATCAGCCACCTGTTTATACAATTTTTTGGCGTTATTACCCAGCAGCCTGCTAAGTTATTTTTTGGATGGATAGGGCTAGGCGGACTCCATCAGTGGGTTCAGCAATTGCCTTTTGTGATAGAACTGACCTTTGCTTTTGTTATAACGGATTTGTTCCAATACTGGGCGCACCGTTTTTTTCACAGTCACCACTACCTCTGGCGTTTCCATTCGGTTCACCATTCTACCAAAAACATGGACTGGCTGGCGGGATCGCGAACCCATTTTGTGGATATATTCGTAACAAGGGCCATGGCATTTATTCCACTCTATGTATTTGGATTTTCCCAAATTACCTTTAATACCTACATTGTTTTTATGGCCATTCATGCGGTCCTCATTCATGCCAATACGCGGATCAATTTCGGGTTTTTGAAATACATCATCGCCACACCGCAATACCATCACTGGCACCATTGTGAAGACCCCAAATATTACGGTAAAAATTTTGCTACCATCTTTCCCTTTATTGATAAAATCTTTGGAACCTATTACCTACCCGGAAAACAATGGCCGGAAGGCACCGGATTGCATGAAGCTTACTACCCCAAAGGCTACCTCAAACAGCTGGTCTATCCTTTCACCAAAAGTCCATTTGACAAAGATTTAAAAATGGAAGATCGAACAAAGCGATAATGCCGCAACCCGTTAATGGCTCCAGCACTTATGCCTGATCACCGGCGTATAAAATGGAAGCTTAATGTAGTGAATCCTTTTTCATCGCACTTGTATCATGGTTCCTGGAAAAATTAGTATCTGCCAGCGAAGGATTGGTTGCACTGCTATTATCGGGCGGTGGAATTATGGTTGCAGTACTGTCAGATTTGCTGGGCTCAGCCCCTGTATTGTCTCCACACGCAGTAACGAAAAAGGTGCTTGCGGCAATAGCCGTCACAATAAGTATTTTTTTCATAATGAAATTTTCCATTATTGTTAAAAAACCATGCCAGCAACCGGGGTGAACAGTGCCTCAATAAAGTTTTTATATTTTTCGTGTAAAAGTAAAGGGGCACCGGGATGTAAATAATAGTAACGCACCCCTTAGCCGCTTTATCATTCTATATGAAATTGAGATGGAAACCGTGATTTGTTGCGTTTCTTACCCGCCATGGTCACCCCGCGTTCCTTTGTCACCTGAGTTAGCTGCCAGCTGCGGTGTATTTAGTCTTCCATTCATCCGGCCCTTTCCATAAAGCTTCCAGCACACGCAGCACGCAATTGTTGGCCCATGCCCACGGGGCAATTGTTACGGCACCCAGCCATTCAATTAAAAATACCGGTGCACTTACTTAATTCTTATTGCGGCAAACACCGGGAAATGGTCGGAAGAAAAACGTCCCTGCCATGATTGAGATAATGTTGCGTGCTGCAATACTTCGACCGCATTTTTTATAAAAATATAATCGATCGGCTGATCATTTATTTCTCTTGACCGGAACGCATTGAACGTACCTGTAGGACCATAATGTGGGGTTGCGGCAATTTCTTTACTATCTGTAAGGTGCAGGGGATTGCTTTTATCTACAATTACCCGGATAGGTTCATCATCAGGGTGTGCATTAAAGTCCCCTGTAATAATTGCTGGCGCACCGGCAGCAATGGACTGCACTTTTTGCAATAGCAGGCTGCCACTTTCTCTTCTTGCTATTCTTCCAATATGATCAAAATGGGTATTAAAATGATAAAATATTTTTTTCGTACTACGGTCCCTAAACTTTGCCCAGGTAACGACGCGTTCAATGGCTGCATCCCATCCTTTGAGGCCGGGGACATCCGTTTTTTCTGCGAGCCAGAAAGTGGCGGACTGCAATAATTGAAGCCGGGCCGTATCATAAAAGATGGCCGCATATTCTCCTTTTTCTTTTCCATCTGCGCGGCCAACACCCGTAAATTTATACCGGGGGAGGCGGGCTTGTAAATCCTGCACCTGGTCGTGTAGCGCCTCTTGTATGCCAATTAAATGTGCGTGGTGAAATAAAACCTGGCTTGCTACCTTGTCTTTCCGATGGGGCCATGCATCCAGGCTATCTCCAGGATTGTTATAACGGATGTTAAACGTCATAATATTTAATTCCGTTTGTGCATGCAATTGAACGATAAAGAACACGAGCGTAAAAAAGAGGATATTTTTTTTCATTTATTCAAATTGATTGCAAATACTGCGTTTCTGCTTTGATGGTGGCTGCCGGCGAGCGATACAATCATCTTCACCATAATTACTGTATAAAAAAATGATCACAATGAAGCGCATACGTAATGGCAATTAAGTTATTGAAATTACAAAATGTCGGTCGCATGCACCACTGCGCGCGAGGGAACCTATTCTTTTTTTAAAATTTTAATGTCTGCAAATCCAAAAGAAACCAACGCCACATCCAGTCGAACCGGAGCATCTGTAACGGAAGACAGCGTGGTTACACTTGAACCATGCTGAGGTCGGGATGCCGGCGAATACTATTGCCGACCTCGCCGGGGTCTACTTTACATCATATGACAGATGCAGCCTGACGGCGATGTTTGCATACCTTCAATTTGCAAAACTGCTAAAGAACGCATTGCTTGCCGCTCTGCCGCTTTTCATGCAGCACAAAAACATAGAAACAAGTTTTTCATAAACCAGGTTGTTTGTATTATGACCAAAAAAAATAAGACTGAAGTTTGGTTACGTGGACCGCTGCAGGGCATACTGCCTGCGCTACAGCCGGTAGCGCACGCCCTCTTACAGGCACGTGAGGAATTAAACGAAGCAATGGAAAATTTCCCTGAGGCGTTGCTTTGGCAACAACCGGCAGGTGTGGCAGCGCCCGGGTTTCACCTGCAGCACATGTCTGGCGTGCTGGACAGGTTGTTTACTTACGCCAATGGATCGATGTTATCGGCGGTACAACTGGAGGTACTGGCGGCCGAAGGAAAACTGGCTAAAGAAAACCAATTGTGCATGGAACTGGTTGAATCGTTTAACGATCAGGTAACGCTGGCCTTACTGCAATTGCAACAAATACCGGAAAACACATTGTTTGAGACAAGGGTTGTGGGCAGGGCGCAGCTTCCTTCTACTGTCATCGGCCTTGTGGTGCATGCAGCAGAACATACCATGCGTCATTTGGGTCAGTTGCTGGTAACGGTTAAAATACTCCGGGCTTCGGCGCATGCAAAAGGCTTACCGCACAGTTGACCGCGCGCACCTGGCTACTGAATCGTGTTACGCTGGGTTTGCGGCAGGTGGCACCTGCTGGGCAGGCTGTACGATGATTTTTGTATCACTTAAATAAGTAATCACCACTTTTATTTTATCACCTTCTTTTACAGTTTCCGGCAGTCCTTGTTTTAACGCAATTTTCGCTTGCAGTTTATCACCAATGAGGTTCAGGTAAATGCCATGCGGGCTTATTTTATAGACCGCCGCGTTGATGCTCGTTTTATTCGCGAAATGTTTTTGGGCGGCAATGTACTGCGGAATGTACCGGCGGTAAAAAAGTGTAGCCTGTAATTTTTCTGGCTTATCAAGATTGGCCAGCTGGAAGAGCACCGGTTCATTCAGCTTATTGGCGTCGGGCCGCAATTCCCATTCCGATAAAATGAGCGGAAAAAACTGGTAGCTGCCAGCCTCTTTCACAAAATATTTATCTTCTACAATTTTAAGGTAACCGGTAAACTGGTTGTTGGTCCTGGCCCTGTTAACGAGGTTGCCCAGGGTATTGTTGAAACGGTAACGGATTTGTTCTGCTACCATTTTATCGCCGCGGGGGGAGCGCTCCAGTATAAAATAAACCTCATCGCCTTCATGGAACTGGTGTATTTGCTTTATCAATTTTTTTTCTTTCAATTGCAGCTGCCGCGCATCATCTACTTTACCATTCACGGATTTTTTTTTACTGTTGTGTGTGTAGTCGATGGTTACGTATTCCTTGTCATGGTGCACAAAACTTATTTTCCCTTCCAGTATATTTTCTTCCATAGTGATTGCTATTTAACGACAGGCCGTAAAATTATCATTTTGCCGGCATTGCTTTTTCTTTTTTATGATGACTGCACGGTCCCGGTTTACTGCCGCCATTTGGCGAAAGAGAAATATAAATATAACCACTGGTAGCCGAAGTGGAGGCTGCTCCTGTGTCGTACCATAGCGCCTCGGCCAATCAATATATACGAGCTTTCCGCCAGCGTCGGGCTCAGCGGTCGTGCTCGTAGTATGATTTTGCTGCAATGCCGTTTGCTTGTAACGCAGCAACTTTAGCGAGGTACAATCGCTGGTAGTTACCCGCGGTGTCAATGTCGTTGATGGTTCTGTACAACAACATCGATGTAAAGTAAAAATCGATGATTGTCTGCCAGTGCATATCAGGTTTATTCAGCAGTAGGGCGGAGGCCGCCTGTACAGCGCCGGCTTCTTCTGGCTGTTCGGATTTAAGCAGCAGGCTTACCAGCATATTATTGATAAGCATTACCCGCATGGCTACATCCTGCGATTGCCAGAACGCACGGGCTTTATAGGCAAAATAAATAGCTGAATCTAATTTGTTCTGAAATTCAAATATCCTGGCCAGGTCAAATTCTGAAACCGCAACGCCCGCCTTCATATCTTTTATGCTGTATAAATCGATGGCCGCCTTTATTTCCTGTTTTGCCTCCGGAAATTTGCCAAACCGCCCCAGCAAATAACCTTTGAACTTTCGGTTGTTGGCTACGTTGAGTGTGTCTTTCAGTGCATCAAATAAAACAATGGCCTTGTCGATGGTTGCCAGCGATTTTTTATACTGGCGCTGGTTCTCATCCTGGTCTTGCCCCATATTTTGTATTAGGAAGGCAATTTTTTTCAATGCTTGTTTGTCTTCATCGGTAGCCTGGTTTGACCGAAGTTTTTCCAGCAATACATCCGCTTTTTTTTCATCTGTCAGGTTCTCATAGTTGGGCTGCGCATTGGCGGTTGCTATAACCAGCAGCAATAAAGGAAAAAGCAGTTTTGTCATAAAAAGTTTGGAGTTAGTGAACGGTTGGCACTGCTCCGGTAGTTTTGCCGGGGTATTGTTCCAGCGCCTTTTCCAGGCAGTCCATGGCACCATTGATTGCAGCAGTATTTAAAACATAGGCCAGGCGTACTTCATTTTTCCCAAGTCCCGGCGTGCTATAAAACCCGGTTGCAGGCGCCAGCATTACGGTATGACCGTTGTAAGAAAAAGATTCCAGTAACCATTGACAAAAGATATCTGTGTCGTCGACAGGCAGTTTGGCCATGGCGTAAAATGCACCACCGGGGTTGGGGCAAAAAACACCTGGCATCGCGTTCAATCTTGTAACAATGGTATCTCTCCTTTTTTTGTATTCGGCTTTGGTAGTATCAAAATAGTCGGCGGGTAAATCCACCGCTGCTTCGCCCAGTATTTGTGCAAAGGAGGGTGGGCTCAGGCGCGCCTGAGCAAATTTCATTGTTGCATCAAGCACCTGTTGGTTTTTTGTGACCAATGCGCCAATTCGTCCGCCGCAGGCGCTGTAGCGTTTGCTGATGGTATCCATTAATATCACATTGTCGTCTATGCCGCTAAGGTGCATGGCGCTGGTGTGTTCGCCACTGTAGCAAAATTCACGGTAAGCTTCGTCTGCAAACAGGTACAGTTCATGCTTGCGCACCAACTGCTTCAGGACTTCCATCTCCTCCCGGCTGTACAGGTAGCCCGTTGGGTTATTGGGATTGCAAAGAACAATTGCCTTTGTTTTTGAAGTAATTGCTTTTTCAAAGTCTGTTATTGGTGGTAGTGCAAACCCGGTCTCAATAGAAGACGTGATGGGTACAACGGTTACACCCGCCTCTACTGCAAAGCCATTGTAATTAGCATAAAAAGGTTCCGGGATAATCACTTCATCGCCCGCATCCAGGCAGGCCATCATGCCAAATAGAATGGCTTCACTTCCGCCTGTAGTGATGATTATCTGCTCGTGATTCACATCAATCCCCACCCGTTTGTAGTAGGTGACCAATTTTTTTCTATAACTCTCATTGCCCGCGCTATGACTGTATTCCAGTACTTTGAAGTCGGAGTGCCGCACTGCGTCCAGCGCCTGCGGTGGTGTTTCAATATCGGGCTGGCCGATATTCAGGTGGTACACACCAATTCCTCGTTTTTTGGCCGCCTCTGCGTAAGGTACCAGTTTGCGTATGGGCGATGGCGGCATTTGCTGTCCGCGTTGGCTAATGGATAACATGCAGCAAAAATAAGCAGCCCGTGAATATTGAACGAAATCTTTATGCGGAATGTGCCCGGATCTTTTACCAGCAGCCTGCGGGGGTCAGGAATTACAAAAAGAAAGCCACCCGTTTATGAGTGGCTAAATTTTTTGCATGTAAACTATTATTAGGACGGCGTATTGGTTGTTTCAGTTTCTGTTTCTGTCGTTGCGTCTGTTTCAGGTAATTCTGTTTCAGGCATTGTTTCAGGAACAGGTGCTGCAGGTGCGGGTGGGGTCGCTTTTTTGCGGGGCGCGGCCTTTTTAGCGGGCGCTTTTTTTAACGGTGTGGCTTTTTTGGGAGCTGCCTTTTTGGGAGCTGCTTTTTTCGGAGCTACCTTCTTTTTTGGAGCTGCTTTCTTTTTTGGAGCGGCTTTCTTGGGCGCTGCTTTTTTCTTCGCGGCTGCTTTCTTTGGAGCTGTCTTCTTCTTTGGAGCCGCTTTTTTGGTTTTTGTTCCTTTTTTAGTGGTTGCTTTCTTTGGAGCCGCTTTTTTAGCTACTTTTTTGGGAGCTGCTTTCTTTTTCGGGGCAGGCTTTTTCGCTTTTTTCTTGCTGGCCATATTGTTTTTGAATTTAGGTTAGAAATGAGATTCTAAATTTAGTGAAGCTTTTTAAATACCAATCACTTTTAAGAAGGTATTTAAGAAAAAGTTTGATAATAGTTTTGTAGGAGCGCAGAACCTGCAACAAAAAAACTATACCCCCGGTATGTTTTTCAATACCGAATTGTCGCAATGGTAGTCCGGCCACGGCTGTCGGGAAGCCGTAAAACCGGGCATTTTCTCGATTTTAAAGACTAGTTTTTTATTCAGGCGAAATGTTTACCTTTGCGCGCCAAAAGGGGCCTTCATTTCTTATGTGCCGCCAGGGGCCCATTCGCGTGAAACTATCCGGCCGGAAAGCCCGTACAAGCGGAAACCCGGCCAGCAAAATTTAAACGTTTTAATATACAATAAATGGCAGACTTAAAATTTCAGAGAAACTTTGGTATTGCGGCTCATATCGATGCCGGTAAAACCACCACTACGGAGCGTATTCTCCGTTATACCGGTATGATTCACCGCATCGGTGAAGTACACGATGGCGCCGCTACCACCGACTGGATGGAGCAGGAGAAGGAAAGAGGTATCACCATTACTTCGGCCGCGGTAAGCTGCCAATGGAACTTTCCAACCAATAAAGGAACAGAGTACGCAGATACAAAAAAGTATTCCTTTAACATTATCGATACACCCGGTCACGTGGATTTTACCGTAGAGGTAGAACGTTCTATGCGTGTACTGGATGGTTTGATTGCGTTGTTTTCCGCAGTTGATGGCGTTGAACCACAATCTGAAACCGTTTGGCGCCAGGCAAACCGCTATGGGGTTCCCCGTATCGGCTTTGTAAATAAAATGGACCGCGCAGGTGCGGATTTCCTGATGGTGGTTAAACAGGTAAAAGAAATGCTGGGTTCCAAAGCGGTTCCGCTGCAATTACCAATTGGTGCAGAAGATGATTTTATAGGCGTGGTGGATTTGATTAAAATGAAGGGCATTATCTGGCACATGGAAACAGAAGGTATGACTTTCGACGAAATAGAAGTACCTGCAGATATGCTGGAAGAAGCAAAAGAATGGAGGGCACAACTGGTAGAAGCTGTGGCGGAATATGATGACAAACTGATGGAGAAATTTTTCGACAATCCTGATACGATTACCGAAGAAGAAATGCATGAAGCCATCCGCAAGGCAACGGTTGATTTGAGCATTGTTCCGATGATGTGTGGATCTTCGTTCAAAAATAAAGGCGTTCAAACAGCATTGGATGCGGTTTGCCGTTACTTGCCTTCTCCCATTGATATTCCTGATACGGTTGGTACAAATCCCAATACCGGCGAGCCGGAAACCCGTAAAGCAGATCCCAAGGCGCCTTTTGCAGCCCTGGCATTTAAAATTATGACGGATCCGTTTGTGGGCCGCCTGGCTTTCTTCCGTTGCTATTCTGGTCACCTGGATGCGGGCTCTTATGTATTGAACGTAAGAAGTGGTAAAAAAGAACGCATCAGCCGTATCATGAAGATGTTCGCCAACAAGCAAAATCCGATTGACTTTATCGAAGCGGGTGATATTGGGGCAGCGGTAGGGTTTAAAGAAATTAAAACGGGTGATACCTTGTGTGATGAAAATCATCCTATCGCCCTTGAAAATATGTTTATTCCTGAGCCGGTAATTGCTATTGCAGTAGAGCCCAAAGCACAGGCAGATGTAGACAGAATGGGTATGGCCATTTCCAAGCTGGTAGAAGAAGATCCAACACTGCGCGTAAATACAGATGAAGAAACCGGCCAGACCATTTTACGTGGCATGGGAGAGTTGCACCTCGAGATTATCGTGGATCGCATGCGCAGGGAATTTAAGGTGGAAGTAAACCAGGGCGCACCCCAGGTTGCCTATAAAGAAGCATTTGGCGCTACCGTACAACACCGTGAAACGCTGAAAAAGCAAACCGGTGGTCGTGGTAAATTTGCTGATATCGTATTTGATTTCGGACCGGCAGACAAAGAATGGCTGGCTGAAAATCCCGGAAAACATTACCAATTTATCAATGATATTTTTGGAGGGTCTATTCCGCGCGAATTTATTCCTGCCATCCAGAAAGGTTTTGAAGCTTCTATGGGAACCGGTGTATTGGCCAGTTACCCGGTAGACAACATGAAAGTGCGCATATTCGATGGCAGCTTTCACGCAGTGGATTCCGATTCTATGAGTTTTGAATTATGTGCCAAAGCGGGTTTCCGTGAAGCCGCCAGGAAGGCAAAACCAGTATTGTTGGAGCCAATTATGAAAGTGGAAGTGGTAACTCCCGACCAGTACATGGGTGACGTTACGGGTGACCTTAACCGCCGCCGTGGTATGCTGGAAGGTATGGACAGCCGCAACAATGCACAGGTAATTAAAGCCAAAGTGCCGTTAAGCGAAATGTTTGGTTATGTAACCCAACTGCGTTCTATGTCATCCGGCCGCGCGTCTTCTACAATGGAATTTTCGCATTACACACCCGCACCGTCTGGTATTGCTGAAGAGGTAATTGCCAAGATAAAAGGTAAAGTAAATGCCTAATTACTGAAAGAAAGATTTCTTATATAACCCCGCCATCCAGGCGGGGTTTTTTTATTTGATCAGCGTCATCTGTTGATCTGTCCGCGTCGGGGTTCCCCTGACCAGGCATTTGAACGCAATCACTTAATCAAGTATCGTAGCAGCAAGGCCCCGCCAGCGCCGGGCTTTCGTCTGCAAGGGTTCACAAAATTAACCCGGGTATCAAAAAACTTTGCAACTGTTTAAGGGGTTGCTCTTAACCTGTCGTTTTTTGTGTTTTCCGGCACACACAAAAGGCGTTATTTTACACCAAAGTTTTCCAACATGAGATACAAGATGAAGGTGCTGGCGATGGCAATTGGAACAAGCGTTTTTCTTTTTACAAACAGTTTTGCGCAGGATATAAAATGGGCAGTCAACGGAAGCAGCTATTACCAATCTGAAAACGGGAACATTGTACTGTATAGCCTGGCACAGAATAGCAAAACCGTAGTGGTCGCAAAAGAAAAATTAGTGGTGTCCGGTCAAGCAAAAAATATTGCGGTACGGGATTTTAGCTTGTCTGCAGATGAACAGCAATTGTTGATTTATACCAATACAAAAAAAGTATGGAGGCTGGATACCCGCGGCGATTACTGGTTGTATAAACTAGGTGACGGAAGCCTGCGTCAATTAGGGAAGTCGCTCCCCGCCTCATCACTGATGTTTGCAAAGTTTTCGCCGGATGGAAGCCGGGTTGCCTACGTAAGTAATTACAATTTGTACGTGGAAGATCTGGCAGACGGGTTAATCAAACAGCTCACTTCCAACGGTAGCCGACAACTCATCAATGGTACTTTCGACTGGGCTTATGAGGAAGAATTTTTTTGCCGGGACGGGTTTCGGTGGAGTCCCGACAGCAGGCAAATCGCCTATTGGCAAATCAATGCAAAAAACACGAAGGATTATGAAATGATCAATACCACTGATTCTATTTATCCGCGCGTAATACCCGTAGAATACCCCGTGGCCGGCGAAGCGCCTTCGCCTTATAAGATCGGCGTGGTAAATATTAATACCGGTCAAACAAAATGGATGGATATTCCAACAGACACGGTGCTCCAAACCTATGTGCCCAGGATGGAATGGGCCGCCGGCAGCACCGAATTGATTGTTCAGCGCCTAAACCGGAAACAAAATGAGAGTAAAATCTTTTTATGCAATGCGGAAACCGGTGCTGCAATCAACATCTATACTGAAACAGACGAAGCATGGATAGACCTTTTAGCGCTGTGGGACCAGGATTATATAAACGGCGGTTGGGACTGGTTGAACAACGGCGCAGCATTTTTATGGGCCAGCGAGAAAGATGGATGGCGGCATTTGTACCGTGTCAGCAGGGATGGTAAAAAAGAAACCCTGATCACAGCTGGCAACTATGACGTAATGGATATAACCCGTATAGACGAAAAAGGTGGTTATATTTATTTTATGGCCTCACCCGGCAACGCCACGCAAAAATACTTATACCGTACAAGGCTGAATGGCAACGGAAAAGCGGAATTGCTTTCACCTGCAATACAGCAGGGGACGCATAAATACAATATTTCGCCGGGCGCAAAATTTGCCTTTCACAATTTTTCAAACTACTATACGGCACCGGTTACAGAATGGATTTCGCTTCCGAACCACTTGGGACTGAACGGTGAAAACATTGTGAATGATGCCCTGGCCAAAGCAGATAAAGCGGCGCCCGGTATTACTTTCTTTAAGGTAAAAACGGCGGAAGGCATCGAGATGGACGCCTGGATGAAAAAGCCGCTCAACTTTGATTCCACTAAGAAATACCCCGTCGTATTTTTTGTATATACCGAGCCATGGGGGCAGAATGTAAAAGATCAGTACGGTGTCGGCAATAACAAGCTTTACAATGGAGACATGGCCAAAGACGGCTATTTTTATATTTCCATAGATAACCGCGGAACTCCGGTACCCAAAGGGCGTCACTGGCGCAAATCACTCTACAGAAAAATTGGCTTGTTAAATATCAGCGACCAGGCGATGGCTGCCAGGGAAATCTTAAAATGGCCTTATATAGACAGTAGCCGTGTGGGCGTATGGGGTTGGAGCGGTGGCGGGTCAGCCACCCTAAACTTAATGTTTCAATATCCCGAAATTTACAAAACAGGTATTGCCATAGCTGCTGTGGGCAACCAGCTTACCTATGATAATATCTACCAGGAACGCTACATGGGCCTGCCCCAGGAAAACAGGGAGGATTATATAAAAGGTTCGCCAATCACATATGCTAAAAATCTAAAGGGCAACCTGCTGTACATACATGGAACCGGAGATGACAATGTTCATTATTCCAATGCAGAAATGCTGATCAATGAACTGGTAAAGTACAACCGGCAGTTCCAGCTCATGTCTTACCCTAACCGAACGCATGCCATTTCAGAGGGAGAAGGTACTTCCATGCATCTATCAACCATGTATACCAATTACCTGAAACAATATTGTCCGCCGGGCGCTGCAGACAGAACAACAACGGATAGCAAACAAGGCGGGTTTTAAAACTACGGCGGTAAAGTCGTCCGGGCGTGTACCGGACCTTGCCGTGCAGGGTTACCGTTATTTGATATACCGGTAAATGTGTAACGGCTACCTTTAAAAATATAAGGAACCTGGGCAAAATAATTTAAAGCAATGGATCCAAAGACCATGGATACGCAGCATAACCGAATTAAGGTCCTGGATGGATTCAGGGGCCTCGCTATTTTGCTGGTAGTGGGGTATCATTATTATTCTTTTTTCTCTTTTGGATGGGTAGGGGTGGATTTGTTTTTTGTTTTATCGGGATTTCTTATAACCGGAAAGCTCGCAGTAAATGCAGGGAGCAAAAATTACTATATAAACTTTTACCGGAAGCGTTTTTTGAGAATTGTTCCCCTGTACTATTTAATTTTAATATTCTTTTTCTTACTAGTGCCGATGTTTTGGCCGTCTCTTATCACAAGCTCTTATCAGCAGATGATAAAGGAGCAGGCCTGGTACTGGAGTTTTTCGGTGAATTTTTATAACGCAATTTACGGGTGGACGGACTCTATCATTTTTGTTCCCCTCTGGTCGATAGCTTGCGAAATCCAGTATTACTTAATCTGGCCTTTACTTTGTTCGCTGCTTTTTCGAAAGCAACAATGGGCAATAGGCGCGCTGATTGGCCTGGCGGCGTTTGCACTCATCTTCCGATTATTTGCAGGTGGCTTTTTCTCACTCCAGCCTGAATTCCGGTACGTGCTGCTTCCGGCAAGAATTGATTCTTTTTCTATTGGAGCGTTATTGTATTTTTTTAGCAAGGAGGCAAAATATCATTGGATGTTGCATAAAGGCTGGTTACTGGCAGCAGCTTGCCTCACAGCGGCGGTAGCTATGATGATAGTGGCCAAAGAAACCTGGCAATTTGGGAGTCAAATGGTTTCCAGGTATGGTTATACAATGAATGCATTGTTTTGGGCAGGTGTAATGGGTGCAACACTTCAGCAGGCACGTGGCCTGGTGCAGTTTTTCCAGGCCAGGTGGCTGGTAGCTGCCGGCAAATATTCTTATGGCGTATATCTTTTGCACGTGCCGGTAAAAGTGCTGGTTGTAAAATGGTTTAAAAATCATGCCCCGGCTGCAAGCATACACGGGCAGCTGCTCCTATCTCTTTTACTAACGGCCGGGTTGGCGTTTTTAAGCTATTATTTATTGGAAAAACGGCTTTTGAATTATAAACGAGTTTCAATTAAATAGCAACTGGTAGTCATGAAATCCCGATTGGCCTTGCAAAGGTATTTTGAACATAGTTTTTTGTACTTATACGGGTTAATTGCCTTGGCAGTAATCAGGTGTATCTTTTTTATTGTCAACCGTGGCGATCTCGCTGAAAATATTCCTGCGGTTGAATATGGATTTGTGTTATGGTATGGCTTGCGGTCTGATTTGGCCGTTGTTTTAATAGTGCTGTTGCCTGTAGTGATGGTACAGCTGGTCTGCAATAGGTGGAACGACTCTATTAAAAAGCGTTTGCTCACCTGGTACTACGTATCAACTGTAGTGCTGGTATCCGGTATTTCGCTTTTTGATGTTGTCTATTTCAATAATAACCATCGGCGTCTTACACTGGCCGATTTTTATATTATAAGGGATAACGTCGGCCTGCTGCTACCATTTGCAAAGAAATACTGGTATTTACTGTTGCTGCTGCTTTTAGTGGGCTTGGGTGCTTTTATGATTTGCCTGCGCTGGCTTAAGAGAATAAAGCAGGCTGCTTTTAATGCAAAGCAATGCCTTCTTTTTTTTACTATATACGCAGCGGCTCTTTTTTTAGTGCTGTTTGATTTTAAAACAGGTTATTTTTTTACAACTTCATCCGGTTATTTTGTTATGAAGAGTAACCATGTGCCTTTTTCTGCCAATACCATTACGGAATTATTGGCTTCAAGACGGTATAACCAGCCGATTGATATGGAGAAATGGCGGTTTATGAATGATGAGCAGGCGTTTCTATTGCATCCCGTGCTGCACGAGTTAAAGCTTAGTCGTTCTCCTAAAAAAAACATTGTTGTTTTCATTATAGAAAGCGCCTCGCAGGAGGATTTCGCGGAAAATGACCAGCGGAAAACCACCTTGCCTTTTTTAGATTCGTTAATGAAACAATCCTGGGTATTCGATAACTTCTTTGCCAATGCGGTTTCATCACCATCTGGTTTTGATGCTATTATTGGTGGACTGCCAGAAGGCAATGCGCCTGATTTTTTTTTAACCGGATATGGATATAATAAAACGCAGTGGTTTACCCAGGTTCTGAAAACGCATCATTACAGCACTAATTTTTTTTACGGCGTCAGTGATTTTACCCAATCTTTTTTGAAGAGTTCTAAAAACTACGAGTTGGATCATGATTTTGGTTATCGCAACTACCAGGCTTCACACAAAGATTTTGATGGTTATTATGGCGTATACGATCACATTTTTTTTCCTGTCGTGGCTGGGGAAATGAGTAAAATTAAAACGCCGTTTTTAAGTGTAATTTATAATGTAAGTACACATATTCCCTTCAACCTGATTCCCCCGGCAATTTTTGACAGGCTTCCGGATTTTACCAAATCAAATGGTAAATCTCTACGCTACTACGATGATGTAATGCGCCAGTTCTTTTGCTCCGTTGAAAAGCAGCCCTGGTTTGCCAATACGATTTTCCTTTTTGTTGCGGATCATTTTTCCAGGGCACAGGATAGAACTGACAAATCGATGATTGGAAGATTTAAAATACCCATGTTTATTTATACTCCGGATGGCTCTTTAAAAGGACATTATCCTTACACGGGACAGCAAATTGATATTCCGGTTACCCTGCTGGACATAATCGGTTCCGGAGGCAGCTTTTTTTCTTATGGAAGATCATTGCTGGATTCATCGGCCAAGAGGGTGGCTTTTAATAAATTTGGCAAAGTACTGCAGGCTTTAGATGATCAACATTTACTCCAGTATAATATGATTACAAAGCGGGTTGATGGCTACTATCAATACAAGAATGACACGGCGCTGGTAAATAATCTTTACCCGTATGAGGCGAAAAAAGCCGATAGTTTATTGCACCAACTGCAGGCTTTCTGGCAAGTATACGCCCTTACACTGCAGCAGAATAAGATGCACCCGGATAAATACCTGATGAAATGATAAAAATCCGGCATTTAGTGGTTTAAGTGCGCAGTCACCACAATGTTTTGTTCAACAAAACTGCTATTGCCAGGCCGTTGAAGGTTAGACGGGTAACTTACATGGATTGTGCAACTTGAGCAATTAAACTGAAAAAGAAATAACTTAGTACTTGCTTTTGTTTATTAAACCTGTTTATCTAAACATGCACTTCGATTTCCATATTATTTCTGCAATTGCCCTCGGTATCGCGCTGAGCGCATGCTGTGGGTTCCGCATTTTTATACCGATGCTAGCAGCTTCGGTGGCGTCTTATAACCATTGGTTTAATTTTTCGGAAGATATGCAGTGGTTGGGCAGTTGGCCGGCGATTATCTGTTTCGGCACGGCAGCCATAATAGAAGTGACTGCTTATTATTTTCCTTTTCTGGACAATATCCTGGATGCGGTGGCAGCTCCGTTGGCTGTTGCAGCAGGTACCGTGCTCGCTTTTGCCATCCTGCCTGCGGCTAACAGTGAACCCTTGCTCAGGTGGGTGGCGGCAATTATTGCAGGCGGCGCCACCGCCGGTACGCTACATGCAGGCACAGGTTTACTTCGTCTTTTTTCAACCAAAGCAACTTTGGGCACGGGCAACCCGGTAATTGCTACTGGTGAAAATGCAATGGCAGTTGTGGGCGCTATCTTTAGTTTTATCATCCCAATAATAATAGCCTGTATGTTATTGGTGGTTGTAGGCTGGATATTAATTACCACCACGCGCCGTTTTTTAAGCCGCAAACCAATTGTATAGCTGTCCTCCAACAACCGGGGATGATAAACCGGCGGCGCAAACCCAATCAGCCCAGCTAAGTATTTGTATCAAAACAGGGTTGTTCTCGAAGCAAGACTTGTCACTCAGCGGGGACTTCGACTTACCATTGGTTGATACCGCATTTTTTTCATAGTATTTACTTCCGTCCCGATCCTTATCGAACCCCCAACTTTTTATTGCCCCGACAGTTGTTTACCATGGGTTTAGGCGGGGTCGATGCTTTACAAGATCCCAGAACCACGTGTTACCTGCCTGGTAACCTGGAGTACCTAAGCGTCTTGTACTGGTGGGCCAGGAACACATCGTTGCCGCGCGTAATTGCGTGCAGGGCAACCGGGTCAGCCGCTAAGTCGTACGAAGCGGCAGCCAAAGCCAGTCATTTCCGTAGCCTCACCGTACGAAAGGGGGGGGGTAGCATAGTAACAATAAGCAACTTTAGTATTAACGGCGTTCCACATAATTTTGAAGACTTCCAGAAAAGATTTGTTCAGGCCTTTTTTCGGTCGCGGTGACCAGTCACATTACTATTAATCACCGCAAAAGCTTTTTAACAACGTTTTACCGGCGGTTTTTCAGTCCTTGCCAGCTATATTTCCTTTTTTTCATTTTTTTTGCAAGAAATAGGGGCCAAAAGCGAAAAAAATCAATAAAATTCTTTGCCCATTAGTTGCAGACCGTTACCTTTGCATCCCCAATTAAAAACTGGATTTTACGTATGTCTCAACGAATCAGAATTAAATTACAGTCTTACGATCACAATTTGGTAGATAAATCTGCCGAGAAGATCGTTAAAACAGTACGCAGTACAGGCGCTGTAGTAACAGGTCCTATTCCGTTACCTACGCACAAGAAAATTTTTACTGTATTGCGTTCGCCGCACGTAAACAAAAAAGCACGTGAGCAGTTCCAGTTAAGTACGCACAAACGCCTGCTTGATATCTACACATCCAGTTCAAGAACTGTTGATGCGTTGAGCAAGCTGGATTTACCGTCCGGTGTGGAAGTAGAAATTAAAGCATAATTATCCTTTGCGCGCTCCGGTGCGAAATGGACCTATAGTTCTTACAACATATTTTCATCATCTCTCAATCCAGAAATTTCCGGAGAAAAGAGCTCTGATTATTTAATTCCTCAACATAGTTGGGGCACATATAAACAAGCCGTTCAGGGTTTGTTTACTGCCGGTACTTCCATCACCACTCCTGCTTTGCAAAGTGGATGAACAACGGAAAAGGTCGGTAGGTAAACGGGGATTGAAGTCCAATGGGTTAACCATCATCGGATTGTCTCTTGAACCATACGGCGCAAACTGTATAATGATGATAGGTATTATTGGAAAGAAAATTGGGATGACCAGTGTCTTTGGTCCCGATGGCAGGCAGACCGCCTGTACTATTATTGAAGCGGGTCCCAACGTAGTAACCCAGGTTAAGACAAAAGAAGTCGACGGTTACAGTGCTATCCAGGTTGGATTCGGGGATAAAACCGAGAAACACACCATAGCAGCCGAAAAAAATCACTTCGCCAAGGCTAATACTCCAGCCAAAAAAATTACACGCGAATTCCGCGATTACTCAATAGAAAAAAACATAGGTGACATACTCACCGTAGAACTTTTTACCGAAGGGGAGAAAGTGAACGTTGTGGGCACAACCAAGGGAAAGGGTTTCCAGGGGGTTGTTAAACGTCATGGTTTCCATGGTGTGGGTGGTCAGTCACATGGTCAGCATGACCGTTCACGTGCGCCAGGGTCATTGGGTAACTCATCCGATGCTGCCCGCGTTATGAAGGGTATGCGCATGGCGGGCCGTATGGGTTCCGACAGGGTTAAAATGAAAGGCCTGAAAGTGGTAAAGATTTTTGCTGAGAAAAACTATATTCTTATCAGCGGATCAGTGCCGGGCCACATTAATTCCATTGTTTATATTTTGAAGTAACAACCACTATTTAATTGATTGACGATGCAAGTAGATGTAATTGATATAAAAGGTAATAAGACAGGGCGTTCAGTAGAATTGCCTGAAGAGATATTTGGTGTTGAACCAAACAATCATGTTATTTACCTTGCCGTAAAACAATACCTCGCTGCTCAGCGCCAGGGTACGCATAAGGTGAAGACTCGTATGGAAGTAAAAGGGTCTTCCAAAAAATTGCACAAACAGAAAGGTACCGGTGGTGCACGTAAGGGTAACCTGCGTAACCCTTTGTACAAAGGTGGTGGTACCATCTTCGGACCTAAACCGCATAGCTGGGATTTTAAACTGAACCGCAAGGTAAAAGATCTGGCAAAGATTTCGGCGCTATCCTATAAAGCGAAAGAAAATGCTATTATGGTGGTGGAAGAAATTACGATGGACAAGCCAAGTACCAAACAGTTTGCAGGTATATTAAAAGATTTGAAGCTGGACGGTAAGAAAACATTGTTTGTGTCACCCGAGTTTAACGATAATCTGTATTTAAGCCTTCGCAATATCATTTCTGTTGGCGGTAGTTTACTAGCCGACATCAACACTTATGATATTGTAACTGCCAACGTACTGGTACTGACAGAAAACGCAGCCAAAGTTTTTTCAGAAGAAGCTGTTGAAGCCGTTGCATAATTAATAACAGACTAAATTAATAAGAGATGATACTCTCTGAAGTTTTAATAAAGCCCATATTAACCGAAAAGGCAAATGCCCAGCAGGAAAAACTGCGCCGGTACGCTTTTAAAGTAAGCAGAAGGGCCAATAAGCTAGAAATCAAAAAGGCAGTTGAAAGTTTTTATGGCGTAACTGTCATTGATGTAAATACGGCTGTTATACCAGGAAAAAGCAAAACCAGGTTTACCAAAGCTGGTTATGTAAAAGGCCAGAAGCCAGCGTACAAAAAAGCACTGGTTACAGTTTCGGAAGGTGAAACGATTGACCTGTACGCAACGGTATAAACGATAATAATAATTATAGCCGCGGAGCTGAAAATTTCGCACAAAACAATAAAAAATGGCACTGAAGAAATACAAACCAATGACCGCCGGCACCCGCTGGAGAATTGGTAACGCTTATGCTGAGATTACTTCTGACACGCCCGAAAAAAGCCTGTTGGAAAAAGTAAAATCGACTGCAGGAAGAAATTCACAGGGAAGAAGGGCGATGCGTTACATGGGTGGTGGTCACAAAAGGATGTATCGTATTATCGATTTTAAAAGAGATAAGAAAAATATCCCGGCTACGGTTGCAACCATCGAGTATGATCCGTATCGTACCGCGTTCATCGCTTTGCTGATTTATGCTGATGGAGAAAAACGTTACATTCTTGCTCCCCAGGGTTTACAGGTAGGCGGTACCGTTATAAGCGGAGACAGCGTGGCCCCGGAAGTAGGCAATGCCTTACAGTTAAAGAATATGCCACTGGGTACCATGGTGCACAATATTGAAATGCAGCCAACCCAGGGTGGTAAAATAGCAAGAAGTGCGGGTTCATCTGCGCAGCTAAGCAATAAGGAAGAAAAATACGGTGTGTTGAAAATGCCGAGTGGTGAGCTGAGAAAAGTACTGGTGAATTGTTTCGCTACGGTTGGTGTGGTAAGCAACAGCGACCATAGTTTACAGAGCATGGGTAAAGCCGGGCGTAACGTGTGGAGAGGTATCAGGCCAAGGACGCGTGGTGTTGCCATGAACCCTGTGGATCACCCGATGGGTGGTGGTGAAGGTAAGGCTTCAGGTGGTCAGCCACGTAGCAGGAACGGTCAGTATTCAAGAGGATTGAAAACGCGTACCCGTGGTAAAGGAAGTGATAAGCTGATCATCCAGCGGAAAGACGGTAAGAAGATAGCAAAATAATGTAAATGGGCAGTCGTGGAAATGTGAAAATGAATTCCATGGTCGTTCAGGCAATAAATAAACTTTGACGGTGGAAATTTCACACTTCCACATTTTCAAATTTTCAAATTTATACAATGGGTCGTTCAATTAAAAAAGGTCCTTACGTAGCAGAACATCTCGAAAAAAAGGTGTTGGCCGTAAATGAAGGAAAATCCAAGAAAGGTGTTATTAAAACATGGAGCCGCCGTTCTACAATTACGCCGGACTTTGTGGGCCATACGCTTGCGGTGCACAACGGTAATAAATTCATTCCTGTGTATGTAACAGAGTTTATGGTAGGCCATAAACTGGGCGAATTTGCACCGACCCGTAACTTTAAAGGACACTCAAGCAAAAAAATATCTTAATTAATTTAAGAATTGATCAACAATGGAAGCTGTAGCAAAACTTAGAAATTATCCCACGTCGCCACGCAAAATGCGTTTGCTGGCCGATGAGATACGCGGACTGAATGTAGAAAAGGCGATTGCCTTTCTCGAGTTTCATCCCCAGCACTCATCTACTCCTTTACGCAAACTGGTTTTATCTGCCATCAATAACTGGAAACAGAAAAATGAAAATGGCGATGAAGGCGGGCTGGTTGTAAAGACAATTTTTGTTGACGGCGCAAGAACATTGAAGCGTATGCGTCCTGCACCGCAGGGCCGTGGTTACCGTGTGCGCAAGCGGAGTAACCATGTAACAGTAATTGTAGACACAAAAGTAATTGCAGACATAAAACAAAATAACTAATCAACTAATAAAACGGACATGGGTCAAAAAACAAATCCTATTGGTAACCGGTTAGGTATCATCCGCGGATGGGAAAGCAACTGGTACGCAAGCAGAAAAGACTTTGCTTCCAGGCTGATTGAGGACACAAGGATCCGTACTTACCTGATTGCGCGTATCAATAAAGGAGGCATCTCCAAAATTGTTATCGAGCGTACGTTGGGTAAACTTATCATAACCATTCACACGTCTAAGCCCGGTATTATTATCGGTAAAGGCGGTGGTGAAGTAGACCGTATAAAAGAGGAGTTGAAAAAACTCACCGGCAAAGATGATGTGCAGATTAACATTCTTGAAATACGCCGTCCGGAACTGGATGCAATGATTGTAGCTGATACCATTGCAAAACAGATTGAGAACCGTATCAATTTTAAGAGAGCTATTAAAATGGCAATCGCCTCTGCACTGCGGATGGGTGCGGAAGGTATAAAAGTGAAGGCCAGTGGTCGTTTGGGTGGCGCAGAAATCGCCCGCTCAGAAGAGATCAAACAGGGCCGAACACCCTTGCATACCCTGCGTATGGATATTGATTACGCAAACGTATTTGCGCTTACTGTTTACGGTAAAATCGGTATCAAAGTTTGGATTTGCAAAGGGGAGATTTTAACCAAGCGTGATTTGAATCCAAATTTCGTAAGTGGTAAAAATGAAGGACCTGGTGGTGTTGGTGGAGACAGAAGGCCGGATAGAAGAGATGATCGTCCGGACAGAAGAGATGACCGTAGAGGCGGCGGTGGCGGGGGTGACAGAAGGCCGGCCGGTGGTGGTGGAAGAGGTCCTGGTGGACCAAGCGGAGGCGGTGGTAGAAGATAAGTAATTGAAAGGTATACAACGCATAGTATAATTCAGGTAAGGACCTTTGGGTTCGAAGCCAAAAAGCTTTTAAAATGTTACAACCGAAAAGAACAAAGCACAGGAAGTCGCAGAAAATGCCGGTGAAAGGAAATGCAAAGCGTGGAACAACGCTGGCATTTGGTTCATATGGCTTGAAAGCCCTGGATACAGTGCACATGACTGAGCGCCAGATTGAAGCAGCGCGCCAGGCGATGACCCGTGCAATGAAACGTGAAGGAAGTGTTTGGATTAGAATTTTCCCTGACAAACCGGTTACCGCGAAACCTGCTGAAGTACGTATGGGTAAAGGTAAAGGTAACCCGGAAGGTTGGGCGGCCGTAGTAAAACCAGGGCGTATTTTATTTGAAGCAGACGGCGTTTCAGCGGCAACAGCCAAAGAGGCGATGTTGCTGGCAGCGCAGAAACTGCCCATCAAGACAAGGTTTGTTACGCGCCGCGATGTGGATGCATAAACTAAAGGAAAAAAAGATGTGCGGTTGAAATGCAGAACTTAACCAACGCATTTTCAGAACATAATCAAAATAGTAAAAATGTCTAAGAGAATTGATTTTGTAAAAAGTATTGCTGGCCTGAATGATGGCGAAATAAGCGCCCGCATAAAGGAAGATCAGCTGCGGTTGAAGAAATTGGAATTTGCTCATGTTATTTCTCCGCTGGAGAATCCGATGAGCATACGTGATCTTAGAAAAGATATCGCACGTTTGCAAACTGCATTAAAGAAAAAGCAACTCGGTTTTTAATAACTATATAACCAGGGATTATCATGGAAGAAAGAAATTTGCGTAAAACAAGAATAGGTGTTGTAACCAGCAACAAAATGACCAAAACGGTTACTGTTGCGGTTGAAAGAAAAGTAAAACATCCTATTTACGGTAAGTTCGTTAAAAAGACTACCAAGTTTCATGCGCACGATGAAAAAAGTGAATGCAGTATCGGTGATACTGTGAAGATAATGGAAACCCGTCCGCTCAGTAAAACAAAACGCTGGAGACTGGTGGAAGTAGTGGAGAAAGTGAAATAAGCTATTATTTATTGACCGCTGGCTGTAACCTGCTGGTCTTGGAAATAGTAATCAATAATATCAGATAATCTTTTTCTGGAAGCTGCGTAACAGCTAACAGCTAAAGCTAAAAGCTAAACAAAATGATTCAGCAGGAAAGCAGATTGAACGTGGCTGATAACAGTGGTGCTAAAGAAGTACTGGTTATCCGCGTTCTTGGTAACAGCGGACAGGATTATGCAGGGATTGGAGATAAAATTGTGGTAACTGTAAAGGATGCGTTGCCACAGGGTGGTATCAAGAAAGGTACTGTTACCAAAGCTGTTATCGTTCGCACAAAAAAGAAATTGCGTCGCAAAGACGGTTCTTATATACGTTTTGATGACAATGCTGTCGTGTTGCTGAACCCGGCAGATGAGCCCCGTGGTACGCGTATTTTTGGACCAGTAGCAAGGGAATTGCGTGATAAAGGGTATATGAAGATTATTTCGCTGGCCCCGGAAGTATTGTAAGGTGCCTTTGGCTATTGGTTTTTATCTAGTAGCAGGAATTGAAAATAAAGTTTAACAAGCTAACAGCTACGCAGCTAATAGCTAAACGCTAAATAAAATGAGTAATAGATTCAAAGCAAAATTCAGCATTAAGAAAGGGGATTCGGTTGTGGTAATTACCGGTGAAGATAAAGACGTTACCAAGCCCCGCAAAGTGCTCGAATTATATCCTGAAGAAAGCAAATTGCTGGTTGAAGGTGCCAACATCATCACCAAGCATACAAAGCCTTCTGCCCAGAACACAAAAGGCGGCATCGTTAAAAAAGAAGCGAAAATCCATATTAGCAACGTCATGCTATGGGATGCTAAGAAAGGGGTTGCCACTAAAGTTAAGCGCAGCAGGGAAACAGGTAAACTGGTTCGTATTTCAAAGAAATCCGGCGAGGTTATAAAATAATAAGAAAGCCGTTAGCGATTAGCATTTAGCTATTAGCCGTACGATAAAATAAAGTTTAACAAGCTATAAGTTAACAGCTGATAGCTACAAGCTAAAAAAAATGAGCACAACAAAATATACCGCACGCCTGGCAGATAAATACAAGAAAGATGTAGTACCTGCGCTGCAAAAAAGGTTTAGTTACAAAAGCGTGATGCAAGTTCCGAAGTTGGAAAAAATCTGTCTGAACCGCGGCGTTAATGGCGCAGTGAATGACAAAAAACTAATTGATATTGCGCTGGATGAAATGACGCAGATTACCGGTCAGAAAGCAGTTGCTACCATGAGCAAGAAGGACATCTCAAACTTCAAGCTGCGTAAGAATATGCCCATTGGTACAAGAGTAACACTTCGTGGTGAGAAAATGTACGAATTTCTTGACAGGTTTATCTCAACCGCATTGCCCCGTGTACGTGATTTTAAAGGAATCAACGAAAAATCATTTGATGGACGTGGTAATTATACATTGGGTATCACAGAACAAATCATTTTCCCGGAAATTGATATTGATAAAGTGAACAAAATTACCGGTATGGATATCACCTTTGTTACCACTGCAGGTACCAATGAAGAAGCCTACGAATTACTGAAGGAATTGGGTATGCCTTTCAAGAATGCAAAAAAGGAAGCTGAATAGTAAAGTATTCCGGATTTATTTGATACACCCGCCGTGCACGTTTATGTGCGTACTGCGTAGCAAGAAAACTGAATACTGAATCTCAATAAAAAGTACTTAAATCTAAATACTAATAAATGGCAAAAACATCCGTAATAGCCAGGCAGAAAAAAAGAGAAGTGATGGTAGCCCAGTTTGCTGAAAAAAGAGCAGCACTGAAAGCAGCCGGTGATTATCAAGCACTGGACGCGTTGCCAAAAAATGCTTCGCCTGTGCGCTTAAAAAACCGTTGCCAGCTGACGGGCCGTCCAAGAGGCTATATCCGTTATTTTGGCCTGAGCCGTGTATCTTTTAGGGATATGGCGCTTAATGGTAAAATACCAGGTGTAAGAAAAGCAAGCTGGTAAACAAACCGCTGTCCGGGATAATGCCCGGACATGATATCATAGGATATCGCATTGTAAATAATTTTTTAAACTATCAATTCCAGATAAACAATGGTAACTGATCCTATTGCAGACTTTTTGACGAGAATCCGTAACGCACAGATGGCTAATCACCGTATTGTAGAAATACCGGCTTCTAACCTTAAAAAGCGCATGACTGAGATTTTGTATGAAAAAGGTTATATCCTCAAATACAAATTTGAAGACGACAACAAGCAGGGCGTAATTAAAATTGCATTGAAGTATGATCCTACCACGAAGGAACCAGCTATCAGGGCTCTTGAAAGAGTAAGCCGCCCGGGTTTGCGTACTTACTCAAAACCTGCTGATTTCAAACGTGTGAAGAATGGTTTGGGTGTAGCAATTTTGTCTACCTCGAAAGGCGTTATGACTGATAAAGAAGCAAAATTGCAAAATGTGGGTGGCGAAGTGCTGTGCCACATTTATTAAAGAATATATGTTGTGTGACAATTAAGCTCTCACTATACGGAGCTGACCACTGCAACAGGAATTTTAATTAATCAATTCTCAAATAGAAGTTATTATGAGTCGTATAGGAAAGCAACCAGTTGTTGTACCGGGCGGTGTAACAGTTACAGTTGGTACAGATAATGTGGTAACTGTAAAAGGGCCCAAAGGTGAACTAAAACAAAACATTGATCGCGATATCAAAGTAGAAGTGAAAGATGGTACTGTTGAATTTGGCCGTCCTACTGATCAGATTCGTCACAAAGCATTGCATGGTTTGTACCGTTCGCTGGTTAATAACATGGTGAAAGGTGTAACGGATGGTTATAAGAAAAATCTTGAACTGGTAGGGGTAGGTTACAAAGCCGCTAACCAGGGTAATACATTGGATCTTGCATTGGGTTT
Source organism: Chitinophagaceae bacterium (assembly GCA_039919885.1). GTDB lineage: Bacteria > Bacteroidota > Bacteroidia > Chitinophagales > Chitinophagaceae > JACMLD01. Next base: position 47,959 of record JBDSEV010000060.1, read on the forward strand.
TTCGCACAATATTATTTTTGAGATACCTAAAGAATTGAAAGTAGTTACTGCACAGGAAAAAGGTCAGAATCCTACCATTACTTTGGAAGGTGCTGATAAACAACTTGTGGGTGCCGTGGCCGCCAAAATCCGCAGTTTGCGTAAACCTGAACCGTACAAGGGCAAGGGTGTTAAATTTGCCGGTGAAGTGTTACGTCGCAAGGCAGGTAAGGCCGCTGGTAAATAATGAAAGCTGGGCGCTGCATTTTAGCGGGCGTTCGTTCGATAAAATTTTCAACTTAATTTCCTGGCAGCATCAGGAAAAGCAAAATAGAAATCATGGAAGCAAAAATTATAAGAAGGCAGAAAATCAGGTTTGGTATCCGCAAGAAAATTGTTGGTACTGCACAAAAACCACGCTTGTCAGTTTTCCGCAGCAACGCTGAAATCTATGTTCAACTGATCGACGATGCAAACAGTGTTACGCTGGCTGCTGCATCTTCAAGGGACAAAGACATCGCTGCCCAGAAAGTTGCCAAATCAGAGAAAAGCAAACTGGTAGGTGCGGCCATCGCCCGCAAAGCAATTGAACTGGGTTTGAATAATGTGGTATTTGACCGTGGTGGTAACCTCTATCACGGCCGTGTGAAAGCAGTAGCGGAAGCCGCAAGAGAAGGCGGACTTAAATTCTAATTCAAATTTTAACTTGAAATAATGTCAGAAATAATTTTAAACAAAGTTAAAGCAGGTGACCTGGAACTGAAAGAGAAAGTAGTTTCCATTAACCGTGTGGTGAAAACAACCAAAGGCGGACGTGCTTTCAGTTTTTCTGCACTGGTGATTGTTGGTAACGGAGCGGGCGTAGTGGGTCACGGACTTGGTAAAGCGAAAGAAGTTCAGGAAGCCATTACAAAAGGTATTGAAGACGCTAAGAAAAACCTGATTAAGGTACCAGTTATGAAGGGAACTATACCTCATGACCAATTGGCAAAAGAAGGTGCGGCAAAAGTATTGATCAGACCAGCTGCTCATGGTACTGGTGTAATTGCGGGAGGTTCCATGCGTGCTGTACTGGAAAGTGCTGGTATTACCGATGTGTTGGCAAAGTCTTTGGGCTCTGCCAATCCGCATAACGTGGTAAAGGCAACTTTTAAAGCATTGGCAATGCTGCGTGAACCCATCAATATTGCAAAGACAAGAAACGTGTCTTTGAAGAAAGTTTTTAACGGATAATTCAGGGTATAAGGTGTAAGGTGTAAGGTTTTCGGCCTTTTACCCTTCACCTTCGGCCTTTAACCTTTACAAAGATGAAAAAGATTAAAATAACACTGGTAAAAAGTCCAATTGACAGGCCTGAGCGTCAGAAACTAACACTGAAAGCATTGGGACTCGGCAAACTGAATTCTACTAAAGAAGTAGAAGCAAGTGTACAGATACTGGGCATGGTGCGCAAAGTAAACCACCTGGTGAAAGTAGAAGACGCAGTTTAATTAGAAAAATGTGGCGTTGTAACAAGGTGAAAATTTAAAACCGAATAGTTCACTTTTTTATTTTCGCAGTTTTTCACATTCATAAAGCGAGGGGAAATAACCCCGTTAAGTAAAAATTATAAAAATGAAACTACACGAATTAAGACCTGCAAAAGGCGCAACGCACAAAAGGAAAAGACTTGGCCGTGGTGAAGCATCCGGTAAAGGTGGAACTGCTACTAAGGGTAACAAAGGTGGCCAGAGCCGCGCGGGATATTCCAGCAAGTTTGCACATGAAGGTGGACAGATGCCAATACAGCGCCGTTTGCCTAAGCGTGGATTTAAAAACAACGATCGTATTGAATTTAAAGTTTTCAACCTGGGCCAGATCGACCAATTGGTTGAAAAGTATAACATAACAGAGTTTTCATTGGAAAACCTCTATATCAATAACCTCATCAACCAGACTGACAGCGTTAAGATCCTGGGCAATGGAGAGTTAAAAAGCAAGATTAACTTCAAAGTGAACGCAATCAGCGCAAAAGCAAAAGCTGCCATTGAAGCATCTGGTTCTACACTGGAAATTGTTAAGTAATTTCAGTAACTTGTGTTGACGCATTCCTGTAATGCGTTTTTTTTGTCAGGCTCATTTTTTAAATTTTAGCCATCTGTGAAGAAACTCGTACAAACACTCAAAAATATCTGGAGCATTGCGGAGCTGAGGGGTAAAATTTTAGTAACGCTGTCGTTGCTTTTAATTTACCGTTTCGGTTCTCATATCGTCTTGCCAGGCCTCGATCCAACTAAAATTGATCTTAAAAGTGCCAAAACAGGTGCTTTGGGTCTGATTGATGCATTTGCAGGCGGTGCTTTCTCACAAGCATCGATTTTTGCATTGGGTATCATGCCTTATATCTCCGCTTCTATATTTATGCAGCTGATGACCATCCTGGTTCCCCAGATGCAAAAGGTGCAGAAAGAAGGTGACAGCGGCAGAAAGAAGATTAACCAGTGGACAAGGTACCTCACCGTTATTGTAACGATTGTACAGGCCAGTGCATATGTGACCTACGTTAAAACCGTAAATGCTGATGCACTGCTTACTAATTTTACCGGTTATTTTGCCCTTACTACTACGATACTGCTAACGGCAGGAACCATGTTTGTTATGTGGTTGGGTGAAAAGATTACCGACAAAGGATTGGGCAATGGTACCTCTATTATTATTATGATAGGTATTCTAGCCAGGCTTCCGCAAAACCTTTTCCAGGAATGGGCGGCCAAGAGCAACCGTGGCGGTGGTGGCTTACTAATTTATATTATTGAGTTAGCTGTATTGATAGCAATTATCATGGGGCTGATTGTTTTGGTGCAGGGTGTGCGGAAGATACCGGTGAATTACGCTAAGCAGATTGTCGGTAACAGGCAGTTTGGCGGCGCCCGCCAGTTTTTGCCCCTTAAAGTGAATGGTGCAGGTGTAATGCCCATCATTTTCGCACAGGCCATTATGTTTCTGCCTACATTAATTTCTTACACAAACTTTGAGAATAAGGCCGGAATCGCCAGAATTTTTGCAGATCCGAAGGATCCATGGCACATGACGATTTACGCCGTAATTGTGGTAGGGTTTACGTTTTTATACACCGCACTTATTTTTAATCCAAAACAAATTGCCGATGATTTAAAGCGCAACAACGGCTTTATCCCCGGCGTTAAACCTGGTCAGCCAACAGCAGACTATATTGGTTCAGTAATGGACCGTATTACACTTCCCGGTGCTATTTTGCTGGCTATTGTAGGTATTCTGCCGGGCTTTGCACAGATGTTTGGTGTTACCCAGGGCTTTGCTTCTTTTTTCGGCGGAACATCCCTGCTGATTATGGTGGGTGTAATTCTTGACACCCTGCAGCAGATAGAAACCCAATTGCTAATGAGGCAGTATGACGGGTTGATGAAAAGCGGAAGGATACAGGGGAGACAAAACCTGCAGTCCACAACCATTTAATGATCGGTTTAAACATATTTGAAACCTGGCAGTTATTCTATTGCCAGGTTTTATTTTTATACTGAAAAGAGACAACATGATTTACTACAAAACAGAGCCTGAGATAGCCCTTATGCGGCAGAGCGCTTTGCTGGTAAGCAGTACGCTTGCAAAGGTGGCTGCAATACTGAAACCAGGCGTAACCACCTTATCCATCGATAAAATGATAGGGGAAATTATACGCAGCAACAATGCGGTACCGTCATTCCTGAATTATCATGGGTATCCGTTCAACTCCTGCATTTCCGTGAACGATGTGGTAGTGCACGGTTTCCCTAATGAAAATGAATTGAAAGAAGGAGATATTGTTTCCATCGATATCGGTGTAATAAAAGACGGCTACCACGGTGATCACGCTTATACTTTTGCTATCGGTTTCCCGGGCGATGAGATCGCTCAGTTAATTAAAGTAACCAAAGAGTCTTTATACAAGGGCATTGAAAAAGCAGTCGATGGAAACCGCATAGGTGATATTTCTTATGCCATTCAGGAACACACTGAAAAAAAACATGGGTATGGCGTGGTAAGGGAACTTGTAGGGCATGGATTGGGTAAAAGCATGCATGAAGATCCACAGGTGCCTAATTACGGCAAACGCGGCAGCGGCGGCAAATTGAAAGAAGGACTGGTATTGGCTATTGAACCAATGATAAATATGGGAAAGCGCGCCGTTTTTACGGAGGATGATGGATGGACGGTGAGAACGTCGGATCACCTGCCTTCCGTTCATTTTGAACATGATGTATGCGTCCGGAAAAATAAAGCCGATATTCTATCAGATTATGGTATTATAGAAAAGGCGGAAAAGCAAAATACACATTTGTATTCTGCATGATAGAGTAAACACCACGAATATTTGTCTAAAAAACCCTCCGCAAAGAGGGTTTTATTTTTTACATTTAGAAGTAAAATTTTCCTGGTATGGACAATGAACAAAATTCTGAAGAAAAACCCGATAATTTCAGCGACGATTCAATGGAAAATCTGCGCATAGAAAATGAGATTTTACGGATCAAAATAAAAACGGAACTGGGTGGGGATTATGAAAGCGATGAAAACCTTCCGCCAGAGCTGGAGAATGAATTTCTAAAAAATATACTGGCTTTTGAACACCGCTATGCCAAAATTAAAATCGTAAAGATTTCGGATTTGCTAGGCAATCCGGTAATGACAAAGGCGGCCAAAATAGACAATGATGCCATTGTTAATGCCTACAATGACCTGGAAGAACTACTGGCGTCAAGAAATATAGTGGTTGAGTTTACCCGGCCGCGCGATGAGCGGTTTAAATATCGGTTTATCACAGAAGAATTGTTTGCACATGAAACGGATGATATGGAAGTAGCGGGCATGACCAAATATTTTAACTATGAAGAATTTCACCCGGATCACGAAGCAGAAATAACGGAATATTCCATTAAATTTCTGGCAGATTGGTTTGTGCGGAAAACCGATGCTGCAAAATGGTACATGGACGATCAGTTTATTCAGCCGGACGGAAAGGTGTTTACCAGGGAAGAAATGATTGCATCGTTTAAAAAAGTTTTTGCAGCCTATGTTTCTTTTGAAGAATGTGGCTACGCAATGGATGAGGTGCAGTTTGATTTGCACACGAATGCGAGCGATAAAAATGATGGAATGGGCTTTGCGGAGGGCATGGTAAAATATACTGCCGTGCTGGAAAACGGTGAAAAAATACCGGTGGAAGGCCCTTTCAAATTCTATTTTTCGCGCAACAACAACCGCTGGCGAATCTTCTATTTTTATCTCACCGGGTTCAATGCATAATAATTTGACTGTTCAAAAACGTTTACTGGTTATCGGTGGTGGGGCTGCCGGCTTTTTCTGTGCAGTGAATGCTGCACGGCTTAATCCGATGCTGGAGGTTGTGATACTGGAGAAGAGCAGTAAACTGTTAAGCAAGGTGGCCATCAGTGGCGGGGGTCGCTGCAATGTTACGCATGCATGTTTTGAGATTTCCGAAATGATTAAAAAATATCCCCGAGGCACCAACTTCGTGAAGAAAACATTTCATCGTTTTTTTACCATAGATACTATAAAATGGTTCGAAGAAAGGCAGGTAATGCTAAAAACTGAAGCTGATGGAAGGATGTTCCCGGTCAGCAATTCGTCGCAGACTATTATAGATTGTTTAATGAAAGAGGCGAACAAGTACAAGGTGAAAATAATGATGAACACAGAAGTGAAGCGCCTGACACGGGAGACATCGGCTGGGAGCGATGAACATGAAAATCAGCACCCCGGGGCTGGTAAATTTGTTTTGCAAATTGCTTCCACTGCAAATTATGTTCGTCCGAACGTTTTATCCGGGCAGGCAGCATCTTCCGCAGGGCAGGCGGGCGGCGCCACAGAAATGACGGCTGATTTCGTTTGCATTGCCAGCGGCGGCTACCCGAAGTTATCAATGTTCGACTGGTTAAAAGATACCGGACATTCTATTGCAGCGCCAGTTCCCTCTCTTTTTACGTTTAATATGCCCGGTAATGCGATAACCCAACTAATGGGGATTAGCGTAGAAAATGCAAAAGTAAAAATTTTAGGTTCCCGGCTGGAGACCAGTGGTCCTTTATTAATTACCCATTGGGGGCTCAGTGGTCCGGCCATTTTGAAGCTGAGCGCCTGGGGAGCACGGGAACTGGCAGAAGGAAATTATTCCTTTACCGCCATCGTTAACTGGTTGCCGAAATACAATGAACAAACCATGCGCGAAAAGTTCGAGCAATTGCGTTTTGATATCGCTGCGCAGAAATTGATCAATAAAAATCCCTTTGCACTGCCTGCGCGCCTGTGGGAATACTTTCTACAGCAAGCTGGTGTGAAAGCCGAAAGTCGCTGGGCCGATCTTCCGGCTGCGGCCCAAAACAAACTTATCAAAATGCTGTGCGCCCAGGAATGTGCGGTGAAGGGGAAAACCACTTTTAAGGAGGAATTTGTAACTGCCGGCGGCGTTCAGCTGAATGAAGTGGATGCGAATACGATGATGAGTAAACTGGTGCCAGGGCTATTTTTTGCGGGCGAAATAGTAGATGTGGACGGCGTCACCGGCGGCTTCAATTTTCAGCACGCGTGGACCAGTGGATGGATAGCCGCCAGGTCTATCAGTGATGCCGCGGGAATACTGCACGTAAGTCATTGAAAAATAGCAGTATAACAAACGTCTTCCCCTTTCTTTCAAATTCAAAAAATTTTTTTTTCAGCTGGTTAGCAGCCCCTTCCTTCCATGGAAGTCTTAAAGTCATCAGCGTAAAAAAAGCAGCTTTAAAACGGCTCAAAAAAATCATTTTCGCTTATCTTTGCTGCCCCGAATTAAAACCATCGGGACTTTACCATGTTTCAAAATTTTATTGTTAAACAACTAAACGCTGATGCACAGGAATCTGCCCCGATAGCTATCGAGGAGGTTACAGCGACAACAACTGCACCTGCATATGTGGCACCGGTTGCCACACCGCACGATGACTTCGACTGGACGATCGACAAGCGCAATGTGTCTGCGTACAGCAAAGAAGAAAACGAGAAGTACAGCAAAGTGTATGATGATACGTTCATACAGATTACTGACGGGACCCTGATTAAAGGTTTTGTGGTTGGACTTACTAAAACTGATGTTGTTTTAAACATTGGCTTTAAAAGTGACGGCCTGATTTCATTGAATGAATTCCGTGATTTGCAAAACCTGAAAGTGGGTGATGAAGTGGAAGTAATGGTGGTGGAAAAAGAAGACCGTGAAGGTAATCTTAACCTAAGCCGCAAACAGGCACGTACCACGCGCGCATGGGAGCGCATTGTTGAAGTACACAAAACCGGCGAAGTAATTACCGGTACTGTTACCAGCAAGACCAAGGGAGGATTGATTGTAGATGTATTCGGTATGGAGACCTTCCTGCCAGGTTCACAAATTGATGTAAAACCTGTAACTGATTACGATCAGTTTGTTGGTAAAACAATGGAGTTCAAAGTAGTTAAGGTTAACGAGACTATTAAGAATGCAGTGGTATCTCATAAAGCACTTATTGAAAGTGATATCGAAGCACAGCGCGCAGAAATTATGAGCAAGCTGGAGAAAGGCCAGGTACTGGAAGGAACGATCAAGAACATTACAGATTTTGGTGCGTTCATGGACCTCGGCGGATTAGACGGTTTGTTATACATTACCGATATTTCATGGGGTCGTATTTCTCACCCAACTGAAGTACTGAAACTTGATCAGAAACTGAAAGTGGTGGTGCTTGATTTTGATGATGAGAAAAAACGTATCAGCCTTGGCCTGAAACAACTTACACCACACCCTTGGGATATCCTTCCTGAGAACGTGAAAGAGGGTGAAGTAGTAGAGGGTAAAGTGGTAAATATCGAAGACTACGGTGCATTCCTGGAAATTCAGCCTGGGGTTGAAGGACTGGTACACGTAAGTGAAATTACCTGGGCAAACACCCCGGTAAATGCAAAGGAATTCTTTAAACTTGGCGATATTCATAAAGCGAAAGTGGTAACGCTTGATAAAGACGCACGCAAGATGAGTCTTTCTATCAAACAATTAAGCGAAGACCCATGGAGCACGATTGAAAACAGCTTCCCTGAAGGCAGTCGTCACAGCGGACTGGTTAAAAACATCACGCCGTATGGTGTGTTTGTTGAACTGGCGACCGGCATTGGTGGTATGATTCATATCAGTGACCTTAGCTGGCTGAAACGTTTCAATCATCCTAGTGAGTATACCAAAGTAGGAGAGCGCATTGATGTAAAAATCCTGGGCATTGATAAAGAAAACCGCAAGCTGCAGTTAGGCCACAAACAACTGGAAGAAGATCCGTGGAATTCTTTGCAGGATACTTTTGCGGTGGGAACCGTTCATGAAGGATTGGTAACCCGCAAAGATGATAAAGGTGCGCTGGTTCAGCTGCCTTATGGTCTTGAAGGATTTGCACCTAACCGTCACCTTAACAAGGAAGATGGCAAACAGGTACAGGCCGATGAAACTGCACAGTTTGTAGTGATTGAATTTGACCGCAACGAGAAGCGCATTGTTTTATCGCATACCCGTATCTGGGAGCAGGTTAAGGCAGACGAAAAACAGGCAGAGAGAAAAGATGCGAGGGTAGAAGCGGATCAGACGAAGAAAGCGGTGAAGAATATCCAGAGTAAAGTAGAAAAAACTACGCTGGGTGATTTAGGTGTATTGGCAGAACTGAAGAAGAAAATGGAAAGTGGTGACAGCAGTGAAGCAGCAGCAGCGCCTGAAGAAACAAAGTAAATTACAACTTTGTAAAATAGTAAGCGCCCCGTTTGCACGGGGCGCTTTTTTTTGTCTATACCTCAGTACCCGGAACCATTCTCAAATGCTTTTTTCGAAAGGTCAATTGGGTAACTATGTTTCATCGTAAAAATTTTGAAGTTTTTTTTTCTATGTAACGTAGGAGCATTTTGTGGGCAGATATTTTCAGTGGATGTTTCCGTTCGCGGTAGGGGCATCTTATGCGAGGTCGTGGCAAAAGCACAAAGCATACCTACGGCATGCTGTTGGTTTTTTCTAAATTATTTCTACCCATAAGATGTTCCTACGGAACAAGATGTCTTAATTTAATGACGGTGCCCGATGAGAGACCACGGTAAATAATAAATGTTAAGAGGAAACAGGCGCGATTTGGATTTTCTGGTATTTCGCAAAGGCAATGAGAAAATATTTTTTTTGCGCAAGAACAATTCGTGTAATCATATTTCATCGTAAGCAATTTGGACGTGGTTTGTATGTTCCTACGGATCAAGATGTCCTAATTAATGTCGGTGCCCGATGAGAGACCATGGTAAATAATAAATGTTAGGAGGAAACAGCCGCGATTTGGATTTTCTGATATTTCGCAAAGGCAATGAGAAAATATTTTTTTTGCGCAAGAACAATTCGTGTAATCACGTTTCATCGTAAGCAATTTGGACGTGGTTTGTATGTTCCTACGGAACAAGATGTCCTAATTAATGACGGTGCCCGATGAGAGACCACGGTAAATAATAAATGTTAGGAGGAAACAGGCGCGATTTGGATTATCTGATATTTCGCAAAGGCAATGAGGAAATGTTTTTTTGCGCAAGAACAATTCGTGTAATCATACTTCATCGTAAACGATTTGGACGTGGTTTGTATGTTCCGTAGGAACATCTTGTGGGTAGATAATTTCAGGCAGAGGCTTGTCGTTCCGCTAGGCACGTCTTGTGCGGGATCGCTGCAAAAGCACAACGCATACCTACGGCATGCTAGGGGTTTTTTATAAATTATTTCTACCCATAAGATGTTCCTACGGAACAAGATGTCCTAATTAATGACTGTGCCCGATGAGAGACCACGGTAAATAATAAATGTTAGGAGGAAACAGGCGCGATTTGGATTATCTGATATTTCGCAGAGGCAATGAGAAAATATTTTTTGTTTGCGCAACAACAATTCGTGTAATCATATTTCATCGTAAACGATTTGGACGTGGTTTCTATGTTCCTACGGAACAGGATTTCTTATTTTAAAAATTTCATGCACTGCGAAAAAAACTGTAAAAAAACGAATGTTGGGGGCAGGCAGCCGCCATTTAATTTATCTCAGATTTAATAAAGGCAAGGCGCAAACAATTTTTTTTCTCGCGACAACAATTCGGGAACAATGTTTCATCGTAAGCAATTTGGACGTGGTTTGTATGTTCCGTAGGAACATCTTGTGGGTAGATAATTTCAGGAAGAGGCTTGTCGTTCCGCTAGGAACGTCTTGTGCGGGATCGCCGCAAAAACCTACATGAAAAGAACGGAAACGCTATTGTAATGGATGGTGCCGATATCCGCAAGATTGTGCTGATGCCATCATTTTATAAAGCCGCCATCAGGAGATCATTGAAATTGAGCAGGGAGGTAAGTTTCAAATCAGCGGCAGCCCACCTGGGCTCCTGCTGGTGATGGCGGTCAGGCACTACAATGCACTTCATCCGTGCAGCTTTGGCGGCAATCATTCCATTGAACGAATCTTCAAAACAAATGCAATTGGATGGGGATGATCGCAACAGTTCAGCACAGTTTAAAAAAACCTGCGGGTGCGGTTTGCCGTTAGCGAGGTATTCGGCAGATGTTTTAGCGGTAACCATTTCGCCCAGCTGCAATTTTTCTATTACCAGGTTAATGAGTTCTAGCGGGGACGACGACGCAACGCCAATCTTGAAATTCCTTTGTTTGAAGAAATTAAAAATATATTGAACGCCCGGCATGGCAGGGGCTTTCCGTACAATGGTTTGAATGGCGGTATTAATAATGGCTTTTTCTGCTGCTGCGGCGTGCTCAAGGCTAACGTTAAAATGGCCAAACCAATGCTCAATCCACTCACTGCTGCGCAGCCCGGTGCTGCTGTGGTATTGCTCTTTGGTAAGTTTTATATTAAACCGGTTAAGTGTTTCCCTGCCGGCTTCTTCCCAGAGCGGCTCCGAATCAATCAGGAGCCCATCCATATCGAAAATCACGGTATTAAGCATATAGGAGGGTTAGTTACTTGTTGAGGTGTTCAAAAGTATTATAATTTTGTAGAAAGCAGGCTTTAAAAATAGTTAGGTACGATTCACATTGCCGGTCCATGCTCCGGTTACTTGGGAAGCTGTCGGGCAAGATTTTCCAGGTTGCTGTGGCATCCACTATCGTAACCGGAACAGTCTGGGTTCCCGCCGTCATGGACGACAAACTATGTAACTTTGGATCAAATGTTTTACATTCGTACCGGTTGATTTTGCCAAATTTTTAAGTTATGGGTTCATTTTCTGACAGACTGAAAAACATCAAGATCATCCGTAAACTGGTCTATGTGCTGGTAGGTTCATTTTCGTACCCGGCACTGGCTATTATAAACAAGCTGAAGATTTACGGTACCGAACATTTTAGCAAGTTGCCGAAAAAAAACGTCTTGTTTGTGAGCAACCACCAAACTTATTTTGCCGATGTAATTACGTTCCTGCATATTTTCTGCGCCGTAAAATGGGGTAAAGAAAACCGCCTGGGTATTCCCTATTATCTCTTAAATCCTTTTACGCGCGTGTACTTTGTTTCTGCAGAAGAAACCATGAAGAAAAGTATGCTCACCAAATTGTTTGCAATGGCCGGGGCACTTACCGTAAAAAGGGCCTGGCTGGCAAAAAATGAATCTGAAAAACGAAAAGGGCTTAATCCTGGCGATACCCGCCAGATTGCCCGCGCCCTGGAAAATAACTGGGTAATCACTTTTCCGCAGGGCACCACCAAGCCCTTTGCACCCGGCAGGAAGGGCACCGCGCTAATCATCAAACAAACCCGACCCATCGTCATCCCGGTTGTTATCAGTGGATTCTGGCGGGCGTTCGATAAAAAGGGACTGCGGTTGAAAAAGAAAGGGACGCGGCTCTCTGTTACCTTTAAGGCGCCCTTGCAAATTGATTACGAGGCGTCCACAGAAATCATCCTCGCGCAGATAATGGATGCCATTGAACAAAGTAAAGAATACATGATGAAGGGCGCACATCATTGGAAGAAAGAAACCCTGGCAGTTCCCAATGATCCTCGCTAAAAAAACACGATCAAAATCCGAAAATAATCCGCTTTAGCGCAATCCCTTTTATCCGTGCGCCGGCATTACCCGTTCGGCGTGAACAGCGCTTTTAACTCAATCGCGTCATCTGGTTTCATTTTTCCACCCAGAATCAGACGGAGTTGCCTTCTGCGCAACGCTCCCTCGAATAATTTTTTTTCATCTTCGGTGCCCGGTATCAGTTGCGGTATGGCCATCGGTCTGCGGTCGGCATCCAACGCAACAAATGTGTAGTACGCTTCATTGCTTTTGTATTTATTTTGTTGTATCAGGTCTTCTCCCCATACTTTCATGTGCACTTCCATAGAAGTATTAAAAGCCCTGGTTACTTTGGCTTCTATGTGCACGGCGTTGCCGAGTTTAATGGGATTTTCAAAAGAAATATTGTCAACAGACGCCGTTACTACCGGTACACCGCAATGCTTCATGGCGGCCATGGCCGAAGCAATATCCATCCAGTACATCAGCCGGCCACCCATCAGGTTGCCGAAAGTGTTGGTATCGTTCGGTAACACAAGTTCCGTCATTATTACAAGTGAATCTTTGGGTGCTTTGGTCAACGTCATGCAATTGTATTTGCGCAAAGATAGTTGCCGGGACGGAAGAAAAGAAAATTTGGAACCAGGCTGCATGGCTGCTATTAAACATTGTTGCGTCGCACACTTGTACTTTTTGTTCTTTGCGCAGCAACTGAATGAAACCGAATTCCTGGTAGAATGCAACGGAGCAAAATTGGATGCTGTGTTGAAGCGGGCCCTGAACGGAAAAAAAGTTTACTTATAGGGTAGTAATTTTTTCTATTTAGATTACCACGTTTTCCAGCGTATGTAAAAATGATTCTTCCGCATCCGCTCCAATGCCAGGCGCATCGGGTACTTCTACGAAATAGCCATTGTAGGTAACGCCCCCAATCACGGGATCTAATTTATGGCCGAGCATACAGGTATCCATATCATTAAAGATTACATTATCCTGTGCCAATGCAAAATGTGCGAAAGCTGACAATGCAATACGGCTTTCCAGCATGCCACCCATCATGCAAGGCATCCTGGCTTGTTCGCAAACGGCATTGATCCTAGTGGCTTCCAGTATGCCACCGCTTTTAGAAAATTTAATGTTTACATAATCACAAGCGTTAGCAGCAATCAGCCTTTCTGCGTCGTGGTGATTAAATACACTTTCATCTGCCATAATTTTTATAGGTGACAGGCTTTTAAGCTGAGGTAGCTTGTGATCGTTCCAGGAACGCATGGGCTGCTCGCAAAACTGGATATTGTATTGGCTAAGGTTCTGCAATGCAAACACAGCTCCATCATACGTCCAGCCCTGGTTGGCATCTGTCCGGAGTAGTAATTCAGGGCCAACAGCAGCACGTATTTGTTTTATTCTTTCCACATCTTCCAAAGGATCTTTGCCCAGCTTTACTTTTATAATTCGAAACCCCTGCTGCTTAAACGCATGCGCCTGAGCGGCCATTTGTTCTGGCGAACCAATGCCCACCGTAATATCGGTTTCCAATTTTTTTGTTTTGCCGCCGCCGAGAAATTGGTACAGTGGCTGTCCTGCTGCTTTTGCTGCCAGGTCGTACAAGGCCATATCAAAGGCACTTTTTATCGTACTATTGAAAGCTGTTGCCGCATGCAATTCTTCCATCCTTTCTTCTATTTGTGCGCCGTCTTTGCCTTTCCAGATGGCGGCGAAATCCTTTGCCATCTCAAAACAAGTTCCCTGGGTTTCACCTACTATCATAGGGAAAGCCGAACATTCGCCGACGCCATAATACCCGGCGTCTGTATGAATACGGATAAATATATTTTGTGCATACTGCATGGTACCGGTTGCGATGGTAAACGGGTGCATGGGTATGCTGAATTTATAGATGTCGGTGCGGGTAATAATCATTGCTCAAAAATATACGCCGAAGATATTATATCCTGATGAGTTTATGTTTTCTTCGCACATCAAGTGTGAGCAGTTCACGGTCGTTAATATTTTTATAAGCAGTGACGTTCCCAATAAAAATGTTATGGTCGCCGCCTGCAGCATTGCCGATTACGGTAAGCTCCGGCTGTGACAGGCGATTTTTTAATATGGTAAA
>JBDSEV010000070.1:0-49076 GCA_039919885.1 Chitinophagaceae bacterium
GAGCCGTAGCCGTTCCGCCTCCGGCAACGCGGTTCTTTTTTTTCTGTACAGCTCGCGCAACGAGGCTTTGGTCATATCAGTTTACGTATATTTTCTTCCATTAACAATGCCTGTGCTTTTATAAACGCTTTGCTGGGGTTTGCTGAAAAAGGGATCGACGCAATTGCCGGATAGCCGGACCATCCAACGATCTCTTCTTCATAGGCAAGGTACTGATCGTTGAATATCCAACCAAGCACATCCAGTTTATAGTAACGGCATACTTCGGCAGTGAGCAAAGAGTGGTTGATGCTGCCGAGGTAGTTTCTACTGACGAGAATCACTTTTGCCGCCAGCTGACGTATAAGATCCGCTACAAATTCGTGATCGTTCAAAGGCACCATCAGCCCACCTGCACCCTCTGCAACAAAACCATTTTTATTGCGCGGCAAGGCGCTGTCCATTTCCATCCATTTACTTTTGATCTGCGCGAGGCTGATGGTAATTTGTTCTTCCCTGGCAGCGATATGGGGGGACGCAGCCAGTTTTAACCTGTATAGTTCAGGATGCACTTTTGATACCTGGTTAGACAACAATTCCTCTACCAGCTGACTGTCAGTGGCAGTATCATATCCAGCCTGTACAGGCTTCCAGTAATCTGCCTGCAATGCTTCCGTAACAATCGCCGCTATAACGGTTTTACCGATGCCGGTGCCAATGCCGGTGATGAAAATGGGCTGTGTCAAATAGAGGTAGTTTTATCAGCAATAAGGTTGATCCCTGCTGCCGCTTAATGATAACAGCTAAATCCACACAAAGTTACAACAAGGGGAAGGAAAATTATTCAGCTGCGGGCGCTATAAATATCGAGAAAATTGTGGTGCCGTAGTTCCTGGAAGTTTTATAAAATTCAAATTTTTCGTACCGGTTCCTGGGTGTATGCTCCAGCACAAACCAGCCGCCCGGCTTCAGTAATTTTCTCTCTGCAACCAACACCGGCAGCTGATCAATAGTGGGCAGGGCATAGGGAGGGCCAGCAAAAATAAAATCAAACTGATCTGTACATTGGTTGATAAACCGGAACACGTCTGACCTTACCACTGTACAATTTTCAATCTGCAATGCCCGGATATTATTATTGATAAAGGCGTGCATGGTTTCATCTTTCTCAACGATGGTAAGATCGCCGGCACCTCGGGAAGCCAGTTCATAACTAATATTACCGGTGCCCCCAAAAAGATCGAGCGTTTTCATTCCGTCCAATTCGAGGTTATTTTGCAGGATATTGAAGAGTCCCTCCTTTGCAATATCCGTGGTTGGTCTTGTATGTGGCATGTGCGCCGGCGGATTCAACCTTCTGCCGCCAAGACTGCCTCCTATGATACGCATGCGGCCAGTTTCAATAATGGAGAAAAGAAATGAGCAGGGTACTCCGCTAATGCAGGCGCTGTTTCAGTGCCGGCAAAACCTTCCAATTCTATATGGCCGAAATATTTAAATATCTCCGTATATAAAACAGAGGAAACGTCTATCATGCCCGAAACGATGACTGGTATTGTTGCCGGTAACAATTGCAGCTGCCCGCAAATATTCAATAAATAATAGCCCACATCTTCTGCAGCTTCGTACGCATAGCTTTGCACTAAATGAAGATCATTGTCTTTCACTACTGCTACCAGCATACGGTTCGGATAAAACACAACGGACAAACAGTTAGCTCTTTCAGCCAGTTGGTTTTTCCATGACTGCATCCAGAGGCTGTAATAATGCCAGTGTTTTCCGCTAGCAAAATTGCGCTGAAAGAGGCTGTGTATTTCGTCCGGCACCCGGAAAACATTGTAGCACGCAGCGCCCTGGATTCTTTCGATGAGCGTAATGCCTTTAATGAGATCACCATAAAAAAGATCTATCAAATCTTTACCCGTTTCCGCATCAAAATATTGTTCGGGAACCAGCTGGCTCTCCGGAAAATTGTACACAAAAGTTGTTTTCCCGGCATTCGTTTTCAGCAAGCTGTCGGTACTGATAATTCCGGTTAGTTCTTCGGTCAGCTCATGGTTATCCCGCGCATCCAACTGGTAAAAACGCAATTGCAGCAAACGTGCGTCGCGGTTAACCAGCGCGTAAGAAAATCCCTGCCTGCCAATTTCCATCACAAGATGACAGTGCAGCCAGTCGGCAGGCTCATGCGCAGCAGCAATATCAAACAAAATTTTCGCCATATAAAGTGTTGCAAAGTACTGTATTTTGCCCACCGGTAATAACTGCATTTCACGCTTTCAGCATATTATTTGGTAGGTTTGCACCCATTTAAAATGGACGACGCGGCAGCAAATAATAATCTAAAGGTAGATATCAGTTACAGGCAGATAATTTCCATCGCTTTGCCCATCAGCCTTGCCATGCTGGTACCCCAGTTGAATTACATCACCAACAACATTTTTCTCGGACAATTAAGCCAGCAATCCCTTGCCGCTGCTGCTATTACAGGTGTCTACTACCTCATATTTGCGGCCATTGGGTTTGGTTTGAACAACGGATTGCAAGCACTTATTTCAAGACGGGCAGGGGAAAACAGGATCGGGGAGATAGGCAAACTGTTTATACACGGGGTAGGCATTTCTTTAAGTATTGCGGTAATAGGCATCATCATTACTTATACCATTTCTCCGTGGGTGTTGCAATTCAGTATTCATGACGAGCAATTACTGAAACAATCTGTCTCCTTTTTAAAAATACGGATATGGGGTTTGCCCTTTCTCTATATCTACCAAATGCGCAACGCCTTGCTGGTGGGCACCAACCAAAGTAAATACCTGGTTGCGGGCACGGTGGCGGAGGCGGTATCCAATATCTTCTTTGACTACGGCCTTATATTTGGCCATTTCGGTCTTCCGGCACTGGGCTTTGATGGTGCGGCCATTGCTTCCATCCTTTCAGAATTTTTAGGAATGGCGGTGGTTTTTGCGGTGATTCATTACAAAGGCATCGGAAAAAGATTTTCACTTTTCAGCAGTTTCAAATACGAAGCCGGTGTTTCCAACGCTATCCTGTCGCAATCTTCCCCCCTTATTTTTCAAAATGCGATCAGCATTATCAGTTGGGCATTTTTTTATATACTGATTGAGCACCACGGCGAACGGGATCTTTCGATCAGTAATGCCATGCGTAATATTTTCGGATTGTTCGGTATGTTTTCATGGGCACTGGCAGCCACCTGCAATAGCATGGTCAGCAATATCATTGGCCAGGGATTACAGCACCGTGTGATTGAGCTTGTGGTTAAAATTGTAAAAATAAGTACGGGCCTTGCGCTGGGTGTCTGCCTCTTACTCAACCTTTTCCCCTACCTTTTTTTATCGGTGTATGGGCAAAGTGCAGAATGGGTGGGCGATGCCATCCCGGTGCTGAGAATTGTATCTTCCGGATTGGTGCTGATGTCTTTTTCCACGGTACTGGTAAATGCCGTTACCGGTACGGGCAATACGCGCGTTAGTTTTATGATTGAGTTCATTACTATCACGATGTATTGTTTCTACGTATGGCTGGTGCTGGAATACAAGCATTCATCGGTAGCTGCGGGATGGACCAGCGAATGGCTATACTGGGGTGCTATGTTTATTATGTCTTTTATTTACCTCCGCAGCGGGAAGTGGAAAGGAAAGGTTATCTGAGCAATCAATGGAAACTGCGCATGCGGCCTTCTCATTCGCCGCAAGGCTCGCGGCAGCAGCCATTGCTAATTCCATTTTTGAAGCAATTCTTTTGCTTCGTCCCTTACCCTGGTATCGTCCTGGATTTTATTGGGCAATAAAATCGCTTTATTCAGCATGTCCAGCGCTTTCTGCTGTTGATCGTTGCGGTGATAACATTTGGCAAGCTCCAGGTAATTGACTTTCAGATCTGGTACCAGCGAACGGCATTTTTCATAATTAGCAATCGCCTCTGCCAATGAAGCGGGTGGTACACCGCCGTAAAATAATTTAGCAAAAGTTCTTTCAAAACCACTGAGGTTGCTTACTTCATAGTGCCAGCGCCCCAGCACATGATAAGGTTTGTAATTGTTGGGATCGCATTTAATTGAAAGTTGTGCGTATTTTTTTATTTCGTCTACGGCGGCTATTTTTTCTTTTCCCCCCAGTATAAGCGCCATACGCCCCATGGCAATGGACATCACAAAATTCGCTTCGGAACTATTTGGGTTGATGCGCAAGGCCTGGTTGGCAAACTTTTGGGCAGCTTTAAAATAATCAAGCTTCTGTGTCTTGTCTGTACGGCGGTGGCCGATAGAACTGCAGAGTTCACTGCTTTTACAAAGTGCAGCAAGGTTACCGGGCTGTAGTTTCAGTATTTCCTGGTATTTTAGGAAAGCGCTTTCTTCACTCACCGGTTCAAGCCGTTCGGCTTCTTTCTGCAGGGCAGCGAGGTCCTGTGTAAAAGAAAGAAAAGGCACTAATAAAAAAAGCAGGCTGTACAATGAGGTTTTCACTAATCGTCAAATTTCTTTTGCAATGTAATGCCAACCTTTCCCTGGAAATTTTCGATGGGCGGGTGTAGCTTAAAGATAGAAATACTTATGTCTTTTACAAAGGAATATTCGTGCCTGATTTTTCGGATCACGCTCTCGGCAACCTCTTCCAGCAGTGGTGTGGGCATCCCCATCCGTTTTTTAACAATATGATATAGATCTTCGTAGCTGATAATGTTTTTCAGGTTATCAAACTTTATCTTTTTTTCTTCATATTTAACCTGCAGGTGCACCTCAAATTCCCCACCTACTTCTATTTCACCGGCGTAAATTCCATGATGGGCAAAAAAAACCAAATTGTGTAGATGAACAGTTAGCATAATATAAAGGCGCTGTGTGATGTAAAATTTGAAATGGCGATCGGCTTAAATTGCACGGAATTACAATAGCGAAAATGCAGTAATTTCTTTCGGTGCAACAAATAGCCTGGTAAAAAACTTTTCGTATTAATGCTGACTATGTTCTTTTGCAGACAGGTAGCGTTCGGCATCAAGGGCAGCCATGCAGCCACTGCCTGCGGCGGTTACGGCCTGCCGGTAGATTTTGTCCTGCACATCCCCTGCAGCAAATACACCTTCAATATTTGTTTTGGTAGTTCCCGGCACCGTTTTAATATAACCGGCTTCATCCATTTCGAGCCAGTCTTTGAAAATACCTGAATTGGGTTCATGACCAATGGCTACAAAAAAACCGCTCACCGGGATGGTCTGCTCCTCACCGGTTTGGTTGTTTTTTATCCGAACCCCTTCAGTTTTAAACTGGCCGATAATTTCTTCCGTATCGGTGTTCCAGTAAACCTTGATATTGGGGGTTGCTTTCACCCGGTCCTGCATTACCCGGGATGCCTTCATACCATCTTCTCCTTTTCTTACAATCATGTGTACAGTGCTGCAAAGTTTAGAGAGGTAGAGGGCTTCTTCACAAGCTGTATCTCCCGCACCCACAATGGCCACTTCTTTTGCTTTGAAGAACGTTCCGTCGCAAACCGCGCAGGCACTAACGCCGGAACCATTGAGGCGTTGCTCGCTTTCCAGGCCCAGCCATTTAGCAGACGCCCCGGTGGCAATAAGAACGGTATCGGCTTCCAGCTCTTTGTCTTCGTCGATCCATACTTTATAGGGAAATTTGGAAAAATCTACTTTTGTTGCCAGCCCAAACCGGATATCGGCACCCATACGGATCGCCTGCTTTTCAAAATGTACCATCATATCGGGCCCTTGCACACCATCTGCATAGCCGGGATAGTTTTCCACTTCTGTCGTAATTGTTAACTGTCCGCCCGGCTGAATACCCTGGTACAACACCGGCTTCATATTGGCACGTGCAGCATAAATGGCGGCAGTGTAGCCCGCCGGACCTGAACCTATAATTAAACAATGAATTCTTTCAACGGTAGCCATATAATAAATAATTGTCTTTTTTTATATACCAGCAAATAAACAAACAATTTTTGTACTTTGAAGTTCACTAACGGACAAACTTAGCTTATTTCGGCACAATGATGCGGGTGTACTGCGCGGCGTAGCCCCCAAAATAACCAAGCGCCCCGTTAATGTTGTTTAACACTTTGGTAGGCGAAGCAAATGGATTACCGATGCTGCCATAGCTGTATTCCATGGTGCGCCAGAAGTCGAAGCAGGTTTTATCTATATTGGCAAATTTGACGGTAATCGTATCCCCCCTGTTAAAAAAAGAGTAGTCTTCCCGATCGATGGGCGCGTTTCTGTCAACGCCCCGTTCCACATCTACCGTATACGTTTTTCCATCAATCACCTGGTCGTCGAAAACAGAATTCAGGCCGGGCAAAAACGGGCCGCTGTTGGTTTGGGTGAAATAGCGGATATAATTGCCATAACCTGGCGGATCGGTCACGCTTGCCACCAGCACCACTTTCGTAGAATCGGAATTATCGGGCGCTTTTTTCCACCAGAGCGAATCTACTTTTTTCGACAGTGCAGGGATAGTCGTTGCTGCCGTATACGTTTTACCATTTACCTGGATATTCAGCGTATAGGAAGTGTTGAAGGTGCCCGTAAAGGCAGCTGCCAGGTTGGATGAATCCATGCTGTAATAATACACCTGCAGGCCGGCACCGGTTGTAAAAAAATATTCTTTCAGCTGCTGTGTCCTTGCCCCGGTGGACACGTGGATGACCGCATTGTGCACAAATGAAGCGGCAAGTAAATCCGGCGAAATAGCGCTAAAAAAGTCAAAGCTGGAAGATAGGATTACAACTGGTGGCTGTGCATTTTCGATCGTCGCTTCTACTACCAGGGAAGGAGGTGTCTGATCCAGTTTAAAATCAATGGTCTTCTCGCAAGCGCTGAGTAAAACTGCGAAGCTGATGAACAAAAACCATTGTTTCATGAGATAAAATTACGTAATCATTTGCTGCATGATCATGGGTGTGTACAATCGGCTTAACCACACCGGTAAAGAAGTTTCGTTACAACGGAAAGAGAGGACCGCTGACAGCGCTGTGGGTTACCCGCCTTTGCCGCTGGGTAAAAAAAATGCCTCCGATTTGGAGGCATTAAAAAACATGCGTTATTACTATCCT
Source organism: Chitinophagaceae bacterium (assembly GCA_039919885.1). GTDB lineage: Bacteria > Bacteroidota > Bacteroidia > Chitinophagales > Chitinophagaceae > JACMLD01. The sequence continues at coordinate 7,068 of JBDSEV010000070.1, forward strand.
AAATAAGCTTTTAATGCATTGCTGTAACGGGCTTTCTGTAAGCGTTTGATAGCCCTTTCCTTTATCTGGCGGATGCGTTCTTTTGTAAGATCATATTTCTGACCGATCTGCTCAATTGTAACGCCATTTTCTCCATCCAGGCCAAAATAGGCATTTACAATTTCAGCTTCTCTCGGACTCAACGATTTAAGCACCCGGCGGATTTCGCTGCGGAGAGAATCTTTCATCACATCATCATCCGTGTCATCGCCGCCTTCCAGCAAATCACCCATTGCTACATCTTCTGCTTCGTGCACCGGGGCATCCAGGGAAGTGTGACGGGTATTGCTCTGGAAAATATTATTGATTTCTGTTTCACTCATCTCCAGCAATTCAGCCAGCTCTTCAGTTGAAGGCTCTCTTTCATGCTCCTGTTCAAAAGCCATGTAAGCTTTATTGGCCTTGTTATAGGTACCAATTTTGTTTTGTGGCAACCGAACCAACCTGCCCTGTTCGGCCAATGCCTGCAAAATAGACTGGCGAATCCACCATACTGCGTAAGAAATGAATTTAAAACCCTTGGTTTCGTCGAAACGCTGGGCTGCTTTAATGAGGCCAAGGTTGCCCTCGTTAATAAGATCGCTCAAAGAAAGGCCCTGGTGCTGGTATTGCTTGGCAACAGATACCACGAAACGTAAGTTGGCCTGTACCAATTTGTCCAAAGCACGCTGATCACCCATTTTAATACGCTGCGCGAGTATTGTTTCCTCTTCAGGTGTAATCATGGAAATTTTAGAAATTTCCTGTAAATACTTTTCTACCGCCTGTGAATCACGATTGGTGATCTGTGTTGCAATTTTTAACTGTCTCATGAATAATCTTAAGGTATAAAAATGATGATACCAGGGTGGGTACGAGTTTGTAACGATCTAAAGGCAAATAATGTTCGGGGAAAGTTGCAGATGTATGCAAAAGGGCTATTAAGCCCCGATCCGTCCAGAACCGCAACAAAAATAAATTTTATAGTTGAGAACTCATAGCGTTTACTGAAAAAACTACGCTGATAACCACCGTTAGAAAGTTATAGAAATCAAAAAATAGTACAATTGATGAAAATGTGCGCACGCTGTAAGCCACGCCCCCATTGAATTTGCAAGCCCAATCCAGTAATAACACCTGCACTGCGTATAAGTTGAAAATATTTTAAAAAAAAGAAGAAAATTGTTTGCAACTAAAGATTTAGTCATACATTTACTAAACAACTAAACATTTAGTTATAATGAAAAGTCTTACTAAAGCGGAGGAGCAGGTGATGCAGATCTTATGGAAGTTGCAAGAGGGTTTTCTGAAAGACATCCTGGAAAACAGCCCGGAGCCGAAACCGCACTCTAATACGGTGGCCACCATTCTTAAAATACTGGTGGAAAAGGGCTTTGTTGCCTATGAAACCCAGGGCCGCAACAACCTGTATAAACCCAAAATAAGCAAGTCGGAATACGGCCGCAAAAGTATCAATCAGTTAGTAAAAGGCTATTTTGAAGGCTCCCCTGCCAGGCTCGTTTCGCAGTTTGTAAATGACAACAAACTGAGCGTGGAAGAGCTGGAAACGTTGCTTCAACAGATAAAATCACTTAAAAAACCGGAATAATGGCCATACTCATCTTTATCGCCAAATTAATCATCAGTAGCGGCCTCTTCGTTGGCTATTACCAGTTTTTCCTGCGAAATAAGCGTTTTCATCGCTATAACCGGTTTTACCTGCTGGCTGGCGCGTTGCTTTCCCTCATTATTCCTTTTTTACACATCCCGGTTCGTTTTTTCGGTTCCAGCCAGGAATCAACTATTATCCGGACCCTAAAAGTTATTAATGCCACCGGATGGGAAGAGCCGGTCATCATTTATGCACGCCAAAACGTATGGAGCAAATGGATAACACTCCAAAACGGTCTTTATTTCATTTACCTGGCCGGTGCTATTACTACATTGGTTATGCTACTACGCTCATTTGCCTGGATAAACAATTTGAAAAGAAAATACCCTTTCGAAAAAATTGATGGGTTGAAAATTTATGCCACCACAGAACCCGGAACGCCTTTTTCTTTTTTTAGATCTATTTTCTGGAACGAGAAGATTTCCCTTCGCGGCATCCCGGGCCAGCAAATATTCCGGCACGAACTATTTCATGTAAAAGAGCAACACAGCGCTGATGTCTTATTAATGGAAATATTGTGTTGCCTCTGCTGGTTCAACCCTTTTTACCACCTTATCAAAAAAGAAATAAAAGCGATCCATGAATTTTTGGCGGACGAGTATGCAGCATCCATCAATAACAGGTACGCTTATGCGGAATTATTGCTGGCCCATGCCATCACCCAAAAAAAATTGCAGCTTGCCCATCCATTTTTTCATACCCAGATAAAACGTCGTATTGCCATGATTACACAATCAAACCTTATCCGCCGCAGCAGCTATCTCAGTCGCATTATGGCCTTGCCTTTGTTGTTTATTTTGATTTCCGCTTTTGCGGTGAAGTTAACGCACCAACCTGTCTCCGGCCAGGTACCGCATGCAAATAAGCCCATCACGGTGGTCATTGATGCAGGGCATGGCGGTGAATTTCCGGGTGCCAATAGCGTCGGCATTGCAGAAAAAAATATCAACCTGGAAATTGCTAAAAAAATAAAACGACTATCTGCTGACTACAATGTAAATATTGTACTTACCAGGAACAATGACAAGCTGGTAGGCAATGCCACTAACCTCCGGGAAGATTTACTGAACCGTGTAAAAATTTCTGATGAAGCAAAGCCGGATCTTTTTATCTCCATTCATGTAAACCAGGCGCTGGACAACAATGCAACCGCCACAGGGTTTGAAGCATACATCTCAAAAAAAAGTGCATTTGACAAAACCAGGCAATTCGCTTCGGTTATCCTCTCTGAATTGAAAAATATTTATACTACCGATGAAATAATTAAACAAAGAGATGAAGGAATTATCGTTATTGATAGAACTACCTACCCCTCCATACTGCTGGAATGTGGTTATTTAACCAATCCAGAAGATGTAGTTTTCATAACCAATGCATCCAAACAGGAACAGATAGCCAGGAAAATTCTGGAAGGCATTGTAAAATACAGCAAGGCCCAGGAAATTATTCCGACCACGTTCCAGCAAAAACACCCGGACGGCGATACCATTTCGGGTGCTGCGTATGCCAGCCTCAACGAGGATGAAATTGATTCAACTCATTGCGACTTAATAAAAAATCTGGTTAGTATTTATTTTAAGAACGGTAAGAAGCAATACCTTACCGTAAACGAACTGAAAGATTACTATACTAAAAATCCACCGCGCAAAACCGAATGACCCTCCTCTGGCGGTATACAAATGGCAACAGCCTGGAGGCAAATAATGCTTAGCTGAAGAGGGTGTAGTGTGAATTATTTATAAGAAAATCTTTTTCCCTTCCTTCGCTGATTTCTTTGCCGCCTCCAGTATCTGCACCACTATCACATTATTTTGCAATGACGACAGATCGTTGCCCGGTTTTATTTTTCCCCTTAAAACATCTGCCAGGTAAACGAGGTTGCTACTATAGGCAGCCTGCTTCACCGGCACATTGTAATAAGTAGCCGAATCACGGTCACGCCTTTGCAGCATATTTCCATTAAGTGCATGCAGGTAGGTTTTTTCGCCAAATACTTCCCAGTCCTTTATTCCAAATGGCCAATTCCAGGATGCCGCTACAATGCCTGTTGCGCCATTGGCGTACTCCAGCAAAATGGTTGCATCATCGTCTACGTTTGGATACAAAGCCGGCTTTATATGCCTGGTAACGGCGGTTACTGATACCGGCTTGCTGCCGTCCATTAACCAGGTCATCAGGTTAGCGCCATAACAACCAAAATCCATGACCGCTCCGCCCCCATTCTTTACCGGGTCCGTCAGCCATTCCAAAAAATCGGCACTGCAACCAATTTCTTTTGGCCCCTGGTGCCCCATGTGCACCGCCATTCGCTTTATACTGTCAATGACATGGTCTTCTTTTACCATCTTATATATTTGCTGGTTGCTGTTGTACCACGTGGTTTCAAAATTGGTCAGTAATTCAATATGGTATTGGGCGGCCAGTGCTGCCATGCGCTGCGCCTGTTGCACCGTTGTTGCAAGTGGTTTTTCTACCATTACCGAAATCCCTTTTGGTGCGCAGGCTTCCACCACCGCCAGGTGATCAGCAACTGCATTGTAAGCCAGCACTGCCTCGGGATGTATGTGCTTCAGCATCGCTTGCACAGATGTGTAAAAAATGGAATCCGGCAACTGGTAGCGTTGCTTGTACCGCGCAACAAGTTGCTGGTTGGGTTCCGCTATACCTGCTATCAGCACTTCCCCATTTTTATATTGCTGCATCAGTCCGTAGGCATGATCGTGGTTAAGTCCTGCAACCCCTACAGTGAGCGGCTGCGCACAGACTTGTACATGCGCCGCTATCGTAAAAAGAAGAAGGCAAACGATTGTTGGTAGCGTAGCAACAGTATGTTTTTTATTCATGATTGCGGTATTAAAGATTGTAAGTGGGTAAATGAATTTGAAAATATTCAATTTGCCGGGTATAACATTTTTTATTTATACGGGAGGGGCGCGGAAACAAACAATTGGATCAAACCTTGTGCAGCGCAACGCGTACGCGCGGGCCAACGCTAAAACACCGTTAACGCTGGCGTTGCTGCCGGCAGATAACGGTGGGTCAACAACCATTTGCTGGTTGTTCTATACTAAAACAGGTAATTGTTAATTACAGAAATCGCTGAAATAAAAGCCTTCTTCGCTCAGCACATAATCATTGGTAACGGTGTTCAGCAAGGTGGACTGTATAAACTCTTCCATTTCAATTTTCCTGGCTTCGGCGAGGTAGCGGTTGTTGCGTACCATCTGCAAAGACTGCAATTTTAAAAGCGCCAGTCTGGACATTTGTTGAATATGCTCTTCCGTGTAACGAAACTTCTGGGCAAGGTAATCCTGCTGATTCAGGTAGGCGTTGTTCATAGTCTGCGGATTTTGGGTTTTCAATGGTTCGGACGGTGTAATAACGCTGGCAGTAAATTAAAAATTGTACCATTACCAGGCTTATCTTTATCCCCCGTAAATACACGTTATGAACTTTGATATCAACCAGTTAAACAGCGTTATACGCGCAAGACGAAGCCATTTCCCAAAACAGTACAATGCTGGTAAACAAGTAGATGACGCAATTATCGACCAGCTCCTGGAAAATGCAAACTGGGCGCCTACCCATAAATTAACTGAACCATGGCGTTTTACGGTCTTTACCGGCAAAGGATTGCAAACGTTCGCCGGCCTGCAGGCTTCCGTATACAAAAACTCGGTGGGCGCGGCGTTTAGGGAGGACAATTACCAGAAATTGCTGGCCACGCCGCTGCTGGCGTCACACATTATATCCATTGGCATGAAACGCCACGCCGAAACGAACATTCCGGAATATGAGGAAATTGCAGCGGTTGCCTGCGCAGTACAGAATATGCATCTGACCGCTACTGCCTATAATATTGGTTGCTACTGGACTACCGGCGGCGTTACCAATACAGCAGCCGCCAAGCCGTTTTTCAACCTCAATGCAGCTGACAAACTGATGGGCTTTTTTTATGTGGGCGTTGTTGCGGTGCCATCTCCCCCGGGAAAGCGTGGGTCAATTGCGGATAAGATAAAATGGATTAGAGAATAATTAACAGCTAAGAAGCCAAATAGAAAAAGTTTTCGTAACCGGGTATAAAAAAATCTGTACGATAGCATGAATACTTTTGATGCTGCTTATTGGAGCAATCGTTTTGGAAAAGGGGATACCCCCTGGGACATCGGGCAGGTATCCCGCCCACTAAAAGAATATTTTGACCAGCTGAATGATAAAAAGATTTCAATCTTAATTCCTGGCTGTGGCAATGGGTACGAAGCAGCCTATCTCCTGGAAAATGGTTTCACGAATATTACCGTCATTGATATCTCTCCTATTCTTACAGCGGCACTGGCAGTAAAATTCAGCAACTACACCGGCACAAGACTGAAAATTGTTACGGGTGATTTTTTTGAACTCGGGGGATCGTTTGACCTGGTTGTAGAGCAGACTTTTTTTTGCGCACTTCACCCATCACTTCGTAAGCAATACGTTTTACAAATGCACCGGTTGTTAAGCGAACATGGCAAACTTTCAGGCGTTCTTTTTAATAAAGCATTTGATAATGCCGGTCCTCCTTTTGGTGGAACCCTACCCTTGTACCAGGAGTTGTTTGCGCCGCTGTTTTACATTAAAACACTGGCACCCTGTTATAATTCTATTGCGCCAAGGGACGGCACTGAATGTTTCATAATTGCAGGAAAAAAGGTGCTGGTGAAGGCTTAAACACCGGGGCGGAGCAGGCAAGGCGGTGGTGCCGATTATGTACGAATGGCGGAAAAAAAATTCCCTGTAATGCTCACTTTTTCATCAATAGCCTATATATTCATGCCCGGAAATTTACTTCCCGCCAAACGGACCCTATTATGAAGAAAAAAATTTGTCTTTTATTTCTCGCTATTATTAGTTTAACAGCCTGCCAGAAAGAGTTAAGTTTCGAAACTGCGGGCACAGCCAGTGGAGGCGGTGGAACAGCAGGGGGAGGTGGCACCGGCGGAGCTTCTTCTACAGATTGTAAATCATGTATGTATATGCCCGTTTGTGATGGTGCTGCATATACCTATGCTGATACCTCGCTTAGTGTCGCCAGCCTGGTGGTGGATTCCTTTCGTTTTGTAAAAGACACCATCATTGACAACAAAACATTTGTAAAAATATATTCACCTTCTACAAAAACTGATACCTACTATAATTGTACGGACGGCGCTACCCGGGTGATAGCGTACAATGCCAGCACAGTGGGTGGCAATAACGTTTCCCTGGCTGACATCACTTTTATTAAAGCAAACCTGCCCGTGGGCGCTACATGGCAAGACAAACTAAAAAATCCTTCTGGCCAGGAAGTCACCTATTCTTCCAAAATAACAGAAAAGGGAATTAAACGTGTTGTCAATGGCCAGGTTTTCAATGATGTCATTCATGTAACAATGGAATCAGGCCTGGATATCCCCCTTGTCGGTTTTACCACGTTTACTGCCACCGATTATTATTTTGCCAAAGGTATTGGCCTGATAGAAACCATTACAAAAGATCCTAATAGTGGCACGGTTATTCAGCACCGCGCGCTTAAAGATTATTACATTCCTTAGGCAAACATTGGCCAGGAAGTGGGTTATTGAACAAATTGGATACGTGTGCGGGACGGCCATCCCATTTCCCATTGCAGTTGCTGGCCATTAAACAGATCAAACCATGGGCTCCTGCTGGCTCAGACAATGAAAACTGCCCAGTCCCCAAATAATATCGGTAGAATCAATGCCTACCACTTTCCTATCCGGGAAGCATTCCTGGATCACCTGTAATGCCTGGTCATCGCGTTTACTCCTGAACGTGGGTACAACAACCGATTGATTGGCAATGTAAAAATTTGCATACGAGCAGGGCAGTCGCTGGTCGTCGTATATCAATTCTTCCGGCATCAGCAATTCCACAATATTCAGCTGCTTGCCGTTTAACAAACGCATTTTCTTTAGTTGCTGCAGGTTGTGCTGCAGCAGATGATAGTTTTCATCTGATTTATTTTCTTCTATTACAGTTATAACGGTGTCTTCATTTACAAAACGAACAGTGTCATCAATGTGCCCGTCGGTATCATCTCCAACAATCCCCTCGTCTATCCAGAGCACTTGCTCCACCCCATAGTAATTGCGCAGGAACCCTTCAATCTGGGTTTGATTCAACTGCGGGTTACGGTTCTTATTGAGCAGGCAGGCCGTGGAAGTCATCAGCGTTCCCTTGCCATTGAATTCTACTGAACCGCCCTCCATCACAATGCCCGGATGGTATACAGGAATATTATAATGTTTCGCAATTAGGGTGGGAATTACATCGTCCAGGTCATACGGTGGATACTTGTTGCCCCACGCATTATAGTTCCAGTCAACAATCACTTTTTTTTGTTCCGCTGCAGGATTGATTAAAAATGCCGGGCCATGATCCCTGCACCACGCATCGTTGGTAGGATTAAAAAAGAATTCCACTTTGGAAAGATCCACGTCCGCTGATTGCAAATGCGCCGTGGCAAATGATTGCATGGCATTGTCCTTTACATTGATATAAACTTTTTCGCCCAGGGTGAGTTCTTTAATAAACTTTACATAGGATGGGTAAATCGTATTAATTTTTCCTGGCCAGGATGCTTCTTTGTGGGGCCACGATAACCAGGTGGCTACATGCGGCGCAAATTCGGCTGGAAAATAGTAGCCAAGATCTTTTGGAGTTTTTGGTCCGGCGTTCATCGTACTTATTCTTTTTGTCTTGAATTGAAATTAAAGTCGCGGGAATATTTTACCACAAAGTAAAAAAGGCATTTCACGGAGGTGAAAAGGATTTTTAAAATTCCGTTTACCGCAGTGAAACTAATCTCCGTCAATAAATCTTTTGGTTATTGGCTGGTAAGAATCTATTCTCCTATCGCGTAAAAAAGGCCAGTGCGTTCTGTAACTGTCGGTTTTGGAAGTTTCAATTTCCTGCACAATTACTTCTTCCTTGTCGTGCGATGCCTGGTAGAGCACCGTACCGAAAGGATTGCTGATAAAAGAGCCACCCCAGAACTGCATGGCGCCGTTTTGTTCAAACCCCGTGCGGTTAACACTTACCACATGTACACCGTTAGCAATAGCATGGCTGCGCTGAATGGTCTGCCATGCATTGTATTGTTCTGTATTGGTAGGCAGATCCTGTGCCGTTGACCACCCGATGGCGGTAGGATAGAATAAAATCTCGGCACCCATCAGCGCGGTGATGCGGGCGGCTTCCGGGTACCATTGATCCCAACAAATCAAAACGCCAAAAGTGGCAAATTTTGTTTTGAATACTTTATAGCCCAGGTCGCCGGGCGTAAAATAAAATTTTTCATAAAATGCAGGATCATCCGGAATGTGCATCTTACGGTATTTGCCAAGGTATTGCCCGTCGGCATCCAATACCGTGGTTGTATTGTGGTAAATACCTTGTGTTCTTTTTTCAAACAGCGAAGCGATGATTACCACGCCCAATTCCGCTGCCAATGCACTCAATGTATTGGTGGAGGGACCGGGTATAGGCTCCGCCAATTTAAAATTGTCATAGTCTTCCACATCGCAGAAATAAAGCGATGTAAACAATTCCTGCAGGCAGATTACCTGTGCCCCTTTCGCGGCAGCTTCCTTTACTTTTGCAACTGCTTTTTGCAGGTTCTCTTCTTTGTCTGCGGTACAACTCATCTGCACCATGCCAATTTTTACTGTAGCCATTTCCGTGTTTTATTTATGACTGCAAAAATATGTGATAGCAAGCAGATTCAAACCCCCAGGCCGCTGCATAACGATAGCTACCGGGCGCGAGCGGTGCCGCTCCGCTATTTGCTGATAAATTAACAACAATCGTTTTATGAAAAATTACAGGCACAAAAAAAATAAACACCCACTTCTCAGTTGGCTGATGGATACGTGTTAGCGGTTGGAAAGTAATGCAGATGGTAAGTGGAGGAAAATTTACCGAGCTGCCCCCTACCCGGAAAGCAGACCAAAAGGTGAGTCAACAAAAACCCGGAATCGTTGTAAGCATATTACAATGATTCCGGGTGTAACTATTTTTGACTCCGTTTATTTTCTACCCATTTCCCTCAGGAAAGAAACGTGCGACGCGATGGCGTATCTCACCCTTGGAAATTCGATGTAATCGACGCCAAACTCCTGGCAGGCCTCTTTAATTATTTTACTTATCTGCGGGTAATGAATATGTGATATTTTAGGAAACAGGTGATGTTCTATCTGAAAATTTAAACCGCCAACCAACCATGACACCAACTTATTTTTGGTAGCAAAATTAGCAGTGGTTTTGATTTGGTGCACGGCCCACTCATCATCCAAACGGCCGCTCGCTTCGTCGGGCATGGGGAAAGCGGTGTGTTCTACCGTATGCGCCAATTGAAATACGAGGCTCAATACCAATCCTGCTACACAGGTAAATATTAAAAATCCAACCAGCCAGGAAGTAAAACCAAGCATATAGATGGGTAAGCCCACGAACAGGAACGCGTTGAATAATTTGAAACCCCAGAATACCAGGTGATCATTCACCGACATTTTCTTCAATGGCATACTGCCTACACGGGACTTAAAATATTTTTGGTAATCGAGGACAAAAATCCAGAGAATATACAGCAAACAATACAATACCCAAAAATAGAAATGCTGAAACTTGTGGAGCTTATATTTTTTCTGGGTACCGCTCATGCGCATCCATGGTTGAATATCGATGTCATCGTCCACCCCATCCACGTTCGTATAGGCATGGTGAATTATATTGTGCTTTACGTTCCACATAAAACTGCTGCCGCCCAGCACATTCAATGAGAAAGCCGCAAACATGTTGATGTATTTATTTTTGCTGAAACTGCCATGTGCACCATCGTGCATAATATTAAAACCGATGGCGGATACGATACCTCCCAGCACCACGCATTCAGTAATAGCCCAGAAAACACCGGGTGTAAAAAACACGAGGTGGATGTATAAAAAAGTAAACGCCGCTATCAGCAAAACCGCCTTTAAAAAAAGGCTAAAATTACCGTAAGTGGATTTACCTGTTTGTTCGAAATAATTGTTAATCCTGTTCTTCAACTCCGTGTGAAAAGAGTAGGGAACATTCGCAAACTTCGGAACTGACATGAGATACTATTTAGTACTTAAAAAAAAGAATATGCAAAGTTAAGCCCTGCGCATTAATAAACGGTTAACAACGGCAAGAATGTATGCAGAGTACCAATATTTTAAGTATTTGAAAGGCATTTGATGACAATGGTCAGACAAATGGTATCGCTTGTACGCTGGAAGAGCAAAAATACCGTGGCTTAAGTTTCAATTGAGATCAGCGCGTCTAAGTTCCGTATGCCGACATTTTTCTCTGTTACAAATGCTTCCGCATATTTTACCCCGATGCGTTTTCCCATCATCCGGGCGCGGGCGATAATACTTTCAAAGAAATCCGGCGTAGAAATATAGGTGGCCGGTCCATCTTTGCCGGTTTGGAACTGCGTGTGGTAGGCTAGTATTGATTGCATGCGTTGGTCGAACACGTCGCTGATATCCACCAGTATATCAGGCTCATGATACCAGTCCTGCAGGTAATGCAGCACCTGTTTGGGGCGCCAGCGCGGTTGCACCTGCCCGTTTTCATCTTTCGTTTCAATCTTTACCAGTCCGGCGAGGAAGCAGGCATCGGCAATCAGGTGTCCGGCGCGTCCGTGGTCCGGGTGGCGATCATCCAATATGTTGCCCAATACAATTTCAGGTTGGTATTTGCGGATGGCGGCCACCAGTAAAAGTTGGTGGGCCTCGTCATTTTTAAAAAAACCATCCCGCATTTTCAGGTTTTCCCGGGTTACTACGCCCAGGATAGCAGCTGCCCTGGCGGCCTCGTCGGAGCGGGTTTCCGCCGTACCCCTGGTGCCCAGTTCACCCTGTGTTAAATCGAGGATCCCTGCCTTTTTACCCAGTTTTATCTCGTTTAGAAGGGTGCCGGAACAGCCAAGTTCCACATCGTCCGGGTGTACGCCAATTGCAAGAACATCAAGTTTCATTATAATACAGCTTTTAGCTAACAGCCGGAGGCCATTAGGTTGTTTCAGGATGCTAAGATACTGGAATTGTCGGCCGCTCCCCGTGCCTTAACCGCTTTACAATCCAGTAACGGGGTTTCTGCCACCGGATTTTACCGGCTTAACAGGCGTTCGCCCAGCATACAAACCACGATTATATTAGGCAAAAACGGCCAAATAAACTACATTTGCGAAAATTTATTTAACACATTATGATGACATTTGAAGAGATTGGTATTGAGGAGCGATTGGTGAAAGCAGTTACGGATTTGGGATATGTAAATCCCACTACAATACAGGAAAAAGCGATTCCCGTATTATTAAGCGGAACTACCGACTTTATAGGGCTGGCACAGACCGGCACAGGTAAGACCGCAGCGTTTGGATTACCACTGTTGAACCTGATTGATGCTTCTGCCAAACACCCGCAGGCACTCATAGTTTGCCCTACAAGGGAACTGTGTATGCAAATTGTAAACGAAATTGAACTATTCAAAAAATATATGCCCGCCGTGCACGTGGTGGCCGTATATGGTGGCACCGCTATTGGCATGCAAATACGCGATCTGAAAAGAGGCGTACAGATAGTAGTGGCTACCCCAGGGCGCCTGATTGACCTGATTGAGCGCAAAGCGATTAACCTGGAACAAATCAAGTACGTTGTATTGGATGAAGCAGATGAAATGCTGAACATGGGCTTCCAGGATGATATCGAATTTATCCTTAAGAATACACCCAAACGTGAAAGCACCTGGCTTTTCAGCGCTACCATGCCGCCTGAGATACGCCGTGTAAGCAAGCGTTATATGAAGGAACCGGTGGAAGTAACCGTTGGCCAGATGAATACGGCCAATAAAAACATCGACCACCAGTTTGTAGTTGCGTCTGCGCAACACCGCTATGATACCCTGAAACGGTTGATAGATTTCAACCCGGGTATCTATGGAATTATTTTTACCCGTACCAAGGCCGATGCGCAACACATTGCTGAAAAACTGACCCGCGAAGGATATGATATTGATGCATTGCATGGTGATCTCACGCAGGCACAACGGGATAAGGTAATGGGCGATTTCCGTGACAAAACGCTGCAGTTACTGATAGCTACCGACGTGGCGGCACGTGGTATTGATGTTAAAGAGATCACGCACGTTATCAATTTTGAATTACCCGATGATATGGAGGTTTATACCCACCGCAGCGGGCGTACCGGCCGTGCAGGCAGCACGGGTATTTGTTTAAGCATTGTGCATAGCCGTGAGATTGGGAGGCTGAAGCAGATTGAACGCATGGTGAAGGCACCTTTCCATAAAGTAGAAATACCAACCGGTAAAGATGTTTGCCGCAAACAGTTTTTCCATTTTATGGATAAGTTGCTGCAGGCAGATATCAGCCATGGCAATTATGAAAGCTATGTGGCCATGCTGGAAGAAAAATTTGCTGAAGTAAGCAAAGAAGATGTGCTGAAACGCATGGCGGCTATGGAGTTCGACCGCTTTTTGAAATACTACGAAAATGCGGAAGACCTGAATGTACGCGAACGTTCGCCAAGAGAAAGGGAACGCATACCCATGGCATCCGGCCGTGGCGATAGCCGCGATTTTAACCGCGTAAGCAGGGACGCACCCCGTGGAAGGGAATCATTCGGCAATGGCAACGGTGGAGATTTTATGCGCCTTTTTGTAAACCTGGGCACCAAAGATGGTTTCTATAAAGCCAGTTTTTTACAGTTTATTCTCGACATGAGCGAATTGAAAAAAGAATCGCTGGGCAGGATAGATATGAAAGAAATGAATAGCTGGGTGGAAGTGGACCGCAGCGTGGCCAACCAAATGATACGCGCCGTTGACGGCAAAAAATATAAAGGCAGAAGCATCCGGATGAACGATGCGAACAGCCGGTAACAAGTATATTGTAAGTCAAAAGTAAAAAGTAGAGAACCCGCAACGTTGTGCAGCAGCCTGGGTTCCCGCTCCTTACTTTTGACTTTTTTTATCTGCAACCCGCATTCCAGATGCTATCCAGGTATACCAGCTGCCCCCCGTTTTGATTGTTGAATGTAAAATCGGTATGTTCTGCAACGCAGCACGCAAAAACAGGAGACTGAAACACCAACCAACAATGCAGATTTCTGTAAAGAATTTCAAGGAAGGTTGCCTGGTTGCCAAGCGATAACGGGGATTTGTAACACGCGTCCGCCAACTTTTTTGCACCAAAACTGTTTTAATGATGCAGGCCTGCGTTTTTGGCTGTTTCACGGTTCTAAAGTAGCTTCGCTGGTCATTGCAAAAAAAGCTAATTAACACTAAAATAAAAATAGTATGGCATACGATGTACTTGTTGTGGGTAGTGGACCAGGCGGCTATGTAGCGGCTATCCGTGCAGCGCAACTTGGTTTAAAAACTGCTATCATAGAAAAGGAAAGCCTGGGAGGTGTTTGTCTGAACTGGGGTTGTATTCCCACTAAAGCTTTATTAAAAAGCGCGAATGTGATGGATTATATCAACCACGCGAAAGACTATGGTATTGAGGCCAGCGGCAAGCAGGATTTCGCGGCCGTTATTAAACGCAGCCGCGGTGTGGCAGACAAGATGAGCAAAGGTGTTCAGTTCCTGATGAAGAAGAATAAGATTGATGTTATAATGGGTTTTGGTAAACTGAAGGCAAAGGGTCAGGTAGAAGTTACAAAAGCAGATGGTGGAAAGGATGTGGTTGAAGCAAAACATATCATTATTGCTACGGGTGCGCGCAGCCGTGAATTGCCTAACCTGAAGCAGGACGGTAAAAAGGTAATTGGCTATCGCGACGCAATGTCTTTGCCTGCGCAGCCAAAATCTATGATTGTTGTAGGCAGCGGCGCAATTGGCGTTGAGTTTGCGTACTTCTATAATAGTATGGGTACAAAAGTTACCGTGGTAGAATTTTTACCAAAAATTGTTCCGGTAGAAGATGACGATATTTCAAAAGAACTGGAAAAACAATTGAAGAAACAAGGCATCGATATTATGACCAGCGCTTCTGTTGAGTCACTGGATGCCTCCGGCGAAGGCGTGAAAGCAAAAGTAAAAACTGCCACTGGTGAGGTAACACTCGAAGCAGATGTAGTCTTAAGTGCTGTGGGCATCGCTGCCAATATAGAAGGCATTGGACTGGAAGAAAATGGCATCAAAACAGATAAGGGAAGAATTGTAGTTGATAAATTTTACCAGACCAGTATGCCCGGCGTTTATTCTATTGGCGATTGCATACCCGGCCCGGCGCTGGCCCATGTTGCCAGCAAGGAAGGTCTTATTTGTGTTGAAAATATTGGCTACAACGAAAAGAAATACAATCACCAGCCGGAGCCACTTGATTATGGCAATGTGCCAGGTTGTACGTACTGCACGCCGGAAGTAGCATCTGTGGGCTACACAGAAAAAGCAGCGAAAGAAGCCGGTTATGAAATTAAGGTGGGTAAATTTCCATTAAGCGCAAGCGGCAAAGCAAGCGCAGCCGGCGCCACAGAAGGTTTTGTAAAAGTAATTTTTGATGCCAAATACGGAGAGTGGCTGGGTACCCATATGATTGGCTATAACGTAACAGAAATTATTATTGAAACGGTGGTAGCCCGCAAGCTGGAAACCACCCACCACGAGGTGCTGAACAGTATTCACCCGCACCCAACCATCAGCGAAAGTGTAAAAGACGCGATTGAAGTAGCGTACGGCGAAGCAATCCATTTATAAATCTTGTTATTTTTTTTAAAGGCTGCGGTATAACCGTGGCCTTTTTTTATGCCTACGCAGCTGTGTTTGCCCTGCTGCCAGCAACCCCCAACCAATGATTGTGAAGATAGCCCAGGGAAGAGTAGCAAAGGCAAAGGCAATCGCCGCCAGGCAAAATAATTTGCGGCGGGTTTTCGGCAACTGCTGCGCCGGATGCGGCTGGCGATGTGATCGAATTATTAAATTGGCGCCGTTAACGGCCGGTGCCGGTGCATGGCCCGCAACTTGTGCCCCCTCATTTACTGTAGAATGAACGGTTTTCCGGCACACCCTGTTCAATCGATACTTACAATCATTTCCGGCTGTACCTTTGCGCGGATTATTCATCGCCCCCTGGTTTAAATTACCCGATATGCTGCAACCCTCCATCTGGGAAAAAGAGACGTTTTACGGGAACAAGGATGTGATCATTGTGGGAAGTGGCCTGGTAGGCCTCTGGAGTGCTTACTACCTGAAGAAAGCAGCTCCGCATGCGAATATCCTGGTGCTGGAGCGTGGCATCATACCAACCGGGGCCAGTACGCGCAATGCCGGTTTTGCCTGTGTTGGCAGCGCAACTGAATTGCTGGCCGATGCCCGTAAAGCCGGCGAACAAAGCATGCTGGAAATAGTAGCACTGCGCTATGAAGGTTTACAAAGGATCAAAAAAGTGTTCAGCAGCAAAGAAATTGAATATGAAAAACACGGCGGCTATGAACTGATAACGGATACCCACTATACCCGGTTAAAACAATTAAAAAATGATCTGGGCTGGCTGAACATCACCCTGCGTAAGGCCATTAAAGATGAGAAAACATTTCGCATTGCCGATAAAAAAATAAAATCGTTTGGTTTTAAAAACGTCCGTCACCTGGTAGAAAGCAGGACCGAAGGGCAACTGCACAGTGGCAAATTACTGCAGGCACTTTTACAAAAAGTACAGGGCATGGGCGTAACCGTAATGACACAGACAACGGTGAAGGGCTTTGAAAAAATAAATGATAAAATAGTATTGCAGACCAACCTGCCTGTTCATTTATCTGCCAGCCAGTTGCTAATCTGCACCAATGCGTTCGCCAGCGAATTACTGCCTAAAATAGATGTAGCGCCGGTACGTGGCCAGGTGCTGGTAACTTCTCCCATAAAAAAACTGCATTTTAAAGGAGCTTTTCATTTTGATGAAGGGTTCTATTATTTCCGCAATCTATCCAACAACCGTGTATTGCTGGGTGGGGCCCGCAACAAATCGTTGTCTGCGGAGAATTCGGGCGAACTGGTAACAACAGATTTAATTCAGCAGGAGCTGGAGCGCTTTTTAAAAGACGTTATTCTACCCAAACAAAAGTTTACGATTGAACACCGCTGGGGCGGTATCATGGGCATGGGCAGTGACAAATTTCCCATTATAAAAAGAATTGAAAAAAACGTTTATTGCGCAGTGCGCATGAGTGGTATGGGTGTTGCCTTGTCGCCGGTAGTAGGCGAAATTGTTGCGCGGCAAATTTTGGATAAATAACCCGCGCACAATAACCACCAGGCCCGCTTTTCACTGAGGCAATGTTCAGATTATGATTCCCATTCCTCCTTGTGTTTCGTGATTGTTATGGCTGCTCAAATGTCTCCTGCCGCCTGCCCGCCAAATTTTACCAGTGCTGAAGCAGGCAACCGAAATTTTTTAGCATCCCTGCAACCCGAACAGCGGTGTAAATTTTGTGAAGCCTAAATAGCAACTGCCGCTATTTTAAAGGGGATGCTATTCCTTGCCGTGTTGGGTCAGCAGCGTAACCAGGAACCAGCTGGTTGCAGGCAAACGCATATTTTTAAGAATTCTTTGGTTTGTGGAAGCAATGCTGCGTGTACATTTGTAAACCAACAGACAGATAATATTTATGAACAAGTTCTTAATGGCCCTGGCAGCAGCAATTGTAATAGCAGGCTGCAATAATAATACGCCGGATACCACTGTTACCAACACGCCGGAACTGGCCCCTCCTATTATCGGGTTCAGGGTGGTGAATACCTACCCGCATGATACCGGTTTTTACACAGAGGGCCTGGAATTTCACGAAGGGCAGTTGTTTGAAAGTTCCGGTGCAGGGTCTGCTGACACAGAAGGCGAAAAGCCGCCCCATCCTTCTGCCTTTGGTATTGCCAATTTGAAAACCGGCAAAGTTGACAAAAAAGTTAGCCTGGACAACGCCGTATATTTTGGTGAAGGCATTACAATCCTCAACGGAAAAATTTACCACCTAACGTGGCAAAACCACAAGGGTTATGTTTACGATGCCAAAACGTATAAACTACTACAGGAATTTAGTTACCCGGGAGAAGGCTGGGCACTTACGCACGACAGCACCCATCTTATTATGAGCGATGGCAGCAGCAACCTGCAGATCATCGACCCGGCGGCCATCACCAATACACTTAAAGTGCAGCGCATATTGGGCGTAACAGACAACAATGGGCCGGTGTCTAATATCAATGAACTGGAATACGTTGATGGATTTATTTATGCCAATCAATACCTCACCAATTATATTTTAAAAATTGATGCGTCCAATGGCCAGGTGGTGGGTAAGCTGGACCTGAGCAGCCTCGATGCAGCGGCAAAAAAAGCGAACAGCAATGCAGAATATTTAAATGGCATTGCCTATCACCCGGAATCAAACAGTCTATATGTAACCGGGAAATTATGGCCAACCATTTACGAGATAAAGTTCAACTGAGCATCAGGTGACCATTTGATGGAATAGGATGAAGAGAATGGATATGCGTTCTTGCAGATGCATCTGCTGTATTCCTGGGACTTCAACTCCACCAATCCTAACGTTCCCGGGACCACTCTGCCTATTTCCCAATCACATAAATCACCGAGCTGCAGCGTTCTTTGTTCACAAGTGTTTTTGCATTGGACAGTAGTCCATTCCAGACCGCTTTGAGCAAGTTGCTTTTGCCATTTTTATATTGCTCACTCAGCATAGAAATATAGAAGCTGTCGAACCACATCGGCTGCACTGCCAGCAAATTAAGTCCGTGCTGTTTCAATAAATTTTTAACCGATGCCGGAGAGAAATGATACAGGTGGCGTGGCACATCGTATGCCGCCCAGTATTGCCCGTATACAGTTGCATCATAAGAGGTATAATTTGGTACCGCTATCAATGCCCTGCCTTTATCTTTCAGTAACCGTTTTATCTTTTCAATATACGCATGCAGTTCATGCACATGTTCCAACACATGCCACATGGTGATGGCATCAAAACTTGCTTCGGGCAATTCAAAAAGCGTATTGGCATCCTGCAGCTGCAACTGGTATAAATTTTCCGCTCTTTGCCTCGTAGCGGAATCTGGCTCAAGCCCGGTTACCGCCCAGCCAGCCTGCTGCATGGTATGTGCAAAAGCGCCGGTACCCGCGCCAATGTCCAGCAGGTGACCAGTATGCAAACCGGTAATTGACCGGAGCATGCGCAGTTTTCTTTTCAGTGTT
Organism: Chitinophagaceae bacterium; assembly: GCA_039919885.1. GTDB lineage: Bacteria > Bacteroidota > Bacteroidia > Chitinophagales > Chitinophagaceae > JACMLD01. Next base: position 26,051 of record JBDSEV010000070.1, read on the forward strand.
GTTTTACGCACCAAATGATACAGCCGGTTCACCAGTCCAGTGGCGGTATCGGTATGGGAAATATAATTGTCTGACTGGTAGAAACCGCCCACAGTAGCCGCATCCGGTGTGCCATGGGTAAACCGCAATAAACAATTGCTGCAGGTCCAGATCTCAAATTGCTGGTGAGAAACGGTGTAATCTTCTGCGCTTTGCCATTTGCTGATGGTGGTTGCATTGCATACCGGACATCGCTCGCTTAAAATAATCCCCATGAAAGAAATAAAAATTACGCGTTAAGAATTGAGTCTTGCGGTTACGCAAACAAAGCGTTAAAATAAAAAAGTAAAATTAATTATTGCACCTTCAAAGTTTCGCACTGGGTGCAATGCCCCGTACATATACAACATTGCGCTTATATTTATATTGATCAATGTTTCATTTGAATTTGCTGCTGGTTGCCCGTTACGCCCCAGCGCATATGGTTGCTGTACAAATGAAAAAACAATATACTCAGGCCAATAGCAGCGAGGATCAGCGCATAAATCCACCAGGACTCCCGCTCTACGTATACCTCATCGTTCAGCAATTCCGTCATTTCATAATTGGTCTTTTCCTTATCCCCTACCAATATAGAATGCGTAGCATCTGCACGAATGATTCTTTCTGCTTTTACCGGGGAATACAATTCATATAACTGGGCATTGGCTTCAAAGGTCACTTCGCCGCCAAAATCTTTTCGGAATACCCCGATACCTTCCCAGACGGCTTCCTCTTCGGTTTTTATTTTATTGCGGAGTTCGGCAGCAAATTCATTGTACCATTTGATGGCCTCAAAGTCGGGGATATTTTTTTTAAGCGACAGGTAAGTAAAAAAATCACGATCCGGCAGATCGAAATATTTGTCGAACCGGAATTTTAACTGAACCGGTAGCAATTGTTTATTGGCAAAATCAGACACTGCAGGAATTGATTCCGCTACCAGGGAGCCTAGTCCTGGGATACTGATGCTTTTATGCTGAAAGAGATACCTGTTCAGAACCTCGTACATATGCCTGTTACTTTTATTTTGTGCGCAGCGGAAGAACAAAAACAGCTGTTGCTGCACGTTGCTTTAGCACGCGGCGCGGCAATTTTTCCATTGCAAAAGAAACGGATTTGAACTGGCTGGCAAAATTTTATAACCGGCGTCCTGGTATGGGAAATCCAAATCAGCCGGATAATTAACGCGCAACGTTATCTGCCATCCGTAGTTGTAAGCGGCCGATTGCTGTTCATTTGTGTTTATATTTGCCCCCCATGGCAAAAGAAAGCGCTGATACTCCTTTGATGCAGCAGCACCGGGCTATAAAACAAAAATACCCCGATGCCATACTCCTTTTTCGGGTGGGTGATTTTTATGAGACCTTTGGCGAAGATGCCATCGTCGCCTCCCGGGTATTGGGCATTACGCTGACCAAAAGAAACAACGGCAGCCCATCTTCTTCAGAGCTTGCCGGGTTTCCGCATCACGCATTGGACACCTACCTCCACAAACTGGTAAAAGCAGGCTACCGCGTTGCTATCTGCGACCAGCTGGAAGATCCCAAAATGGCCAAAGGCATCGTTAAAAGAGGCGTCACGGAACTGGTAACTCCGGGGGTGGCAACCAATGATAAGCTGCTGGAACACAATACCAATAATTTTCTCGCCGCTATTCATTTTACTGAGAACAGCCAGGGCATTGCTTTTCTTGATATTTCCACCGGAGAGTTTTTTGTTGCAGAAGGCAACCAGGAATACATCGACAAATTGCTGCAAACGTTTAAGCCTGCCGAGGTAATTTTCCAGCGCAGCTACCAAAAACAATTTAAAGAAACCCACGGCAATAAATTCTATACCTACACTTTAGAAAGCTGGATTTTTGATGAGGCTTATGCCAGTGAAAGCCTGCTGAAACATTTCCAGACGCATTCTTTGAAAGGGTTTGGAATTGAAGACATGCATGCAGGTATAATTGCGGCAGGCGTGGTACTGCATTACCTCAAGGATACTGAGCACCCGCATTTGCAACACATTACTTCCCTGCAGCGGATTGACCGCGAAGACTATTTATGGATGGACAAGTTTACCATCCGTAACCTGGAGCTGATTGGCAGCAGCACGGATAATGGCAATAACCTGCACAAGGTGCTGGACAACACCGTATCGCCAATGGGCGCCAGGATGCTGAAACGCTGGATTGTGCTGCCGCTGAAAGACATCCGCAAAATAAATGAGCGCCTGGATTTAGTGAGCTGGTTTATTAAAGAAGTAGACATACGCACAAAGATTACACAGCATATCAAACAAAGCGGTGATATAGAAAGGCTGGTGAGTAAAATACCCTTGAAAAAAATAAACCCGCGCGAAATACTACAGGTAGCGCGCGGGCTGCAACACGCGGAAGCCATCAAGCAAATGGCCCAGTCTGCACCCAATGATTATTTAAAACGATTGGCGGATTCCATCAACCCCTGTCACTATATCGTTGAAAAAATAACACGTGATATCAACGAAAATCCACCGGCCACCGCAGCAAAAGGGGGCGTTATTAAAGAAGGCATTCACCCGGAACTGGACACGCTCAGAAAAATTGCCAGTGGTGGTAAGGATTACCTGGTTGAATTGCAATTGAAAGAAGCAGCGGATACCGGCATTGCTACATTGAAGATTGGATTCAACAACGTTTTTGGTTACTACCTGGAGGTAACCAATTCACACAAACACAAGGTACCTGCCGCCTGGATGCGCAAGCAAACGCTCACCAACGCAGAACGGTATATTACGCCCGAATTAAAAGAGTACGAAGAAAAAATAATTGGCGCGGAAGAAAAAATACTGGCGATAGAGCTCGACCTGTACGAAAAATTATTGCTGGAACTGCAGGATTATATTGCACCGATGCAGGTAAACGGCAACGTACTGGCAGTGATGGATTGCATTAGCTGTTTTGCATCCAACGCATTGCATTACAATTATAAGAAACCAGCACTGCACGAGGGACTGGAAACGGAAATCAAACAGGCACGTCACCCGGTCATTGAAAGACAGTTGCCCGCCGGGGAGCCCTATATTGCAAACGATATTTTCCTGGACCCGTTGCAACAGCAAATCATTATTCTTACCGGACCGAATATGAGCGGTAAAAGTGCTTTACTGCGCCAGGCGGCACTGATCACGCTAATGGCGCACATGGGTAGTTTTGTGCCGGCAGACACTGCAAGGATTGCGCTGACGGATAAAATATTTACCCGCGTAGGTGCATCAGATAACATGAGTGGCGGCGAATCTACTTTTATGGTAGAGATGAATGAAACAGCCAGCATCATCAATAACATTACCCCGCGCAGCCTGATTATACTGGATGAAATTGGCCGCGGCACTTCTACGTACGATGGCATTTCCATTGCATGGAGCATTGCCGAATACCTGCACCAGAGCCCGCACCAGCCCAAGACGTTGTTTGCCACCCATTACCACGAGCTGAATGAATTGGAAAACCGGATGCCACGCATAAAAAATTATCACATCACCAATAAAGAAGTTGGGAACAAAATTATTTTTCTGCGTAAACTGGCACCCGGTGGCAGCACCCACAGTTTTGGCATACATGTAGCCCGGATGGCCGGGATGCCTGCTTCGCTGATTCAGCGCGCCAATGAAATGCTGAAACACCTGGAAGCTGCGCATGCAAACGGCAATGCGGCAGAACAAATAAAAAATATGCCGGCGCAAAAATTACAACTCTCCATTTTTGATGCGCATTCGGAGACCTTCGATGAAATTAGAAAAAAGCTGGAAAGCATTGATATAAACCGCCTGACCCCGGTGGAAGCGTTGTTTAAGCTGAATGAAATAAAAGAGATACTGAAGTAGTAATGGCGCCCGCGCTGTTTATTCACTCATGCCGGGTTCAGTGTCGCCCCTTTCAATTTTACAAATAAAACAACCTGCGGCAGCATTTCTTGCATGCAGGTATAGAATGCCGGGATGAGCACGAAAAATTACCTGGATAAGTTCATCCACATCATCATCTCCCACCAGTTTTGTAAAAATCATCTGCTGATCCTGGTCGTATCCAATCAACGACAAAGGAAAGCTTTGTTTGTCCGCTTTTATTGAAGGCGGAAATTGGTGCAAATCGCTGTAAGCTTCCACTGGCTCTTTACTGATGAAAACCGGGCCGGGCTGGTTGAATGCATTTTCCATTTTAAACGGGCTGTGTGAAAACAACAGCCTCTCGTCTTTTCCTGCAACAAATGGTTGCAAGGATACCCTGCAGGGCCCCTTACCAGTTGCTATACTTGTGCGTACCGTATGACCGAAATCATCCAACCCGGCTTTCCTTATTTTGGCCGCATATTCTTTACTCAACGGAATAATTTTAAAATTTGCCATGATTTATTGTTTGTGCAACAAAAATCATTCAACCGCCAAGATTTGCCAACCCGGATCTTGCGGAGTTTGAGCGGGAGGGTTTATAGAATTATCAAGCGCCGTAACAGTAAACCGGGTGCTGCATTGCTGAAAAATGAAAATACAGACTGGAATGAGGCGTTGGCAGCTATCGTAAATGATTAACTTTTATTTTTTGGATTGATGAGATCGAGGTATTCTTTAGACAGCCGGTCTGTCTCCTTTTGTTTCGCGGTAGCCTTTTTTGTTTTGGAAAGCGACGTTATTATTCCCCCGATAACCGGCGTTAAAAAAATGGCAGCCAGCAGGCTTTTAGAAAAGCCAATGCTACGGCCGGCACCAAACAGCGCCACCACCATTGCCAAGACTAACCAGCAAATAATTATAATGATCAATGCTTTTTATTTTGCAAGTGATTGCAGGTAATCCAGGAATTCTTCGCCCTCCCAGTTACCATTGTATTTTTCTCCATTGATGAAAAAAGAAGGCGTGCCATTTACCCCGCTTCTCATCCCGCTTTCAAAATCATCATCTACTTTCTGCGCCAGCTCGGTTTTGGAAAAATCATTTTCAAATTGCTGAACATCGAGTTGCAGGTGGGTGGCGTACGCAATCAGCGATGCATCATCCAGGCGGCGCTGGTGTTCAAAAATATAATCATGCATTTCCCAGAATTTATTTTGCAATGCAGCTGCTTCAGTAGCTATTGCCGCATTTACTGCGTGGGGATGAATTTCTGCAAGCGGAAAATTCCGGAATACAAACTTTAATTTGTCACCCATTTTTTCCTGGATGGCTTTTACAATTGGGTAAGCACGGCCGCAATGCGGGCACTCATAATCGCCGTATTCTACCAGCTCTACCGGTGCACTGGTGTTACCCTGTATATTGTCCTTATCGCTCACCGCAGGTTTTAACTTTGCCATAGATTTATTTTTTATTCATGGTTTCCAATGCATCCAGGATTCCGTCGGCACCGGGGTTCATCCCCACGGGTGATAAATAATTCCACCTGATAATGCCCTCCTCATCAATCACGTAGAGTGCCCTTTTGCACTCTCCCAACGTTGCATCGTATACGTCATAAGCCATGGCCACCGCGCCTTTCGGCTCAAAATCTGCCAGCAGCGGAAAATGCAACTTTCTGTCCTGGCTGAATGCAAGGTGACACCATTTGCTGTCTACCGAAATACCAATCACCTCCGCATTTTCTTTGTGAAAAATTTTCAGCATTTCATTATAGAGTGCCATTTGATCGCTGCATACCGGGCTCCAATCTGCCGGATAAAAAGCGAGGATTACTTTTTTTCCTTTCAATTGGCTCAGTTCTAATTTTTGATCCGGTGTGGAAGACAACGAAAATTCCGGTGCTTTTGTTCCTGGTGCTAACATATTTCTTTATTTAAAAGTCTGAATGGTTGAGGTCCGGCAAGCGGCAACCGCGGTCCGGTAAATACCCTTATGCAAATATACGTTCACAAATAAGTTGGCCCCACAAACTATTTTGGGCGAATTGGTTTGTACACGCGCTGAAAACAACATCCCTCTTCCTCGAGGAACCTGCCCGCGGCACTCGAGGCCTTCCTATGCTTTACCGGGTGGTTTTATTGGAAAATAATAGCTAACCTTACAGTAGATTCTTGCCGTTCAAGGCAAATGATACGAACAGAAAACCTTAGCTCATGAAACAATCTGTTATTTTATTTTTCTTCCTATTGTGCTTACTCGCTGCGCGGGCGCAGCAACGGGCCGTCACCGGCAACGGCGATGAAGTGATATTAAACCAGGACGGCACTTGGAAATATGTGAACGATTCCCTGGCTGGCGGACAAACCACCATTGATACCAGCAAACAAACTTTCTCCAGGCAACCTGCGGCTACCTTCCTGGTCAAAAGCAGCAAAGTAGATGTAGGGATATACCTGGATCCAAAGAAATGGAGCTTTGAAAAAAAAGCGGGGCAGGCGGCCGAATTTGAATTTTCTTCCAAAACAAAAGATCTCTACGGCATGTTTATTTCCGAAAAGATAGAAATCCCGATGGCCACGTTGAAGTTAGCTGCACTAAAAAATGCCGGTGAGGCGGCACCCGATATCCATATTACAAAGGAAGAATACCGCTATGTAAACAATATGCTGGTTTTACTGCTGAAGATGGACGGCACCATCAGCGGCATCAAATTTACTTATTGGGGTTACTATTATTCTTCGCCGAAAGGAACTGTACAACTGCTAACTTATACATCCGCCAACCTGGTAGAGGAATACAAAAATGACATTGAAACATTCCTGAACGGGTTTACCAGGATACTGTAATTTGCCGGATTTGCGAATACGAAAACCATTGTATCATGCATGAAATCGTAGTTAGAAAAGCAACCCTGGAGGACATGGCGGTACTGCTTCGTTTTGAACAGGGTGTTATTAATGCTGAACGTCCTTTCGATGACACACTGAAAACCGGTCATATCAATTATTACGACCTGGAAGCCATGATTGCCGCGCCTGATACAGCGCTTTTAGTGGCCGAGGCCAATCAACGGGTTATTGGGTCTGGTTATGCCGGATAGAAAAAGCGCGGCACTTTTCGCAGCACGCATACCATGCATACCTCGGCTTTATGTTTACCGATCCCGCTTACCGCGGGCAGGGCGTAAACCAGAAAATTATCGCAGGGCTTAAGGAGTGGGCAATTCTAAAGCAAGTCACTGAATTCCGGCTGGAAGTTTACCCCGGCAATACGGCCGCTATCAATGCATATAAAAAAGTCGGCTTCAGTAACTACCTGCTGGAAATGCGCCTCAGCGTGCGATAAATCCGCGCCCCGGTACCGCTGCGCTTTAAAGATTGACACCAGCCCCTACCTCATAAAGGCTGACCAATAACCCTCCACAACCGTTGCTAACAGTAATTATTGATCCGCCTCAAGCCTTCGTTCGCATAAAAAAGAAAGGTTAGCGTTAATGGTTTACCCGTATAATGTAATACTGGTTACCAATAGCCTGTTTATGAAAAACCTTTATATCTTAATGCTGGCCATTATTTGTTGCCCCGTTATTAATGCACAAGCGTGTACCGCTTTGGGCGACGAAACAAGCTTTGGTACTACAGATACCTGGACGGGTTACATTTATGACAATATCAACTTTACGGGTTACAGCGGCTATGTAACTGAAGGGTCACCCGGCAATTCGGATTTCGATGAAAGTTTTGGCGGCGATTATGCCAGCTACGCAACCAATGGGTGCCCGGTTTATACAGAAACTTTCAGTGCACGCTACAAACTCACGAAAACATTTGCATCCGGTAACTACCAGTTTATGGTGGGTGCAGACGATGGCTACCGGCTTAGCCTGGATGGCGGAGCTACCTGGGTGATTGATCGTTTTGTGGACCAGTCGTATAATTTCACCGCATATTCTACAACACTGAGCGGCACTTATCAGCTCGTGCTTGAATTTTACGAAAACGGTGGTGGTAACAGGCTTTCGTTTTCAGTGGCTTCCACCTGCGTTTGCACGGGCGACCAGACCATCTACGGCACTGGAAATATATGGAATGGCCATGTCTACACAGGCACCAACTTCGATGTATACCATGGCATGGTAACGGAAGGCAGTGTTGCCAGCGCGGATTTTGATGAAGATTTTGGAGGCAGTAACACATTGTATGTTACCAATACCTGTGCAATTACTACCGAAACATTCAGCGCCCGGTACCGGTTGCAAAAGACCTTCGCCAGCAACAATTATATGATTACGGTGGGCGCCGATGATGGCTATCGGCTGAGCCTGGATGGCGGAACCACCTGGGTAATTAACCGATGGTATGACCAGGGCTACGGCACAACTTCATACAGTGCAGCACTTTCCGGAACATATGACATGGTGCTGGAGTATTACGAAAATGCCGGTGGCAACCGGGTAAGTTTTAGTGCAAGCGTAAACTCCCTGCTGCCCGTACAACTGCTTAATTTTAATGGAAGGTCCGCAGCCGAAAATATACAGCTATCCTGGCAAGTGGGCGCAGAAGTGAATAGCGCCTATTATATTGTGGAACGAAGCGCTAACGGCACCGACTACACGCAACTGGGAAAAATATATTCCGGCGGCGTTACAGCCGGCGCTGCCACCCAATACAGTTACACCGATCCGGCTCCCTTAAATGGCAGCAATTACTACCGGCTAAACATGGTCGATAAGGATGAAAAATCAAGTAAATCACCGGTGGTAAAAGTTATCTTTAAAAGCAGCAGTGCTGTCTCCATCTATCCTTCTTTAGTAAACCATACCCCGGTATTCGTTTCCAGTTCGCTCGCGTTAAAAAACGCAGTCGTTACGCTGTACAGTATTACGGGAAAACAACTGCAGCAGGTAAAATTACCCTCACTGGTAGCGGCCGGTCAAAGAATACAGGTACCGCTGGTGGATCTACCGGCAGGCAGCTATATAGTAATGTGCAGTTCCGGTAGTGAAATAAAAGCCAAACAAATTGTCGTTGTTCAATAGTTGTGCGCCGTATAAAAGCGTTGAAGTAAAAGCAATTCAGCGCTGTGCCACTGCCGAATGGTTATCATCCTGCAGTAAAAAAAAGCAGCCGGTTACACGCCAACCGGCTTAGTGGCAAGGAGCGGTTACACCAGCACAACATTGCCAGCTGAGAAAAATAAATAAGCTATCCGGCATGGCTAGAGGTCGGGGGCATTAAACGTATCGCCCTGTTTAAGGTCACCCGTTTCATACCCTTTTTTAAACCAATACATGCGCTGCTTGGAGGTGCCGTGCGTAAATGCATCCGGAACAATTCGCCCGGTGGATTGCTGCTGCAGCCGGTCGTCGCCAATTGCATTCGCTGCATTCATAGCTTCTTCAATATCGCCCGCTTCCAGGATGTTTTTCATTTTTTGTGCGTGGTTTGCCCATACGCCGGCATAAAAATCAGCCTGCAGTTCCATCATCACAGAATAGCGGTTGGATTCCGCTTCGCTGGCGCGCTGACGTAGCTGGCTTATCTTATCTGCTGTGCCCATCAGGTTTTGCAAATGATGCCCCACTTCATGCGCTACTACATAAGCCATTGCAAAATCGCCGGGAGCGTGTAATTTATCCTGCATATCCTGGTAAAAAGATAAATCAATGTATAATTTCTGGTCGCTGGGGCAATAGAAAGGACCGGACGCGGATTGTGCGGAACCGCAGGCAGACGCCACGCCATCACGAAACAATACCAATGTAGGCTCTGTATATTTTTTACCATTTTCGGAAAAAACGTTGTTCCACACATCTTCTGTTTCGGCCAGCACCACCTTTACAAATTCCGCTCGCTTATCGTCGGCCGCCTTGTCTTCTGCACTCATTTCGGTGGTTTGCGAGGACGGGCTTAACTGTTGTTCTATCTGCGAGGTATCTACTTGGCCGCCGGAAAGAAAAGTATAAATCAGGTAAATAACTACCCCTGCAATACCCCCGCCTGCTGCCAGTCCACCACCCGATACACCCCGGCGATCGTCAACATTTGAGCTCTGCCTGCTTCCTAACCATTTCATAGTCCTGTTTTTTATGTTTGAATAATGAATGCGTTTAAATCAACTTCAATAATGTATTGCAAAAATTTCGCCTGCCTGGCACTTCTTGCCGCAATGCGCCTGCCAGTGCATGAAAATACGTTGGTTTTTCAGTGCGTACCCCTAGATATATCCACATACGTGCCGGTTTTAAAAAATTGATGGCCGCATCCTGGAAATGGCTTGCCTGCAATTTTACCGAAATGATTTTATAGTAGGAAAATTATGCAGCGTACAATCCGCCGCGGGGTTGCCCCCTCCCCGCAGCTGCTGCTCAAGGGCGGCTATAATTGCATCCAGGGCGTACTTATTGTAGAGTTCCCCTTCAATTAATTTCCAGGTCCAGGGAAAGTCCTTTAAACTGCGGCGTTCTATAATGGGTTTGTTGGTAGAAAAAACCAATGATTTATTCCTGGCAGTTAGTTTATACTGGTCTTCGCCGATGCCCTTCAGGATCTGAATAACATGAAAGCGACGAAAGGTTCCGTCGATTTTAACGCTGATAAAAAAAGGATGAAACTGTTCCTTTGGTAATTCCGGCACGATTACTAATTTATTTAGTACAATAATACTAAATAAATTAGCTTTAAAGCGATTTAAGATGTCAATCCAAAAAAATTATTTCTCTACAGTTACCTGGGCAGTGTCTGAAACAACAATCTGTGGTTTGTCTTTGTGCAGCGTAATTTCACCGGTAACACAAACTTGTTTGTCTACCAGAAAATCTTCGGGCACATACTTAAATTTCTTCCGGTCTTCACCAAAAATTACAAACGTAAAGGGGTTGTTTGGATAGGCATCACCCATATTGACAAGCGTAGGTTGCCGGGTAGCATTTTCCAGGAAGCGGGCGCCAAATACTTTGTCGCACACCGTTACTTTTTCATCAATGTGTTTGGCTGCTTCTGCTGCCGTTATTTTTACCTGTGCAACCAGCTGTGCAGTGAAAAAACTATATAATGCGATGATCGCAACTTTTTTCATGGTCTTTATTACAAATGTAATTGATTAAGCAATATGTAGACTGGGTAGGGATTGTTAATTAGATGGTGGAAAATATTCTGGCAGTTCCAAAAAGAGGCGATTGTTCATCCTGTGAAGCTACTTTCCACAGACAAGATCATGGATTTTTTTTGCTATAAATGTTTCTTTATAATTTCTGCCTATAAAGCCACGTGCTTCACCTAAAATAAGGTCGGGAAATTTTTGACCCGCGGCTTGCTTGTTGTTACCGATACGAACTTAACGTACTGGATATCGCCTGAGCAGCGATAAGACCTATCAGCCGCTCCATAAAAATACAGCGCAAATAGCAGGAAGATGTTACCTTGCAACCAGTCCAACTGGCATATTTCTACCCGCATTTTCTGCAGGTAATATTAAAAAAATTATAGATGTTATTTGTCAATAGAATAAATATAGTGGCACGAGAAATATACAATTAAACAAATAACATCGTTTTTGGTAGCTCAAAAAATTGCATGTTTCAAACAAAAATAAAAACTTTACGGTGCGCCCTTTTCTTATCGTTGATCGTTCTCTTTGCGATATTCATTCCCATCTTATATACAAACTACGCATACCTTGACGAGGCCCATCAACTTTGGAACAACAAAAATAATTCCAATTACAATATGTTTTTTGTTCAAGGAAGGTGGCTGTCAGGTCTTTTGTTTAATTGGTTATTTGCACGTATTGCTGCGATTAGCCAATTGAAAACAATCCGGGTTATATCACTCGCTTCCTGGGTCTTGTTTATTATATCGTTCCATGGACTTATGAACCATTGGAAAAAATGGATGCCGCTTTCAAACTATGTTATATTTTTATCCTGCCTTTACATAGGCTGTTCGCTCTCAGTTGCAATTTATATTGGATGGGCTTCGTGCTTTCAAATTGGTTTAGCGTCATTGGCAGGATTATGGAGCGGAGCTATTTTATTTGATATATGGATCAACCCAAAACATAAAAAATCTTATGCTTTGCGCAATATCACCATCGGCAGTTTGCTTGGCTTGTGTGCTCTTTCGCTATATCAGGTATCGTTTGGGGTGTTTCTTTTGCCATTCGGCATTTATCTCGTTATTAAAAAATCTGCGGCGGGATCCAACATTATTATTAGAGGAATAGTCTCCTATTTAGTTATAGTCCTATTGTACTATGCCGTCTTTCTCTATTCAATGAAATATGCTGGTATCGTTGCAAGTGATCGAACGCATATTTCCTTTGATGTTTTTGGTAAGTTTTCGTTTTTCTTTGGCATACCGTTGGCGCAGGCATTCAGTTTGAATCTTCTTTACAATACACACAATCTAATCTCCCAGGTATTTCCCTTTTTGCTGATTGCTTTATGGCTTTTTCATTCTTTTAGGGGCACGACAGAAAGTATAAAAGCAAGAATTAAATATGTCGGTTTAATTTTATTGCTTTGCCTGTTAATCTATCTGCCTGTCCTTGTTTCCAAAGAAGACTTCTCCTCCTATCGAACAATGTTTCCATTTAATTTTTTAATAACCATTCTAATACTGGATATTATATTAAATAAGGCCCGGAAAAAAAACCAGGAAAGGTTAGCCGCTTTTGTTGTTATGATTATTTTTATTTTAACGGGCTTCAGGAACTTCCGTTACAATTTCTTGGAACCATTGAAGGATGAATATCACGCCTTAACCAGATCTGTATCTCAGCACTATCATATTGGCATTGATTCAATCGTGGTGCTGCGGCCAGGGGAAGAAACTTTTTACAAGGCATTGGGAGTGGTAGACTATAAGGACGAATTTGGTTTACCCTCGCTGTATAAAGAGTGGACACCAGACCCCCTCTTCAGGCAATTAATTTTTGAAAAAAATAAAAACCATGAAGCGGCTAAAAATTTAAAAGTTATTCAATTTACAGACAAGCGGTTGTTTGATTCGGCTTCAGCCAACGGGGGCGCAAACGCCCTATTTATCAATCCTGAAAAGCTTTTAATGGATTTCGAAAACAACAAGCATTTGGCAAGGTTTGTAAAATGATTAATCTGTGCTTTTATTCCTGAAGTTTAACCGGCGAGAAATACGCTTTCGATTCGGCGTAAGTTTTCAAAATTGAGAAGGGGAAAACAAGCAGGGCCTGCTTGCAAAACTTTATAAAACGACGAAGGCTCCATTACTGAAGCCTTCGTATTAATTTATACCTGGTACCCAGGAACGGAGTTGAACCGTCACGGCCCTTACGGACCACAGGATTTTAAGTCCTGCGTGTCTACCAATTCCACCACCCGGGTGACACAGCCCAAACAAAACGCGTTGAGCAAAAAAAAATCCAAACTTTTGGTTTGGATTTTTGAGCGAAAGACCGGGCTCGAACCGGCCACCCCGACCTTGGCAAGGTCGTGCTCTACCAAATGAGCTACTTTCGCTTGCGTAAAAAGAACTATTTTTTAGGACTGCAAAAATAGGGATTGCAGCCGTACAGAAAAATATTTTTTATGCTTATTTGTATTGCGGCGTGTAAAGTGTGTTGCCGGGTACATTTACTTCCGGACGGCCTTTGTAACGGTGCGCCCATAACCCAAAACTGCCACCTACAAGAAATGCAACAATACAAAATACCTGCAGGTAAAAAAGGAATACAGAAGAATTTACCCAGCTGTAAGCAAAATCCTTCTGTTTGGGATCTTTATATTCGATTGGCTCTAAAGCTTCCATAATCTATAATTGTTACCCGGCAAAAATAGCGGTTACTGTTTATATTTCACAGGTTTATGACCCACAATTTCCGAAAATTTTGTTTTGCGCTGTATAAAGTAGCACCATACCACACTCTTATTCCACCAACCCGTTAAAGCAGTGCCGCTGCTTCGCCCCGGGCTTCGCCGGCCATGTGTAACCAACCAGCGTACAAACCCCAGGTGGGCCTTCCAGACGGCTATAAAATAGCTGCCATCACCCGCCAACAATGCTTTCCATGCGGTAAGGGCGTCCAGCATTAGCCGGAAGGGCAGTTTCCAAACCAATGCTGCTGCCGGCAGGTTTTTAAACAACATAATCAAATTGTTCCTGAAATTTAAATACACCTTCCGCGCATTGCCTTTTGGTAGCGTACCCCCGCCTACATGGTAGACCACCGATTTTGGACACACCATAATGCGGTGCCCCTGCAGCTGCATGCGCCAGCATAAATCAATCTCTTCCATGTGCGCAAAAAAATACTCGTCCAGCCCCCCGCACCCATGGTAAGCTGCTGCCCGTACAAACATGGCTGCGCCGCTCGCCCAAAATACGGCTGCCACATCATCATACTGGCCATTGTCTTCCTCGCAGTGGTCAAAAATCCGGCCCCGGGCAAACGGGTATCCAAAGCTGTCTATCCAGCCCCCTGCTGCACCGGCATATTCAAAACGCCCGCGCTCGCGCTCCATCAAAATTTTTGGCTGGCATGCGCCGATGCGGGTATCTGTTTCCATCAGTTCAATTACAGGTTCCACCCAACCCGGCTGTACCGCTACGTCAGAATTGAGCAGCACATAATAGTCCGCCGCTACTTCCCGCAGTGCATCGTTGTATCCTTTTGAAAAACCCCCGTTTTTTGGCAACAGTATCATACGCACCTGCGGGTAATATTGCTGCAGCCAGGCTGCTGAGTCGTCCGTAGATCCATTGTCCGCAACAATTATTTCGCAATTGCTGTAGGTGGTCGCCAGCACAGACGGCAGGAACTGCTGCAGGTATTTCCGGCCATTCCAGTTGAGTATTACAATGGAAACTTTGGGTGACACGTAGTTTATATAATGGTTTGTTGATGGTGATAAAACCAGGCCGCAAAAATACGGTTGATCCTGAAAGCTAATTGTTGTTGGCGGAAAAACCAACAAGTACTGATTATGGCGCATTACGATTGCCCGGTTACAGTTCACTGCAATAGCCTGCCAGGCAATAGCTAAACGAAATGCTGTCATCCCGCGGGTTCGCTGTTTACCTGGGTGCAGCAAACAATTGTGGAGCGAACATTTTTCTTGCCATTCCAGCAAAATAAAAAGCTTGATGCAAACTGGGCTTTTAGGTACATTCGGGCCATGATAGCATCCTTGTTTAATTGGCGTACAGGGCTGGCATTGGTGGCGATTGTGATTGTTAGCAGCTCTGTTTTTTACTCGCAGTACCTGGCCAAAAAAATCATCAAAGAAGAAAGGTTGCGGGTGGAGCAATGGGTGGAAGCGGCCAAACTGCTGGTCAATGATTCATCCGGTGTCAGCACTAAACTGGTGACCCTTATCATCCCGGAAAATAAAACCATTCCTATTATTGTTACCAATGAAAAAGATGATGTGGTGGCCTATGCCAACCTCGACTCGTCAAAAGTGCTGGCCGACCCAGCTTACGTGTCTGCCCAACTGAAACAATTCCGTGCCCAGAATGCGCCGGTGGAATGGATAAACCCGCTGGATTCTACTGCGCGCGACTATTACTATTACGGTCATACGAAATTACTGAGCGAGGTGCAGTATTTTCCGCTGATCCAGTTGTTCATTGTAGCGCTGTTTATTATTATCACCATTATCACCATCACCACCCGTAATAAATCAACACAGAACCAGGTATGGGCAGGTATGGCAAAAGAAACTGCGCACCAGCTGGGCACCCCTATCTCTTCGTTGGAAGGCTGGGTGGAAATGCTCAAAGAAAATACCGCCAATGACAGCATCACTACAGAACTAAAGAAAGATGTGGACAGGCTAAAACTGGTATCTGACCGGTTCGGAAAAATAGGTAGTAAGCCACAGCTGGAGGCGAACAATATTGTAGAAGAAATAGACAAGATGGTAGAATACATCCGCAAGCGTGCTACCGGCAAAGTACAGTTCTCTTTTAACCACGATGCTGCTATTATTAACGCCGCCATATCGCCACCGTTGTTCGACTGGGTAATAGAAAACCTGCTCAAGAATGCACTGGATGCAATGGACGGCAAAGGCGCCATTATGATTGACAGCAGGAACACTGGAAAAGACATTTATATCGACGTTTCAGATACCGGCAAAGGCATCAGCGCAGCCAATATCAGCAAGGTTTTTAAACCGGGGTTTACTACAAAAAAAAGGGGCTGGGGCCTTGGCCTTAGCCTATCCAAAAGGATCATTGAACAATACCACAATGGAAAGCTGTTTGTAAAACACTCTGAGCCCGGCAAAGGCACCACCTTCCGGATAATTTTGCCAAAACCAGCACCGCTAATTGTAGCCAGGCCCTGAAAATCCTTTTGGATTCCGGTTTTCAACTGATGAAGCAATCATGTTTTCAACTAAATTTGCCGCCTGTTGCGGAGGTGGCGAAATTGGTAGACGCACTACTTTGAGGTGGTAGCGCCTTTTACCGGGCGTGGGAGTTCAAATCTCCTCTTCCGCACATTACTATAAGGCAGCCGGGCAATCCGGCTGTCTTTTTTTTGTAAAATCCAACTTAACAAAATCATAACCTTATTTGGTGGCTGCCCGTTTTTCTTGCACAGTTATCTATGCATACTTGCATAACTTTACCGCCAGTTTCAACCAGTAAGTATTTTATACCAACCATGAACGGGCACCTAAATAAAGATGAACATGTGTTGACAGATATCCTGTCTGCTGCCAGGGCATTGTTTGAAAAACAGGGCCTTAAAAAAACCACCATGGATGACATTGCATCCAGGATAGGCAAATGCAAAGGCGCCCTGTACTACTATTTTGCCAGTAAAGATGAAATTTTTGAAGCGGTGGTGCACCAGGAAATGATGGAATTTTTCAGGCAGGTTACGCTGGAAACGAATGCAGTGTACGATGCTAAAGAAAAGCTAATTGCCTATTGCAGAACCAGGCTGAAAAAAATCAGCGAATTGTGCAACCTCAATGAAGTGCTGAAAAAAGATCTGATAGACTTTGCCGGTAAAATGGAGGTCATCAAAAAGAAATATGATACCCTGCAGGTGGCCCTGGTAAAAGACATCCTTATTGAGGGCATCAGAAAAGGCGAATTCAAAAAAATGGACAAAGATTATATTGAATCGCTTTCCTACCTCATCGTGAGCTCATTCAAAGGATTGGAAATGCCACTGAATGTAGACGGCCAATATACCAGTCTCAACAAAAGAGCAGAATTTATCGTAAATGTGATGGTGGATGGAATTGGCTGCCAGCAGGTGGCAATGCCCCAACTGGTTTCGTTTAATTAATTTCCGGGCTTTTCGGTTCCGGGAAGAATCTCTTCCTGATTACAGTAAACAACCATATTCCCAACACCGCGCAGGCGATGCCAGCGAGTACGTCCAGTATATAATGATGGTTGGTATACACTGCGGAAAACCAGATACCTGCCATTACCGCGGCAAATACAATATTCATGTACCCTACTTTATTTTTCATTGCGTAATAAAAAACAATGACCGGGTAAGATGAATGCAGGGAAGGCATGGCCGCAAATACATTGGAGCCTTTGCTGTACAGCGATTGAAAAATTCCCGCATGCACCAATGCATCAAACCTGGCCAGCCCGGCCGTATTGCCCGGTGTGCCGGCATTAAACACAAAACCATATTTTGTTACATACCAGGGTGGTGCGGCCGGGTAGCTATAGTACACCACAAAGCCCAGCAGGTTAACGAGCAGGAAAGTAAAAGCAAAATAAAGAAACTGCCGCCGCTTCTTAAAATAGAGATAAATGCCAAACATCAGCGGTACCGGTATCCAGCAGAGATAAAAAACACCGGCCAGTATGTCCAAAAAAGTATGCTGGTGCAATTGCCAGTATTCATTCGGTGTGATTCGTTGTCCGCCTCCCGCGTCAATGCCAAAAAAATACTTCTCCGCGTTGTAAATGCTCTCAATGTGCACCGCGTGGTAACGGTAATTGGGAAACGCCTTCATGTAATCAAAAATGATCCAGTAAACAATGAAAACTGAAAAGGCGATCACAAAGCTTCTTGTTGCAAACGAAGCGAAAAAAAGTCCGTTACACAGTATTACAAGGAACAATTGCTCCGGCCTGAAACCAATGAGAAAATAAGAAAGCAGCAGGTATGCGGCCGAGATGGCAGCCATTATCAAAATCAACCGTGCGGTAAATAGTCTGGGTGGCATTAAGGGCCTGTTACTTTTTATTTTTGAAACCTGACTGAAAAAACACGTCCCAGATTGAAGAACTTACGCCGTATCCTTTGGTGGAATCAGAATAGTGGTGCAGCATATGGTGCTGTTTGATGTTCTTCAACAGCCTGTTGTTAAAATTGCCGTGATGAATGGCGTAATGCGTCATATCATAAGCCAGATAACCAATTAAAAAGCCAGCGAAAAAGGCATCCATCATTCTTGCAGGCACCAGCCAGAGAAACAGCAGGTAAAAAAGCAAGGCCAGGGGTATACTTGCAGAGGGTGGCATTACAAGCCTTTTTGCGTCCCTCGGAAAATCGTGGTGTACACCATGAAAAATAAAATGCAGCCGCAAACCCCATTTAGATTTCGGAACAAAATGGAAAATATAACGGTGCAGTACGTATTCTGTAATGGTCCATATAAAAATACCTGTTAGCAGGTAAATAAAAAACCATCCCGCCGTGTTGTTCATTACAAAAAACGACTGGTAGATAAAATAAGCAATGACCGGTACATAAATAAATAGCGGAACCGTGTAATGCACTTTGGAAAGGCTTTCCATGAAGCCATTTCTAAACATCCTGGTAGATGTGGAATCGTTCGATATATAATTTTTAGGCATACTGATTATATTTTAAGCCGGTCCGTAATTTCCTTGCCATTAGCAGGATCAACCCCTTTGATTTCAACATATTCTACTTTTGGCGACCAGAAAGAACCCCCGTTAATTTTAATAAAAATCCGGTTCACTACAACTGTTTTTGTATTTACCGTTGTGTACACCCGGTATTTATTGTCAACTGCCGACTTCACCAGGTACAGCAGGTATTTTTTGTACGAAACAAAATGCATCACATATCCGCCATTGTTTGCCATTGGCGTTGCTTTCAATCCGTAGGCAAAAGTACGTTGTATATAAGAAAGTTCCTGCCGCTGGCCCTGATCTGAATATCTTATCCAGTACACATGTACCGGATCATCAGTATTAAGGGCGCCGTCTTTAATGTTTAAATCGTAGACAATGGTGTTTTTATTGGAGGTGCGCTGCAGGTAAAACAGCTGGTTGCTGTTGCCATGCGGTACCGGAAAACTGTCCATGTTGTTTTTTTCCGTTGCAGGTATGCTGCGTGGCTGCGCCTGCAGGTTCGCCCCCATACATCCAGGTAGCACCAGGGCAACCAGCACCAGCACCGTAGTAATGGCAGCTGGCACTGCTCTTTTGCGGTCCCTTTCTTTCCTGTCTTTTTCGTCGAGCGCCTTTTTAGCATCCCGTAAGCGCCTGATAGCCGTTATATTAGTTAAAACAGCCATGATACTCAGTGGAATGGTAAAAATGGAAATGGTTTCAAAAATATGAAAAGGAATACCGGGCACGTACAATTTATAATCTCCCCCAATAAAACTCGACGCAATACCGCAAAGCATGGCAGTCAGGCCCACCATCACTACCCTTTCCGGCCGCTGCATCAATCCGCCTTTTAGCCCAACACCGAGGCCTTCTGCCCGGGCCCTTGTATAACTGACCATCATAGAGCCAATAAGGGCAATAAACGCGAATAAGGAACTGAGAAAATAGTGGTGGGATACGAGGTAATAGCAGATGCCGAGGAACATGAGCATTTCACTGTACCTGTCCAGCACCGAGTCGTACATGGCACCAAAAGACGATGCCATATTGCCGAGGCGGGCCACCTGCCCGTCCAGCATATCAAACAACCCCGCAAATAAAATGAGTGCGCCGGCCCAGCCAACATAGGAAAGGTCAACCCGGTTGGTTTTTTCGGCACCTGAAATAAATATTACGGCAACCCCAATATTTAAAATAAGCCCAATGGTGGTAACACCGTTGGGTGTAAGTCCCATTTTTATCAGCACCCTTACAAACGGGTTGATAACTTTATAAATAACCTGTTGAGCCGTATCACGTAAATTCATAACGCAAATTAAAAATCAAATTTAATTCTTCCGCGGATTCCCCACTGCGGCACGTTGGGATGATCCAGGTAGCTTAATCTTTTTACTACGTCTACCCTTAACAACTTGAAGATATTCGCAATACCTGCACTTAGTTCAATATAAGGTCCGGAAAGACTAAAAGTAGAGGTGACGCCATCCGTGACCGGAAATTTCAGCTGATCAGGTGTTCTGTCAGGATTGTTTTCACTGCGCAAACCGCCCATTAAAAATTTACCCGTAATGACTTCCCGCCATTTAAGCTTTTTAATCAGCGGAATTTTATTAAAGATAAATCCATTGAAATAATGATCAATATTTACAGATGCATAGCGGTCGCTCACAAACTCCAGGAAGTTCATGAGGTTATATGAATTCAGCTGGTAAGTATACGTTTGGTTGGCGCGGTGGATAGACAGTAGCGGGAAAGGCACTTTGCCAAACAAATAACCGCCTTCCATTGATATATCTGTATAACCGAGCTGCGACAAATAAAACCGTTTGGCAATATTCAGGTTAATGCTCTGGTAGTTATATTCTCCGCCAAACAATCCTTTGATTCCTGCTATGTAACGTGCCCTAAAAATGGGATACTTATTGATAATAGGAATTCGGTACAGTTTACCCTGGTAAAATTGCTCATGCGGCGCCCAGCGCAATTCAAGAGAAGCTTCGCCGGTGGTGATATCAGGAATATTATAAGGCGTTCCGCCATTGTTGAGTTTGGTATACACAAATTCTTTTCCGGCCGGTGACTGTTTCCAGTATTTAGCACTAACCGTATAGGAAAAGTGGTTGTTCAGCTCGCGTACATAATCAAACTTAAAGATGTCGTTGTAGAGCCACTTATTATTATCGCCGCGTTTAAAGGAGAGCAGGAAATTATCCTCCTGCACAAATTGCAATTCCTGTCCGGGTATTTTTGTATCGCGCTGAAAAGAAGCACGCAGGTAGTGCAATGGAAAAGCATACACGGTTTTATTATTCAGCGAGTAGGTGGCACTTAAAAAATATTTCCATTTCTCATCTTTAAAACCGTAGGCTGCATAGGCTTCCGTATAAAAACGGTTACTGAATTTTGGCGTGGTTCTTCCGCCCACGCGCAACCTGAAACCTTCCACGGGGTTAAAACTATAAAAAGTGCTTACTGGTCCTACTTCTATCGGTCCAAAAGATTTATAACCGGCGAGGAAGAGCGTGGCAATGTCTAACGTTCTTTTGAATGACGGCATTTTTTTAAGGCTGTCAATATTGCCGTATACTTTTGATTCGGACAATGACAGTGTATCGTGCCTGCTGTTATCCCAGTACCCGTTATTTTTGTCCAGGGCATCTGCCAGTACCACGGTACGGGGGCCGGCAAAGACGGTATCTTCAAAAGCAATATCAGTCTGAAAATCTTTATAGGAAACGGTGCGCTCTCCTACAAAACCTCCGCCGTTTTTACTCAGCCCAAAATCCACAATCATATCACTTTTGGATACATGGTAGCGTCCGTTGGATCCTTTTTCAAAATCCTGGTTTATTTTAAGTTCGCGCACAAAATTGATGTTGGCGTATTTACTTACCAGGATATTTAATTTCTGTATAGCGTATTTGCCATCCAGCGTGATGTATAGGGTACCGCGCAACAAAAGGTCATTGGGGTTACGCGGAGAAAAATACAGCCGGATTAACTTTTCGCCGTTTACTTCCATGGTATCTTTTATAAAATACATATAGAAGGTGGGGGCCATATCAGCCACCGGGCTAAGAAACTGGTTGGTCAGCAAGGAAAGGTTGTTGCTGTAAATATCCACGTCTTCATACAACCGGTTGAGGTAGGTACTGATGCCCTTGCTGTCTATGAATTCCCCAAAATCAACCTTCTTTTGGGCAACCACTACGGTTTTATTTCGTTCCGGCTTTTTCTGGTAATAGTTTCTGGAAATGGTTTCCTCCAGGTACACCGGGGAAACTGACTTGCCTTCAATTTTAGAAGTATCGCCATTGTCGAAAACAAAGCCAAATTTTTTGGTGAACCTGTTTTTCTTTAGTTTTTCCGTGAGGCCGCTAAGGGAGACCTGCAACTTCTCATATTTTTCGTAAGAAGAAGAGTTGTAGCCGTCCATCTTATTCTGCGCTTTGTTGTCTATAACGTTGCGGATGAGGTCCACAGCAGGATTATTTTTGTTGGTATACCGCTGTTTATTCTTCCTCGTAACCGTTACATTGCTAAGTTCATTGTAAAGCGGACGAAGCATCACACTAATTTCAAGGGTGCCCGTGTCCTGCTTGATTGGAATCCGCAATTTTTTGTATCCTACAATAGAAAATTCCACGTAAGAAACAGACTGGTCGGACTGTAGAAAATAAGCGCCGGAAGAATCCGTACGCACGCCCCGCGCGCTTTTAAAATATACACTCACGTTGGATACTGGCAAACCAGTGGACGAATCCTTTACAAAACCAGTCACCATAAGGCCCTGCCCCGCAGCGATGTTAAAAAATGCCAGCATGATTAGTAATAATGCCCATCTGTTGGTTCTTTTCCCGTTTTTCGGTTCCATTCTGTTGTTATTTAAACACAAATTTCTTTTGCAAAAAATAATTGTATAAAACCCCTACTATTATCCCTATAATTATCTTCGAAATCATATAATTGAGCCTGGTGTAGTGTGTCACCAAATACATGCCGGAAGCGTTTAATGCCAGATTGCCTGTCCAAACCAGCACATACCTGAAAATCTGCGCCAGCGGCTTTTTCTCCCCCGCTGCAAAAACCCACGACCGGTTTATGATAAAATTGACGATTCCGCCGCTGATGGTACCCTCAATGGATGCCAGTACTACGCGCGTACCAGTAAACTCAACCAGGAGTACGGTCACCACGAAATCGGTGGCAGAAGCAGCCAGCGAAGATGCCTGCGCTTTCAAAAAAGTAAGCATACTAAAAAATATTTGTCAGCAACAACACCTGCAACAGCAAATTGGCACAAATACCTGCCG
>JBDSEV010000003.1:0-13194 GCA_039919885.1 Chitinophagaceae bacterium
GCTAGCGTTCATCCTGAGCCAGGATCAAACTCTCCATTGTAAATGAGTTTTGACCATTTGGCGTCAATAATTTTTCAAAAAAATCAACGTGTGTGATCGGTTAATTATATGTCGCTTAAACCTTACTCCCGATATTATCGGGATGTTATTGTTTCCAATCTTTCAAAGAACTTTTGGCCTTTTTCGCCACCCAATTTTTGATTGGGGTGCAAAGGTAAGAGCCGTATGAATTCAAACAAAATTTTTCTTTACTTTTTCAGAAATTAATTCCTGATTTTTCGAGCAACTTTATTTGAAGAACTAGTGTTTTTTTTTGAGCGGATTGCAAAGATAAGGGTAGATACTTTTACAGCAAACTTTTTCTTCTATTTCCTACTTTTATTTTTGCATTTACCACCACGATGTTAAGAGCTGTTTTCCTTTTTTTTAAAACGGATTGCAAAGATACGGTGCGATAGATTCAGAACAAAATTTTCTGCAACATTTCTCAAAATTCTTTTGCACTTACCCGCCTCATTATTAAGAACTTATTTCCCTTTTTTTTCAATTCGGGCTGCAAAGATAGCCAGTTGCAAATGATTACCAAATTTAATTACAAAATGTTTTTAATTAAAACCCTCCATTTGCCTGCAACGGCCGCCAACAGCCCCTTTCCGGCTGAGAAATAATTGATTGTTTAGTAAGCCCTGTCCCATTTTTATTAAATCTGAACGTGATTATTGAAATTCTTTAACTTTATTGCGTAATTACAAAACATACAATTATGACTAAAAACCTCACACTTATTGTTATTCTTGCGCTGGTACTGGTATTGGGTGGCTGTGGATGCAACAGCTATAACGGCCTTGTAAGCACCGACCAGTCTGTAAAAAATTCCTGGGGCAATGTAGAAGCTAACTACCAACGCCGCACCGATCTGTACAGCAGCGTTATTAAAACCATCGAAGGTTCTGCCAATTTTGAAAAGTCAACCCTCAAGGAAGTAATAGAGGCCAGGTCAAAAGCCACCAGTGTTAATGTAGATATCAATGACCCCGAATCACTGGCTAAATACCAGGCTGCACAAGGCCAATTGCAAAGCGCCTTCGGCAGGCTGATGGCAGTAGCAGAAGCGTATCCGGATATTAAGACAACCAAGTCTTTCCAGGATTTTCAAACGCAAATAGAAGGTACCGAAAACCGGATCAATATTGCACGGCAGGATTATAACACAACTGTAAACGCTTATAACCTGAAAGTGAAGACATTCCCCAATAACATTTTTGCAGGCGTTTTCCATTTTGCCGAGAAACCCTATTACAAAGCTGACGCGGGCAGCGATAAGGCGCCTGATGTGCAGTTCAATATTAAATAACCATTCCGTTAACGGCACCTATGGCATTATTATCATTCTTAGCTAAAAAACCATTGCTCCAGGAAGCTGCTACTGCGCTCATTGTAGATGCTATCCGCGCGTCTGAGAAGAAAACCAGCGGCGAAATAAGGGTTTACGTGGAAAGCCACTGCAAATTTGTTGATTCGCTGGACCGTGCGGCGCAGATTTTTTATTCACTTAAGATGAATGAAACAGCGAATAGCAATGCAGTATTGGTGTACGTAGCTGTCAAAGACCATCAGCTGGCAGTCTTTGCCGATGAAGGGATTTATAAAAAGGCAGGTGCGGCGTTCTGGAACACCGCCGTAAAGGAGATGCTGCAACACTTTAACATGAATGACTATGGCAGTGGCGTTGCATCGGTGGTGACTGCCATCGGAAATACCCTCCAAACCCATTTCCCTTATGACAGCAGCACGGATAAAAATGAATTGCCCGACGATATCGTTTTTGGAAAATAACAAAGGGGCCCGCCTCCTGACGGGCCCTTTTTTAATTTTTTTGGATGAAACAACTACTTGTCTTTCTTCTCTTATTGTTTGCCCGTTTTAGTTTTGCTCAAACCATTCCTGCAAGACCCAATCCACCCAGGCTGGTAAATGATTATGCCCACGTGCTCAGTGCAGACCAGGTGGAAGCCCTGGAGCGAAAACTGGTAGCATACGACGACAGTACCTCTACCCAGGTGGTTATTGTGACGGTTGAAACCACCGGCGACTACCCGATTGAAATGTATTCGCTCAAAATTCTGAGAGACTGGGGCGTAGGCAATAAAAAAACAAACAATGGCATTGTACTACTGGCTGCGATCAAAGACCGGAAAATAAGAATTGAAACCGGGGGTGGCCTGGAAGGAAGTATCCCCGATATCACCGCCAAGCACATCATTGAAACACAAATTGGCCCAAATTTCCGGACGGAGAATTATTACCGGGGTTTTGATGAAGCCCTCGATGCTATCTTTCTTGCAGCGGCAGGGGAGTACAAAGCCCCAGAGGATTACGGACGCCGCGGCGCCAAAAATGGTGGCCCCATTGGCATCACGATCTTTGTCTTTATTATCATCTTCTTTATATTGTCGCGTTTCAGGGGTGGCGGTGGCGGTGGCGGCGGAATGATGAGCCGGCGTGGCTTCAGCCCGTGGATAGCAGCTGCGCTCCTGGAAAACCTTGGAAGGTGTGGCGGCGGAGGCGGCGGTGGCTGGTCCGGCGGTGGCGGTGGCGGCGGATTCGGGGGATTTGGCGGCGGCAGCGGCGGCGGCGGCGGCGCAAGCGGAAGCTGGTAGCAACACATAAAAATAAAGTCATCAGTTAAACAACCTGCGGCAACTGGCGCAGGTTGTTTAACTGATGACTTTTGTATTTAACCGCAATCTCACAATATTTTTTTCTCCGCTATTTTATCATTGATGTACTTGATTTGCTCCTGTAAATCTGGATTGCTCTGCGCACCGCTTCTCTTTTTGTTGGCAATGCTGCGAAGAATCATGTTATTGATGAAGGGCGTCAACTGGGTTTTATACTGGGCAGGAACTGCTTCACGCAGGTTAACAATCATATCTATGCCTTTCTTTACTTTTTCCGTGTTACTAATACTGCCCAGGTAAGCAGCAAACGGCTGCAGCGCCTCAAATTTTTCATCAGATACAGCCATATGATTGAAATTGCCGGCAATCACATCAAAGTCTTCCTCGGTGCCGCCCGCTTCTATCAATATCTGGCTAACTACGCTTCCCAGTTTACCCTTCATTGGTTGCTTTGCAAACGCTTTTGCATTGGCCAAAGCAGCTTCCCCGTCCAGGTGCGCCAGTCCAACTAATGCTTCTCCCGACACGCTGTAGGATGAATCCTGGACAGCTTTCAGAAAAAGCGCCTTGTATTCTGGTTTTGTATACTGGCCAAGCAGGCCAATTGCAGCAGCCCGCACCGTGGGCATGGCCTCGTTTTTCGCCATTTCCGCCAGCAATGGTTCCACATCAGCCTTTACGCCTGCATTTTTGAGATCCAATGTGCCGATTGTATAGCTGCGCAATGCAAAATAACGGTCCTTTAAAGCTCTTTTAATTAACGCCATGGCTTTGGGATCATCCTGCTTTGCAGCGCAATAATCAATGGCCTCTTTCCTGTCCAGGTAATTGCCTGCATACGTATACTGGTGAATATAGTTTTCAATTGTTTTATCATCTTTCTTTTCCCACAGCATTACTTTTTCGGCATCCACATTCACCAGATCCGGACGTTTTTTATAAGTAAAACTGAAGCTGTCTATTTTGTGGGTTGCCCATACCTGCTGTCTAACCTTGTCTTTGCCATTATAAATGTCGATGGCAAATGGCAAACGAAAAACCTGTTCGCCTTCCTGCAGCTGTTTTACGATTACTTTACCCTTGCCTGCTGCATCATCATAGACATAACTTATATCAACGGATGGATTGCCGCTTCCAAAATACCACTGATTGAAAAACCAGTTGAGATCAAGCCCGCTTACTTCCTCAAATGCAAGGCGCAACTGGTGTGCTTCACCTGTTTTAAATTTATTGGCGGTAAGGTATAGATTCATTCCTTTAAAAAAGGCACTGTCTCCAAGAAAGGTATGGAGCATGTGTAAAATGCGGCCGCCTTTATTGTAACTCACTGCGTCAAACATGTCTTCTTTGTCAGCATAATGAAAACGTACAAGATCTTTACTTTGGTTATTGCTGGCCAGGTAACCCTTCATGTCTTCAAAATTCTTATCGTCACCAGCATCTTTTCCATATTTATAGGTAGCCCAGAGCACTTCACTGTAGTTGGCGAACGATTCGTTGACCGTTAGATTACTCCAGCTTTCTGTCGTTACCAAATCCCCAAACCACTGGTGAAAAAGTTCGTGCGCCACATACTCTTCAAATTTATTACCGTCCACCAGTTCCCTTGCATCCTGCTGTAATGCATCGGTGTGCAAGGTAGCCGTCGTATTTTCCATTGCGCCGCTCACGTAATCCCTGCCGGTTATCTGGCTGTACTTGGCCCAGGGATAATCTACACCGGTAATTTTTGCATAAAAAGCAATCATCTCCGGCGTCAGTCCAAAAATTTTCCTGGCCACGGACGCGTACGGCTTTTCAACATAATAACTCACTTCTTTGCCTTTGTACGCATCTTTTATAATGGCGTATTCACCTACGCCCATAAAAAACAGGTAAGGCGCGTGTGGCAAATCCATTTTCCAGTAGTCTGTGCGGGTGCCATCGTTGTTTTTTTTCTGGCTCATGAGCAGCCCGTTGCTCAGCGTTACGTATTTGTCAGGCACCGTCATGTATATTTCATCTGTACAGCGCTGGTTGGGTTTGTCAATGGTAGGAAACCAGATTGAATTGGCTTCCGTTTCGCCTTGCGTCCAGATCTGTGTAGGTTTGTCTTTTTCCTCGCCTTTGGGATTGATAAAGTACAAACCCTTGGCGTCTTTGATCGCTTCGCTCCCCTTTACCTTTAATTCATTTGGTTTGGACGTATAATCTATGTAGACAGTATACCGCTCGGTTTCCTTGTATTCCTTGTCTAATTTGATCGTCAGCATCATGCCATCATACTTGTATTTCAAAGGTGCAAGCGATGTTCCTTTCACAAGTGAAACTTTATTGATATCCATTCCTTTTGCATCCAGCAACACTGAGTCGGTAGCATAAAAATGGGGCTTAAGCGTAACCCATGCTTTTCCGTAGAGGTAGGATTTGTTGTAATCGAACCGGACATCGAGTTTTGTATGCACCAGATCATTGATACGCGGACTGGTGGCGCGGTACGGGCTTTCATCGGGCAACTGACCATCGGCAGTAATCGCGAGCAGCAAGAGCATCCAAAACAAGAAAGTTTTCATGATTTTTATAAATTTAAAAGCCGTAAAGATAGGCGCCCATACTCGGACAGTTTGCAAAAAAAATGGTAAATGACAATGCCAATGCCTGTTTTCATTTAGATTTGTTGGCAAAACAGCACTATTACTGCATGAAGTACCTGGTTGTATCTGTCATTCTTTTTTTCTGTACCCTGCAAACGTTTTGCCAGCAGGAATATTTTGTCTATTTCCAAACAGATAATAACCAGGCTTTTTATATAAGAATAAACGAAAACATCTACAGTTCTACTTCAAGCGGTTACCTTATTTTGTCAAAATTGCCAGACAACACTGCAATAGTAACAATCGGGTTTGCAAAAAATGTTTATCCCGAGCAACAGTTTAACATTCCGGTCAATCATAAAGATGCCGGTTACCTGCTAAAAAATTTCGGCGACAAAGGCTGGGGGCTTTTTAACCTTCAAACCCTGGCTGTTCTCATGAACAATAATCCCGCAGCGGAAAAAAAAAGCCCTGAAATAACCGGTGATCGGAAAACGGATGCTTTTTCAATGCTACTGGCCAATGCGGTAAACGATACTGCGGTATTGTACACCATCAACAAGCCAAGAAAGCCGGCGCAAGTCATCGCTACCACTACTGCTGAAGAAAAACATGCCGACAGCAGCCTGCTTCCGACCCCGCCAACAGCGGTTACCGACAGCATTGCGTTTGTAAAAAAGGCTCCAATTAAAAAAGACAGTATCCTGGTCTTAAAAAAATCGATGCGGACTGGTAAAGACAGCCTTAAAGTAGCCACTACTAAGCACGCGCCGGTTATCAAAACAACCGGAAACAAGGTCAAAAGCAAGCCAACACCCGGCGATACCACGCTAGTAGCCAAAACCCCTGCGCGCCTGCCTGTTTTACTGGACACAGTTAGCCGTACAACAACCACGGCCGGCAACCACCAGCAAATTGCAACACGTGATTCAAAACCAGTGAAAGAAAGTGTTGCCGGAAGTACCAAACCTGGCGCCGCGCCAAAAACAATCATTGCGGTAAAAAATCCAACGGAAAGAAGAGATACAATTATTATGATGCCGGGCAAACCGTCAAAGGATACAAAAGTGATCGCTAAAAACTCGGCTGCGAAGAGAACCGACAAACCGCCGACTGGCCTGCACAAACCGATTGTGCTGACGCCTGAAAAAGACCCAGCAGCAAAAATCAATGCCGTGCCCGAAACCCCGGCCCCCGTTGCTATTCAGAAAACATCCATAAAAAAAGACAGCACGCCTGCATTTGCGGAACCGGCAACTTCTGTAATTACGCCAACGTTGGTGGATACAGCAGTTAACTTGCTTGATAAACAAAACAATGATATTGCGCCCGTAAAACGACTAAGACCGTTGGTAACAAAGGCGGCAGAATTATTAACCGACACTTCTTATGTGGCAGTATTTGTGGACGAATCAAAAGATGTGTTTGATACTATCCGGATTAGTATACCCTTCAATGAATATGTGGCGCGTACCAGACAACAGGATGCGCCTGTAACCCTGCCCGCGGTAAAACCTGCTGTATCGAAAGAGCGCATCCAGGTGCCACCCGATTCAACAACAAGGGACTCTACCGTTATAGTGCCAAATGACGCGCGTGCGGACTCGGCCGGCAAAACACCAGGACAAACGGCAATCAACAATAATATAACTACCACCGCTCACCAAAAAGACAGCGCGCTTTCAATTACAGAACTGCCGGTAAAAACTGACAGCGCAAAGAAATTGACACCTGCTATTATACCTGCAAAAGACAGCAGCAGCGCGTTGCAACCAGGTGGGGCGGTTGTTAAAAAAGATACCGTTCTTGCAACCGGCGATTCCGGAAAGCCGGCCGCCATTCCTTTATCGCTCCCCAATTCTGATTGCAAACAAATTGCATGGGACAGCGATGTCGACAAGCTGAGAATTAAAATGCTGCTGGTTGTATCGGATGACGACAGGATAGCGGTAGCGAAAAAAGTATACAGCAAAAAATGTTTTTCTGTGAAGCAGGTAAAAGCGCTCAGTGAGCTTTTTAAAAATGATGAAGGAAGATACAAATGGTTTGATGCAGTGTATCCGTATGTGAGCGACAGCGGCAATTTTTCTGCGCTTGGAGACCTGATAAAAACTGACTACTACCTCAACCGATTTAAAGCAATGCTCCGCAATTAATACCGATTATTCTACCATATGCCACAGCGTTATTTCCTGGAACTAATGTATAAAGGAACCGGATACAGTGGTTTCCAGGCACAGAAAAATGTCCGCAACACCGTGCAGGAAGCAGTAGAGAACGCGTTCTGCATTTTGCAAAAACAGCCGGTGATAATGACGGGCTCCTCAAGAACCGATACTGGTGTGCACGCGCGGCAAAACTTTTTTCATTTTGAATTTGATGGAAATATCCAGGCAGATTTCCGGTATAAAATGAATGCCATTCTACCCAATGAAATTGTAATAAAAAATGTTTACCCGGTTGCTTCTGCAGCCCACTGCCGGTTTGATGCAACGGCGCGCAGTTACCAGTATTATATTTATAAGAATAAAAACCCTTTCCTGGCGGACAGGGCCTATTATTTTCCGTATGCGCTTGATCTTGAAAAAATGCAGGAAGCGGCGGCTATCCTGATGTCGTATGCTGATTTTACTTCTTTCAGCAAGCGCAACACCCAGGTTAAAACATTCATCTGTACCATTGCAGTTAGCGAATGGAAACAGGAGGATGACCAGTTGATTTACCGGGTGAAAGCCAATCGATTTTTACGTGGCATGGTACGAGGCTTAACAGGTACGATGTTGCAGGTAGGAAGAAATAAAATCAGCATTGACCAATTTAAAAAAATTATTGAAGCAAGAGACTGCAGCCTGGCAGATTTCTCTGTACCCGGCCATGGCTTATTTTTGATTGGGGTAGACTACCCTGCTCAAATGCAACTAACGCCCACTGCTATGCGATAAGAAAGGGTTACAGCTAGCCGTTTTGAATGGCAGCAATGCCGGGTAATTCTTTTCCTTCAAAATATTCCAGCAAAGCGCCCCCGCCGGTAGACACATAACTTACTTGGTCAGCAAAACCAAACTGGTTAACTGCAGCTACAGAATCTCCACCGCCTACCAGTGAGAATGCCCCCGCCTGGGTAGCTGCGGCCACCGCTGTTGCTATAGTTTTGGTACCATGTTGAAATTTTTCCATTTCAAAAACACCCATGGGTCCGTTCCATAAAATGGTTTTTGCTTTTTTAATAACGTTGGAAAATTGCGCGCATGCTTCAGCGCCAATATCGAGCCCCATCCAGCCATCTGGAATGTTATTGCTGGGAGCTCCCGCTGTATTTGCATTGGCGTCAAATTTATCCGCAATAATAGAATCAGACGGAAGATGGATACAGACACCTTTCGCATCTGCTTTTTTTAAAAGGTCCGAAGCCGTTTGCAGACGATCCTCTTCGCAAAGTGAGTTCCCGATTTTACCACCACTGGCTTTCATAAAAGTGTACGCCATTCCGCCGCCGATAATGATATCAGTGGCCCTTTCAAGCAGGTTTTCAATAATCAGAATTTTATCAGAAACTTTTGCGCCCCCAATGATGGCAACAAAAGGCTTTTTTGTATCATGCATTACTTTTTCGGCGCTCGCAACTTCTTCTTCCATCAGCAACCCAAACATTCTTTTATCTGGCGCAAAAAATTTGGCAATCACTGCGGTAGACGCATGTGCCCGGTGCGCGGTACCAAAAGCATCATTTACATATACATCTCCCAGTTTACTCAGTTTCTCCGCAAATGGTTCGTCGCCCTTTTCTTCTTCTTTGTGAAACCTGAGGTTCTCCAGCAGCAATACCTCTCCCGGCAATAGCGAGCCTGCCGTAATTCTTGCTTGCTCACCAATGCAGTCGTCTGCAAACAGCACAGTGGCGCCATCCAGCAATTCGCTTAAATGTTTAACGAGGTGTTTGAGGGATGATTTTTCTTCCGGTCCGTCTTTGGGCCTGCCCAGGTGACTCATAAGAATGGCAGCGCCGCCATCCGCTAATATTTTTTTTATGGTGGGAACGGTTGCCCGCATCCGGTTATCATCTGTAATTGCTCCCGTTTTTTTATCGAGCGGTACGTTGAAGTCTACTCTTACCAGTGCCTTTTTACCTGCGAAATTGTATTGACTGAACTTACTCATTTGAATTGTTTTTTTTGGCAAATTACAATTTGTGTAATGCTTTTATCAGAAAAAATATGTTGTTCTATTACATCGAACCAGGCCTGTACATAGTTCCTGAACTCGTCCTTACTCCATTCACGGTAATGAGTGGTATTACCGGGCGGTCCGTAGTCCCCCACTCCTGCCACGGCGTCCCGTTCCGGGGTACTGATGACTGCGCGATGAAAACTCATCTGGCTCAGGAAACGCATCAGCTCGTCCGGGTTGCGCAGGTGTTCAATGATGTCTGAACAAATCACCAGATCTGCATGCAGGGTAGCAGGATCGGTTTCGCTGAACAATTTCCATTTCCGCGTGGGATACGTTCTTTTGAGCCAGGTATAGGTAGGTTCTATTTCTATGCCAATGCTGTCATATTGCCCAAGAAGTTGCATTAATTTAAATGCGGATCCGCAACCAATATCAATTACCACCGGTTGCAGCTGCTGTTTTGCCAGGGACGCAGCCAGTTCGTACACCGGGCGCTGCCATTCATCTGTATTAATGGTATCATCAAAAGCTTCGGCACTTGCCGCATGATGATAACCTTTCTTAATGGCAAATTGCGGATGTGGCAACAGTTGCCGGTTGAAGCGGCCTGCTGTTTTAAATAACAGTTTAGCCCCGATTCGGCGAAGCACGGCGAATTTGTGTTGCCAGTTATAAAAAAATGAAGGCATAAAAAAAAGCGGGGCAACACCCCGCTTTACTTTATTTGGCGATTAATTTGGCGAAATAATTTACTGTCCGCACCAACTGGCTTACATAACTCATTTCATTGTCGTACCAGCTTACTGTTTTCACCATTTGGTTATCTCCTACTGTCAATACCTTGGTTTGGGTGGCGTCGAACATTGAACCGAAATGCGTACCGATAATATCTGTGCTCACAATTTCATCTTCGGTATAACCAAAGCTTTCATTGGAGGCTGCTTTCATAGCTGCGTTGATTTCTTCAATACTTGTTTTTTTACCCAGTACGCTAACAAGTTCAGTTAAGGACCCGGTAATGGTGGGAACGCGTTGTGCACTGCCGTCTAATTTTCCTTTCAGCTCGGGCAATACCAGGCCAATGGCTTTGGCAGCGCCGGTTGAATTGGGAACGATATTGGCAGCGGCGGCCCTTGCACGGCGCAAATCGCCTTTTGGATGTGGTGCATCCAGTGTATTCTGGTCGTTGGTGTAAGCGTGAATGGTAGTCATGATACCGGTAACAATACCATAAGTATCGTTCAGCACTTTTGCCATCGGTGCCAGGCAATTGGTGGTGCACGATGCGCAGGAGATGATGGTTTCGCTGCCGTCCAGGATTTCATGGTTTACATTGAAAACAACCGTTTTTAGCTCGCCGGTAGCGGGTGCTGAAATTACCACGCGTTTAGCGCCCGCTTTCAGGTGGGCAGCTGCTTTATCTTTATCTGTAAAAAAACCGGTGCTTTCAATTACCACGTCCACGCCGTGTGTTCCCCAGGGTATCTGTGCAGGATCTTTCTGTGCGTATATTTTTACGGTGTCGCCGTTTACAATAATTGAGTCTTCGGTAGAAGTAACTTCTGCATCAAAACGACCCTGTGCGCTATCGTATTTTAAGAGGTGGGCCAGTACTTTGGGGCTTGTTAAGTCATTAATGGCCACTACGTCGATACCTTCCATTTTATAAATCTGGCGGTATACCAACCGGCCTATACGTCCAAAACCATTAATGGCGACTTTAACAGTACTCATTGTTCAATTAGATTTAATTAGTTAAAAATTTTGAGGTGACGAAGGTACAATATTGAAATATAATCTCTTTTACATTTTCCAGGCCGTACAATGACGTCCAACTGTGCCATTTGAGCGGCTTTTATGAACGGTTAATCACAGTGAGCGGCAATTGTAAATGCTATTGTACGGGGTAACAGGTTGTTATGGGTGAAAAGTGAAAAAACAATCCATTTATTAAAAAAATTTTGGCGAGATTTGCCGCGGCTGTTATCTTTGCCATCCGAAAAAATAAGATGGCCCGTTCGTCTACCGGTTAGGACACCAGATTTTCATTCTGGTAATAGGGGTTCGATTCCCCTACGGGCTACATAAGGCAAGAACTAACAATTCTTAAAAAGCATCAAACCCACGTCAAAGTTACTACTGGCGTGGGTTTTGTCGTTTTTGACCGCGTTGTCAATATCTCTTATACTCCTCTATTTGTTTACGGTTTCCTTTACGGTTTTTCGTCCGGACGTTCGAAGATTCGTCAACCTTACTCATTCTGGTATTTAGCTTTCGTTTTGCTACAAAAACAGCACGCAATTCAGCCGTTGCTGTTTTTTCCGTTGTTCCTTTGACCAGGTTAAATAGCGTCTCATTCTCCTCATTGTTTATGTTAGGTTCTACTATTGGCCTTTTTAGACGAACTATTTTCTTTACATGGTAAATAAGGCTTCATCCAGGTAATGCATTGCAAAAGGGTCGATTTGACAATTCTATTATCACCAAGAATTAAGGTCCACCCAGTAATCTTGCCCATTTTTTATATTCTTCCGCACTATTTCCATGGTGCAAACCAGTCGTTCGTCTAGTTAAAAGGTTGTTCAGCTATTGCCGGATCTTATCAGTACCGGCTACCCATACTTTTGTTTTAGACAAGGACGGCGGGCATTATTACTTATGGATAATGTTGCTGATTAAGCAAGAGAAGGAAGTGCAAAGGGTAATCAATCTCTATTCACAATAACGAACTAATAAAATAAATTTTCCTACATTAAAAAATAGCAATGAAACAATTTATCCACCTTACGCTAATTGCAATAGTGGCAGCAGGCGTTTTAGTGAGCTGCAAAAAAAGTGTCACTAACTTTCAACCACCAGCTGCTACGTTTGCGGATTTTTTAAGAAATACAGAGTGGGTTGGTACGCTTGATGGTAATGGATTTCAATACCGCCCGCCCTGTTCGTTAAAGTTCAATGCAGATGATACCTTCACTATGTATGGTATTTTTGTATTCTTCCCCAATGGCGTAGAAATTTTCAAAGACAGCATCACGGGAGCTATCCAAAAGATAGACACCCTGCCTGATTTAAGGGTACGGATCACTACCGACATCTCGACAAGTTTTAACGGCGGTGCTACCAAGTATCTATACATTACCGATAAGAAAAAAATTCAAGGTGTTGATGCAGCTGTAAGCGTTGAAACATTTCAACTGAGTTTGTTCCCGGCGGCAGGAATTCCTGTGACTGGCAGCTGGCGTGGAGTTGCCTGGAAAGGGGGCTATGGCTATCCTGATCTTAGCAGTGTCATTTTTGACAATGCAAAATCCGTTACCCATTACAGCAAAAACGGTGTTTCTGTGCAGGAGTCAGCCGAAGCAACAAGTCCCGTGCTGGGAGTGATTTACGGGCAGCGCGGCGCAAGGGTTTATTTTTCCGGTTACAATGAAACAAATCCGCCACCCGGATATGGCGGAAGAACCGTACCTTATTTTGGAGTGCTGCTACCTTCCGGTGATAAAATGATGGTACATTCTATAAATGGCTATGCAAGGCTTCCAAATTACATTTATACCAATGAACCCTACGGCCCCAATGCACAAACCCCAGTAATTTATAAATACTAAAGCCGGTCTTTGATCGATTCTCAAATGAATAAAAAAATCGCAGTAGTGCTTAGTTGACAACCAGATTATTAAGCCTGGGCTGTAACCTACTGTAAACGCTCCCACGCGCAACTAGACAAAACAAAATTGATGAGGGTATTGATTAATTGGAAGGGGCCGCAA
>JBDSEV010000044.1:0-45328 GCA_039919885.1 Chitinophagaceae bacterium
CGTCAATAATAAAAATGCAACCCAGTAAAAAGCCTCCGATCAGCACAAATACCTGCCAGTTAGAATTGAGTTCCCGGAATTTATTGAAGGATATTGCATGGCAAAAGTAAAACAGCAGGAAGAGTAGTGGAATCAGGCTATTGTTAATGCAATATTTTACGAAGGGTTTGGTGGTAGTTGCCAGGAACTTGAAATGCCGGCCGAAAAGGATGAAGGTGGTGATATTCCAGCTCATGATGAACACCCCTGCAGAAAGGCCTACGATGGCTGCGCTTACGGCATTTACATTGCCGAGGTACTCAGGCGCCATGTACAATGAATCTACCCCATATGCTTTCATAAAAACGCCCCCTACTGCGCCAAAGAGTACCAACCAGAATACCAGTAAAATTTGAAATTTTTTGAAATGGAGCAACAGCAGTTGTACAGGAAAAGAATAGAATATGGCCTGCACAAATTGCTTCATAGTTTAAATAAAAAAGTAAAATACAAAAATTTACCGGCATTTAAAACCGGTGGCAGGCTTTGTTGATCGGCGGTACATCAGGCTGCTGAACGCTGGTGGTGGAAGATGAACAGCATTAGCACAACAGCCAGTAAATAACCCATTGCCGTTACCTGGTGAAATTGGGCCAGCCATTCAAAAAGGCCCCAGTGATTGGCCACAATAGACGGACTGCTGAGTACGGTGAATATGCCCAGCACTGCCTGTATTACAATAAAAATAAACGGCAGCCAGATTGTTCTTCTAAGGAGGCCGGATGCTGACACCATCATTTTTGCTTTAAGGGTCCAGATAATGGTAAACAGCAACAACAGGTAGGCGAGGCCGCGGTGTATAAAATGTACGGTTATTTTACTTTCAACAAAATTGATTGCGGGGCTGAGTAAATCTGCCGGCCACCAGCTGCCGTTGATGGTGGGCCAGGTGGGCGCGGCGGCAGCGGCTTTGTGCCCTGCCATCAGGGCCCCGTAGATCAATTGAAAGAAAAGTGTGACCAGTATAAGGACGGTGTAATTGCGTAAAGTGTTATTGACCACATGTTGTCTTTTAGCTATAGACAATTGCAACGCAAACCACCACGCATAACAGACAAGCACAAGTGCAAAAACAAAATGCAGGGCTAGTTTAACTGGCTTAACATATACCATATCATCTGTTAAACCGCTTAATACCATTATCCAGCCAATAGCGCCTTGTACCGCACCCAGCAGAAAAAGAACCAGCAATGGTTTTATCATGGTGGGTTTCAGGTATTTTCTTGCCAGCAGGTAGATAAATCCAACAATGAAAACCACTCCAATCAGGCGTGCCCAGAAACGGTGCAGCCATTCCCAGAAAAAAATAAATTTAAAATTATGGATGTTGAAATCTGCATTCAGCAGCTGGTATTGCGGGGTCTGCCGGTATTTAGAAAATTCGTTCAGCCATTGCTGGTCGGATAAGGGTGGAAGCGCACCGGTAACCACATTCCATTCGGTAATTGATAAGCCCGATCCGGTAAGGCGGGTAATGCCGCCCAATATAACCTGCACCAGCAACATGGCTA
This sequence comes from Chitinophagaceae bacterium, assembly GCA_039919885.1. Classification (GTDB taxonomy): domain Bacteria; phylum Bacteroidota; class Bacteroidia; order Chitinophagales; family Chitinophagaceae; genus JACMLD01. The sequence goes on from JBDSEV010000044.1 coordinate 1,551, forward strand.
CACCGGTATACATCCATACCGCAACGGCTTTCTGACCCCTGGGAAGCGAATTCATCATAGCGCCGCAAAGGTATTGAGGAACTTTTACAACAGCACAGCATGATTTATAAATATGTTTATCTGTTGCGCCGGGCAGGATGCCGATGGGCTGCACCGGGTTGCACAAGTGAACGGGCTATTGCAGTTTGGATGGATATTCTTGATCTTTTGCTACAGGCTCATTTCATCCAGTTTTACTTTCCCTTTGAAAGTCCAGAACACAAAAATGGTGTACGTCAATACCAGTGGAGTGCCAATCAATGCAATCACAAGTAGTATTCCCATTGTTTTATAAGAAGCTGCAGCATTCTCTACGGTAATGCTGTTGGCAGGAAATTGCGGGGAATACACGAGGTACGGAAACACTTCAACCGCCACCAGTACCAGCAATGCGGCAATGGTTACAGAAGAGCTGACGAAGGCCAGGCGAAAATTTCGTTTCTTTAGGCAACGTGGAATATTGGCAATGGCAAGGGTCATAATCAGCGGAAGAATAAACAGCACCGGGTGCCCTTTTATTTCATCGCTCAGGTGCGGAATGTATAACAACGTATAAAAAGTGGACAGCGCAAAACTGATTACAAAAAAGATGGTAAAGTTTTTGGCAAGTATGGTAAGTTTTGTATAAAGCCTGCTTTCTGTTTTCATGCCCAGGTAAATGGCGCCATGCAGCATGAAGAGCGACAAGGTAGTAATGGCAATCAGGATAGCAAAGGGATTGAAGAAGGACAGCCAGTCTCCGCTGAATTCATGTGCTTCATTCAATGGCATTCCCAATGCAATATTGCCCAGCATTAACCCAAGGCTGAGCGCAATTACAATACTGGACACACAATACGAAACATCCCAGGTGGTCCGCCACCATTGCATCGGTTCCTTGCTCCTGAATTCAATTGAAATAGCACGGAATATAATGCCCATCAGGAAAACCATAAAAGGAATATAAAAGGCAGAGAAGATAGCCGCATACGCTACGGGGAAACCGGCAAACAATGCCCCGCCACCAATCACCAGCCATACTTCGTTTCCGTCAAACATGGGTCCGATGGCATTGAGGGCGATGCGCCGGCTCTGCTCTTTTTTCAGGAATAAATGTAAAGCGCCGGCACCGAGATCGAATCCGTCTAAAATGGCGTAACCACTAATTACGGCGCCGAATACCAGGAACCACCAAACGTTATAATCGAGGCCAAGAAAGGTTTCCATGTATACAATTGAATTCGTTTGCAATGCGTGCAATGGGCCGGCATCCCGCCAGGAAAAAAAAAGATCAGCTGGACGGCTGCCCAATCATCGGGTTGTTACGTTTTGTATTAGCTTCCAGGTCATGATCATCGTCTTCTTCTGTTTCCGGGCCATGCTGTATCTTCCTGTTCAGCAGGTATAAAAACAACACCAGCAACAACGAATACACGAGGAAAAAGAGAATCAATGAAAACAATACCTGGTTGGCGGTAACTGTTTTGGACAATGCATCACTGGTTCTTAGTAAACCATACACTACCCAGGGCTGCCTGCCCATCTCCGCAGTAAACCAGCCACATTCATTGGCTACCTGCGGAAGTAATACCGACCAAACGAAAAACCACATCAACCATTTTTTATTAAACAGGCTTCCTTTTTTCCAGTACCAGCAGGCCAGTAACGTTGCGCCAATCATAAGCATCCCTACTGCAATCATAATATGGTAAAATTGAAAAACCGCATTCACCTGCGGGGGTTGCACATCTTTTTTAAAACTATTCAGTCCTCTCACCGGGGCATTAAAATCACCATGGGAGAGGTAACTCAGTCCACCGGGTATTTTAAGGCCGTAGGTTTCCTGTTTTGATTTGTTTACCCATCCAAAAAGATACATGGGGGCGCTGGCGGAGGAATCAAAATGACCTTCCATTGCGGCCAGTTTTGCGGGTTGATTTTTAGCAACTCCTTCGGCACTTTTTGATCCAACAACCAGCTGTGCCAGCGAGAAAAAAGTGGCCACTGCCAGTGCAATTTTAAAAGCAGGTTTGGCTATAGCGAGGTGTTTGTTTTTTATGATATACCAGGCGTTAATACTCAGTACAAGAAAGGCGCCGGCAAGAAAAGAACCGATCCATACATGCCACATTCTGTCTACGCTGGAAGGATTGTAGACCATGGCCCAGAAATCAGTGATCTCTGCACGGGCGTTCATTCCCGCTCCCACAATATGAAAACCAGCGGGTGTTTGTTGCCAGGAGTTAGCGACCACAATCCATACTGCAGAAAACATGGAGCCCAGGAAAACCATAATAGTGGAAAAAAAATGTACGCCTGAACTAACCCTGTTCCACCCAAATAATAAAATACCGAGAAAGCCTGATTCCAAAGCAAAAGCAAAAATGCCTTCTGCCGCCAGTGCGCTGCCGAATATATCGCCCACGTACTTTGAGTAAGTTGCCCAGTTGGTGCCAAATTCAAATTCCATAATAATACCGGTGGCCACTCCAATACCAAAGATGAGCGCAAAGATGCGGATCCAGAACCGCGTCATTTGCTCGTACAGCTTATTGCGGGTTTTGAGGTACATGCCTTCCATGACCACCAACAGGAGGCCGAGCCCAATACTGAGCGGAGGATAGATATAGTGGAAAGCAATGGTAAAGGCAAATTGAATGCGCGCTAATATTTCAACATCCATAAAGTTGATGTTTGCGCAAAATTAGGCCATGGTTGTTAAGAGAACAAAGAAATAAGCGAAGGTATTTAATTAGATGAGCGGACTAAACATCGCGGACCGATCAGCCTGCTTGTTGCGTGCTGCTAATGTGGTAATTTTTCCTTTACATACCCGTATACCCAGGTGCCTGCAACGGCGCTTGCCAGTGTAACCACAATGACGGTTGCACCGCTACCAATTTGTGCAAACAGCGGGCCGGGGCAGGCGCCGGTGAGCGCCCAGCCAAAACCAAACAGTAAACCGCCATATACCTGGCCTTTGTCAAAATTTTTCGGCGCGATGATAATTCGTTCGCCGGCGATGCTGCGAAGGTTGAATTTTTTTATCAACCATATAGATAGGATGCCGGTAGCCACCGCTGAACCAATGACACCGTACATATGAAAACTTTGCAGCCGAAACATTTCCTGAATCCGGAACCAGGAAATAACTTCTGCCTTTACGAGCAGGATGCCAAACAGCACCCCGGCAAGGGCAAACTTTAAATTCGGCAACAGCGCAAAAGAAGGCAGTGGCGCTGTGCCGGTTGCTTCTTCCGAATTTATTTTATCAATATTTGTTGGGCTTGTGTGCAGCATTGTATTTGTTGTATTGGCTGGTTCCATATTGCTGTACTTACAGAGCAAGCACGGCGGGTAAAATAAAATTAGTCATTATCAATCCGCCTGTCATAAAGCAAACGGTTGCTACGAGTGAAGGCCATTGGAGGTTGGATAAACCCATGATAGCATGTCCAGATGTGCAACCGCCCGCGTAACGGGTTCCAAAACCCACCAGGAAACCGCCTCCGATCATGAGTATAGCACCCCTCAGGGTAAACAACGCATGCCAGTTAAAAAGTTCTGCGGGCACCAGGCCGTTGTAATTGTGCACCCCATACTGTTCCAGCGAGGTAACCAGTTGCGGGCTCACCGCCACCGGCAGGTGATTGCTGAGCAAATGCACAGCAATAAAACTGCCCGCTACAATACCTGCAGCAAAAAACAAGTTCCAGCTTTCCTGTTTCCAGTTGTATTGAAAAAATGGAATTTTTGCCGGAAAACAGGCGGCGCATATATGGCGCAGTGACGAGGAAATGCCAAAGGTTTTGTTGCCCAGTATTAGTAACAATGGCACCGTTAAGCCTATCAGCGGCCCGGCCACATACCAGGGCCAGGGTTGTTTGATGGTGTCAATAAAATCCATAGGGTAAAACTAAATGAGATTGCGGAGAATAAAAAAACTGGGGCTACGCGTGGTGAGTGGAATACGCAGCACGGCGACTATTTTGCCGCGATGGGTATCCGGTGCTGCCGCCGTGCGTGTTCCACGCACCGGAACGCAGCTTATTTTTTTAATCCACCAGTGGCTGCAACACCTGTTGCAATTGTTTGGCAGGCACTACGCCCGACTGGCGCCATTTAATTTCGCCTTTTTTAAACACTATCAACGTAGGTACCCCCTGCACCTGGTATGCGCTGGCGGCCTGTGGGTTTTTATCTACATCAATTTTAATAATGGTCACACTGTCGCCCATTGTTTTCTTTAACTCCTGCAGTATGGCAGGCATCATTTTGCAGGGGCCGCACCATTCCGCAAAAAAATCAACCAGCACCGGCTTGCCAGAAGATATTACTTCCTTAAAATTGCTCATGTCTTTGTTTTTAAAACAGCTTTGCGAGCCGTTTTCGTTACCGTATTATCAACAGGTCACCCCGTTATTGGTTCAATCTGTTTACAGAAACAAGTATAAACGATCGCGGGCCTGCGCTATGATTTCATTTACTGGTTCAAAATCTGCTTAGAACCGGCTAAAAAATTTCTTTTGCGAGAATTGCTATACTCATGGCCAGCACAAACCAGCCAAACCATTTTTTGAGTGCGCTGCCGTCCATGCTGGCGGCAATACGGCTGCCAATAAAAACCCCCGCAATGGCCAGCGCAGAAAACGACACCAGTAATGGCCAGTTAAGACTAAAGTGACCGATGCTAAATACGAAACCAAATATTGAGTTAATGGCAATGATCAGCAGCGAAGTGCCAATCGCCGTTTTCATGGGTAATTTTATAAATAGGACCAGCGCGGGTATGATGAGAAATCCGCCGCCAGCGCCGAGCAATCCGGTCACCAGCCCTATCAGTAAACCAGGAATCAGTAAGGAAAGAATTTTATCGTGCGAGACATTTTCAGCTGGCAGCCCAATGTCTTCCTTCTCATAATTGCGAATCATGGAGATGGCAGCAATCAGCATCAGCAATGCGAACAGCAGCATCAGGAAATCACCCCTTTTAAGCGCATGGCCCGCCACCACCATTTGCGCGGGTATAAAGGGCAGGATGAAGTGCCGGGCAATGAATACAGTAAGAATGGAGGGAATCCCGAATAAGGAAACAGCCCTGAAATCGACCAGTTTATTCATGTAAGCTTTGGTGCCGCCCACCAGGCTGGTAGTGCCAACAATAAAAAGGGAATAGGTGGTAGCCAATACCGGGTCAACGCCCATCAGGTATACCAGTACGGGAACCGTAAGGATGGACCCGCCGCCGCCAATTAAGCCCAGCGAAACGCCTATTAAAACAGCAATGATATAGCCGGCAAGTTGCACCATCGTCAACAAAGGTTGAGAAATAAAATGAATAAACAGGATGCGATCATTTAAAAACGACTTGCCGTATAAATGCCAGCGAAAGGCAACCCGGGGGATAAAAAACTTGCGGGCAAACAACACCTTGTATTATTTTTGGCGAAAGAATGACTGCGTGTTAAAGATCTCTTACAAAGACGGATTGGTGGAAGCGGGTTGCGATGAAGCTGGCCGGGGCTGTTATGCGGGTCCGGTATTTGCCGCCGCTGTTATTTTACCGCCTGACTTTTTTCATCCTTTGTTAAATGATTCCAAACAGCTCTCTGCCGAAGCGCGGTATGAGCTGCGCCCGGTCATTGAAGCAAAAGCCATTGATTATGCCGTGGGCATTGTGCACGAAGAAGAAATTGACACCCTCAATATATTATGGGCTTCCGTTAAAGCCATGCACCTGGCCATTACTCAACTTAAAAAAGCCAGACCACAGTTACTGCTGATAGATGGCAACCGGTTTAAGAAGTATCGAAGAATTCCACACCAGTGCATTATTAAAGGCGATGGGCTCTATGCATCCATAGCAGCAGCCAGCATACTGGCCAAAACTTACCGCGATGATCACATGCTGCAGTTGCATGATTCATTTCCACACTACGGATGGAACAACAACAAAGGTTATGGGACGCTTATTCACCGCAAAGCCATAGCAACACATGGCACCTGTGTACACCACCGCAAAAGCTTCAATATTTTACCTGAACAGGAAGTGGAAGCCTGAGCCTGTCAGCAACTGCGGTTATCCAATACCGTTTATAACAATCGAAGCCGTGCACTGTCAGCTAAAAATGCTGCGTTTCTTTGGTCTTTGCAGTACTGCAGCTTAATCGAAGCACTGTGTCAGGATCGCGCATAAGGCTGCATTTTAAATGCAATGTGAAAAAATAAAGAGTGCCGGTAAACGGTTTGAAACTTTTTTTTGAGGCTCAATTATTTAAGCTTTCTAACAAAATAATCCGCTACTGCAGCATATACGGTAACGGCATTCCTGAAATTCATCCAGTGGTGCGTATCGTCCACTATCATCAGGCTTTCGTAAGGTATTCCTTTTTTTTCCAGCCGGCTAATCAGGTCGATACTCTGGTAAAAGGAAACGTTCCTGTCATCGTCTCCATGAATGATTAGTACGGGCGATTTCCAGGTAGCCATTGCGGAAACCGGCGAAGACTGCCAGGCTATCCGGATGGCCTGCTGGTAATCCGGGGCTTTCTCGTAGCTGTTGTCAAATGTGGTAAGCATTGATGACCGGCCAACCCAATCATGCACGCCGTGGATATCCACCCCGGCTGCAAATATTTTTGAATCTTTTGCGAGGGCCATTGCCGTTAGGTACCCGCCATAAGATCCACCGTAAACGCCAATTTTGCGGGCATCCACAAACGACTGTTTTTGTAACCAAAGGCCGGCGGCTTTTATATCCAGGTATTCAGCAGCACCTTCAGTGCCTGCATGCGGCGGGTGGTGAAAGTCAAATCCATACCCGATGCCCAACCGGTAATTAACCGAGAGCACTACAAAGCCAAGGCTGGCCAGGTATTGGTTGGATGCATACGCGTTGGCATAATAATCTGAATAATTCCAGCCCAGTAGCATCTGCCGTGGGGGGCCGCCATGTATATAAACGATCGCGGGCTTTTTGCCGCTGCCGCTGGGGGGTTCAAACAATTGCGCGTGTACGGTTACACCATCGGCTGCTGTAAAAATGATCTGCTTTGGGGTAACGAGTTTGTTTTGCGGAAAATCTGCAGGTATGTGATCGGCACACAACAGATTTATTTTATTATCTGCGGTCAGCAGCGCGGGCAAAGGCGGTTGCTGTGCCGTGGCGCTGATAAATGCGGTGCTGTTGCCATCGCCGGTCATTACCGGCGTCCATTCCAACCCCGAACCAGGGGTAATGACCTGCATGTTGGGTTTATCAACACTCACTTTTGCTACGTGCCGCCGATCGATATCGAATTTATCGCTACCCGTATTGACGCTGAACAGCAACGTTTTTTTATCCGGGCTCAACTGAATGTGCTCACACATAAAATTGCCGGGTGTAAGCAGCGTGGCGGCACCTCCGCCGGCATGGATGGAATACAGGTGCGGCCAACCGTCCTGGTACGACAAAAAGACGATGCTATTATTGGCGGCCCAGTGCAGGTTGGTACTACCATGCGTAGTGGGATACGATCCGCGCAAAGTGGCAGGCGCTTTCCATAAAAGGCTGGCCACATGACCGCCGGTATCTGCTACAAAAATACTCCAGGGTACATGCTTCCTCGCCAGCAGCGAATCTGGCGCACCGCCCGTAACCGGCCTCCTGATAAATACTATCTTGCTGCCATCCGGCGCCCATTGTGGATCGGCATCCCTGCTAAAAGCCGGTGCTATCCAGGTAAGCGCGGCCACACCCAGGCTGTACATACCAATGATAGAGTGCCCCGCCCGGTTGGATACAAATACGAGTTTTTTGCCGTCCGGCGACCATTGCAAATCTGCTACCGTTCCCCTCATGGTAAATAAATTCTTTGCGGCTGTTGAACTATCGGGGTGTGCAGTCCAAACCTGGCCGGTTTTAATGAATGCAACGGTGTTAGTTATTGAAACAACGGGGTCGTCTCCCTCGGCCAGGTATTTTACATCGCCGCCGGAAAACGGAACGGCCGCGATTTGAACTTTAAAAGGATTTATTTCTGCCAGGGGATTAATGGGGAGGCCGGTATCCCAGTTGGCCCCATGATCACCGCCCCTTACGAAAATCACCCATTTGCCGTCGTCAGAAATGGAAAGGCTGGTAATCTCCTGCCCATCGTCTTTAGAAAAATGTGTGAGCGCCCGGGGAATAAAAGACGGTCCTTCCGCCACGTACACGTTACGTTTTCCCTGCTCATCCATAGCCCAGGCAATCTTAGCACCTTTGGCGGCCGCACACAATGCAGTAGTAAAAGGGTAGTTTTTGAATGCGGTAAACGCCCCGTTCTGCGCCAGTACCTGTACGGGCAATAACAGTAACAACAGTAATTTTTTCATTAGTTGGTGGTATAACTGGTGATAGAAAAATCACATGGGCCGCAGCAATTTTACAAGGGTCGGATTAAAAACAACAAGATTATCATGCACGCGATGGTCAATTGTTTACCCATTTAAAACTATCGTGCGGCTTACCTGGAATTAGCTGTAAAAACGCGGATAAAGTTCCCGCCCAATATTTTTTCAACGTCTGTTCGGGAATAGCCCCGCTCCAGTAATGCTTTGGTGATGAGCGGCATGTCACTGACATCGTTTAGCTCTTTTGGGGCAGATTCGATGCCGTCGAAATCAGAACCAAGGCCCACATGGTCTACCCCAATCATTTGTACAATATGATCAATGTGGTCTACCAGTAATGACAAAGGCGGACGCAGGTTATTGGCCTCGGCCGGGTACTTTTTTGCAAGCCAGTCGTCAATTTCATAATAGGGCATTTTCATTTGCTTCAACGAATCCTGTTCGGCCTGGTGTGCCTGCAGGAAAGCTTCTTTACGCGGCGCATAATTACTATCTAAAAAACCCGAATAAAAATTAATATCAATCACACCACCGTTTTTGCCGATGGCTTTTATCTGATCATCCTTCAGGTTGCGGGGTACCGGGCATAAGCTCCATGCACAACTGTGTGAGGCAATGACTGGTTTAGTGGTTGTTTGGATAACATCCCAGAACGTTTGTTCGCCCACGTGAGAGATATCCACCATCATCCCCAGGCTGTTCATGTGCCTGACAATTTCTTTTCCAAAATTTGTTAAGCCCTTTGTTCCAAAAGGAAGTTTGTTTTTTGTTTCATCGGCCGCGGAACTCGCCCAGGAGGTAGAATTGTTCCAGGTAAGCGTCATGTACCGCGCACCTTTTTTAAAAAGCGTGTCGAGGTAATCCATCCGGTCTTCTATCATATGCCCACCTTCCACCCCCATCATACAGGCAAGTTTTTTTTCTTTTACGGCGGCCGCCAATGCGGCAGGGTTTGTAACGATTGCCATTGTACCAGTGTTGCGGCTTACGATGGAATAGAGGGAATCAATTTCGGCATTTGCATATTTAAAAGCGGAATCCTTGCCAAAACTTTCATTGCAAAAGATGGAGAATACCTGTACGTCAATCCCTCCTTTCTTGAAACGTGCAATATCAGAATAGGTTTTGCCGCTCAAATCTGTTTCAATACGCATTCCCCGCATGGTTACAGAAGACAGCACATCATTGTGGGTATCTATAACAGTTGCTTTTTCGTGAATTTTTTTATACGATTGCGCGGTCAGGTGTATGGGAAGCAGCAGCATAAGCAATACACAGGTTCTGTCGAACATACTAATTGATTTAAATGACTACGATGGTAATGGCATCTCTACATCCACGTTTTCATGCGCACCCTTAGCGAAATCAGCACAAAAACTATCCGAAGTGACAACTTCAATTAAGGAAGGCGCACAGCACTTTTTGAAAATGGTTTTCTATGGATGCCTTAATGTAATTCTTTTTAAACAGATTACGGCGGACGGCTGTATTATTATTCAAAATTGACTGCGGACGATAATTGCCTTAAATAAATAATTAATATGTTTTTGGTTGCGATAATATAAAAAAATAATACCTTTTGCCGCTTTACCTATTAACAATAAGCGACCTTCTATGAAAAGAATATTTTCTTTTCTTCTATCCATTGTTTTTTATGCGGCCAGTGCACAGGCTCCGGGAAAAATAACTTATTACTACCAGGGCAAACCGCTTTCTTTTACTATCAGCAACAACAGGGTGGTTATAGGTCTCGCAACAGGTGAAAACACGAACACCAGAATGGGTCAACTGGCTACGCTCCTGCAATTACCCGCCACCGCTATCAAATCAATGTCCAATACCAGGCTGCTGTCGGTAAAATTTTCGGCAGCAAACAGTAAAAGCATCACGGCGCAGTTGCGCCGGCAGGGCTTTGTAAACTTTATTCATCCCTGCTTTACCAGTGCCTACGGAAAAGATATGGGCTATGGAGAGGAGTTAGTGGTAAAACTGAAAAGTAATACTTCGAAATATGTTTTTGAGCAATTGATTAAACAAGCAAAAGTTCACATCGTACGGCAATATGCATTTGCAGACAATATCTACCTCTTAAGTGCCGGCCCGGGCAATGCATACAATGCCGTTGCAGTAGCCAACCGGTTTTTTGAGACCGGGCTGTTTGAATACGCAGAACCTGATCTTACGCTGTTCGACGGCCTTCTTTCAGATCCGGCCGACCCCTTGTTTCCTTACCAATGGGCGCATCTAAATACCGGTACGCCAGCCCAGTACAATGGTGCAGCTGGCATAGATATGAAAGTGCAGCAGGCCTGGGGCATCACTACGGGCGCAGGTATTAAAGTGGCGGTGGTAGATGAAGGCGTGGATATCATGCATGCTGATTTGAAGGACAATCTTCTGCAGGGTTTTGATTGTATTTCCGGTACTGCTAACCCCGGTGACGGACAGCCGCTTGCGGAGGGCCGCGGCCATGGTACCAGTTGCACAGGAATTATTGCCGCCATCGCCAACAACAATACCGGCGTAGCGGGCATCGCCCCTTCCAGCAAAATTATTCCGGTAAACCTGGCTACCGCCAATGGAAATTTTACTTCTTATGCAAATATTGCTGCCGGGTTTGATTATGCCTGGCAACATGACGCAGATATTATCAGTAATTCCTGGGGTGGCGGCAGCCCCAGCGGTATTATTGAAGATGCCATTAACCGGGCGCTAACCCTTGGCCGTGGTGGAAAAGGAACGGTTATTTTATTTGCCAGCGGCAATGAAAACAGTATTGTTTTCTACCCCGCTATTCTGCCAGGCGTGATTGCAGTTGGCGGGGTAAATATGTGTGGTCAGCGCAAATCACCGGCTTCGTGCGATGGTGAAACCTGGTGGGGCGCTAACTATGGACTTGGGCTGGACGTGGTAGCACCCTGCGTAAAAATTGCTACTACAGATATCAGTGGCACCGGTGGTTACAATGGCAATGCAGGAAGCGCTGGTGATTATAACCTGGGCTTCAACGGCACGTCTTCCGCAACCCCCCATGCTGCAGCAGTGGTTGCTTTGGTACTGGCCGCCAATAATAATCTAACGGTGAAGCAGGTACGCTCCATCCTGGAGACCACCTGCACCAAGCTGCCCAGCTATACTTATAAAATGACCGAAGGACAGCCCAACGGAACCTGGAACAATGAAACAGGGCATGGAATGCTGGACGCTTTCCGCGCCGTACAGGCCGCTGTTTCCGGATATTATTGCAGTGTTCAGGTTAAGACAACCGGCGCCACCCGTTTTTGTGCTGGCGGAAGCGTTCAGCTGGCGGTTGTTAGCCCGGTTGCGGGCACCAGCTACCAATGGCGGAAGGATGGCAGCAACCTTAGCTCCGGCACCGAAATTACTGTAACGACCACAGGTAATTATGATGTGGTAGCTGTTGCAGCCAGTGGTTGTGCCGCTATAGCTGCACCTGTATCGGTAATTGCGCTTACTAATTCGTTACCACTTACAGCCAATGCAGGGCCCGACAAATTCGTCTGCCTCGGCCAGTCGGTAAAACTGGGCGGCAACCCCGTGGCTACCAATGGCGCGCCCTGGCTGGCAAAGAAAAGAGTGTTTGGTATGGACCGGCGGGGCAACACGTTTGTAAAATTCAGTACCGGTAATCCGCTGCAGTTTGATACCATCCAGGAGCACGTAATGAGTGATGAAGCCTATGCAGCCAATAATTTTTTTACCGGCGGCGACTTTACTCCCTACGGCTATTATGCCATCACACCAGAGAGCAATCAATTATTCAGGATAGATACCGTTACCGGAAACCAGCAGCTGATTGGCAAAGCGCCGGCAGACAGCGGCCACTACTGGATGGGCCTTTCATGGGATCCGTCAAATAAAATCCTTTATGGAATTGCCATCGCCGCGGGCGGCAGTAAATTGTATGCCATCGATCCATTTACGGCCGCTACTAAAGTGGTGGCCGATGTTGCCGTAGCGTCGGTATTGTGGCTGGCCGTTAGCAATAACGGTGATATGTACGCGATGTCTGGCCTGGATAATTATGTGTACCGCATTAATAAGGTCACTGGCGTTGCTACCCGGTTACCCAACCCGGTAGGGCTTAATACCGGCTTCGAACAGGATGCGGATTTTGACCCCCTCACCGACATTTTATACATGACCGCTAAGATGTCTTCTGCGCAGGCTTCCGGCGAATTGCGGACAGTGAATCTTACCACTGGCATATCTACCGTAGTGGGTCCGCTCGGGGATGGTTTATCACAGGTGGACGCAACCGGCATCGCAGGCCCGGAATACAAATATAACTGGTCGCCCGCCGCCGGGCTGAACGATAGGTCCGTGGCCGTGCCGGTAGCTGCGCCGCTCACCACAACAGTGTATCAACTGAATGTAATTGATATGTGCGGAAATACCGCCAGCAGCCAGGTAACCGTCAATGTTAATACTACCACGCCCACTGTGGCGATAACGGCGCCTGCAGACAGTATTTGCGTCGGCATGTCAGTGCGGTTGAGCGCTACAAAAAACAGCGCTTATGCCTACCAGTGGTATCGGGAGGGCAACCTGCTTCCGGGTGCAACTGACAGTTTTTATGTAGTGTTAGAAGGCGGTAGTTATACTGTGAAAATCGCCATCAATAATTGCGAGAATGAATCGCTTCCCTTCACGGTAAAGTCGTGCGAGATAAGGATGAACAATAATAATCCTGTTTCGGCCTGTTCGGGCAGGTTGTATGATAGCGGCGGCAGTACGGGCAACTACGCAAACAACCAGTCTTTTACGCGTACCATTACTGCGGCTACACCTGGCAGTAAGTTGCAGGTTAGCTTTAACAGTTTTGCCACCGAATTAAACCAGGATAAACTGACTATTTATGATGGCCCCGATACTTCATCGCCCATACTGGCAGTATTAAGCGGTGCACCGGTATTACCCCTGTCTTATTTTTCTACCGCTGGTACCCTTACCTTCCATTTTCAGAGCAACGGTTCAGTAAATATGGAAGGATGGGATGCCCTGCTGAGCTGTTACCAACCCAAAATATACCGCAGTAAAAACTCCGGCAACCTCGCCGAGGCCAGTACATGGCAGGTAAAATCGGCAACAGGGTTTGAGGATGCAACTGAACCCCCCCATGTATACGACGACAGCATCATTCTACAAACGGATCACGTAATTACACATACCGGCGTGGCGGAGTTGGACCAGGTATGGATTCAACCGGGCGGAACGCTTCGTATTATACAAAGTGGTTACCTGTCACTGTTGAATGGCCCTGGCAATGATCTTCAGGTAGATGGCACACTGGAAATAAAAGATGCCGGGAGCATCGACGGAAACGGCATTATCAAATTAAATGGAAACCTGGTGAACAGTGTGCACCTTAAAAATATAGCGGTAAGAACAGAAGTGTCGGGCACTTCAGTTCAGTCCATTACCACTGCAGGCAGCCTTACGGCACTGTACGTCAGCAACCCTTCTGCAGTTTTCAATATTGGCAATGACCTCAGCATTGATACCCTTACGCTGGATGTTGACAATGGCGCAATGAAAATGAGCGCCAGTACTGCATCACTGGTTACCATCAACCACCGGCTTAACCTGCGGCACGGCCGTTTGGTATTAGGTGCCAATACTGTTTTAAACCTCGCAGCAGATGCCGTAACAGAAGGCGCCGGTGCATCCAGTTTTGTTGAGGGGCCCGTGCGTTGTAACGCCAACAAAGCAGGCGTCAGTTCAATGTTGTTTCCCATTGGTAAAGAAGTGTACCGGCCGGTTACGCTTGGTATATTGCTGTCTGGTGACGGCGCATCTGCTTACCAGGCCGAGATGCTTACCAACGCGCCTGATTCCCGCAATTTACCACCTTCCATTAGCGAGGTGAGCAATAGAAGGTATTTCAAAATTTCAAGTATGGGCGGGCAGCAGGTGAGCAGTGCCATTGTGGTATTGGCGTATGGTGAGGATGATGGCGTAACAGATGCCGCATCCCTGCGCATCGTTAAAGACAATGGCGCTGACTGGATCGACCTGGGCGGCATCGGATCCGGCAATAGTGCCGGTACCATCATTTCAGGTGTAAACTTCACCAGTTTTGGAAATTTTGCACTGGCAAATGCATTCGGTGGTAACAATATTCTGCCAGTAAAATGGTTGGCGGTAAATGCAAAGGAGATCAACAACCAGGTACAAGTAACCTGGAAAATCAGTGATGAAATCAATGTCCGGGATTACCAGGTAGAGCGATCCCCGGACGGGACCGCGTTTACCGGTATTGCAACGGTACAGCCCGGCAGCAACGGAGCCGCAGAAAAGCAATATGAAGCCACCGATAAACGGCCGCTGAAGGGAAATAATTTTTACCGCATCAGGCAGGCGGATATGGATGGCCGTTATAGTTATAGCAAAACCGTGCTCGTGCAACTGGGGGATGGCGGAAGTTTCACCCTTTTGCCCAATCCGGCAACCGATGCAATTACCATCCGCAACAGCCAGGCAATACAGCAACTACAGTGTTTTAACAGCAGTGGCATACTGGTCTATAGCGCAAAGCCATCCGGCAACCTGCATACCATTGCGGTAAGTTCATGGGTGGCGGGTATCTACTACATAAAAATGATAAGTGGCGGAAAATTAATCACCACCCGGTTCATCAAACAATAGCGCCAAATTTCTACTTGCTGGTTACTCCGTATATGCCGCATTAATGGATACGGCAGCAACATTGCTATCCCCGCTGGTAGTAAGGGTTTACTGGTGCCTTAGCTCAAATCAATCAGTAAGCGGCGTTTTTATCACTCTCCCATACACTAAACACCTCAAAAAGCGTTTACAAACTGCCGGAAACCGGTGCCTGCGCTTTAATGGCCAAAGCGTCCAATAATATCCTATGAAAAAATTGCTTTCTTTTCTATTGCTAATTTCTTTTGCAGCCGGTGCGCAGACGGGGACCGGAGAGCGGGTAGCTTACTATTACCAGGGTAAAAAAATATCTTTTCCAGTTAACAATACCAGGGTGGTGATGCAGCTAAAAACCGGGGAAACCCTTGCAAATCGCCGCGCGCAGTTATCTGCCTTTCTGCAGGTGCCGGATACAGCCATTATTGCATTGCCTGGTGGCAAACTTGCTGTGGCAAAACTGCCTGCAAGTGCTGCGTTTAAATTGAAGGACCTGACGCGGGGCTTGTTGAAGCAGGTATATATTGATTTTGTGCATCCCTGTTTTACCAGTGCTTACGGAAAGGACATGGGGTACGCAGATCAGCTGGTGCTGAAATTGAAACGCAGTACGGGTAAGACTGCACTTGATAATATCCTTAAGCAAGTGCGGGCTACCATCATAAAAAAATATCCATTTTCACCAGATGTTTATATTGTAAGTGCAGGGTCGGCCAATGGGTTCGATGCCCTTGCAGTGGCCAACCGTCTATTTGAAACGGGGCTATTTGAATATGCCCAACCTGATTTTACCCTCTTTGACGGGCTTTTTACCGATCCAAATGATCCTTTATTTGGCTACCAATGGGGGCATACCAATACCGGTTCTCCCATTCAGTACAATGGGGTGGCAGGCACTGATATGAAAATACAAAATGCCTGGGGTATCAGCACTGGCACCGGTATTACCATTGCTGTAATTGATGAAGGCGTCGATACCGGCCACGCAGATTTAAAAGCAAATCTTTTACAGGGGTTCAATTGCCTTACCGGCACTTCCAACCCCGGTGATGGAATGCCGCTTGCACCCACTCGCGGCCATGGTACCAGCTGTGCCGGTATCATTGCAGCAGTGGCCAATAACAATATTGGTGTTGCGGGTGTGGCGCCTGACAGTAAAATCATTCCCATTAACCTCGCGGCAGCAAATGGAAATTTCACTACAGAATCAAACATAGCAGCTGGTTTTGATTATGCATGGCAACATGGTGCGGATGTGATCAGCAATTCATGGGGCGGTGGTAGTCCGAGCAATGTGCTGGACGATGCCATCAGCCGTGCGGTTACCCTTGGCCGTGGTGGCAAAGGATCGGTGGTGTTGTTTGCAAGTGGTAATAATAATGCTGCGCTCAGTTACCCGGCAGTCAACCCAAATGTTATTAGTGTGGGTGGTGTAAATATGTGCGGCCAGCGTAAATCGCCTGCTTCTTCATCCTGCGATGGGGAAGGCTGGGGTGCCAGTTTTGGTACCGGGCTGGATGTTGTGGCGCCTTGTATAAAAATTGCCACTACAGATATCAGCGGATCGGGCGGATACAATACTGCTGCCGGTGCCGCGGGCGATTATTTCCTGCGGTTTAACGGCACTTCTTCCGCCACGCCCAATACTGCCGGCGTGGTAGCACTGATGCTTTCCGCCAACAACAACCTTTCTATAAACCAGGTAACCAACATACTGGAAGGCACCTGTGATAAACTTCCATTGTACAATTATGGCATGGTGGCCGGTCAGCCCAATGGCAGTTGGAATGCAGAGACAGGTCATGGCCTGGTAAATGCTTTTAATGCAGTACAAACTGCTTTATCCGGCATCTATTGCAATGTGCAGGTAAAAGCAAATGGCGCTACGCGTTTTTGCCCCGGTGGAAGCGTAAACCTTTCAATTATAAACCCGGTTATGGGTACCAGTTACCAATGGCGCAAAGATGGTAACAACATTGCGTCCGGTACAAGTATTACTGCAAATGCATCTGGCACCTACGATGTTGTGGCCACGGCCGCCAATGGTTGTATTGCTGTGGCTGCGCCGCTGCTGGTGACCGAACTCGTCAACATTCCTCCGCTGACTGCCTATGCAGGTATTGACACATTGATTTGTGCTGGCCAATCAGTAAAGCTGGGCGGCGATGTTGCCGCTGCAAATGGTGCGCCCTGGCTTCCGGAAAAAAGAGCCTATGGCATGGACTGGCAGGGAAACAGCTTTGTAAGATTCAGCCTGGACAATCCATTACAATTTGACACCATCGCAAAAAATGTTGTGAGTAACGCGGATTATGCTGCTGAAAAATTTTTTACCGGCGGTGATTTTACCCCCTATGGCTATTATGCCATTACGCAAATCAGTAATCAGCTCATCAAGGTTGATACGGCTACCGGTGCACAGCAACTAATCGGCACCGCACCTGCCCCATCGGGTTACCAATGGTCGGGTATGGCATGGGATCCTTCCACAAAAAATTTATATGGACTCGCGTGTGCCGCTTCGGGCAGCAGTCTTTGTATCATCAATCCGTTTACCGCTGCAGTAACGCCGGTAGCGCTGGTGCCGGTACCACTTACAGAATGGCTGGCCATCAGCAATAACGGTGACGCATATGTGATGTCTGATAATAATTACGTGTACCGCATCAATACAACAACCGGTGCGGCGATGGCCTTGCCCAACCCGGTAGGCGCAGATGTAATCTACCAGCAGGATGCAGATTTTGATCCCGTTACCAATAATTTATACCTCACTACTATATTACTTTATCAGAATTATGTGAGTGATCTGAGATCGCTCAATACAACTACCGGCATTTCTTCTGTGATAGGATCACTCGGTGGTTTGTCCGAAATTGACGCCACCGGTATTGCCGGACCTGGTTACCAATACAACTGGTTGCCAGCCGCGGGGCTAAACAGTACCCAGGTGTCGGTGCCGGTTGCTACGCCAGCCACCACTACCACCTACACATTGCAAGTAACTGATATGTGCGGCAACACGGCCAGCAACCAGGTAACGGTACAGGTAAGTACGCCGCCGGCTGCAGCAATAACAGCTGCCACCGACAGTATCTGCGTGGGAGAAACGGTTCGGTTAAACACCGCCGCAAATGATCATTACAGCTACCAGTGGTTTCGCAATGCGGTTGCCATCAGCGGCGCTACCGATAGTTTTTTTACGGCAGCTGCCGGAGGCGTGTATACCGTTAGCATCATCAATGGCGCCTGCGACAGTCTATCCGCGCCGTTTACCGTGAAGACTTGTTCGCTGCTGCTGAATAATAACAGTCCTGTATCGCTTTGTGCTACTTACTTTTTCGACAGTGGCGGCGAAAACGGAAATTATAACGCCGGAGAATCATTTACAAAAACAATTACGGCTGGCACCTCCGGCAACCTGCTAAAGCTAATATTACAGACTTTTAAAACAACCGCGGTAACTGATGTGCTGACTATTTACGATGGACCGGATATTGGTGCTCCAGTACTGGCCGTGTTGACCGGCTCACCTGTAATTCCAGTAAGTTATACCGCCCGCTCAGGCAAGCTCACTTTCCGTTTTGTAAGCAGCGGCGCAACGTCCGATGCCGGATGGGCAGGCGCCATCACCTGTTACCAACCCGCGGTTTACCGAAGCAGCATATCGGGCGATGCTGAAAACAGCAGCACCTGGGAAATAAAATCCGGCAGCAATTTTATAAATGCAAGCAACCCGCCGCAGGTGTACGACGACAGCGTTCTAATACAACCAGGCCACACCGTTACCCTGCACGTAGCCGCGGAACTGGACCAGCTTTGGATAAAAGCGGGCGCCATTTTAAAAGTGGCCGCCGCGCTAACGCTGAACGATGGTGCCGGTACAGATATGCTGTCTGAAGGTGTATTGATTATAGACACCGCTGGCAGCATCAGCGGAAATGGCAGCATTATTTTAACAGGAACACTAGACAACAGTGCGTCGGCTAACAGCCATGTACAAGTGCCGGTGGCCATAAGTGGAACAGCGCCGCAGACCATTATAGCAGGCGGTTCTTTTAATGCGTTGTACGTTACTAATCCGGCGGTGTCGCTGGTGCTAAGCAACCCTGTTTTCGCAGATTCAATATTACTCAACAACGGCAACGGAACCCTCACGGTTACCGCGCTGCAGCCCGCAACATTACTTACCATTAATAAAAAGCTGGACCTGCAAAACGGGCGGCTGGTAGCGGGCAGGAATTCAGTTGTCTTTGTGCCGGAGACTGCCGTGCTGAGCGGTGGCCATGCCGGCAGTTTTGTGGAGGGCCCGCTTCGCCGCAACACCAGTGCACCAGGACAAGCCAATCTATTTTTCCCTATTGGCGCGGTCGCTTACCGGCCAGTTACCCTTGCGGTCACGCATTTGCTGGCAGGGCCATCGGCCTACCAGGCAACTGCGTTTAATACGGCGCCGGGTAACCGCAGTTTGCCAGCCAGCATCAATGCGGTGAGCAACAAAAGATATTTTACTATTGAACAATTGGGATCGCTTTCTGTGAGCAATGCAACGGCAACGTTTAGCTATGGTGCCGATGATTTGGTGACCGACACGGGCGCTTTGCGGATAGCCAAAGACAACGGCGGATCCGGTTGGATAGATATCGGCGGAACGGGCACTGCAATTGAAACAGGCAGCATTACCTCCACCATCAACTTTACCGGGTTTGGTGAATTTGTACTTGCTAATGCGGTGGGTGGAAGCAATGCTTTTGCAATGCGGTGGTTGCAGGCCGATGCAACATTGTACGATAAACAAATACGCATTACCTGGTCCATCGGCAATGAAGTGAATACAAACAACTATACGGTGGAGCGTTCGGCCGATGGCGTTTCGTTTACCGATATCACCTTTCTAAACGCAAACCCTGGCAGGGCGCCGGAAAAAAATTACGCGGCCATTGACAGGTTGCCGCTGAAAGGCGATAACTATTACCGCATCCGGCAAACGGCAAACGACGGGCGGATAAGTTATAGCAGGATCATGCAGGTAAATGTTAACGAGGTGGTTGATTTTATTGTTTGGCCCAACCCGGCTACCAGCATTGTAATGGTACAAAACCGGCAAAGCATAACCCGGTTGCAGTGTTTTAACAGCAATGGTCAGCTGGTGTATAATGTGCAACCCGGTGCCAACCAGCATACCATACCGGTTCAGCGATGGGCATCCGGCATATATAATTTGAAAATGACCTGTAATGGCAAAATCCTGCAGGCAAGATTTGTAAAACAATAAAGAAAATCAATTGGGCCCGTAGAAACTGGTGATACAGGAATTGTCAATGGTGCTTTAATGTGCATCGTATTATCAATCTTCCTTGCCGCCCTTATCGCCTACAAACCATTGCTCTTTATTTTTAAACAATACATTAAAAGTGGTGAGTGATCCATAAATACGGGTAATGTATTGCTGCAGGTTTACTTTGTCTTCGTCGCTAAGCATCTTGTGTGCGTTTACCTGCTGTTCCATCACACGTACCCTGTCGCGCAACATCACTATTTTATGAAAGAATATATCAATGGGTATTTCTTTTGGCTTTTGTGTTTTATCGGCTGGTTGCAACAGCAGCATACCATTCAGCCATTTGTCGCCGAGCGGCACCAGCTCGGTAGTATCGCTCCATTGCCTTAAAATTTTGAGCAACGATTTCTCTACCGCCGCAGTGGTTTCTACTTCGGCGCTTACGTTTTCGGGTATGATCTCGTCCAGTTTAGGATCGGTTTTGTCGATCTCTTTTATGCCATGGTTGATAAACGAAATTAAATAAGTGGCATACCGTACGCCAACGATTACGCCCGGACCGTGCTGGGTATGTTGTAAGCGGGTGCCGATGCCCAGTGTCAGTTGTTGTTCGTCCATGTAGTATTGATTGCGTCGTTATAAGATAAATTTTTTCGGCAAACCTGCATTCCAACCAGTACCACGCCTGTACATGGTTGCGGCAGGTTGTACTTATTAATTATTGATGGACTGGTACACGAGCGCTTTAATTTTATCGTGCAGGTCGCCATGCGGATTAGGAAAAATATTTAAGAAGATCTGCGCCACAATCTTTTCTTTGGGGTCTATCCAATAGTTGGAGCTGAACATGCCACCCCAGCTAAAAGTGCCGGCAGACGTAGGCGTGTAGGAGCTGCTCTCATCAGTTACGATTTCAAAACCCAATCCAAACTTGTCGCCATGACCAAGGCTCAAATCACCAATCTGGTTACTGGTCATCAAACGAACTGCGGTGCGGCTCAGGATTTTCTTTCCGTTCAGCGCACCGCCGTTTAACAACATTTGCATAAACAGCGCATAGTCGTAAGCGGTAGAAGAGAGGCCGCCGCCCCCGGAGAAGTAGGTGCCTTCTGTATTTGGGTAGTCTTTAAAGAAATCCGCATTGATTTCCATGTGTTCAGGCGTTTTAACCGCATGGTCAGTGGAGTCGCTGGTATATAAGGTAACCAGGCGGTTGTATTTCTCTTTGGGCAGGTAGAAATAGGTGTCTTTCATGCCAAGTGGCTCAAAAATGCGGGTGCGGAAAAATTTGTCGAGTGGCATGCCGGATACTACTTCTACGAGGTAGCCGAGCAAATCAGTATTGAGGCCATAAGTAAACTTTTCTCCGGGCTGGTGTACGAGGGGCAGTCCGCCCAATATTTTCATTTTATCTGCCAGTACGGGTTTACCGCCCATGCCAATACCGGCTACTACCCCGGCTTTTGCATAAATGGCATTCATGGTCTTACTACCAATCTGCGCATAGCCAATACCGGAAGTATGGGTAAGTAAGTCGCGGATAGTTATTTCTCTTTTGGCGGGAATGGTGGTAAAACTGCTGTCAGATTCATTGAATTTATCCAGCACCTGCGGTTTTTTAAATGCAGGAATGTATTTGCTGATAGCATCATCCAGTAAGAATTTGCCTTCTTCATACAGCGTCATTATTGCAACACTGGTAATGGCTTTTGTTTGCGAAGCGATGCGGAAAATTTCGTCTTTTTTCATCGGCGTTTTTTTCTCCATATCGTCGTAACCAAGCGCTTTGTAATAGGCCAGTTTACCATTGCGGTAAACAATGACCACGGCGCCGTTCAACCATTTTTTGTTTACGTATTCCTGTACGGTCTGGTCAATGCGCGCCAGTTTTTCTGCCGACATACCAGCCGCAGCCGGCTGTGCTTCCTGTGCAAAGGATGAAATCAAAAAGCAGGCGGACAATAATACAACAAGCAGTGTTTTTTTCATATCGCGTAATTGGTTTGTAGATGGAAACTGCGGGGAAGTTAGTAAAATATTAAATGTGGTGTGTGGGCCACACACCACGGCAAACACATGCTGTACATCCGCAGCGGCACGTACACCGAGCGGGGATAGAAAACTTACCGTAAGACGATGACTGGAATTAATAGCCATAGCCCTTGTGCGTGACCAGTTCAATGATGCCGCCCGGGGGTGTATCCCAGGCACCGGAAGGTTGATTACGGAATGGTTGGCGGCAACTGTCTATTCATAATATATTCCCTGCCCGCAAGCTTAATGTATTCTGCAAATTCATAGTCGGTAGACGTGCTTGTAAATTCAAGCGATGGCCGGTATTTTTTCATAAAATCATCCTGAACAGGCCCGTTAAATTTTGTTATTTTTTTAACCAGCGCTTTTGTAAACCGGTGGTCAATAAATTTATCCTGTTCTTCCTGAATAAGGCGTTGCTGAAAATGTGCCATGCGCTTGTTCTTCCGGAAATTAAACATATTGATGAATGCATCCAGGTCGAGGCCCACGCCAAAAGAACCCGAAGCAGGATTGGAAAGCGAAATACCAGGTTTCTGAAAATCGAAAGCTTTTGCATAGTCGAGCCGGTTCTGCAGCGAATCACGTTTGTAACTGCGGGGCATGATTCTTACTTCCCTAAGTTCGGTGATCGGTACGTGCAGGGCAATATCAAACCCGTTAAATACATTAATGGTAGCCACCGCAAATTTGGGTGTTGGCTTATTGAGGTAAGAGAACCAGATAGAGTCTGTTTCATTTACCAACAATGTATAGGAGCCGGTAGAATCCGTAACAGTACCTACACCGGATGTACTTAACACACTCACTGCTGCGAGCGGTTGGGTGCGGCTCATGTCAAATACCTTTCCTTTTATAATTACCTGCGCAACGGAAATTTGGCAGAGCAACAATAAAACGAACAGTTGCAAAAAAACAAATATATGTTTCCGGATAAAATGCAAATAAATTTTTTGGCTGTGATATTAAGCTAACTTAATCAAACAATTATGGTGCAATGGTGCTTTTAACTATGATTTTACAGTTTGCACTGCTTTTTCAATAACGCCCGGGTAATGGCTGTGCTCCAGCAGGTGAATCTTTTGCGCCAGTGAGGCCGGGGTTTCTCCTGCATCAATTGTACAGGTTGCCTGGAAGATGATATTGCCATGGTCGTAGAATTCGTCAACATAATGAACGGTGATGCCGCTTTCTTTATCCCCTGCGCTGATAACCGCCTCATGCACAAAATGGCCGTACATTCCCTTGCCCCCGTACTTCGGTAGCAGCGCGGGATGAATATTTATAATTTTATTCGGAAAAGCAACCACCAGTCTGGGCGGCAGTTTCCAGAGAAAGCCTGCAAGTACAATAAATCCGATGCCGTGTGCCCGGAGTTCGTCTGTATACGCGTTGCCGCGCAGGAATTTTTCTTTTTCAATCATCAGTACCGGAATATGAGCACTGGCTGCCACGTCAATTACCCCTGCCCCGGGCTTATTGCAAACCACCAATGCTACCTTAATACTTGCATGTGCTGCAAAGTGATGAATGATTTGCTGGGCGTTGGTGCCAGTGCCCGATGCAAAAACCGCAATCTGAATCATGTTTCAAAACTAGGGAAAAGCTGGATGGATTGATTGGCTGCTGCTGAAAAGTTGACAATCATGCTGCGCGGACAAACGGCAGGCAAACAAAAGCTGGTGCGTCCAGCAATCAGCGGGGTCACCTGTTGCCTGATTGTTGCTTTAATCGCAGCCAGGGAAGGATTTCATTTTATATCGGCATCCAATTCCGGCGACCTGGTGATAGCCCGGGAACACCCTGCATTGAGCGTGCCCGTAATAGCAAATACCGCCAAAATGCAACCGAATTGCCACGCGGCAACATTCCATTTCTTTTGACGCCGCTTAACCTAGAAAACAGGGGTGAATCAAAGATGTGCTTTAAAAACAAGGTTACTAACATTGGCCGGCACCTTATAAAAGTACTGACAATTTTATGACACAGATCAAATGATAGTTTTAAAAATCGGCTGAAACCCGCGCCAGGAGCGGAAAAAAAAATTTTTCCGATGTTGGTATTTTGTTAAAATCCTGACTTATTTTTGCAGCCAGTAAGGCAAGTTTTTCCACATAATTACCTGATATCAAGAGCTTATGATTTATCATAGACCAACCGCAAAAAATATTCTATTCCACGTTTTTCTTTCCGTTCTTTTTCTTTCAGGTTTTACTGTAGCAGGCCAGGACATTGCAGCCGGAAAAGCTCTTTTTTCCAATAATTGCGCATCCTGCCACAATCCACTTAAAGATGGTACCGGTCCTGCACTGCAAGGCGTTAGCGCCCGTGTTCCAGATAAGGCAAAACTGCACGCCTGGGTAAAAAACAACAATGCGGTACGCGCCTCCGGCGACCCTTATTTCAACGAACTTTTCAATAAATGGAATAAAACGCCGATGAACCTTTTCACCGGCCTTTCTGATGCGGAAATTGATAACATCATCGGTTATGTGGAAAGTTACAAGGCTCCCACCAACGGTCCTGCTGAATCACCGGATGGCAAACAGACCCAAAGCGATAACTCACTGCTTTACGGGATCCTTACCCTTATTCTTGCGATTATTACGTTGATCCTGTTACAGATAAACAGCAACCTCAAAAAATTATCAGACGATAAAGAAGGCGTGCCCGCTTTTGAGCCCGTTCCTTTTTACCGCAATAAAGCATACATCGCCACTTTTGCGGTAGTACTTTTTATTATTGGGGGTTACTACACCATACAAGGTGCCATTGGCTTAGGCAGAAATAAAGGTTACCAGCCCGAGCAACCCATTTACTATTCTCATAAAGTACATGCAGGCGTTAACCAGATTAGTTGTCTTTACTGCCACGGTAGTGCAATGGAAGGCAAGCATGCCAATGTACCTTCCGTAAATGTTTGTATGAACTGTCATATGGCCATCAATGAATATGGTGCTGGCAGCGAAAAATTATACCGCGAGGATGGAACAGAAGTAAACGGTACTGCGGAAATTCAGAAGATCTATGCGGCTTCCGGATGGGATCCCAAACTGAAAAAATACACCGGCAAAGAAAAGCCCATCGAATGGACGAGAATTCACAACCTGCCCGACCACGTCTATTTTAATCACTCCCAGCACACCCGCGCAGGCAAAGTACAATGCCAGACCTGTCATGGACCTATCCAGGAAATGGGTGAAGTAAAACAATTTGCCGACCTGAGCATGGGTTGGTGCGTTAACTGTCACCGCGAAAGCAAGGTTAATTTTTACAACGCCGAAACCGGTGAAGGCAACAAGTTTTACAGTATCTACGAAAGCTTCCACAACGATTTAAAACATAAAAAAGTAGATAGCGTAACCGTGGAAATGATTGGTGGAACAGAGTGCCAGAAATGTCACTATTAATCCCGGCTCTGAGAAGGGAGCAGGTAAAGGCTGTTTAAACGAATTCATACTTAATCACAAATAATCACGCACCATGCGTGATAAGGGGCTAAAATTATGAGTAAAAAGTACTGGCAGAATTTCGGAGAGTTAAACAATTCAGCAGCTTTTCAGCAGCAGGCAAAAGATGAGTTTCGCGAAGAATTGCCCTTTGAAGGCGAGGCCCTGTCCGATGCCAAAACTCCCCGCAGGGATTTTCTGAAATATGTTGGATTTAGCACGGCCGCTGCCGCCATTGCCGCTGGTTGCGAAGTGCCCCTTAAGAAAGTTATTCCTTACGTAAATAAACCCCAGGACCTGGTACCGGGTGTCTCTGATTATTATGCGAGCACCTATGTTTCCGGCAGCGATGTAGTTCCTATAGTTGCCAAAGTAAGAGACGGCCGGCCCATTAAAATTGAAGGAAATGAATTGTCTGCCCTTACCGGCGGCGGAACTTCTGCCCGTGTGCAGGCTTCTGTGCTTGACTTGTATGATACTGCCCGTTTGCGCTACCCAATGGCAGATGGCAAAGAAGTAAGTTCACTGGAAGCCTTCGACAAGATGATAGCCGGTGCCATTGGCGGTACCGCCGTGGTATTGCTCACGCCCACCATCACCTCGCGCACCACACTAAAAATTATTGCAGAATTTATAGGCAAATATCCCGGTAGCCGCCACGTTCAATACGATGGTATTTCTTACAGCGCACTACTGGATGCCAATATCGCCAGCTTCGGCAAAAGAGTCATTCCTTCTTACCAGTTTGATAAAGCAAAAGTAATCGTGAGCCTGGGTGCCGATTTCCTTGGCAGCTGGCTTAACCCCGTAGAGTTTCAGCGGGGATATGCAAAGCTTCGGAAGATTGATGAGAAGAATATATCAATGAGCAAGCATTACCAGTTTGAAAGCGTTTTGAGCATGACTGGTGCCAATGCAGACGAACGCTTCACCCACAAGCCATCTGAATCCGGTGCCGTAGCTGCTGCTTTGTTAAACGCCGTAACCGGTAAAGAAGTAAGCGGGGTAAGCGATAAAGTAAAAAAAGGAATTGTAAAAGTTGCTAAAGATTTGCTGGATAACAAAGGCAGCGGCCTGGTTATAAGCAGCAGCAACAATAAAAATATCCAGGTAATTGTAAACGCCATCAACGATGCTACCGGTGCAAATGGCAGTACCGTAAACTGGTCGTTACCACTACTGAACAAACAGGGGCTGGACAGTGAGATGGCCACCCTGGTAGCAGACATGGATGGCGGCAGGGTAAGCAGCCTCCTTATCTATGATGTTAACCCCGCCTACGATTATTTCGATGCCGACAAATTTAAAGCAGCCCTTAAGAAAGTAAAAACCGTGGTTTCATTCAATGAAAGAATGGATGAAACCACTGAACTGGTTAAATATATTTTACCTGCGCATCATTACCTGGAAAGCTGGGGCGATACCGAAATCAAACCCGGCCACATCAGCATGATGCAGCCTACCATCAATCCATTATTTAAAACACGCCAGCTACAGGACACCCTCCTGAAATGGTCTGGCAATCCATTGGGTTACCACGATTATTTCAAAGACTATTGGGTTACTACGCTGGGCGGGGAAGATGGTTATAACAACGCCATGATGAATGGTGTGCTGCAACCCGAAACCGCAGCAGCTGTAACCGCAGTATCACTGGCCGCCGATAAAGTAGCGGAAGCGGTCGGTTCTATCAGCAGCATTAAAAAAGGTGGAAAATATGAACTGGTATTGTACCAAAAACCAGTTTTGGGAGACGGCCGCCAGGCAAATAATCCCTGGTTGCTGGAAACTCCTGACCCCGTAACAAGAGCTACCTGGGACAACTACGTTATCATGTCACCGGCGCTGGGAAAAGAATTGCTTGGGGTGGATATCGCCGATCGCCGGCAATCAGACACATTTGAAGTGAATCCCGATAAACCCGTAGTGAAAGTAAAGGTAGGCAGCAGGGAAGTATTGCTTCCTGCGCTGATTATCCCTGGTGTTGAAACCAATACCATTGCCATTGCTGTTGGTTACGGCAGAAATGTGAAATCCGGTCGCGCCACGGTAGGTGCGGGCAAAAATGTTTACCAGTTTGCGCTGGGCGGAGACATGAACGTGTCGGACGTTGCCATTGAGTTGGTAGCCGGCGAAAAATACAAAGTAGCACAGGGTCAAACGCACAGCTCTTACGAAGGCCGTGTGGAAGTGGTAAAAGAAATGAAGCTGGAAGATTTTAAGAAAAATCCTACGGAGATTCTGCAAGAAAGAGACAAGGAACTGAAACCATGGGGCGGACTGGAAAATTTTAGTAAAGAAGGATCCCCTTATCCTTACTATGATAAGCCTGGTATTAAATGGGGCATGAGCATCGATTTAAACAGCTGTTTTGGTTGCGGTGCCTGCGTGGTAGCCTGTACAGCGGAAAACAATGTAGCGGTTGTGGGTAAGAGTGAGGTGTTGCGTTTTCATGATATGGCCTGGTTGCGTATTGACCGTTACTTTAGCGGTAACCCTGCAGACCCTGACAGTATCCAGACGATTTTTCAACCCATGCTTTGCCAGCACTGCGATAATGCACCGTGCGAAAACGTTTGCCCGGTAGCAGCTACCAACCACAGCAGCGAGGGTTTGAACCAAATGACCTACAACCGTTGCATTGGTACAAGGTATTGCGCCAACAACTGTCCTTATAAAGTTCGGCGTTTTAACTGGGCCGATTATACCGGCGCAGATAGCTTCCCCCATAACCAGGACCAGCAACTGGTGGGTCACCTGGACGATTCGGTTCACATGATGAACGATGATCTTACCCGCATGGTACTGAACCCGGATGTTACCGTAAGAAGCCGTGGTGTAATTGAAAAATGTTCTTTCTGCGTGCAGCGCCTGCAGGAAGGCAAACTGAAAGCTAAAAAAGAGAACCGTACACTTACCGATAAAGATGCAAAAACGGCGTGCCAGCAGGCTTGCGCTGCAGACTCTATTGTATTTGGCAATGTAAACAACAAGGATAGCCAGATAAGTACCGTACGCCGCGAAAACCAGGGTCGTTTATTTTATGCGCTGGAGCAATTGCACGTGTTGCCAAATGTTAACTACCTCGCTAAAATCCGCAACAGCGATATGTTAACTGGAGTTAAAGAAGCGCATGAAGAACACGGAACAGAAGAAGGGCATGGTACTGAAAAGAAGGCAGCGAAGGAACACGCTTAAGATTAGAAAGATAGATAGGAAAAATAGTTCTTGTACGAAATCGTTAAAGGCTAAAGGCTGCCGGCTAATAGCTAAAAGCTAACTAAATATGTCATTACTCAGATACGAATCTCAGGTGCGCGAACCATTGGTGACAGGTGCAAAAACTTATCACCAGGTAACAGAAGATATCATCAGGCCTATTGAAATGAACCCAACCCGTTTGTGGTACATTGGTTTCATCATTTCTGTCGCCTTGTTGTGTTTTGGTATCTTTTCCGTTACCATGGAAGTAATGTATGGCGTAGGACAGTGGAACCTGGGCAAAACCATTGGCTGGGGATGGGATATTACCAACTTCGTTTGGTGGGTGGGTATAGGTCATGCCGGTACTTTGATTTCAGCCATTTTGTTATTGTTTCGCCAGGGCTGGAGAACAGGGGTTAACCGTGCTGCAGAGGCGATGACCATTTTTGCCGTAATGTGCGCCGGCCAGTTTCCAATCTGGCACATGGGACGGGTATGGATGGCGTTTTTTGTAATGCCTTATCCAAACACCCGTGGTCCTGTATGGGTAAACTTCAACTCCCCCCTCCTTTGGGATGTATTTGCAATATCAACTTATTTTACTGTTTCCCTGCTGTTCTGGTACGCAGGCTTGTTGCCCGACCTGGCAACCGTTCGCGACCGCGCAAAACTGAAGTGGAGAAAAATGATGTACGGGGTATTGAGTTTTGGATGGACTGGATCTACCAAGCATTGGCAGCGCCATGAAAGTTTATCGCTGGTACTGGCGGGCTTAAGTACCCCACTGGTGCTTTCTGTGCATACGATTGTATCTTTTGACTTTGCCACTTCCATTGTTCCGGGCTGGCATACCACCATTTTCCCGCCTTACTTTGTGGCTGGGGCGGTATTCTCCGGGTTTGCTATGGTGCAAACATTGCTACTTATCACAAGAAAAGTATTAAAGCTGGAAGATTATATTACGCTTGAGCACATTGAAGTAATGAATAAGGTAATTGTGCTCACGGGTTCTATTGTGGGTGTGGCGTATATCACCGAATTGTTTATCAGCTGGTACGGACAAAACCCTTACGAAGCAGCGGCCTTCAGAAACCGCTGGGATTTAACGACACCGTATGCCTGGAGCTATTATATCATGATGGGTTGCAACGTACTATCGCCCCAGTTTTTCTGGTTCAAAAAATTGCGTCGCAACCTGTTGTTTACATTCTTCATGAGCATCCTGGTGAATGTAGGTATGTGGTTTGAACGTTTTGTAATCATCGTTACCTCCATTTACCGCGATTACCTGCCCAGCAGCTGGAGCACGTATTATTCGCCCAGTATTTATGAGGTAGGCTTCTACCTGGGTACGTTTGGTTTGTTCTTTACCTGCTATTTCCTTTTCTCGAAATTTTTTCCGGTAATTGCGCTGGCGGAAATCAAACATATCCTGAAGAAAAATGGAGAGAGCTATAAGAACAACATGGCAGGAATAGAAAAAGAACCGGTGGAAGAATTTGCACACGAGCATGCGCATGATCATGGGGTATAGGTTGGGCAGTGTACAACCGGGGATATAATATTTAATGTTGAATAGTTACAGGCTCGCAGCGCAAAGCTGCCGGCTCAAAGCTTAAAAAATATGAGTGCAAAAAAATTTATTGTTGGCTGTTTTGATGAAGAAGCAACGTTGTTTTCTGCTGTGAAAAACGTGCGCAAAACCGGCTACAAGATCTATGACGTCTATACGCCATTTCCAATTCACGGGCTGGATAAAATGATGGGTTTGCGCGATACCAGTTTGCATACCGCAGGATTCATTTATGCCATAACAGGGACGGCAACTGCTTTATCGTTTATCAGCTGGGTGTTTACAAAAGACTGGCCTTTAAATATTGGTGGTAAACCGCATTTTGCCTTACCGGCCTGGATACCCATTATGTTTGAGTTGACCGTATTGTTTTCCGCAGTGGGCATGGTACTTACTTTTTGCTACCTGTGCCAGCTGGCACCGTTTGTTAAAAAACATCATTTTCACCTCCGTGCTACGGACGATTTATTTGTAATGGTCATTGAAACAACTGCTAAAACAAATGAAGCAGAAGTACTGGCCAATCTGCAGAAAATGGGCGCAGTGGAGACAAATGTACAGGAAGCAGAAACCGGCTGGTGGCTGGGCAGGTATGACCGCGACAGTCTGCCTTTTGAAGTAAGAGAAGCAAACGTATAAGCACAAAATTTGAAAAGACTTTTTATTTCAACACAGATGAAGAAATTATCTATCATAGCAATTGTAACAGCGGGTATCATACTGGCACAAAGTTGCAGCGATGTACAGCGTAAGCCAAGCCGGGTATACATGCCGGATATGGCATACAGCGTAGCAGTTGAAACCTATTCGGATCATAGCAGGCTGAACGACTCAAATATTTTCTACAATGCCAGCCCGGTACAGGGTACCGTAAAACGCGAAGAAGGGGTACTGATACATTATGAAATTCTAAAAGACACAACCGGCACCTACAATACTTCAGCTAGCCTGAAAAATCCGTTACCGGCAATGGATACCGCGCAGAAGATAGAAGCAGAAAGGCTTTACCTGGTGAATTGCGGTGTTTGTCACGGTCAGAAATTGGATGGCAACGGACCTCTTTATAAAGATGGTTCAGGCCCTTATCCGGCAAAACCTGCCAACCTGAGTGGAAGCGACGCCAAGTACGTGGCCATGGCAGAAGGCACCATGTTTCATTCAGTTACGTACGGCAAGAACCTGATGGGCAGTTATGCTTCTCAGGTATCGCCCCGGCAGCGCTGGATGATTATAAGTTATATCAAGGGCAAGCAGACCGCGGCACCGGCCGCAGGTGCAGGTGCACCCGCAACGGGTAGTGCTCCCGCAGGAGCGGCTGCCCCTGCAAAAATGGATTCGGCAGCGGCTAAAAAATAATTGATTGTATATTAAGATTGAACGATTATAAACTTATTGAGAATGTCGTCATTTAAAGAACATTTTGAGATTCCTTCGCGGTACAAAACATGGTCAATGGCGCTGATGGGTATCGGCGTTGTGTCTGTGTTGGTTGGTTATTTTGTGTATGGTACCGGCGATGAAGAACACCAGGCAAGATTTTGGGGTACCATGTTACAAAACAGTGTTTATTTTTTGCTGATCTGTAATGCTGCCATGTTTTTTATATGCGCTACTACCCTGGGCATGGGTGCTTTCCAAATGGCTTTTCGCCGGGTAACAGAAGCAATTTCCGTGGCGGTAATACCATTGGGCGTAATTGCGCTGATTGTTCTGTTGTCACTCATTTTCGGTCACCAGCACCATGTTTACCATTGGCTTACACCAGGAAATGATAAAATACTGAACGGCAAAAGTGCTTTCCTGAATGCTAACTTTTTTGTAATCTGGACCATCTTAAGTATTGCCCTCTGGATTGTACTGGGCTATAAAATGAGAAGTCTTTCCCGCGAGCTGGATGAAAATCCTTTGCCCGATGTCGAAAGTGGTAAAAGATACATTTTTAAAAATACGGTTTGGGCAGCTTTGTTCCTGGTTTGGTTTGCACTAACAGTGGCTTCCACTGTTCCGTGGTTGTGGCTGATGAGTATTGATGCACATTGGTATTCCACCATGTATAGCTGGTACACTTTTGCCAGCACATTTGTAGCCGGGTTGTCGCTCATCGCCATCTTCGTTATCTATCTTAAGAACAAAGGTTACCTGGAACTGGTGAACGAAGAACACCTGCACGATATCGGTAAATTTATGTTTGCGTTTTCAATATTCTGGACCTATCTCTGGTTCAGCCAATACATGCTCATTTGGTACAGTAACCAACCGGAAGAGACCATTTATTTTATGGACAGGATTGGTAACCATGAACACGGAAACGGTTTTAGAGGTCTTTTCTTCCTGAACCTTATCATCAATTTCCTTTGCCCGATATTAATACTGATGCGCAGGGGATCAAAAAGAAATTATACTACCATGACGTTCATGGCAGCTTTGATAATCTTTGGTCACTGGCTCGATTTTTACCAGATGGTGTTTCCAGCGCTCACCAAAGATGCCAACGGCCAGACGCATGCCAATCTTAACTTTTTTGATTTTGGCGTTGCGGCAGGGTTTGTAGGGTTGATTATGTTTGCGACGGCAAGGGCGTTAACAAAAGCGCCGTTAGTGGCAAAGAACCATCCGTTCTTTAAGGAAAGTATTATTCATCATACATAGTTAATTTTATTATCAGAACCTCGTTCTTTTTCAAAAAAAGAATCGGCGCAAAAGCTTAAACAAAAACATCGGCCCGGATAATTATTTTAAAACTTTGTATAAAATCATTCAGCGGTTATGTCTCTAACAACCATTTTTATATTGGCTATTTTGTTACTGGGCTTTCTCATTACTTTCCAGATAGCAAAGGCAAGTGAGTATGTGGGTATTCTCAAAGGAGAAAAGAAAACGCTTGAGCAGAATAACCGTATCAATGCATTTTTGATGATTGTTTTCCTGGTAGGTGGCCTCATCGGTGTTTACTGGTGCAATGAACTTTTTAGGGGAAAAATTCTCGGCGAAGCGGCCTCAGACCATGGGCAGAAGATCGACAAAATGCTTTACCTGACCATCTATATTACAGGGGCAGTTTTTGTACTTACACAGATACTGTTGTTTTGGTTTGCTTTTAAATACCAGCATTCAGAAAAAAGAAAAGTGTACTATCTGCCGCATAATAATACACTCGAGTTAATCTGGACCGTGGTACCGGCAATCTTCTTAACCGTATTGGTGGGTTATGGGTTGTTCTACTGGTTTAAAATAACAGGCGATCCGCCAAAAGATTCAATGGTGGTAGAAATAACGGGAAAGCAATTTAACTGGATTATGCGTTATCCCGGCAAAGACAATGTGTTTGGTAGAAAGTATTATAAAAACATCAGCGATAAAGATGATAACTCACTCGGCCTGATATGGGAAGATGTGCCGGCACTGAATCTTAAAACGGATAAGGCTGCACAAGACGATATTGTAACAGACAAAATGGTGCTGGTGGCCGGTAAGCCTGTTAAATTAATCATTGGGTCGCGCGACGTAATACATGATGTGGGCCTGGTACATTTCAGGATGAAAATGGATGCGGTACCCGGTACGCCTACCACCATGTGGTTCACCCCACTTTATACCACCAGGGAAATGAAGGTGAAGACCAACAATCCTGATTTTGTATATGAGATTTCCTGCGACCAGATGTGCGGTAAGAGTCATTACACCATGAAGGGCCAGATAGAAGTAGTAACGCAGGCGGAGTTTGATGTATGGTTGCTGACGCAAAAGCCGAAATACCAAACTGCTGTGCTTGACAAAGAGAAAACGGACAAACCTGCAACAGATTCTACTGCAAAAACTGCAGCAGTAATGAATGCAGGGCCGGATGCAGTTGCGGTAAAAAAATAAAACAAGCTTTCCGTTCATTGCAACAGGTGCTGATGAACCGGAAAGACTCATTTATAAAAAATAAGCGCGATTAAGTTATACGATAAATGAATTTTTGATATGAGCAATGAAGCTATAACACACGGACCCGAGATAAATACTTCACACGATGCACATCATGATGAACACCATGTGCACCACCACAAGGAGACTTTTATCACCAAATACGTGTTCAGCCAGGATCATAAAATGATTGCAAAGCAGTTTTTGATTACCGGTATTATCTGGGCGTTCCTGGGTGGTTTAATGTCTGTATTGTTCCGCTTACAACTGGGTTATCCCGACCAGACTTTTCCCTGGCTGGAAGACATTCTCGGCCATTGGGCCAAAGGGGGTAAAATTCAGCCTGAATTTTATTACGCGCTGGTAACCATGCACGGTACCGTATTGGTATTCTTTGTATTAACAGCTGGTTTGAGCGGTACTTTCGCTAATTTTTTAATTCCATTGCAGATAGGCGCCAGGGATATGGCATCGCCAATGCTGAATATGCTTTCTTATTGGTTTTTCTGGCTGGCCAGCGTTATCATGCTGTCCTCCCTTTTTGTACAAACCGGCCCTGCCAGCGGCGGATGGACTTCGTACCCGCCATTGAGCGCATTGGGTGGAGCGTCTGAAGGTTCTAAAGCTGGGGTAGATCTATGGTTGGTGAGTATGGCAATGTTCGTTGTATCATCACTACTGGGAGGCTTAAATTATATTTCCACTATTCTGAACATGCGTACCAAGGGTATGAGCATGACAAGAATTCCGCTTACAATTTGGGCGCTTTTCTTTACGGCTGTACTGGGCGTATTATCATTTCCGGTATTGTTAAGCGGTTTTATCCTGTTATTGTTTGATCGTCACGGCGGTACCAGTTTTTACCTGTCTGACATTTATCTTGCTTCAGGCGAAGCCTTGCCAAACGAAGGTGGAAGCGCAATTCTTTACCAGCATTTATTCTGGTTCCTCGGTCACCCGGAAGTGTATATTATTATCTTGCCGGCAATGGGTATGGTATCTGAAGTAATGAGCGTAAATGCACGCAAGCCGATATTTGGATACATGGCCATGGTGGGTTCACTGTTTGCGATTGCTGTCCTCGCCTTCCTCGTATGGGCGCACCATATGTTTGTAACCGGACTAAACCCGTTCCTGGGTTCGGTATTTGTGTTGCTTACTTTGCTAATTGCGGTGCCCAGTGCCATCAAGGTATTTAACTGGCTTACCACCCTGTGGCGGGGTAACATACGGTTTACACCCGGCATGTTATTTTCTATTGGTTTTGTGAGCTTGTTTATATCCGGTGGTTTAACAGGTATATGGCTGGGAAATTCAGCGCTCGATATTCACCTGCACGATACCTATTTTGTAATTGCGCATTTTCATATTGTAATGGGCGTGGCCGGATTCTTCGGCATGTTTGCCGGTATTTATCACTGGTTCCCGAAAATGTACGGCCGCTACCTGAATAATACGATGTCCTATATCCATTTCTGGGTAACCTTAATTGGCGCTTACCTGATTTTCTGGCCGATGCACTATGAAGGTTTGGCTGGTTTGCCCCGCCGCTACCTTGATTACAGCAGCTGGGTAAGTTTTAACCAGTTTGGGGGACTGAACCGTTTCATTTCTATCGTGGCTATGATAGTGTTTGCTGTGCAAATCCTATTTATTTTTAATTTCTTTTATTCCATTTTCAAAGGAAGAAGGGTTACCACGCAAAATCCATGGGGTGCCAATACGCTTGAATGGACAACACCGATTCGTCCTGGTCACGGAAACTGGCCCGGCGAGATTCCGGAAGTGCACCGTTGGGCGTATGATTATGGTAAAGACGGAAGAGAGTTTATCCCGCAAACCGAGCAGGTAGGGGAAAACGAGAGCAATCACTAAATTTTTGAGTGGCTGTTGCAGCAGGAGGAAAGAAAGAAAAGTAAACCTGCCGCAGATAGTTGCGTATACAGGCTTTTTGTTAACTGATAATAGTAATACACCGGAATGGTTCTGGACAAGAATGGGTGCTGAAGGCAAGTGAGATGGTAACAAAAAACCCATGGGTTATTGAATGCAAAAAGAAAGTACAAATAGTTTCAGTTCTTTTATATTGGCCAGCAAGCTGCGGGATTATATGATGCTTGTAAAGTTTAGTCTTACGTTTATGGTGGTATTTTCTGCCGTAATTAGTTACTTGCTGGCACCGAAAATTGTAGGGTTTAATGCAAAAATGATCCTCCTGCTGTTTGCAGGCGGCTTCCTGGTTACAGGCAGTGCCAACGCAATAAACCAGGTAGTAGAAAGGGATACGGATGCCTTAATGAAGCGTACTTCCAAGCGGCCGTTGGCCAGTGGCAGAATGCGAGCATCGGAGGGATGGGCGTTTGCAGTTATTACAGGTGCGCTGGGGGTTTTTATACTTTGGTATTTCTTTAATCCCCTGTCTGCCGGCCTGGCTGCATTCAGTTTGTTTCTGTATTCGTTTATCTACACGCCATTGAAAAAGGTAAACTCCATTTCTGTACTTGTGGGTGCGGTACCCGGTGCATTACCTTGTTTAATTGGATGGACCGCAGGTAACGATGCATTAAGCGCAGGTGGCTGGGCTTTATTTGCCATACAGTTCTTTTGGCAATTTCCGCATTTCTGGGCCATCGCCTGGATTGCGCATAAAGACTATTCTGGTGCAGGGTTTAAATTGCTACCCAGTGTAGCAGGCCCAACAAAATATTCAGCGATACAGTCAATTATATATTCACTGTTGTTGATACCCGTTGGCGTATTGCCGTATGTTTTTGGGATGAGTGGCTGTGTCAGTTTTATCATTGTACTGATAGCCAATTTAATGATGATCTGGCAAAGCGTACGGTTGTACAGAGAGATGGAATTAAAAGCTGCCAGGCGGGTAATGTTCAGCAGTTATATTTATTTGCCGGTGGTTTTGCTGGCATTGCTGGTGGATAAGTTACCCACTGCAAATATGCAGGCCGGAAGTGTTATAGAAATGGTGCAAAGGATGATTGGGTAAGCTAAATTTTGCGTTAACATGGTTACAAACAGCATTTTGAAGAATTATAAGAATGCGCCCGTTGGGGATGGGGCTCAGCGAAAAAAAATTCACCCCTATAAATTTACTTTGTGGGTTGGCATTGGCAGCATTATCATGATGTTTGCCGGTTTTACCAGCGCCTATATTGTAAAGCGTGAGCAGCCGGGATGGATAACTTTCAGTATGCCGGTTATTTTCTGGTATTCAACGGGTGTGATGCTGCTGAGCAGTGTATTGATGCAGGTGGCGGTAAGTGCTTTTAAAAACCGCGATATGGGAAAGTACCGTAACCTGGTGGCGACCACTACGGGGCTGGGTATTCTTTTTGTAGTATTGCAGGTATTGGGATATGCCCAGCTTAATAAACTGGGTGTTAAAATAGAAGGATCGGGCGGCGGCGTATTTTTTATTATCATATTTGGAATACACGCGGTGCATGTGCTGGGCGGGATTATAACCCTGCTGGTGTTGTTTTTCAGGTCGTTGAGCAGCAGGATACGCAGTTATAACTCAACACCAGTGGAAGTAGCGGCCACCTATTGGCACTTTGTAGATTTGCTGTGGCTGTACCTGTTTATTTTCTTTATGGTAGTACAGTAGTGCGGTAGGTAAGTGATGGATTGATAAGGACATCAAACAGGTAAAGGTTGCAACCAGGTGTACTGAGTAGTGAGCTACCAGCTAATTGCGCGGAAGAAGTTTACGTCTTCGTCCAGGGTGGCAAAAAAAGAACTGATCAGCTGAACGATATTTAAAATTTGCGAACTTATTTAAAAAACGTACATGTCACAAACAATTACGGCAGACAGAAAATGGTGGAGCGGTGGAAAAAGCCCCTTTAATCTAGAGTATGGCAAATTAATGATGTGGTATTTTCTGATGAGTGATGCTTTTACTTTTGGTGCATTCCTGATCTCCTATGGCACTATCCGTTTTTCGAGTAATAGCTGGCCCGACCCCAACGAAGTATTCCGCACCTTCCCCGGTGTAGAAGGTAATATGCCCATTCCCCTGGCCTTTGTGAGTTTGATGACATTCATTTTGATTATGAGTTCGGTAACCATGGTATTGGCGGTAGGTGCCGGACATGCAAACGATAAAAAGAAAGTATTGAAGTATATGTTCTGGACCATTATTGGTGGTATTGCATTCCTCAGCTGCCAGGCCTGGGAGTGGACACATTTACACAGCGAAGGCGCCTGGTGGGGCAGGAACCCGTTTATGAATATTGACGGCTCGCAATCAACTACCAATTTCACCAACTTCTTTTTTACCATTACCGGCTTCCACGGATTTCACGTTTTCTCAGGAGTGGTAATCAACATCATTATGTTTATCATGACATGGCAGGGTGTATTTGAAAGAAGGGGGCACTACCTCATGATTGAAAAAGCGGGTTTGTACTGGCACTTTGTAGACCTCGTTTGGGTATTTGTTTTTACCTGTTTTTACCTGTTTTAACCTGGTTGGCAAATACCAGCTTTTATAGTAACTATTAGCGTCTAAAAAAATAATCATGGAAAATATACACGCAGCTGCGGAAGTACATCAGGACGATGCGCACACATTTGATACAAAAGCGATTTGGAAAACCTTTCGCATATTATTGTACATCACACTCTTTGAACTGGTATTGGCTATCGGGTATT
Organism: Chitinophagaceae bacterium; assembly: GCA_039919885.1. Taxonomy (GTDB): domain Bacteria; phylum Bacteroidota; class Bacteroidia; order Chitinophagales; family Chitinophagaceae; genus JACMLD01. Next base: position 40,753 of record JBDSEV010000044.1, read on the forward strand.
ATTCATTTGAGGGCTCTTTTGGTGCTAATATTCATATCGTAAAGCATATTTTAAACGGAATATTTATTATTCTTACGCTGGCGAAAGCGTTCTTTATTATCGCCGAATTTATGCACCTCGGCCACGAGTTGAGGAACCTTATCATGACCATTGCCATACCCGCACTGTTGTTCCTCTGGTTTATCGGGGCGTTTTTATGGGATGGCAACTCTTATAAAAACCTGCGTAATAATTACGATCGCAATCACCTTGAACAGAGCCAGCAAAAAGTAGAAGTGAAGGAAGGGCATGGCGAACACCAGGAGGCAAAAGAGCCGGGTTCAAAAGAATAAACTGCGTTGGTGCATGTAGAATATATTTTTCATTTCATCAACCATTGCCCTCCGGCAATGGTTTTTTGTTAAAACAATACAAACAGTGAGTAAGAAAGCTTTGTTGGCACTTTGTATCGCTATTGCCCTCCCCGTATTAAGCTATGTGCTGGTAAAACATTTTGGCGACGAGGCCGTGGTTATGCCCCGCAGGTTTTACGACGATTCTATTATTACACAGGTCAAAGACGGAAAAGAAACAACGGATACGGTATGGCACCAGGCAAAAAACATTTCCCTTATCAATCAGCTGGGTGATACTGTAACATTGGATAAATTAAATGGGAAAGTGCTGGTGGTGGATTTCTTTTTTACACATTGTGGTTCTATCTGCCCGGCGCTTACCACCAACATGAAGAAATTGCAGGATGCCATCAAACGGCAGGACAACATGAAATACGCGGACACCAATTTCCTGCAGTTGCTTTCTTTTTCTGTAGACCCCGAGCGCGATTCGGTGCCAGTTTTAAAAAAATACGCAGACCGTTATGGTGTTAATCACGACGTGTGGTGGATGTTAACAGGGCCTAAAAAGACAATTTATGATTTTGCTTTCGAAGAGTTGAAAGTTGATAAATACAATGACGACATAATTGATTCTTCATTTGTGCACACCAGCCGGTTTACATTGTTGGATAAAAACCGTGTGGTAAGAGGCTACTACAACGGGCTCGATGATACCTCACTCGCAAAACTCAGCAACGATATTGTGCTGCTGATGCTGGAAACAGACAAGAAAAAGAAATCACTGTTGTTTACTGAAGTTGCCGCTATCTGGCCGATATTTATTATCGTAATTATTGCGGTCATCGTATTCATGCTATTAACCAGGAAACCAAAACATTAAGATGGGCATTAATTTATTAGAACCGGTATTGCAGAAAAACGATAAGAAAGCTAAAACCCTGATATGGATTTTCAGTTTTGTAATTTTTGCAGCCGTGGCGGCCATGGGCGCCGTTCACCTCAAGGTAGATCTTGGTTTTGATGTACACATCTTTGCAAAATTCAATGCCATTATTAATACCACGGTAACGCTTTTGCTGATCGCAGCGCTGGTGGCAATCAAATCAAGAAAGCTGGTGCTGCACAAACAACTGATGCTGGTAGCCATGTTTTTGTCCGTCCTTTTTCTTATCTCTTATGTGTGTCATCACCTGTTTGCAGGAGATACCAAATACGGGGGCACAGGAAGTATCCGCTATGTCTATTTTTTTATTTTAAGTACGCATATTTTTTTAGCCGCTATCATTATGCCTTTTGTTTTATTCACTGCGTACCGGGCTTTAATTTCAGAATTTCCACAGCATAAAAAACTGGCGCGTATTACCTGGCCTATCTGGTTGTATGTTTCTGTTACCGGCGTGCTGGTGTATTTATTTATCAGTCCGTATTACCATTGATAATGCAACAGCAACCCGGTTACTTAAAGGGACTCCGCATGGTACACCTTGCCTTGATGGCCAGCCAGTGCATGGTGCTGGGCGTTGTCTTTTACCTGGTCATACAAAAGCACCTGCCACCGGTTGAAAAATCGGTCGATAAAATCCTGCAAGTCGCGGCCTTGCTGGTTGCCTTCGGCGCAGGATATACCGCTGCTGCATCCTTCAAAGGGAAAATTGCCGCTATGCTGTCAACACCTTTAAGCCTGGCAGAAAAAGCCAGCCAATACCATTCCGCAAGTATCATTCAATGGGCTATTTTGGAAGGCGCTTGCTTGTTTGTAATCAGCTGTTTTTTGATTGCCGGTAATTATGCATTTGCCGCAATGGCGATTGTACTAATGGTATATTTTGCATTGCTGGCACCCTCGCGCATCAAGATAGTGATGCAGCTGAAACTCACCGATAAAGAAGTGGACACACTACAGTAGCTGCGCAGCAGGATCCCAAAATAATTTTTCAAAATCCGCAACGGTATCATTTTCTACTTTAACACCTTCTTTCTTTAACAACGCTTCCATTCTACCGGGCGTTCCAAAATGATGTTTGCCACTCAGCATGCCATTGCGGTTTACTACCCGGTGGGCGGGTACCTTTGGTTTGGTATGGTGTGCACCATTCATTGCCCATCCAACCATCCGCGCGGATAATTTTGTGCCCAGGCTGTTGGCAATAGCACCGTACGAAGTCACCCGGCCCTTCGGTATCTGGCGCGCTACTTCATACACCAGCTCAAAAAAAGAAGCTTCTTTTTTGCCGGACGGATTTACTGTCCTGAGTTTTTCCTGCTGAACAAGGGGCGCGGTTTTACTTTTTTTTGCCGGTATGCGGGAAGTTTTCTTTGGCATATACTACAGTCTAAAAATGATTTTAAATGGTCGGAGCCGCACTTTGCAATCAAGCAGCAATATTATTTTTTCAGGTTAGTTATTGCGGTCCCCGTAGTTTCTCTGCCAGCAGTTCGGTCCTGCGTGACTCCGGTACGTTTTCATACTGAAAAGGGCAGTGCCTGCAACCGTTTCCACAGCAGTAACCCTTATCAAGATGGTATTTTTCAGTGAATACCATATAGCCATCGGGCGTATAATAAAAATCAATTCCTTCTTTCAATGCTGGCGTCATCTGTTTTTATTTGTTCCTGCAGCTGCTTGTCTATATCAGGCAATGCTGTGGCGGGCAACCGGAACTTTATATAATGAATGCGGTTGCTCTGAGCTATATCCAGTCCTTCATAATGCGTTTTAATCTGCAGTTCCGGGGACAGTGAATGCTGTTCATACAGGTGGTCATAATCAATTGCCACCTCCAGTTTATACAGGTCAATAACCAGTTTGGTAAAATTGTATAAATCCGGCGAATCTGTTTTCAGGTGTATAAAACCATTTGTTCGCAGTACCTGCTGGTAAAGCCGTAAAAACTTTGGGTGGGTTAACCGCTTTTTTGCTTTTGAGGTACGCAATTGCGGGTCCGGAAAGGTGATCCAGATATCGGCAATCTCATCTTTTGAAAAATAGTCGGTTATTTTATCAATCTGGGTGCGCATAAAAGCAGCATTGCCCAAACCGGCTGCAAGGCTTTGCTTGGCGCCAATGTACAGTCGGTTGCCTTTAAGATCGATACCAATAAAATTTTGATCCGGGTAAAGTTTTGCGAGCGCCACGGTATATTCTCCTTTTCCGCAGGCCAGTTCCAGGGTAACAGGATGCTCGTTTTTAAAAAAGTGATGCCATTTACCGGGCATGCCTTCCGGGTATTGCAACACGTTGGGAAATCCTTTGATGGCCTCGAAACGAATCTGTTTTTTATGTCCCATAATTGCACACAAATGTAAAACTATCGGCCGATACCGGTGCATTGCGCGTTGGTAGCAGCGACTGGTCTTATTGGAACCAGTTCCTGTTCATGTATTATCGCATTTCTTTTTGTTTTTATCTTTTGCGCGGTTCGGCTCAGGCCGCCGGGGCCTCATCGCTGCAACGGCGCTGCACCCGCTTTTTTGCTTCGCAATCCGGCTAGCGCCGGAACCGAATCGGCTGAGGCGCCTTATGCATCGACTGGTATCATTGGAACTAGTGTTGTTTTATATTAATTGTTTCGTCGGCTCTTAAGCAGTAGAATTGGTGAAGTTGAAGTCACAGTAGTACAAAAGCTTAATCAGGGAACGATGTCGAAATCGGGCTGTTTTCCCTGCCCGACTCGTCATTCAGGCGGGGATTTCGACTGGCTTTTTTGCGGTACTTTTTTTCCATAAAAAAAGTACCAATGACAAATTTGAAGCAGGCGTTGGTACTGGGGCTTCTTTCCAGGCTCGGTGGCTGGTACGGGTATCCGGCTCAGGCCGCCGGGGCCTCATCGCTGCAACGGCGCTGCACCCGCTTCTTTGCTCCGCAATCCGGCTAGCGCCGGAACCGAACCGGCTGAGGCGCCTTATGCAGCGACTGGTGTCATTGGAACTGGTGCTGGATTGGTTTTGTGATCTCGTTCATTATTGCCTATACGGGTATTGGCTGAGGCTGCCAGGCCCTCGTCAATGCCGCCGTTGGTGTTGTGTGTGGCCCTGTGGCGTATGCATCACCAACGGCAGCGTATTACTTTTAACGCTTAGCACTGCCATCAATGCATTTTGTTGGTGCGGCCCGGGCGCTGGCCTGCGCTCAACACCAACAAAGGCGGAAAATCTGCTGCGCGGTTCGGCTCAGGCCGCCGGGGCCTCATCGCTGCAACGGCGCTGCACCCGCTTCTTTGCTCCGCAATCCGGCTAGC
>JBDSEV010000080.1:0-20797 GCA_039919885.1 Chitinophagaceae bacterium
AAGCTGGACAACCATTACGGGGAAAGTATTGACGACCCCGCTGACCGACATGCACAGCGATGCACTTGTAAAAGATTTTGAACAGGACGGTAAAGTAGTTTATATCAACGATCTCAATTTTGATAAAAAAGGGAACCCTGTTGCGCTTATTGTAACCAGCAAAGGTTTTCAGCCAGGTCCCGCCGGCGATCCGCGCGAATGGCTGGTATTGCATTGGAAGAATAACCAGTGGAATGTTCGTAAAATTTGTAATTCAACCAGTAACTATGACATGGGCTCGCTGTATGTAGAAGGTAATCACTGGCAGGTAATCGGTCCCACCCAGCCTGGTCCCCAACGATATGGTACCGGCGGAGAAATGGCACTTTGGGAAAGCGATGATGAGGGCGAAAGCTGGCATAAGAAAAAAGATCTCACCAAAAATAGCCTACGCAATCATTCGTATGCACGCAGGCCACTGAATGCGCATCCTGATTTTTATGCTTTCTGGGCAGACGGAGACGCAGATAAATTATCTGCATCGCATTTGTATTTTTCTAACAAACAGGGAGTGGTGTATGAACTGCCGTATTCCATGACTGCTGATTTTATAAGTCCACTAGTTGTAAAACTGCCGGCTAAATAATAAGTTACAGATATAAAAGTCAACACCATCAAATACGCTATATGAAGAAAATCGGATCAGTTGTACTCATTCTCGCCGTGTGCCTGCAGGCGCCTGCACAAACGGCCAACCTGCTGAGCGGCAGGTACGATGAAAACAAATTAAAGGAAATTGTTATTCCCTATAGCCGATGGACACCTTTCCCAAAAATAAATGATCGCGCCGGATGGGCTAAAGCCAGCAAACCGATGATGGAGGGTTACCTCAAAGAAGCGGAAGGATACCTCCACTATAGCTGGCCGTCTATTCCGGCCACTACATCGCTTTTAATAGAGCGTACTGGCGACAGGAACCAGTTCCAGGCGATCAGCTTTCCGAAAAGACAAGTACTGGGTACGCTGGTAATGGCAGAAGTGTACGAAAACAAGGGCCGGTTTATCGATGATATTATCAATGGTGTCTGGTCTATTTGTGAAGAGTCCTGGTGGGGTGCTTCTGCACACCTTCCGAAATCAAAAGAATATTCCGGGTTGATGGATGTTTCGCAGCCATTTGTTGAATTGTTTGGCGCGGAGACCGCTACCTTTCTTTCCTGGGTGGATTATTTTGTGGGTGATAAATTGGATGCAGTATCTCCACAGGTTAGAAAACGTATTTATTATGAGGTGAACAAGCGAATTTTTGAACCGCTGATGAACAAACCCCATGGCTGGATGACAGCTAACGCTAATGGTCGACCGCCGAATAACTGGAACCCGTGGATATGTTCCAATTGGTTGAATGCTGCATTGCTGGTAGAGAAAGACCAGGACAAACGGGCAGCAATGGTGGCAAAGCTACTTGCCGTGCTGGATGAATTTGTAAATCCTTATCCGGAAGATGGCGGTTGTGACGAAGGACCGGGATACTGGGGCGCAGCGGCAGCATCCCTCTACGATAATATTGCAATGCTTAATCTGGCAACCAACAATTCGTTTACATACTTATACGGGAATGAGAAGATAAAAAACATGGGCCGTTTTATTTACAGGGCGCAGATTGGCAAGGAATATTTCCTTGATTTTGCAGATGCGGATCCCCAGCCAACCATGGCAGCCAGTATGATTTACCGCTTTGGTAAAGACATCCATGATGACGCTATGATGCAGTTTGGTGCCTTTTACCGCAAGCCACCCGTGGGTAAGATCGGCACGCACCAGTATTTCAGGAATCTCTATGAACTGTTTATTCAGGATGAATTCCAGCAGGCGGCACAGGGGCTTCCCTTGCCCGCAGACGTATGGTTGCCGGGCATACAGGTAATGATAGCGCGCGACAAATAAGGCAGTACCGATGGGTTTTTTGTAGCGGCCAAAGGCGGGCACAATGATGAAAGCCACAACCACAACGATGTGGGTAGTTATATTGTTTATTACGACGGCCAGCCGGTGATTATTGATGTGGGGCGCGGTACCTATACGGCAAAAACGTTTAGCAGTAAGCGCTATGATATTTGGTACAACTGTTCCGACTTCCATAACCTGCCAGATGTTAATGGTACAACCCAACTCCCTGGAAGTAATTTTAAAGCGAATAATGTAGCATATAAAAAAGATAAAAATTACAGTATGTTGTCGCTGGATATTGCCAGGGCATATCCGGAAAAAGCAGGCATTAATTCCTGGCAGCGTTCAATACGGTTGAACAGGAAAAAAAGCGTTGCGGTCACAGATGTTTTTGCGCTGGCTGAGGCGGGCAAGTTCACCGAACACATGATGACCTGTTACCCTGCGGAAATTAGCAGGCCTGGTGAGTTGCTGATTCATTTTAAACCGAAATACGGCGTTGCGGCCAGGGATTTTGTTGTTCAGTTCAATCCAAAGCAATTTGCCGTTTCCGTAGAAAAAGTTCCGTTAACTGCTATGGAAGACAAAGGCATAATGGACAAATGGGGAGATACCATCTACCGGATCAATTTTACAAGTATAAGTTCCACGGCGCATGATAAAGTGAATTTTGTAATTGCAGCAAAGTAAACAACTGGAAAAATAAGTTACCGTTGACAGGGTACAGCAGCCTAAGATTTAAAAGAAAAGCAATGACGCATACATTCATAAAAAATACTGGCATGCTTGCAGGGGTAATCTTCGCAATTGTTTTGCTTTTCAGTTATTCCGCCATGGCGCAAACCTATTCCAAACGCTGGGGCAAAGATGGTAAGCAATGGGATAAAAAAAGTATACCCGACTTTACCAGCGCCGGATATAAAAATGGAAGGGTGGCCATTCCATATTTCAAGGCAGGCGTAAATGTTACGCGTTTTGGTGCAAAAGGCGACGGCGTAACGGACAATACGGCCGCGTTTAGAAAAGCCATCCTTGCTTGTAAAAAAAATACTGCGCTTATTATTCCCGCGGGGGTATATGTACTGACCGATACCCTGCACATCAGTAAGTCCGGTATAGCCATTCGGGGAGCGGGTAAAGACAAGACCACTATTTTAATTAATAAAGGCATTGAAGAATTGTATCCGGATTATAATGTGCAAAATAAAAATCAAACAACCTGGTCCTGGAGTGGCGCCCTGCTGTTGTTTGATGGAGATATAGCGGATATTGGTATTGAAAACCTGTCCATTCGTTTTCCGGACAGCCTGTATGCCGGCCATAATTTTCATGAACGTGCTTATAATGCAATCGGGTTTTCCAATAAGGCGCACAATGGGGGGTGCGGAACATTGATTTTATTGGTGCCGATATTGCGGTATGGATTGAGCGAAGTGCCCACCATATTACTGTTGAAGAATGGGTGATAACTGCGGGGCCTAACCGCAGTGCGCAAGACATAGCCGGGCACCATGCAATGAATATCTATGGGAGGCATAACCTCCTGCAATATTTTGAATTCAGGGTGAAATTTGTGCACGATTTGTCGGTAGAAAGTGAATTCAGTGTATACAATGTGTTTCACAGTGGCAAAGGGAAAGACATCTGCATTGATCACCATAACCACGCGCAGTCGCATAACTTATTTACCAACATTGATGCAGGCCTGGGAACCCGCATTTATACATCGGGCGGCAAAACAACACCCCGTGGGTTGAGCTTTCACGAAACTTACTGGAATATAAACGGGCAGGCAAACATGGAATATTGCGACCAGTACAATACGCCCGCAAAACATTCCGCTGATAATGTACAGGTGGGCATACATACCACGCGCCCCTCAGTTTTTGGAGATGCAGATGGCAATTGGTTTGAGACAATCGACCCCGCTGATCTTTTTCCTGCCGACTTATACCTGGCGCAGCTTAAGGTTCATGGCTATAAAAATGTTTTTAAAGCTTACCGGTAGTGTAAGCAGGTTGTACTATGCAAGGCAAGAATATTTATTCTCCATGGAACCTTAGTATCTATCTGCATTTGGTTGCCCAGGCTTCATGAATATTAATTGGAAAATGTATTCCCAAAAAAAATGCCGCCCCGCTGGGGCTGAAAGAGATGCTTACTTGCTGCTGCTACCAAAGTGTCGCCCCGATGGGGCTATGACGCTGGTTGCAAATCGTTGTTATCAAAATGCCGCTCCGCCGAAGCTGAAAGAGATGCTTACTTGCTGCTGCTGCTACCAAAGGGTCGCCCCTATGGAATATCATATTTTTTGCAAATCGATGGTGCCAAACAATCCTTGCGATGCGGCAATTTTTAGACGCCCCTAACCAAGATTTATTTTTGAAGTGCTGGGGATGATTTTTTTACTGGTTGCAAAAGTTCGACAATTGTTAAAGGCCCGTAGGGCTGAAATTTTGGTAGCATTGGTTAACCTTGATCAATAGAGCCCCGTGGGGGCGACATTTATTTCCGCGCGTTGCCAAATGATTCTTGAACAATACAGCAGCGTTCGCTTGTATCCAGGGAGATCGTTAGCCCAGCAATCGTTCCGGTAATTTATTTGTCCAGTATAATTGTTCATGCATATGTGCTTTTACAATGAAACTGGTATCCGTGGCAGCTTTTAATTTATCGAACGCTGTTTTCCAGGGTTGTTCACCGGCGAGCACTTTCTTTTTCATCAGCATTAAGTCTTTTGCCTGCTGATCAATACCCGGGTGAATAAACGCCTGCGCTGCCGGCGGCGGACACAGCACAATAATTAATATCGCCGGTAGTGAAAGTATACGAAAAAGTTTCAAAGTAGCTTTCCTGTTTGTAAAAGTTACAAAAAAAGGTATTTACTAACATGTGATTACATACTAATAAATACCTGTAAAAAACGGTTATATAAAAAGAGAAACTAAATATGCCTAACCCGCAACTTATTCTTTATACCTAAGGTCCTGCACCTTACAACGCGTATCGTTTCATACTGATAACAGCAGATCCGTTGGCATTTACAGAATTAATATAGATATACGCCCTGTACTTACCATCTGCGGTTTCTATCCACACGCCGGCTTCCGCTTTCAGGTTGATAGCATAATTGGGCTGCCCCGTAAGATCCAGTTTTTGAAAATCTATATCGTCCACAAAGATGCCGCCATACTGCAACCGTGCGAGGTTGTAATCCTGCATGTTGAATACTTTTTGTTCTTTGGTAATCCTGTTAACACCCGCGGGCAACGTAATGCCCGGCAGGTAAGCAGTGTCAGCCCCGGGCGATACAAGTGCATGTCCGAAAGTACTGGTTGTCAGATTTCGGTACAGGTATACCAAATCAATTTTAGCTGCATTGGCAGCTGCATTGGCCGCATTGTACACAATGGTGTCAGCTATTGAGATATAAGCCATGTTGCCATTGGTGACAGCGATGTTGCGTACCATGTCCATTTTGGCAATGGTGTACGGTCCCATATTAGTAGTTACGGTTTGGCCATTGCTGCTGGTAGCAGTAAACTTTATTGATACGGACTGGTTGCGGGCTGCTTCTGGTATCACGTAATAATAACGCATAGTAGCCGCAGAAGTGTCCTTGTTATACGTAATGGTAGTTGTGGCAGCGTTGGTAACACCAGTACTGGCCACTACTACGCCTGAATCGGCCCCATTGGATTTTGTAAAGAATGATCGGTTGTCCATAAAAGTGCCAGGTGCGCCGGCAATGGAAGCTTCAGCAATACAGGTAACCAGTTTACCCTGACCGGGTTTAATGGCCATGGCATAGGCAAACTCAATGGTTTGGCCCACAATATTTGGTCCGAGGGTTCTTTTGATGGCCTGGTTTTGTAAACCATCTGCTGCGGTGGGCAGTGCGTATTCATCTTTTTTACAGGCCGACAGCAAGAGTATTCCCGCAGCAATAAGGAAAGAATACTTTTTATAATTTAAGTTAAGTTGCATTGTACTGATTTTTTAAGTGAGCAATCGTTACCGGGGTTGTACAGTTATTAGAACGGTATAAGGTTTTTGAATCTGGCGGTCACCGGAAATAACCGTCCATTTTTTTGGATTGGCTAAATCAGACAAATCTGTTCTTCCGGTAATCTTGGGATTGAGTTTGCAATCCTGCGCCAGGCTAAACTGGGGGTACAGGTTTTTTAAATCAGTACCAAATGCTACCGTCACTTTTACCGTTTGGGCCGTGGTATCTATAACGGCAGCGCCTACCCGAACTGTTACATAATCAGTACCGAGCAATTCAAAATTACTTACATAGCATTCTTTCCTGGTAGTAACCAGCAATCCGTCTTCATCAACAGGGTTGTCCTTTTTGCATGAGATCCAGGTAATTGCAGCGAGCAAAACTGCCAGGGAGATGGTTATATTTTTTTTCATTTTATTAGTTATTATATTAAACGTTTCCGATAGCAGCATTATCTCCAGGGAATATTTTGTGTAAGGTTCGGATTACGGTCGCGTTCTCCCGGAGGAATGCGGAAAATATAATCCTGTTTGTACTCAAGGTCAGCTGTGTTCTGAAAATACCTTGTCTGGTTAGCGCCCCAGGTATCTATTCTCCAAACACCAGCACTGCCTGGTGCTCCCCAAACTCTTTCAATTGCTCTCCAGCGGCGCAGGTCAAAAGAACGTTGTCCTTCACCTACCAGTTCAACAATTCTTTCCTGCTCTATCGCATTAAAAAAAGTTTGTTTGTCGGTTGTTTTGCTTGCAGACAGCGCGGGGAGGTTGCCACGGCGTCTTACTGCATTTACCCAGCTGATGGCATCGGCTTGTGGTCCGCTTACTTCATTGGTAGCTTCTGCATACATCAGGTAAACATCTGCAAGGCGTACAACCGGCCATGCAAAATCTCCGTCTGACCGTCCCTGGCCCGCGTAGTTGCGCAGAAATTTGCGGAATACATATCCTGAATTACAGCCGTCTGTGTTGTAAGTAATATAATTTGTACCGCCGATATTAACGTTTGCGGCCCAGGTTTGATATATAAAAGGGACGTTGCCGGTTGATGCAAGGGATGCCATACCTACGCTTAATTCGTAATCCCACTGAATGGTGGACTTCATACGATAGTCGCGGTTTGCGTAGCTATTTGGATTAACCGCAGAATTGGGCGAAGTTCTGGCCACGTTGCCGGTTGCAGGAACCGTTGGATTCATTGGTACCAGCGGCGTTACAAAATCACCGGTAATGGTCGACTGGTATTTATCTGCTAATTCGTATCGCGGGCTAACCCAGCACTGTGAACCTTCGTGTGATCGGCCGGAGAAATCGCGCATCAGTTCTTCTCCCTGCGAGGTGCCGGTGCCGCCATGTGTAAACACCATCAGCATTTCCGGGTTGCCGTTCGCTTTTGGCGTAAATAGCGTGTAGTAATTGGGAAGAATATCGTTTTTACCGAGCGCGTCAATCTGTCCTGGGTCACCATTTAAATACAGTGTTAAACCATAATCGTTAATTACAGATTTAAAATCGGCAGCAGCAGCCGTAAACGCGGCAGTAGCTTCAGCACCACTGGGCGTGAAACCTTCCAGTTCTGGCCAGCCATATTTATTCCAGGATGCCCAATACAATTGTAATTTACCACGCAATGCCACTGCCGCTGGTTTAGAGGCCCTGCCAAATGCAGTGGCTTTTAGCGGCAATGCAGCAAAAGCATAATTATAATCGGCAAGGATGGAATCTTTTACCTGCCCAATTGGGATTCTTGCGAGCGATGCCACCTGCGTGTTGGTAGTAGGAGAGAAGGTATAGTAAGGAACATCACCCCACATGGAGATCAGTTTGAAATAAGCCAGGCCGCGGAGTAAACGGGCCTCACCCTGTATTATCTGTAAAGTGGACGAAGTAGCAAAGGCGCCACCTTTTGCCTGCATGGCGGTTACGTTTTCTATTACATAGTTGGCACGGTCTACAGCACCATACAAGTACTTGTACATATTGTCAAAAGAAGCGCCGTAGCCGGTTGGATTATAGTTTCCGTTTAGGTACGCGTCTCCCAAACGCAGGTTACCAGAAGTAGCGCTTGTGCCGCGGCACCTGAAATATTCTGCCTGGCCATCCATATAATAATCGCGGTCGAAGCAGGGCCTGGTGGCCGCATACAAACCGTTAAGTCCGGCGGTGGCATCTGTTTCTGTTAACCAGAAAGTAGCCGGAGATGGGTCAGTGGTAGGTAGCTGGTCAAGCAATCCCTTCCTGCAGGAAGTAGGCAGTACCGCGAAAAATGCGAGTGCCGCTATTTTAAAGAATGTTGAAATAGGTGTTGTCTTTTTCATGTTTAGCAAGTTTAGAAGCCGAGTTGTACAGCGAGTGAATAAGATCTTACTATCGGGTATATGTTGTTGTTGTTGCCTGCTTTCTCGGGGTCAAGACCGCGGAAAGAAGTAAGGGTTAGTAAATTTTCAACCGTTCCCGCTATGCGGAAATTGCTTACACCCAATAATTTGAAAATTGGTTTTGGAAATGTATACCCAAGCTGAACGTTTTTCAAGCGCAGGTAGCTCATGTTATCCAGCCAGAAACTGGTTTGCGCGGTATTGTTACCACTGCCGCCAATTCGTGGCCAGATGCCATTGCGGTTGGCTACCGTCCATGGATTGTTTACCAGTTCTTCGGTTACTGCAAACCGTGAGGTACCAAAGTTGGTATTGTTGAAAGCGTTTAGCCAGAAGTCTTTACGGCCGGCGGTACCCGTCCACAACATGCCAATATCAAAGCCTTTGTAAGAGGCATAGGCATTCAGGGTATAGCTGGTCGTTGGCCTGTCACGCGAAGCCTGCATGGCTGTCTGGTCGTTACCATCGATGCGGCCATCGCCATTCAGGTCGCGGCGCACAATGTCTCCGGGCTGTGCACCCTGCGGTGTATTTTTATAAATATCATCCCAGGTTTGTGCAATACCATTGTCAAGATAGGTGTATACATAGTTATACGGCATATTTAAAAATACGGTGTTGCCAGAGTAGGTGGCGCCGCGGGTTAATAATTGGCTCCAGCTTTCCAGTTTTGTTTTGTTGTACGAACCATTTACGCTTACACCATAACTAAATTGTCCCACTTTGTCTCTCCAGTTCAGCGTTAATTCTACACCGCGGTTACGCATGCTGCCGATATTGGTATTTGGCGCACTGAATGCACCAGTCAGCAGGTTCGATAACTGCGAACCCAGGATAATATCTTTCGTTAACCGATCATAATAATCCGCTTCTACGGTCAGTTTATTGTTGAGAAAACCCAATTCTAAACCAACGTTCAGCACCTTGGTAGATTCCCACGACAAATCCAGGTTAACCAATTTGCTGTTCACGAGGCCAACTGCCTGTGTGTTGTTGATCATATAGTTGTTCGGGCTAAGCGTTGTTTGTTGCTCATACCGGCCAACACCGCTGTTATTACCCAGTCCGCCATAAGAAACGCGGAACTTGCCATTGCTCAAAACATCTCCCAGGATAGGTTTCAGGAAGGGCTCCTCGGTAAAACGCCATCCCACTGCAACCGATGGAAAAAATCCAAACCGCTGCCCTGGAACAAATTTGGAGGAACCATCCACGCGGAAATTACCTTCCAGCAAATACCTGTTAAAGGCGGTATAGTTTACACGACCTATATATGATTGCAATCCTTCTGCACTGGAACTACCGGCATTGGAAATAATGTTTGACAGTGCGCCATTAATTTCTGAAAGTGCTGAAGAATAGCGGTCATTTCTTGACGCTGACAGGGAGCGGTCGTTCCAGTATTCTTCGCTGTATACAAACAACGCAGACAAGTCATGGTTCTTTCCAAAATTGGTATGGTAATTCAAACGCGCATTCATCAATGTTTTATAGCCGTTTAAATTGGTGTTTGATACGGCTGCATTCGGTCCGAAATATACCCTGCTGCCAAAGGTATTTGTCTGGAAGTTGAACGCCTGTGCCGGCGTGGGCGCGTTTAAATTAAACTGGTTGTAATAAATCAGGTTGTAATCGAGCGTTGCGGTGAGGCCTTTTATTGGCGTCCAGTCCCAGTACGCAGAACCATTGGCTTCCTGCCTGGTTTGTTTGTTGGGGGAGTTGATGTAAAGCTGGTAGGGGTTGTACGCCTGCGGATCTTCACCATACGCCATTACGCCGCCATAGAGGTTGGTAGGAGGATCGTACGGGGTAATACCTGCAATGGCATACTGCATATCAAAGCCTGCCGTATTGGTAGAAGCCGGGTCAGTAAAGCCTTCCTCCAATGCATAGGTAAAGTTCGACCAGTTGCCACTGAACTTAACACCTACATTCATATTGTCCCTCACTTTATAGTCAAAGTTGAAGCGGGCATTGTACTGATCATAGTCGTTGTTAATCTGCAAACCATTTTCTTTCCTGTACCCCGCTGAAATAAAGAAGTTTGATTTGTCGCCACCACCAGTAGCGGACACATTATAGTTCTGCATCTTGCCATCGCGGATAATGATGTCCCACCAGTCAGTATTGGGATATCGTAATGGATCAATCATGCCCAGTGCCAACCACTGGTCGATGGTACCATTTTTATACAATTGGTTTCCCGGAAGGGTATTGGTAGCAGCCCGGCGTTGCTCTGTGGTTAGCGCCAGCGGGTAGTTAGCCAGGAAGCTGATACCTTTTGTTGGTTTTTCCAGGGCCGTATTGCTGGTTACGTTAAACAACGTTTTTTTCATTCCTTTACCAGTGCGTGTAGTTATAAGAATAACGCCATTGGCACCCCTTGAACCATACACCGACGCTGAAGTGGCGTCTTTCAAAACTGAAACTGTTTCAATGTCGTTTACATTCACCCGGTTTATGTCCACATCCGGGATGCCATCCACCACAATCAGTGGAGAGCTATTGTTGGGCGTACCAAGACCGCGGATAAGTAGTGCGGCACCATTCCTGCCCGCCATGCCGGTAGACTGTGTAGCAGCTAAGCCCGGTACGAGTCCGGAAAGACCAGCAGAAATATTCGGTAGCGCGCGGCCCGTTATTTTTTCATCCACATTCACAGTACCCACGGAACCAACCAGGTTTACTTTTTTCTGGCGGCCATATCCAATCACCACCACATCATTCAGTGAACTAATCCGCTGCACCAGTTTAACGTTGTAGTCGTTTCCGGTGCCCACAACCACCGTCACGGTTTCACTGTTGGTTGAAGAAAATACCATGGTGGCGCCGGTAGCCGCGCTGATGGTAAAACGACCCTGGGCATCTGTACTGGTGCCTGCTTTGGATTTTAAAACGGTTACGGTAACACCCTGTAAAGGACTACCTGCAGTGTCTGTGACAATGCCTGAAATCGTTTTCAGCTGAGCCTGGCCAATAGTGGAAATAGTAAGAAAAAAAAGGAACAATAAGGGCTTATAAAGCAGGTGTTGTACCCGCAATTGGAGCATTTCTAGCATAGCAATCAGTTTTTATTTTGTAAAACCTA
The DNA here is from genome assembly GCA_039919885.1 of Chitinophagaceae bacterium. GTDB lineage: Bacteria > Bacteroidota > Bacteroidia > Chitinophagales > Chitinophagaceae > JACMLD01. Next base: position 11,401 of record JBDSEV010000080.1, read on the forward strand.
CTCAAACTTGGTAAAAAAAGCTGGAATCGTTTTCATAAACGAGTGATTTATTTACTACAACGTTTGAGTAACAACAACAATTAAATAGCTGCATGCATGTAAAAAAAAATATATCATTGTAATGTTTGCGGGCAAGCGACGTATTCGTTTTAGTAACAGCGAAGCCGATTGTTCTGGCTGATTATTTTATGATCTTTAAAACGGTATTTTTTGAAAACCCTGCTGTTTTTTTTTCATGTTGTACTGATAACGATTGCGCACCCGGTCAACGCGCAGCAAAACCAGATGTTTACCACAAGGGTAGAAAAGACCTTGCGGAAACAGGTGATGGCAGAAGCTGCCTGGGCAATGCGTCAGTTACCCATCACTGTTATAGCGGCGTCGTCGCCACGCAGTAGCGGCGGTGCGCATGATTTTTTTAGCGAAGGCGATTACTGGTGGCCCAACCCGGTCAGTCCTGATAGCCCTTATTTGCAGCGGGATGGAATGACCAACCCGGATAATTTTACGGCACACCGATCGGTCATGACCCGCTTTAGCCGCATCGCCGGGGCGCTGGCATCGGCCTATCTGCTAACTGGTAATAAGAAATATATTGCCCATGCGCTTACCCATTATAAAGCCTGGTTTATTGATACCGCTACGCTGATGCACCCGCATTTATTGTATGCGCAGGCCATCAAGGGACGTTTTACAGGCCGTAGTATTGGGGTGATTGATGGCATCCAACTAATGGAAACCGCGCAGGCCATGCTGGTAATGCAGCAATCAAAAGCAATGGACCCGAACATTCTCCAGGGTACAAAAACATGGTTTAACAATTTTCTTCAATGGCTTAGCAGCCACCGGTACGGTATAGACGAAATGAATGCCGTTAATAACCACGGAACCTGCTGGGTGATGCAGGCGGCCGTGTTTGCACGGTTTACCGGTAATGCAGCAATGCTGGAATTTTGCAGGGACCGCTTCAAGAATAACTTGCTTCCCAATCAAATGGCAGCAGACGGCAGCTTCCCGCTGGAAATGAAAAGAACAAAACCTTATGGGTATGCTATCTTTAACCTCGACGCCATGGCCACCATCTGCCAGGCATTGTCTACCCGGGCAGACAACCTGTGGACGTACCGCACCCCGGATGGCCGAACAATGGAAAGGGGATTAGCTTTTTTATATCCATTTGTGCAAAACAAGAAAAGCTGGCCGCTTAAGCCCGACGTTATGTATTGGAATGAATGGCCTGTGGCGCAGCCTTTTTTATTGTTCGGCGCAAACGCTTTCAATAACCCTGAATGGTTTAATGCATGGCAGCACCTGGATCATGCCCCGCAGTCTGCAGAAGTCATCAGGAACCTACCGGTGCGGCATCCACTGATCTGGCTGCGGCAATAAGTTTCCCATGGATTCAGGGTATGCCTCCTGATGTTTCAAGCATAGCAATCCCTAACTTTAAAACCTTATATCGTCTTGCTAACCGGCGCACAAAGCCGTAAAAAAATTGCTGTATGAAAAAATATATTGTCCTGCTGTTTTTTGTGTTTTCTGTAAGTCAATCCATTTTCGGCCAGGGTAGTGGCGCTAATGATCAGCGCATGGAATGGTGGCGCGAGGCAAGGTTTGGCATGTTCATTCATTGGGGGATATATGCCATCCCGGCTGGTACTTTCCGCGGCAATAAAATAGATCATATCGGAGAATGGATTATGAATGATGGAAAAATTCCGGTGGCGGAGTACCGGCAGTTCGCGCAGCAGTTCAACCCTGTGTTATACGATCCGGAAGCCTGGGTAAAAGCTGCAAAAGACGCGGGCATGAAATATATTGTAATTACCGCCAAGCACCACGACGGATTTGCATTGTTTGATTCCAAAGCAAATAGCTGGAATGTGGTGGATGCCACCCCTTTCAAAAAAGACCTGCTTACACCGTTGGCAGATGCATGCCGGCGCCAGGGCATAAAACTGGGGTTCTATTATTCGCAGGCGCAGGACTGGAACAACCCCGGTGGTGCCGTTGCCCGGCGACTTGCGGGGCGCGCATGGGCCAATCCCGATTCTGCCATAATAGATGCGTATACAAAAGAACACGAAGGCCACTGGGACCCTGCACAAACCACCAGAACCATGGAACAGTATATTGACAGCGTAGCGATACCACAGGTAAAAGAATTACTCAACAATTACGGAGACGTTGCAATTATCTGGTGGGATACACCTACGGGAATGACGGACGCATATGCTGCAAAACTGGATGCGATACTGAAGGCACACCCGCAGGTGATTTCCAATGACCGCTTGAAACGTCCCAACTACCCCGGCGATTATAAAACACCCGAACAACGTATCCCCAACATGAGCGAACTGGATGGCAAGGACTGGGAAACGTGCATGACGATGAATGAAACCTGGGGATATAAATCTTATGCCAACAACTGGAAGAGCACCGAAACACTGGTGCGTAACCTGGTAGACATTGCATCAAAGGGCGGTAATTATTTATTAAACGTTGGTCCAAAAGCGGACGGCAGTTTTCCGCAACAGAGCATAGACCTGTTAAAAGGAATCGGTGTGTGGATGAAAACCAATGGCGAAGCGGTATATGGTACCAAAGCGAGTCCATTCGGTTTATTTACCTGGGGCCGTTGCACTAAAAAGGAGATTGAAAAAAATACCATTTTGTATTTTTCAGTGTTCGACTGGCCCGCCGATAGAAAATTAATAATACCCGGTCTGCAAAACCATGTCATTAGTGCTACGATGCTGGCGGGTGGAGCGGCTGTGAAAACAAATAGAACCAAAGACGGCACGGTAATCAGCCTGCCTGCCACCGCAATAGATCCTATTGCCACTGTAATAAAAGTAAATGTAAGGGGAACGGTAGCGAGCCAGGTGGTATATGCCAAAGAACCGATCAAATCGGGATTGTAAACCACGAACATTAAAAATTCATTCATGACTTCCGTATACCGAAAGACAGTGTGTTTATTAATGGTGTCAATGATGATGTTCACACAACCTGCCGCTGCACAGGGTAAATGGCTCCGGGCACTTAGTAATCCTGTTGTTTTTAAGGGTGATTCCGTTACTGCCTATCGCGATCCCGCGGTTTACTATTATAAAGGCGTACTTTATTTATATTTTACACTTGTAAAAACAGAAGCAAATGGTCGTGTATATTCTTATACCGCCATGAGCTATTCAAAAGACTGCAGCAACTGGCAGCCAATAAAAATTTTAACAGCCCGGGATCAGTCGCTGGACTTTTCGAGTCCGGGAAATATCATTCGTTATAAAAATGAATGGTTCATGTGCCTGCAAACCTATCCCCGGCCAGATTATACTGCCAGCCAAATGCCAAGGTTTGGTACTGGTGATGCACGGTTGTATCTTATGCGGAGCAGCAATTTAACGGACTGGTCTGCGCCGGAACTGATGCTGGTAAAAGGAGCGGGTGTGCCGGCTGCAAAAATGGGTAGAATGATAGATCCTTATTTACTGGAAGACAAAGACGAAAAAGGCAAATGGTGGTGTTTTTATAAACAGAATGGGGTAAGTATGTCTTACAGCTACAACCTGCGCGACTGGCAATTTTTCGGTTATACGGCATCGGGAGAAAACGCCTGTGTATTGGTAGAAAATAATGAGTATATATTATTTCATTCCCCTAAAAACGGTATCGCCATCCGGCATTCTCCCGATCTGAAAAATTGGCGGGATACCAGCGGGCTCATAACGCTCGGTCAGCAAAACTGGCCGTGGGCAAGCGGTCGTATTAGTGCGGGCGCCGTTATCAATCTTACCAAAGAAAAAAATGCTGGCAGGTACCTGATGTTCTTTCACGGCTCCGGGCCACTAACAGAAGAGCAAGGTGATTTCGATAAAAATGCATCCATCGGTATTGCATGGAGCAAAGACTTGCTGCTATGGGACTGGCCTGGAAAGCAGCGGTGAACAGTACCGTTGACTACCGCTTTCACCAACGCATAACCGTTTGATCACGATGCGTTTTATAATGCCCAAATGATGCGTTAGCCAATGCGCTTCGCATTTTTTTGCGCTTTTAAGGCCAGCTCAGTAGCGAGGAAACAGTGTTCCTGTGTCATGGCCGTTTCTGTTCTGTTTATGATGTCATCCACCAGGCGCTGTCCGTATGGCAATACCTGGTCGTTGCAGTCAATATACGTCGTGGCTTTTTGGTTTACCAGGAAAAGGTGGTTGCCGCCCGCCCGCCCGGCAATATCAATGTTTTTTCGAATTTCCATATATCCTTCTGTGCCAAGCACGGTTAGGCGGCCATCCCCCCAGGAATTTAATCCATCCGGGGTGAACCAGTCTACACGGAGGTAGCCGGCTCCGCCGTTTCCGTTCAGCATTACATCACCAAAATCTTCAAACAGCGGATACTGCGAATGATTTACATTGCCAATTTGCGAAGCCACCACTTCGGCCCTGGTGGATCCCGTAAAAAATAAATATTGGTCGAACTGGTGAGAGCCGATATCCGTAATGATACCACCAAAACGTTTGCGGTCAAAGAACCATGCGGGCCGGCTCGCTGTGCTCATGCGGTGCGCACCAAGTCCAATGGTCTGGACAACTTTGCCGATGGCGCCTGCTTTTGCCAATTCCCCCGCTTTTTCAGTGGCCCGGTTTTCAAAGCGCTCACTGTACATAATGGAATAAATCCGTTTTGTTTCCCGTTGCACTTTCTTTACAGCGGCCAGTTGTTCCAATGTTATGATGCCAGGTTTATCAGACATGTAATCTTTTCCGTGCTGCATTACGCGAATGCCAAGCGGCGCCCGTTCGTCTGGAATAATAGAACTTAATACCAGCTGTATACTATTGTCTTCCAGGATTTCTTTTTCACTGCCTGCTTGTTTTGCCTGCGGGTATTTTTTTGCAAACGGCGCAGCCAGTTCAGGTTCTTTTGCATAAAAAGAAATGAATTCACCGCCACCACGAAGCACCGCGTCTATCTGCGAGTTAATGTGTGCATGGTTGATGCCAATAACGGCAAACTTAATGCGCGGCGGGCCTGAATATCCTGGGGTTGCTATTGCTTTCGTTTCTATTGTACCTGCAGCAGCTTTATTTGACAGCAGCGGTATAAAAGCCAGCCCAGCCGCAGTTTTGGCGCTGTTACTTATAAATTGACGCCGGTTGAAGGAGTTGTCTTTCATATAGCTTTGTTATTAGTAATCGTTCGTTGCAATGCAGTTAAAATATAAATATAGGCAAGATTTTATTAACCTCCACTAATGAAGGAATAACGGCCAGTCCCAACGTTAAATGATCGGCTAATAACTTCCGTTACTGAACAAAGGTGTTTAGTCAAGTCTAACGCCTACCCGCAGTGCTTTTAAGCCCGCTACGCCCTGCAGTTCTTCCAGTTGCAGGTGCTCAAGATCGTCCAGCAGCAATTGTTTCTGCTGCAGTTGTTTTATATATCCCATGTATTCTTCTGCATCTTTCTCATTGAAATAGACAATGGCAATCTTACCCGGTTGCGTTAGCCTTTCTGTGCTATTAAATATGTTTACTTTATCAATGCGTTTTTTTATAATATGGTAACGAATGTTGTAGGCTCCTTCTACATCAAACCGCCGCTCATCATTCCTGAAACTAATATCAATGGTGCGTGCATTCACAAAGATCAACTGCGTAGTCTGCAGCGGGTATTCAAGCCTGGGGATTAAAGCATTGGTTATGCGGGCGATATTTGTCATTGATTCCACCTGCCATAGCCGCAGTTTTTCTACATCGGTTAGCGAAAAAGGAATTTTAGGGGCTATGGACTGCCCAATATAAATGTCGTATTCAGTGCCGTCTGTGCGTAATTTTTCAAAATAACAGGGATAGTACTGCTGCAGTTCTTCTTTAAACGAATCGAAATATTTACTAATACTCTTATTCAGGGTACGGATAGAATTCTCCAGTTGCCATCTTTTATTGTAGATGGCGCCTGTTTGTTCATCAATAGCGTTAAAATATGCCGCTATTTTTTCCGCAAACGGTTCTTCCAGGCCGGTAAAAGTGGCCAGCAGTGGATTTACTTTTGTGAACAGGAATTCATTAATCTGCAGTTCTTCCTCCACCGACACATAGTCAGTCATTTTTTCCAGCCATTTACTACTGGCGGTTTCCACCGCAGCCACATCGCCTGAGCCATTGTTACCCAACGCTGGTAAAAGTTCCATTACCAATGCGAGCTGCAATTGCAGATCCTCCCGTAGTGCTTTGTTACGCTCAACCGTTGAGTTGCGGAAGTCTACTGCACCATAGAGCGGATATACGTTTTTAAAGGATATTTTTTCCAGCGCGTTGTTTTTATGTTCTATATCGTTGCTCCGGTAATAGTGCCATGCCACTTCGTTAAACTTCCATTGTACCGATGGCTGTATAACCGTGAACTTGTCTTTAACAATGGTATCTATCGCAACGTTGAATATATCTATCACCTGTTTCAGCAACTGACCTATATAATAAATGGCCGGTTTTAATTTTGCAAACTGCACATCGGTCAGCAGCACACCCTCTTCTGTTGTGGCCGTTTCAATAATCCCCACCAGGACATCATTAAAATAAACCGGTGCAATTCGGTAATGCTGATAACCGGCTTTTTTCAACGCTTCCTGCAGCGGTTTTGGTAACTCACTGGTTTCATCGGCTTGGCTATAAATAATTATATCCGGGTCTTTGATGTAATGGTTGATATACTTTGTAAAAACAGGTTTAGGAATGCCTGCATCCCAGGATGCTTTAACCAGGATACTGTAGGGAAAGTTTTCATACAACAGTGCGGCCCTGTTGTTGACTGTAAAAAATGGCATTATCCCAAACTTATAATGGCTGTTACCAAGCAGGGTCTGCAACAAGCGTGTAATATGGATAAAATCGCCGGTGCTATCTGGTTTATTTATACCGACAATTGCCCGGCTCAGCTGTTCAATAGATTGTTGTTCGGTAATATCTGTTAGCGTAACGATGGAAAAACCGGTGGAAGTAAAATCCTTTAGCGGAACCAATTTTTCTAATTCGGCAAAACCGTTGCTGCATTCAAAACAAGCGGCAATCCTGTTATCTGTAATTTCGTTTTCCCCGTTCTTTGCTTTTAATTTAACCTCAACAAACCGGGTGTCTATATTAACGCGGAAATATTGGTAGAGTCCGGTTTGCTCATTAAAAAAGCTGCGAACCATTTCCTTTTTCTGCGGCAAAGCAAAACCATAAACTTTTTGCAAAATCAGGTCGTATTGCATCTGCTGGTGCAGCTCATCATTGCTTTCTTTTGCCAGCCAGGTGCCGACATTGTTTTCCTCTTCCGGACGCGATTCAAACAAACGATGAAATGCATTGCTTGCATAAAATGCTTCAGGGGAAATACCGCTGGTGAGTCCAAATAATACTTGCTCCTCATCTTCTATCAGCGGGAAAACGATGCTGGACACCAGTTCCAATACCTGTTCGTATTTTGCAACAGCAGCGGCGGGTATGCCTGCTGCCAATTCTGGATAGGCGTTTATTTTATCCAGCACAAAACGAAAAAAATGAGTGCGTATAGATGTTTCACTGCTCACCTTCTCTTCAAGGAAATCGGTGAATTTTTTGAATGATACCACCGATTCAACTGAATTTTCGCTGGTTGCCGACTTATTCACCAGTAAAATACCATTCTTCATAACCTTCACTTGAATAATGTAAACTTAAAACCTGAAACCCATTGTAAAGTATGGATACCAGCCCTCGCCTGAATTGCCAGCTACGAGTTGCAAAACTACGAGTTGCGCAGGCGCGAAATACAGGCCCCCGCCCACTCCCTGGTGCCAGACTTTATCATTGTATCCTTTTTGCCATACTTTTCCTACGTCGTAAAAAGCTACCAGGCCCAGCTGACCAGGCAACACATATGACGGAAGGCTGGCAAGTTTGATGCGCGCCTCAAAATTGTTGTACAACATGTGCTCCCCGGCAAAACGATATTGGCGAAATCCCTGCAAGTTGTCTTGTCCGCCAAGAAATAACGACTGGTAAAAAGCTGCCTTGCCTGCCGTTATGCCACCGCCGATGCGGTTTGCAATGACAAAATTAGATTTCCTGTCGAGGTTCTTGTAGAAAGCCAGATGCCCGGTTACCTGCATGTATGATTTTGCATAATTGTTCAGGCCTGTGTAACCCTGCCATTTTAGTTGGATAAAAGTGCCGGCAGTAGGTAGTATCAGGTTATTGCGCGTATCATGTGCATAAAACACTACCAAACCTGCATGAGTCTTATCCTTTGCAATGGTAGCGCTGTCGTACGAATGCAGTAGCGAAGTATTGGTGATAAATCGGCCAGCGTTGTCATTGGGGTCCATGTGATAATACTGTAAAGATGGACCGATAGAAAGGCTGCTGCCGGTTTCATTTCGCCATCTCAATGCAGGGTTCACCTGGTACAAATCGAACCTGGCGCGGTAATACCGTTTGAAATTGCCGGTCTTGTCAAATTCAGATGCATTTCCGCGGCCATAAAAATTCTGCGTGTTATCCGGCGCATAAGCATTCAGGCTTAAAGTAAAATCGGTCTTGCCGATCACATCCAGCCATTCTCCTTTGTAGGTAATCCGAAAGGCATCGGTAGAAAAAGAATGCGCAAGAATAAACTGTTGTGTGCTGGCAAATGGTGTTTTCCTGAAGCCTTGTCTTATCCATTTTACGCCAAGCCCCAGAATGATTCCGTCATCCACATTGAATCCCGCCGTTAACAGCGGAATCGTTTTATTGTACCTGTCTGTGAGCTGCAGCGCACTGTTGCTGGCCGCACCTGACAAATGCATGTGAACCGGGCCGGTTTCACCTTGCACCTGGGCAGTAGTATCGCCTTCGTAAATATGTATTTTTCTCAGGTATTTATTTTTACCTGAAAACTGGTATTCTTTTTTTGACACGCCGTCGCCAATTATCCTGATTTTTACCGGTGAACTATTATTAGCAATGCGTATCCTGTCTTCTCCGCCAAACATATACAAATGCAACTCGTTCGTAATCGCAGGATCGATTACGCGGTTGTAAATCAGCTTGTCTGTATCATTGCTTTTCGAAATCTTAAACACTGCCACATTCAATTTTCCGTTCAGGGTATCAGTGATATTTACAAGTTCATTTTTATCGGAAAACGTAATATCAATATCCTTGTTTAGGAATTTATAGTAGCGTGGCATAACCCTTATTAAATCGTCTCTCCTTTTTTTCAGCTGGTCAGCCAGTTTTACGTGGAAAGCATCGTATACGGGTTTTGGGGCCCGGTGCAGTGCTTTGTCAATCACGGCATCATTGAGGACAGTTACTGCGTGTTGTGTACCGTTGGTCCAGTCTTCAGCAGACAATCCATTTGTAAACAGTCCGTCAATATTTCTTGC
>JBDSEV010000032.1:0-18739 GCA_039919885.1 Chitinophagaceae bacterium
AAATACTCTTTAAAAGATTGAATCTGAACTTCCAGTAAGTCAGGAGCGTCTGCTAAGTTTTTAATCTTACCAAAGTTGATCCTGCTTTGCAATTTTGTAGAAGACATATTATTTAAAACCGGTTTTAAATTGTTCAAATATTATGATTCGCCTATAGACAAAAATATACCGATGAACTTGTTAGTTCTCAGTTTATTACATCAAAAATACGTATAGAAATGGCCATTGATTTAGATACCGCGCTAACTGCTTTTGTACAAATGGATTGCAAATGTACGTAAAACATCCTTACAAAAGCACTGTAAACCAATTTCTTTCCCGCGCGCCATTACCAAAAAGATTAAAAAAATGTTAAATTCAAGGTCTGGTTTTAAGCTGGATACGGCTCAACACCAATTCCCCTATTTTTTTTCCCTGCCATTGCCCGTTTTCAATAGCGGGCATGTAATGTATACCACCATATAACCGTGAAATAGCCGCTTGGTTCGCAGCAGCCCAAAAAGAATTAAAGCGAACCACCGGCAGTCCATAATCCACTTCAGAATTATCGTCAAAAGAAAAATCTGGTCCCAATATGTTGGTCAGCACCACCGCTGCAGCCGTAGATATTACGCTGTGGCCACTCGTATACTCCGGAAATGGAGGCGTTTGAAGCAAGGGCCTCCAGGTTTCATCAATGTGTGCATTGATATACGTCTCCGGCCTGATGAGGTTACTCCGGTACTTTTCGTCCCAACAAGTGATAAAACCGTCGAACAGGGCGATGGATGTAAGTGTATAGGTGGCCGCAGCTTCAACCATCGTTTTCCTGGATTTGCGGCAAGCAATGCCTACGATTGAAATCCAGTGCCCGGACGGCGAGATTTTCTTACCAGCAAAATTTAAATGGCCCTGTGTGTTCAGGAAAAAAGGGTTGCAATCCCAGAAATTGGCAATGTTTCGCTGCTCCGGTGTCATTTTTACACCGGCTTCGTACACTACATTGGCTTCCCTATAAAACGAACTGGTTTTTTCCTTGCTGAAGGAAGTTGGCAAAGCCGGCTGAAACTGGTTGGCCGAATCCAGCGTAAACGGGCGTATTTTATTCCAGTATGGTTCTATTGCCGCCATATACCCCGGCGGTGTGGGAATCCATTTTCCTTCTTGTTTCAAGATATTGTACCGCCGCATACGCCGTGTCTCTTTGTAATGGTCGGTCCCCAGCCACGCAATCATGCTGTCCGCCACCAATTTTCCGTAGACAAGTGAAGCCGCGTGTACTGCAGGACTTATTTTCCGGCCGCGATACCAGGTCAGCACCTGGCGAATCGAATCTTCTAAAACAGGCTCGGAGAAAACCAGTTTCTTTCCTACCAGCAAAAACGCATACACTGCTGAGAGCGACGGAACAATTTTACCCGAAGCCGCTGGCATGGATGGAAAAGATTTTACCTGGCCATGCAGGGAACGATAACCTGTCGCCTGCATGGCCAGTATTTCGTAAGCGGCCATGTTTGCGTAAGCATAAACACGGCTGGCCAGGTTGGGAGAGAACACGTCGTGCACCATTACATCGGTCAGCGCTTTTTCCGCCCGGTGTAAAGGTGCCGCATCATCGTTCCATGTTTTTTGTTGCGCGCCAGCGCTGCCGCAACAAACAGACAAGGAGAGTATAATGATTGCCTTTTTCATTTGCCGTTTACTTTTAATACCTGTACCGCAGCATCATTTTTTGCTACAACAAGCAGCCGTGAGCCCGATTTATTTTTTACTTCCACTACGCCCCTAACATCCCCATCGGCGAAACATCCACTCGCGGCAACATCAGCAGCTTCATAATTACCATGCCCCTTTCCCTGCAAGAGTACGCCAAAACTTGCATCACTCCGGCCCAGTTGTACGCGGTAAGGAAAAAAATTGCCCGCTACAAATATATCCGGTATGCCATCGTCGTTAAAATCATCGGTCACAATTCCATTTACCCTAGAAAATTGCGCTGCCAGTGGCAAAGGTTTAAAGGAAAATTTGCTGTTGCCGTCATTGTATAAAATTCCGGATGCCAGTTCATCGCAATGCAGTAGCAGGGCCTGCGCTAATTTTTCTTTGGGAAAAATATCCTGCACCGTAGCATCTGCATAGTCTGCGTATTTCACATATTTTTTTCGCAGCGACACCAGCTGATCGAGCAACTCGTCTCTTGATGCCATGGGATAACTTTTACCCTGGACATAATAACAGACGATGGGATCGATGGTGCCATTGTCATCAAAGTCTGCGGCATAAAGCGTAAGCGGTGCTGTTTTTGTTGCTTTGAATTGATTGTTCCATCCGCAATTGCCCAATATGAAATCTGTATCGCCATCACCGTCTACATCTGCGGCCGTTATAGCAGACCACATTCCATAGGTATCAGCAAGGCCGGCTGTTTTGGAAATGTCTTCCAACTTGCCTTTATTATTCTGAAGCAGCAGGACCGGCATCCAGTCGCCCGCAACCAGCAATTCAGGAAAATGATCCTTATTTAAATCGCACCAGACAGCGGTTGTCACCATCCCGGGTTGCCGCAATGATGGGGCAAGTTCATCGGTAACATCTGTAAAAATAATCTTGCCATTTTTAGAATCATTGCGGAGCAAATAACTTTTGGAAGGCAAAGGAAAAGAACCCGGCATACCACGGCCGCCTACAAATAAATCCAGATCACCATCATTGTCAAAATCGGCTGCAGCAACCGCCTGTTTACTACTTAACATGGACGGCAATGCGGTGCCGTTTTTTACAAAATTACCTTTGCCATCATTGGTGTACAAATGATCGGCATATTCGGGCGACTGATCTGTATATTCATTGCCGCCGCTAACCGTATATAGATCCTGGTCCCCATCACCATCTGCATCAAAAAACAATGCGTTCACTTCTTCGCTCATGGAATCCACTATCCATGGTTGCTGGCCTGCAGGCAACCATTTATTATCGTTTGTCTGGATGAATAAAACACCGCTTTGTCCCATTCCGCCGCCTAGATAAACGTCATCCAGTCCATCGCCATTTACATCTGCTTTAGCGAGTGCGGGGCCTTGCCTCGACAACTGATACGGTAACAAAACTTCATCTTTAAAATCGATGAAATCATTTTCCTTGTGCGTAAAAGATAAACCCACCATTTTGGTGACATCACTGAACATGGTTAACGGAGCCAGCGGGACCGCATCACCCTTTGCCGCATCTTTCTGGTTTACCTCTAATACCTGGTCTGGCTGCACGTGTTGCAACAAACTTTGTTTACTATCGGGCCAGGTGATTTTAATTTCTTTAATCGTTTGCTGTGCTGCAAAGCCGAATAATAGCTCCTGTGTGGTGGTGGACTGGTATCCGCGAACGGGGTACAGTTCCTGGTATTGCTGCATGCCATCATTGGTGGTCAGCTGTACTTTAGCCCCATACGCTTTTGTGTTCACGCCTTCTCCGTGCAAACGGATTTTTATGTAATGATTGTGCAACAGTTCATTCTGGTTGTTGCGGTAAAGCATGGCGGGTTCATTGTTGTTGCAGATGACCAGGTCCAGGTCGCCGTCATTGTCAAAGTCTGCGTATGCCGCTGCATTGGAAATAGAAGGATTGACCAGTCCCCACTCCCGGGAGGTATTGGCAAAACCCTCCTGGTGATTGTTCCGGAACAAATAATTGGTCAATTTATTGGAAGGCATTTTGCGCACCAGATCATAGGTCTTAAAATTATAGTTGCCTTTTTTAACTGCATCAAATCTTGCGTCCGCTACGGTATACTTTAGAAAATCCATATCGGTGTAATCGCGCAGGTAGCCATTGCTGATGAAAAGATCTTTCCATCCGTCATTGTCAAAATCTGCAAACAGTCCCGACCAGCTCCAATCGGTATTGGAGATACCGGCAAGTTGCCCTATTTCGCTAAACCGCGTATTTCCTTTTTCGTCGGTGCCCTGGTTCAGTTGAAGCATATTTCGCATCTGCTGGTGGTAATAGCCACTGTCAAGCAACAGGTGGTACTGATCGTATTCATCCGGCCCTTTCAATAATTTCTGGCGATGGTTGTCTTCCGGCAGCATGTCAAGCGTAAACACATCCGGCCGGCCATCGTTGTTATAATCCGCAATATCGGCACCCATTGAATACTTGGAAATATGGGCAAATGATTTATCCAGCGATTCGGTAAAACCCCCGTGCTGGTTATTGACATAGTAGCAATCCCTTTCCGTATAGTCGCTGGTAGTATAAATATCCGGCCATCCATCCTTATTGATATCACTGATGGTAACGCTTAAACCAAAATTCAGGGCGTTGTTGATAATGCCTGCCTGTAACGTAACATTTGTGAAATGCATTTTACCGGTTGCATCTCGATCGTTCCTGAACAGCAGGTTGCCAAAATTAAAATTTGGTGTAGCGCGCACCTTCCGGGTATTCAAAAAAGGATTGTAGGTATGGTTGGAATGATTCAATAAAAACATATCCAGGTCGCCGTCTCCGTCGTAATCAAAAAAAGCGGCCTGGGTCGATTGCGTTCCCGGTGCATCCAGCCCGTAAGCTGCAGCCATGTTTTTAAAAACAGGAATGCCGTTTTGCAAGCCCTGGTTGATGAACAGTTCGTTGCTTAATTTCTGGGGATCTGTGTATTTGCCGGAATGACAAACATAGATATCGGTCAGTCCGTCTCCGTTAACATCGGCAAGACTTACGCCAGTGCTCCAGGTGCCATTACCTGCAACGCCTGCCTGGGGGGTAACGTCTGTAAATTGAAAATTACCTTTGCTGATATATAGTTTATTTGAACTTGTGTTACCGGAAAAAAAAATATCCGGCAGGCCATCAGCATTAAAATCGGCTACGCCCACACCCGCCCCGTTATAGAGATATTCATATTGCATTACATTCAGCGAGTCATTTTCCTTTATGAAATTCAAAAAAGACACGCCCGTTTGTTTGGCATTCAGCAAAGTGAATAGTGGTTTCTCAGCCTGTTTTTGTGCAATTGTCGTCAGCAATAGCAGGGAGAGAGAAAGCACGGCAACGAATTGTTTTGTATTGTAAACGCTCATTATGGTATGCGTTAGCTTAAATGAATTAATACCTGCCGCTATTGATATAAAAAACCAATGAAGGAAAGGTTTTTCAGTTGACCAGTTTTAATTGCTCATCGCCCTCTTTATAGGGAAGAAATATCATCATCAGGGTCATCATTTCATCAGTGGTTTTCATATCTCCCCGGGAAAAGATGGCTTTGGGCGGCGAATTTGGGTTGAAAGGATTTTCCGCCGTATTATCATAAGTACATTCCATGTGTATAACGGAGCCCCTGGTAACTTTGACCAGTTGTCTAAACCGGTAAATTTCCTGCCAGCGAAAATCCCACCGGGGTATGTATACAAGTTTAGTTGTATCCCCTGCTGCGCTGGTAACATACGCTTTAAAATCTTTACCGATGAGGTGCATGTGTGGCCAGACGTACAAAATTGATTGATCTTCATTGGGGTTGGTAACTTCCAGCACAAATTTTTTTTCGGTATTCGCAGGCATGAAAAACGGTGGATCTATCTGGCGCTCGCCGATACCACCTGATCCAAAACTGATCACTTTTACTTTGCGGGAAATAGGCGTTTTAGTAAAAAACAAGTTAATGCCGGAAATACTTGCTTCATCACTTCCGGAAGGTGCATAGTGAATCGTTAATAATATAACGCCACGTTTGGGCATTACCCAGCCAAATTCTTTTGGATAGGATTCATAACCGGCGCCCGGAATCCATCCACCATAATATGTCATTATTTTCTGGTACGGCCGGTATTGATCAAACTTACGCCGGTCATCTTCGGTAAGGTTGATAAAAGGAAGCGTCTTTTTGATATCTATTGTTTCATCTGGCACCGAATGAACGGCATAATTGGCATGGTGAATCAGCTGTTTGTTATTGCTGTAAAACTCCACGGCTTCCACATTTGCTGAATCCTTTAATTCAAAAGGAATTTTATATACCAGGTAGCGTTCCAATCCATCTCCGGTAACGTGGAAGGTATCACTGACTTTCAGTACCAGGTCTGGCTTGCGGCCATAAATGGTAGACGGTGCGCTGTTTTTTTGAACTGCGGTTGACACAGGCTGTTTGCCTTTGGGCATTTTATTATCTACCCATTTCCCAATCATCGCAATTTCACTGGTCGTTAACGATCGATCATTGGCAAACAACACATAGTGATTGTCTGCTTTCCATGGCGGCATGTAGCGGCGCTGTGTAACTTCTTTGATAAAAGATGCGCGTTTAGCAACGTCTTCATAGGTGAGCAAAGGAAAGGGACCGGAATCGCCCACTTTATGGCAACTGTTGCATTTGGTTTCCAGCAATGGTGCAATGTCTTTGTAATACGTAATATCCTGCCCAAAAAGGATATGAGGCAACACAAGGCAAATGATTAATATGCTGGTAAATAATTTCATTTCAAAAATCATTAATACGGCAACCGGTTGCTTTTGTACGTTTTACGGCAATGTTGCTGCGTCCAAAATAATTTGCTATAGCATCTTCGAGATATGGGACAGTTGCTTTGGCACTTTGAACACCCAGGTCTTTATAACGGTTATCTACAGCGCCTTTGTATAACAATTCATACTTACTGTTCAAGAGGATAACTTCCGGCGTTATGGTAGCGTGCAGGTATTTGGTCAGTTCCCTTTTCTTATCGATCATTAAAGTATAGCGAACTTTATATTTTTGCGCAAACGCACGGATAGTGGAAGCATTGTAGGTAGTACCCGGTATGATTCCTATCATTTTTACACGCTGTTGGTAGGCTGCTTCCAAAGCATTTAGTACCGGCGTATAATTCTTACAGATAGGGCAATCTGGTGAAAGAAATACAAACAATAGCAGGGTTTCTGCCGGAGAAAGGGTTTCAATTACGCCGGCTTTATCCCGGGCAGCATCCGTTAGGCGGAAACGCTGAACAACCGTCTTACTAAAAACAGAATCATTCACAGTTTGCGCCCGGAGGCAAGTACCAGCTGTTACAAAAAACAGGAAAAATATATACACTTTCGCCCCTTTCATCACGCCGCTGTAGCTTTTGTTTAAGGTAGATAAAAATAAAAACTCCGGGCCAAAAATAGCCCGGAGTTAACGATTAGTTATGAAAACTATTTTTTATCCCACCATACGCGACCGAACGCATCTGCGGGGCTGGTACCAAAATCAGGGTCAGCAGCCATTGCGTCAAATGCAGCTTTCTGATTAACATAATTTGCATCGCCCGTATTGGCGAGTTGCAAAGAAGCGCGGCGGGTAAGCGGTGCGATTGTGCCATTGTTTGACAATGGCGACCAAGCAAGCACTGAAGTGTTGTTTGGGAAACCAGTTCTTTTCCACCATGCCCAGGCCTCTGAAGGCTGGCGATAGAAATCAAGGTAAGCCTGACAAACAATTTGTTCGATGCCTTTTGATGCATCATATGCTACACCCGGCATAAGCAGGTAAGCAGTTATTTCACCAGCGGTTACCGGCGTATAATTGGAAATTTGTGCTTTCACTGCACGTGCATCATAAAAATTGATTGAAGCGGTTACACCATTTTTATACCAGGTGGCAGCAGGATCTGTTGTTATTGCGCGGGCACCCAGCTCAGCACGAATAAAACAATATTCAGCATACGTAATCACCGGAAAAAATCCATCTCCTTTACCCACTCCAAAACCATCGCCCTCGTTAAAATTAGGGGTAAACAAACGATGCTGTAAGGAAGAAAAAGGCGTGTCTGTTGCCAGGTACAATGCCTGGTAAACGGGAAGTTTCGCCGTATCGGGGCTGGTAGGGCTTCCTACATAAAGGCCCTTTCCATTGGGGCGATAAAATATTCTAAGACGGGGATCTGCCTTTGCATTCATGAAATCCACCACTGGCTTTGCAGCAAGAAAACCTTGTGGGTTAAAGTTACCACCACCGTCAGCAAATGAAGGGCCTACACTCAGTACCCATGAATCAGCCACTGACGCCATTTGATTGGCATCTGCGAGCACTTCTGTTACAATGGTTTTGAGTTTAGTAGGATCTCTTTTCATCAGCCGCATAGCGATTTTAAGACGTAATGCATTTCCTGCCTTCGCCCATTGTAATGCCACACCAGCATAAAACGGATCATATGTGCCATAAACTAACTGTGGTACTGGTTGGGCGGTTTCCAGCACTGATACAGCACTCTTAATCTGCGCATTCAATGTATCAAATAACGCCTGTTGCGGATCATAAACTGGTGTTAGTGTTCCGCCGTACCTCGCCTGGAAAGCCTGTGTATACGGAATACTGCCATTGATATCACTTACATAGAAAGCATAGTAGGCTTTATAAATAGTAGCAATATTATTTTCATACACCCGTACCGCCTGCTGATCTGCCGGCATTTTTGCTATCAGTTGTGGAATATCAGCCAGGGGAACGCCTACGTTTCCGTAAAAATTTCCGTACCGGTAATTGAATTTAGATGACGGATTTGTAAAGCCCGATCCATTTCCGGCGCTGCCTGTAGAATACTGCATCCAGGGCATTAATGAACGATACACATCATAATAGTATTCAAAGTCGTTGGGAAGACTACTGGATGCCTTTAAAAATTGCTGTGCCGGATCAACCGTGAGCAGCGTTGTTGGATCAATATTCAGGTCGACAAGGGTTGATTTTTTACATGACCCCAGTACTGCACCCGCTAGTAAAAAAATCAACAGATATTTATTCAGTTTCATAATAGTGATGTTTAAATGTGGTTTAAAATGAGGCATTGATAGTAGCACCAAAACTTCTTATCAATGGCAAACCCCCATATTCCATAAAAGCGGCCGCCCTGTTGCTGTACATACCTTCGGGATTTACACCGTCTTTAGCAGATTTATATATGTAAAACAGGTTTCTACCGGTTACAGACACGCGCAAATTACTGATAGGAACTTTTCCTAATGACCTCGTAGGTATTGTATATCCAAGGCTCACTTGTCTTAAAGCCACCCAGGAATTTTCAAAAATAGATGCTTCCCTGATACCGCTTGACCACTGTGTAAGGTTCTCATAATAAGCATATGCAGGAACCGGTGTCACAAATCCTGCTGTAAAGGCATCTTTATAGCTCATGCCACCCAAATCTTTACCAGCGCCTGCTGTTGTGGTTCCTGTAACACCCGCAGCGAAAACACCATCGGGTATAATACCATCGTTACGGGTTAAACCGTTTTTGTCTGTAAACGTAAGTCCGCCGTGCTCAGTATCCCTTCCAAATAGTGTTGCCTTTCCGTTACCTGTTTCCATACCGTACTGCGAGGTTGCAGAACCCATCAGGCCGCCAACCTTTGAATCCACCTGAACGCTCAACGAGAGGTTCTTATAGCTCACTTCCTGGATGGTACCTGCCAGAAAATCGGGCATGATAGTTCCTAAGTCTCTTTTGCTTCCATCATAATCCTGTGAACGGAGAAACGTATAATAATCACCGGTAGAACCATTTGGTGCTGCACCGATAACACGTTTTCCATTGTTGGCGTTCGCGACATTATTTCCACTGCCATCCTTAGCCTGGTAGTATCCGAAACCGTATCCGGTTGTAAGCGTTCCGTATTCTTTACCGGGATAGGCATATGCTGCTACATCTGCACCAAAGCCAAGTTCCAGTTGGTAAGACTCTGTTCCGGGATATAATTCTATCACTTTATTCCTGTTCCGGGTAAAGTTGTACGTCATATTCCAATTAAAATTCTTGGATTTTACCGGTTGTGCGGTAATCAGCAATTCAATGCCCGAGTTCTGAATATTTCCCGCATTGATATTCCTGTTGCTTACACCAGCTTCCTGGTTAACAGACAAGCCCAATATCTGGTTGAATGAATTTTTCTTGTAGTACGTAACATCAAAACCTACCCTATTATTCAGGAAACGCATTTCGGCGCCCAATTCAATTTCACGGCCAAGTTCATTTTTAAGGTTCTGGTTACCGAGTGTATTACCATTGAAAGTATAAATACTGGTATTGGTGTTGTTTGCACCGTTAAACGATCCTATCTGTCCATATAAACCAGTGCTGTTAGTAGAGTAAGGATCTGCATCATATCCCGTATAGCCAAGACTCGCCCTCAATTTACCAAAGGAAATAATTGAGCTGAGTTTTGAATTTGCAAAAGAAGGGAGTTCAGTAAATACCCAACCCAATCCCACGCTTGGATAAGCATACGTGTAGGTGCCATGACCATCAGCATATGTTAGGGAAGATGACCAGTCGTTGCGCACACTTGCATTCAGTGTGAGCATGTTTCTCCAGGTAATGTCGCCATATGCATAAACAGCATTCAGCCGTTTCTTAGGGATTACCCCAACCGTGGTAGTTGCTGCGTTTAACGAGTTCCCTATGAAATACAAGCTGGGCGTATTTAAGCCACCATTTGTGGTTGAATTAGAATTAGGTCCGCCCAGGTTATTATAGCTTTCGCCGCCGATGGTGGCACTGAAGCTAAAGTCTTTATTAATATCTTTTGCAGCCGTTAATAACCCCTGGACGCGGGTATTTTTATAGGCGCTTTGGCCAAGTGAATAAGAACCACCTGTAAATCCTGCGCCTGTTCCATTTTGTTTATTCTCCGTTATATCATTGTAGGCATTCACGTTGGTACGCAACAGGAAATTTAACCATGGCAATATTTGTGCCTTCAGATCCAGGTTGGCAAGGAGATTATTTTCTTTGCGGCTCACGTTGTTTTGGTACAAACCATAGTATAGTGAATGTGCAAAATAATACGGGTCAGCAGCTACAGCCGACTTTAAAATACCGCCATTTACCGGGTCTATATAATGCGTTTTGTAATAAGCTATCGGCGCACTTCTTGGTGCATTGTACACAAATGTGAAAACAGGGTTGTTATTACCACCCTGGTTAATTGGGTTTCTCACATCGCCAATGGTATAGTTTACACTTGCATCCATTGAAAGGGCTTTCGATAATTTCTGGGTAACCCGCAGCGTAAATGCGTTCTTATTAAAACTGTTATTGGGTACTACGCTGGTGTTGTAGAGGTTAGAGTAGGAGAAGCGGAAACTACCTGTTTCTGTTGCTGCTTCCACGGCCACGTTGGTACTGGAATACCTACCGGTTTCGAAAAAGTCTTTTAATGGATCATTAGCTACCCACGGCACCATTCTTCCATCAAGATCTTTTACCAGATGACCGTCAAACTTCGGCCCGTATGAATAACCGCCATTAGGATTTGGGAAATAAGTTGCCGTGATATCTACCACATCGTTGCCCTGTCCATCTTTTGCAAAAGTTGGGCTGATGCCGCCGCCAAATTCGTTCTGCAAATCAAGCAGCTTATAGGCTTTGTCAAATGATTCTGTATGAGAAACACTCAATCCAAGACCTTTTTTGGTTCTTCCCTTCTTAGTTGTAATCAGCAGTACACCGTTCAATGCTTTTGCACCGTATAAAGCAGAAGCTGCAGAACCTTTCAGCACCGTTATACTTTCATAGTCATCAGGATTTAAGTTCTTAATGACATTACCAAAATCCTGGTTACTTCCCCATGAATCCGCACCGGATGTACCTGGCTCTATCAATATACCGTCCAATACGATAAGCGGTTCTGTATTGCTGTTCAAACGAGCATTACCGCGAATCTGTATGCGTGAGCTGGAAGATGGTCCGCCTGTACCTTGTGAAATGGTTACACCGGCTACTTTTCCCTGCAAAGCATTGCCTATGTTGGAGTTGTTTGCAGCTACCAGGTCTGTTCCTTTAATTTGCGTAACTGAGTAGGTTAGTTTACGGGTATCTGTCTTGGTGCCAAAACCAGTTATCACTACTTCCGACAATTCTTTATTGTTTGCTTGCAGTATTGCCGTCACGAAGCCATTGCTTGCCTGCACTTCCTGCGTAAGGTAGCCTACTGAACTAATGATAAGTGTGGCACCGGCATCTGCCTTTACTAAAAAGTTGCCGAGTTCATCGGTGATACCGCCGCCGGCCCTGGTTCCTTTTTCACGTACCGTAACGCCTGAAAGCGGATTGCCGGAAGGATCTTTTACCGTTCCGGTAATCGTAGGCTTACCCTGTGCAAATGCGGAAATGCTGCACACCGACAGCATTAACCAAAGCAGCGCTCTTAATGTTGGAGTTCTCATCGCAGTTTCATTTTATTAATTATAAATAAATCAAATACCTATGCAGTTGTAAAATCGGCCTGCACGTTTTTTGTCATATAAACTTGTTCATAGTTTTCCATTACCAAAGCAGCAGCGCCAACAATTTCGGCCTCATAGCCCAGCGCCGATATCTCCAATTCTGTACTGTCTGCCAACTTAGGAATGCAATGTTCATTCAATGCCTGCTGTATAGGAGGCAACCAAAGCTTGCCAGCCGCTGCACCTCTTCCGCTAAGTATAATTACTTCAGGGTTGATGATGTGAATTAGTATCGCCAAACCTCTTCCTACAATATAACCGGCATCCGATAATAAAGAAACGGCAAAGCGGTCCCCTTTTCCGGCCGCGTCAAATACAGCAGCACAATCTTTCTCCTGACTTTCATTGGTAATCTGCCCTTTCAGCAGGGAGAGCATGCCCTGCAATACGCCCTGCCTTGCCCGTTCCGTAACAATAAGCAAGGATGATTCTGTTTCCAGGCAGCCGTGCTTGCCACAACTGCATAATTTTCCGTTGGTAAACAGCGGGATGTGGCTAAACTCACCTGCAAAACCGTTGTTGCCCCGGAAAAGTTTTCCATCCAGCCCCATGCCCAGGCCAATGCCCCAACCAAGGTTTATGACCATTGCGTTCTTTCGCTTACTGGCTGCACCAAACCGAAATTCTGCGAGTGCTACCAGGCTGGAATCATTGTCAATAAAAACAGGCAAGCCCGTTTTTTCACTTATATAGGTGGTAATCCCTTCGTTGTTATTTTTTAAAAAAGTATAATTGATACCGGTACTGGCATTGACGAAACCCGGCATACCTATCCCTATTCCCGCGATATTTTCTCGCTTTACGTTTGATTTCTTTATAACGGCGATAATTTTTGCAGTGAGTTCAGACAATGCATTTTTTTCATCGGCCAGGTTCAAATCAAATTTTTCCAGGTCTGCTACTTCGCGGTTCTGCATATCCATCAATGCTATCCTGGAAACAAATTGATCCATGGCCACGGCCAGCACGAACAAAATGCCAGGTTTGAGCGAATACATCAGGGGCCTGCGTCCACCGCTGGAAGGCGCAAAACCGGTCTCCACTACAACCCCTTCTTCTATTAGCTCATTGAGCAACCCTGTAATAAATGGTAAACTTTTATTAAGCTGATTACTTAAATCTGCACAGGAAAACCCGTCAGAAAAAAATAACTGTTTGATAATCTGTCCTTTATAAGCCGTTCTCTTCATTGTTAAAAGCAGTAACTGGATAACTTTATAAATAGTTTAACAAGATAGAACAACTTTATAATTCAAAAAAATAATTTGTTGATTTATTAATATCTGAGTGGGCCTTTTAAATAAACCAGCGCAGCGTTTCGGTATTAATTGACCGAACGACTATGGTGATTATTTATATTGTATTGGAGTAAACGGATACACGGGCAATAAAAAACCCTGGTTATTGCTAACCAGGGTTTCAAAAAAAATAAAGTAAGCTTACTGAATTTCAACGTCGGCACCTGCCTCGGTCAATTTATTTTTCATTTCTTCTGCTTCTGCTTTTGTAACACCTTCTTTGATTGCCTTAGGTGCACCATCCACTAATTCTTTCGCTTCCTTCAGGCCTAAGCCAGTCATATCTTTTACAATCTTAACAACATTCAATTTAGAAGCACCACCGCTTTTCAATACTACATTGAAAGCTGTTTTTTCTTCTACTACTGCTGCTGCGCCATCGCCAGGACCTGCTGCTGCTGCTGCCGCTGCTGCTGGTTCGATGCCATACTCAGATTTTAAAAAATCGGCCAGTTCCTGTACATCTTTTACAGTAAGACCTACTAATTGTTCTGCTAATGCTTTTACGTCTGCCATGATAATCTAATTTTTCCCACCTTCATGGTTCGCCTGGGGCGAACTCCGGAGGATTGTTTAAAAAAATTGTTTTTATTGAATCTGAAATGTGCTGCAATGGAAAGTGAAATTTTTATTCCTCTTGAATTTCCACATCATCACATTTTCATATTTCCACATTATTCCGCCGCTGGTGCTGCCGGCGCTTCTGGTGCTGCTGACACTTCCGGGCCTGCTGTTTCTGCTTCAGCAACCAAACTTCCTGCAGCCTGTTTTTCGTGGTGGTGCAACAATGCAGCCAGTACACGTTTAGCAGGAGATTGCAGTAATCCAATTACTTCACCAATCAGTTCATTCTTCGTTTTGATTTTGGTCAGGGCCACCAGGCTGCTGTCGCCGGTATATATATCACCATTGATGAAAGCAGCTTTCAATTCAGGTTTTACGCCATTTGTTTTTTTGCGAAAAGAACTCAGGATCAATGCTGGTTCTTTTGGATTTTCTGAAAACAACAAGGCTGTTACTTTATGCAACGATTCGTACACGCCTGAGTAACGCTCGCCATCCAGCGATTCCAGTGCCTTTTTAATCAGGGTATTTTTAGCCACTTTCATCTCCACGTTTTTATCAAAACATGCACGGCGAAGTGTGCCAATCTGCGCAACAGAAAGTTTTTCTGTATCGGTTATATAGAAATTGGAGTACTGAGAAAATTTTCCCTTCAGTACCTCTATCACTTCATTTTTTTGTTCTTTAGTCATAACATTTTTTTTATTCAGGCTCGCTGCAAAGCGGGTAGAAGATTAGTAAGATTAATGTACAAACGATTTAGTATCTACAGCAATACCGGGACTCATGCTGCTGGCTAAACTTACGCCACGCACATAAATACCCTTTGCAGAAGAAGGCTTCAACCTAATAATTGCATTGATTAATTCGAGGCTGTTTTCTGCAATTTTCTCGGGGCCGAAACTAACACGTCCGATAGAAGCATGTATGATACCTGCTTTGTCAACTTTAAATGCAATCTTACCACCTTTTACTTCGTTCACTGCTTCTGCCACGTTATTGGTAACCGTTCCTGTTTTTGGATTCGGCATCAAATTACGCGGACCAAGTACTTTACCCAAACGGCCAATCTTTGGCATTACTGAAGGCGTGGCTACAATTACGTCTATGTCTACCCAACCACCTTCAATCTTTGTAATAAATTCATCCAATCCAACAAAATCAGCACCGGCGGCTCTAGCTTCTGCTTCTTTATCGGGCGTACACAATACCAACACCCTTTTTGTTTTACCGGTTCCGTGGGGAAGCGTTACAGTACCCCTAACGGCCTGGTCAGCTTTCTTAGGATCAACGCCCAGGCGGATATGCAAATCAACTGAAGCATCAAATTTGGTGATGTTTACATCTTTTACCAAAGAAGAAGCTTCCTTTAATGAATATGATTTGTTGGAATCTATTTTAGCATTCGCAACTTTTCTTTTTTTACTGATAGCCATTGCTCAAAAATTTTAAGTGTAAAAGAGATTAATTTTCCCAGGGCGCTTTACCATCAACAGTTAAACCCATGCTGCGGGCTGTACCGGCTACCATGCGCATGGCGCTTTCTACTGTAAAGCAATTTAAATCGGCCATTTTGTCTTTGGCGATTGCTTCTACACTAGTCCAGGTAACTTTACCTACTTTGTTGCGGTTAGGCTCTTTGGAACCACTTTGAATTTTTGCTGCTTCCATCAGCTGAACGGCTGCGGGCGGTGTTTTGATAATAAACTCAAAACTTTTGTCTGAATAAACGGTAATCAATACCGGGAGTACCTTACCCATCCTGTCTTGTGTTCTTGCGTTGAATTGTTTGCAGAACTCCATGATGTTTACACCCTTTGAACCGAGGGCAGGACCGATTGGCGGTGCAGGATTGGCTTGTCCGCCTTTGCACTGCAATTTTACATAACCTGAAATTTCTTTTGCCATGTTTTTATTTTTTGGTGTTAGCGTCCTGCCGGTGGCAGAACTCCCAAATTCATTTTCTGAAAGAACTATTTTTGGGACTGCAAAAGTAAGAAAATATTTTTAGCCGCCAATAATTTGAGGGAGTTTATTATGTGCTAAGTGTGCTAAGTGCGTGCACGGCATAAGCCGGTTCTGGAACTGAATTGCGATCTTTAGCTATTTGTCGACAACCTATTAATTTTCAGAATTACCCGCGGCGAATTTGCAGGCGAACACATTATAGAATGCGAATAAACTATATAAATGATTGAAAGTGAACTGATTGGTATTGGTCGCATTAGCGACGAGTGTTCAGCGGTGCAGTGATTACCGCTCTGCAAGGCAGGTTCCTGTTATACAATAATGAAAAAAATCGGTCTATTGTGTATTCAAGGCTGCAACAAATGTGGGGAAATGTCCCGGCATAAAGATCCGAAGGAACTTTATACCGGGAAGGGACTAATTTATTTTCTCTACCTGCATGTAGTTGAGTTCCACAGGCGTAGAACGTCCAAATATCTTTACGGTCACTTTTAATTTCTTCTTTTCGTCGTTCACTTCTTCGATGATACCGTTAAAATCGTTAAACGGCCCTTCGATAATCTTAATTGTTTCACCGACGATGAACGGCTCACTCATGCTCAAACCGCCGACTTCGGCCATTTCATCCATCTTACCAAGCATCTTATTTACCTCTGCTTTACGGAGTGCGATTGGATTTTCCTTACCCAGAAAATGAATAACGCTATTGGTGTTTTTGATGGTGTCACGCAAATCATCGCTTAACTTACCTTCAGAAATCTCCACCATTACGTAACCAGGGTAATAATTCCGTTCGCGCATCACTTTCTTGCCATTCTGCACCTTGTATACTTTCTCAACGGGCAAAAAAACCTGTTTTACAATTTCCGTCCAACCACCACGGGCGATTTCTTTATCCAGGTATTCTTTTACTTTACGTTCCTTGCCACTTACTACACGTAGCACAAACCATTTGGTTTCCTGTTGCTGGGTCTGATTTTCCATCACTAGTTAAATAAGGAGTAAATAAGTTTTAAAACCGAACTGGATGCAAAATCCATTACACCAACCACAAGGGTAATAATAAGGGTAGCCACCAAAACAATCAGCGTAGACTGCTGCAGCTCCGCCCAGGTAGGCCAGGTAACTTTGTCTACCAATTCCTTATATGACTCACTGAAATAGGCTGAAACTTTATTCATCTTGAGTAATGTGTAAATGTGATAAATGTGACAAATGTGGGAATGAAAACCGCGAGAAGAAAATTTTCACATTTTCAAATTCTCACATTTCCACATTTCTGTTCTCCGCACGGGCACTAGGATTCGAACCCAGATCAAAGGTTTTGGAGACCCGTATGCTACCGTTGCACCATGCCCGTATCAAAGCTAAAAGCTATTAGCGGTTGGCCAATAGCTTTTAGCGATATTTTAAAGATAGCTTATTTTTTTATTAGCAACAACCCGAAGGCGCGTGGCTAAACAGCTATCTTCCGGTAATTATTTAATAATCTCTGTAACCTGTCCTGCACCAACTGTACGGCCACCTTCACGAATCGCAAATTTTAAACCTTTCTCCATAGCGATTGGCTGGATGAGTGTAACAGACAATGAAGTATTGTCACCTGGCATTACCATTTCAGTTCCTTCCGGTAAAGTAACTTCACCGGTTACATCCGTTGTACGGAAATAAAACTGAGGACGATATTTCTGGAAAAATGGCGTGTGACGGCCACCTTCTTCTTTGCTCAATACATAAACTTCACCTTTAAATTCGGTGTGCGGTGTAATAGAACCTGGTTTGCACAACACCATACCACGGCGAATTTGTGTTTTTTCAATACCACGCAACAACAAACCTGCGTTGTCACCAGCTTCACCTTCGTCCAGCAATTTGCGGAACATTTCCACGCCTGTAACGGTAGAAGTCAATGGTTTTTCCATCAGACCAACAATCTCAATGCCTTCACCTACCTTGATACGGCCTCTCTCAATACGACCAGTGGCAACTGTACCACGACCAGTAATAGAGAATACGTCTTCCACGCTCATCAGGAACGGAAGATCAACCGGGCGGGGAGGTAATGGAATATATGCATCTACTGCATCCATTAATTCATCAATGGCACCTACCCATTTTGCATCACCTGCAAGTGCGCCGGTGGCAGATCCTTTTATAATTGGGGTGTTATCACCGTCAAAACCATTCTTGGTAAGTAGTTCACGAATTTCCATTTCAACCAGTTCTATCAGCTCTGGGTCATCTACTAAATCTACTTTATTCATAAACACAACCATACGGGGTACACCTACCTGGCGTGCCAGCAGGATGTGTTCTCTAGTCTGCGGCATAGGCCCATCTGTGGCGGCCACCACCAGAATAGCACCATCCATCTGCGCAGCACCCGTAATCATGTTTTTCACATAATCCGCGTGTCCAGGACAGTCTACGTGTGCGTAGTGACGGTTAGCCGTCTGGTACTCAACGTGCGCAGTGTTAATAGTAATACCCCTTTCTTTTTCTTCAGGAGCACCATCAATTTCGTCGTACTTTTTAGCAACATTGCCCATACCCTTTTTCGCAAGGATTTCGGTAATAGCTGCAGTTAATGTTGTTTTACCATGGTCAACGTGGCCAATAGTGCCAACATTAACGTGGGGTTTGTCCCTTTTAAAAGTCTCTTTTGACATCGTTATCGGTTTTTAAGTTGTGTTTTTAC
>JBDSEV010000046.1:0-25580 GCA_039919885.1 Chitinophagaceae bacterium
CTTGCTGCCCGTTATAAGCTGCGCCTCCTTTGCCATTTTTATCACCACCTCTTCCGTCACAGTCTGAATAGCAAGGGCTAAATCACAATGCTCTTGTCTTAACGAAGACTCTGGCTCACGCCGCGGAAAACCGAATAAATCTTTCCATTTATTATTTGCGACCATGCGTAGGCCGGTGGCGTAATTAAAATACGACTGGTTAAGAAAGATAGAACCGTCTTCTTTTATTTCAACCAATACCGATTTAATTATTTCTACATAACACTGGTAGGATGCAGCACCTTTATTACCATAAGGGGCTAATCCCATCAATTTATACTCGCCGCTGTTTACTTTAAAACCACAGTAATATGTAAATGCAGAATATAAAAGCCCTAATGAATGCGGAAAATGAAGTTCCTTAATAACACTGATCTTATTACCCTCTCCTTTGCAAATAGAAGCGGTAGCCCATTCCCCTACTCCATCCATTGTTAATATGGCAGATTCCTCAAAAGTTGAAGGATAAAATGCACTGGCTGCGTGTGACAGATGATGTTCCGGAAAAAGCAATTTTACTTTTTTCTTATCGAAATGACCGACTTCTTTTAACCCTTCGTAAATGATTTTTTTTAGAAACAACTTATCCTTTATCCATACAGGCATTGATTGAATAAAAGAAGAAATTCCCCTGGGCGCAAATGCGTAATATGTCTCCAGTAACCTTTCAAATTTTAAAAATGGCTTATCGTAAAACACAACCGCATCCAAATTTTTAAGTTCAAGTCCTCCGTAACCAAGGCAAAATTTAATGGCGTTTGACGGAAATGCCGGGTCATGTTTTTTTCTTGTAAAACGCTCTTCCTGGGCAGCCGCCACAACACTTCCATCACTAAGCAATGCCGCCGCTGCATCGTGATAAAATGCCGATATACCTAATATGTTCATTGCGGCTAAATTATGTTATTTAATTCTGCCTTTTAGTCATAGATATCCTTGCGTTAACTTATGGCTATTGAACGGGCAGATTGTACGCTGTTGACTATTGAACCTCTTAGGGTTTATTTATTCTTTCCCCTACTACCCCTACCAGTTCTGCGGCTATTCTTTTGCACATTTCCGGTGAATAATGGAACCGATCGATAAAGGGAAATCCTTTTTCATTGGCAAGCATATTGCCCAGAAAGAAACAATTTTCGACTGAGCTGGACCTGCTTGCTAATAAAGCATACCCGCTTGTTACCAGTGGATATTCCAGCTGATCGCAAACAGGGTCATGTTTTTTATTTGGATAATTATAAAACGGATTAGGCTGAATAAAACAAAACGCCTTGAATCCGTTGGAAACTGACAGTTTATTAACCTGATTCAAATTAGACAGGTAATTTTTAACAAGCGAGTCTGTTAGCGCCTTGGCAGTGTATCCCGCCGGCGACGTGTACAAAGTTTCAGTAGAATCAGCAATTTGCGCTAGCTCCTTAAAACTTATTTTGTCTTTACTTGCCAATTTCAGCCTGTAATAGTAATATGGAAGTCTTTCTTTTGCCGCAACGGGCATTAAAAAATCGTTTAGCCCATCTAGCATAATAACAACCCCAGGCGACCTTCCTGAGTATACTAAGTGAGAAAGCAGCATTAATTCATTATAAGAGTGATAGGCAGGTATGCCGTAATTAACAACCTTTATGCTAACACCGCGAGGAAATTGCTGTTGATAGGCATTAACAAAAGCCGAGGCGATTGTTTCCCTGTCGGTTACATTTACTCCATACATTGTAGAACCACCCAAAAAATAGATCACTTCAATGGCCGTGGTATCTTGATTTATGAATGTATCAGGCATTGTTTTCCGTACCATGCCGTTCGTATTTATATACTTACCTGAAAAATCTATGTTTTTATATTCTGTCCAAGCAGTATACTCAAAATAATTACTATTGGCAGCCTCTTCCGCAATTAGCCGGTTCGTTTCTTTCGTTGAATCCGGCCTTGCAATCAAAAATCCGTTATATACGCGGTCTATGCCAGGTCTATATATTTTTCTTTTTATATTTCTGGCTATTTCAAGAACAGCAAGCCGTTCTCTGCCCACTTGCTGGTAAAAAACTACCCGTAGAAAAACTTCAAGCAGGATAATAAAAAGGAAACATTGTATTAAAATTTTGGCAAAGTTTTTTCGTGGCATAACTTAAAACGTCATTAAAAACTATCAGCAAATGTGTATTCGAAAACAAAATGGGGTCGTTGTGCTTGCTGGTGAAGAATAATGAATTTTATGAACACATTAGCGCATATTGACACTGTGAAGTTAGTATATAAATTAATATGAAGGCCGCGTTCGGGCGGCCTTCATATTAATTTATAACTGACAACGAGGTCTGTTTCATTTATCGCATCAGATACATTTTGCCGTATCCTTTGTTAAAGAATTTATCAGTATTATCCCTCGCATCTGTAAACTTATCCATCTTTTTGCCATTGAGCGTTGTTACAAACCTGTAGAGGTAAACACCATTTGCCAACCGCTGCCCAAACTGGTCTGTGCCATCCCATTTATATTCCGTTATATTCCTGCCAATATGAAGTTGCCCAAGTTCCTGCTTTGTAATTTCCTTTACAATTTTTCCTGTTACCGTTAAGATCTGAATCTTCATATTCTCCGGTATTTCGCTTCCGGTTAAAGTAAATACAAACGCGGTAGATGTGGTAAAAGGGTTAGGATAATTAAGCAGGTTACTAATCATCGGTTTGCCAATTACGCGAAACGTTATAGTATATTCTGACATACCAGCCTTGTTACCACTGGCATCCTTACCTCTTACAATCAACTGGTATTCGTCGCCATTTTCACTTGTCTGGTCAAGAAATGCCGGTGAGAAGTCGATGGTAGCAGTATTATCTGCCCCAGTTGCTGCCGGCGTAAACCGCAGGGTATCTGTATTAAACTGGTATGTACGGAGCGTGTTGTCGGCCAGTCTTTTCACTTGCACAATCAAATTAGAAGTATCCGTGAGCAAAAGGTATTTTGCATCATCCTTCAATTTAATCTGGATGTGAGGTTGCGCCGAAACAATGTCTTTATTCAGAATGTGAACGTTATCAAAAGTTACATCCAGCAAAGGATTCGTTTTATCCTGCTTCACATAAAAGTTACGAAACAGGAAATTGTTAAAGTGAACCTGTTCCGGCTGATCATTATCCGGATTAAAATCGATATAGATTGTATTCATCCCCGGAAAACTCTTCGTATCAATTTCATAATCCAACTTTATGGAATCAGACGAAATCAATGGCCTGGATTTAGGGAAATTGACATACCGTGGTGTATTCGTTTGATCCAGGATATACATTCTAATTTTGATGCTGTCAAATGCAACGGCGCCGATATTTTTAAACGCTATTCCAAAGGAAAATTTTTCTCCTACTTCAAGCGTATCAACCGTTTTTGTCGGATCTTTTGTTTTGAAATAAATATTAGGTATCAATCCCCCTTCTGGTACCGGGTCGTAATCAAGCCGCCAGTATTTTAACTGGTAAGGCGTTAAACTTACAGAATCCGAATTACGCATCTTCAGTTTAATATTGGGAAACTGTGTAGCGCTTACGCCAGAAATATCAAAATCCTGTTGTGTTAAGTCAAGCGAGTATAAAACAGATTCAGCTCCGTTCGGATCAATACCAATTACATTAATATTCGGGTTGTCCGCCGAATTGGGCTCCAGGCTGCTTCCCCTCCAATGGATCTGCTTCCAATTTTTTGCAGGGCCAAATACCGGTGACGTAATGAAGCCTATGGAATCCGGCGTAGGACAATCTGCGCCTAATGATATCGCGTCAAACGGGCCGTCGGACATTTTGTATACCGGTGTAAAAGCCGGATCATTCTTCTTATAAATTAAGCCAAATGAACGCAAATTATAGAAAGAATCGAGAGGAGCAAGACCTGCACTAACCAGCCTGTGATAAAGAGAATTTTTTGAACCATATAAGGCAGTATCGGCTTTCCAGTCATCTACATATCCATAGTTGGGCTGGCTGCTGTTTGAAATACTCCTAACGACAACGTAGGCTCCGTTTGGAATGATATTGTCCATGAAATCCATCATAAGCTTACGGTGTCCGGCATCCATGTATGTAAACTCAATATTATAATTTCGGGTGGGTTTGCAATTTGCTGATCCGCTACCGCCTATAAACAGGTTATTTCCTGCACCATCTACGTTTTTCCAGGGCTTAAAAGTAACCGGGTCAATTACTTGAAATATTAATGAATAACCTACACAAGCGCTCTGAATATAACTATCTCCATTTACTGTAACACTAAAATCATTGTCCTGCAAAGCATATGGATAAATAGCATTGCGAACAAATAAATTATTAATGCGCTGGTCAAATTTCCATAAACGATTAGGCTGCAGTATAAGTCTATCGGCACCTGAATTCAGATGCTGGTAATAATGCGATTGATTAAATCCCACTGAAGAGGATGCCAGGTAAATAAATGACGATTTATTCCAATGATATTCGCCACCGGCAGCTGGTACCAGCGATGTGCGCCAGTAATAAACTACACTGTCCTGGAGGCTTACGCCCGGATCAAATTCGAGTAATCCACCTACAGAAGATAGGGTTTTAGTAATTTTTGATGGTGAATTAAACAGTTCCGTGGTATCCATTTCCAGTGCATACTGTTTTAGTAAACTCAATGGATTGGCTGTGGAAGCGTATAATTTTATTGCGGGCTGGTTAACAATCGCATAATTATACGGATATATGGGCCGCGCCTCATCTTCGTAAATATAAAATTCTTTGGTAACCGTATTATTCGTTTCCGCAACTTCCACCACCTCGTCGTCTGCATCCACTTTAATAATTAGTTTGTTTAAACCCTTATCCCTGGTGGCAATGATGGGCACTTCCAGTACAAGAGAATCCGTATAACGTATACCACGGATCCTTCTCCGATCCAATACAACAATACTGTTGTCCGGGTACTGACGCTTGACTTCCACGGTAATGGAATCGTTCTCCGCCTTACCGAGATTATATAATTTTATATTAGCTGTAAATTTTGATTCCGCAATAGAAACAAATTGCGGATTGATGACCACCTGTGGTTCTTCTATTACATAATCCGGGAACGCCTGGAAATTCATTTTGATCGCGGGATCGCCATGCAAAGTCATTTCTTCTGCATGTAGCCTTGCATAATAATCGCTGCTTCCGGAGATCTGGATCAATTGCTGCGCAGCATCTTTATTTAATTTTCCCAGGCTGGCCCCATAATCAGTTTTACCCATCAGGGAATACATACTGCTGATAAAAATATTCAGGTAGTTTACGATACCATAGTGCGTAGACGCAAGAAAGGCTATACTACCCCGTTGCTTGGCCAATGTAAATTTTTCAGACAGGGTTTGACTGAAATTAAAACGCTGCGGGTCAAATACAAAAAAGTCGCCGGCGTTACAACCGTTTACGGAAAAAACCGGGTATTTACCTGTATTATTGTACGCGTTGGGATCGGAAATATTAAATTCCAGTACGGTAGAGGAAGAATGCCCGAAATAACAAAAAAAGCTCATTCCCTCATCGAACTTTTGCCCAATGGTTTCACTTGACACCTGCTCTATTTCACTGCTGGTATTTTTGCAAAAAATCGACACATTCGCGCCCACCAGCGTATCTGCAATCACCGTTTTATAGGAATGCATATAGTCACACAATACACTGCCCAGGTAGGCCTCGCTGGCGCCCGTAACCTCTGTTATGTTTTTCATCCAGGCCCTATCTGCAATGGTATTTGGATTTGTTCGCTGGGCGGTTTCATATTCTTTCAGTTTCTCCAGGTAATTGCTCACTTCCAGGCCCGATATCACCGAAAGGCGCCCGATGGGTGTTATCGGTACAGGACTGGCACCGTCATTGGAAGTAAGTAAATTATCCGACGCCGGCCAGCCGAACGTGGGTATTATATTCAATTGGTCTGCTACCGGGTTAGATTGGTTTCTGTGATAAGAATTGTACGCAACACCGTGCCCTATCAGCAGCACAAATTGTGGCGACGCCGCAAATTTTGCGCGCGCAAAACGCATAAAGTTCTTTACGGAAAGCGGGTGTTTCTTGATGCCATATGCAAACTGATCAACCAGCTCATCTATTTCAAATACGCCTGCGTTGTAACCACCACCATTAGACGAACTCCTGTATTGTTTGTATTGATCAATTGGATTTATACCATTGTCATTGTACAGCAACGGGCTTGAAATAATGATATAATTTGCCTGGTTAGCAGTATTATTGAAATTAATAAATGTCTTTTGCTTAAATTCCTGCACAGGGATATTTACGTAATTGGCAGGCTCCTCATTTACCAGGATCAGTTTTCTTTCGAGTCCGCCCGCAGGTAATGCAAATTTTACCGTACCCGGCGTACTGATATCTCCTGTATATTTCTGCTGGTAAGTAACATCATACAGAACAGGTGCCAATGAGCCATAGTTAAAATTAGTAATCTGTAAAAAATAGCCGCTTGCAGTTGCAGGTAATACAAACCTGAAATTGCTGGCGCCGCCAAAATCAAATTTACGGGCATACGTAAGCTCATAAAAAGAAACCACCATTCGGTCATTGCCGGCGGTGGAAGGCGCATTGTTTATAAATGTGATATCCGCAGTGCCGGATGTGAGCAAAGAAGCGGCCACCGGTGCTGTTGCCACTACGTCATTGAAATAATCACATAATGTATCTTTTACCAGCGTTCCGTTGACTGTGGCCTGCACGGTTCTTGTATTCAATGCATTGCCCACCGCGCCAAATTTCAGCTGGGCAGCCGGACCTGAAGGATAAGGATAAAGGTCCACCTGCTTGTCGGTTCTGGGAGTAGAGGGGCGAATGTCATAGGTTGACATGAATTCACCTTTATCGTACGACGAAGAATACACATATTCCCCGATAACGACTGCGAAACCGGGATTAATTTGATCCGTAAAATACCTGCCTGCAGTGTGCATAAAATAAGGCTCTGCCGGTAAAACATTAGCCGCTGTATTATTAACTGCATCAGCAAAACGACGATTTACAGCACCTGCATCAACCGTTAAAAAATAAGCCGCAGAATCTGTTTGTAAACTTATTTTATCCGTATGCTGAAAAGCAGGATCCCGGTACAATGCCTTGTCTGGCCTGCCATCATTTGCTTCGGCCCAAAATTCCAGGTAACCATTTGATGGCAAAACACCCGCTGCTGAAGCATACAACGCTACTTCCTGTCCGTTTCTCCACAATTTAAATTGGCCGGACGGAATGGCTGCTAACCCTATGCCCGCAAGTGTTGGCTGGGCAATGCGAATCAGGCCCGTACGATCAGACTTAAATTTATAATAGGTTTTAGAATAATCTATCCATTCGTTGTTGAAAACCTGCGCATAGCTGCCGGTGACATACATCAACAATAAAAGCGTAAACAATTTCTTCATAGTATAAAATTTCCCGGGTACTTAGGTAATACGAATTATTTTTTGGGCTTCTTTTTCAGATCCAGCCGTAGCGAAAAAATATGGGTGTATAGCGGGTTTGACTGGTTGGCGAGGTTAGTAAAGGCGTAGTCAATCTGCACATTGGAAATCCTGAAACCGGCGCCGATGCTGGGCTGGTAAATCCATACTTTTTTGGTATTGCTACTGTCGCTTTCGTCAAGCGCCTTTTGAAAATTATTGATGCCCGCCCGTACAAAAAAAACATTTTTCACAGAGGCTTCCAATCCCAGTTTAGGATCAATGCTAACTGCTTTAGAAGAAATTACCGTGTTTCTCCTGCCATCAAAAGTAAAATCAATATTTGCTTCGGTAAGCAGGCTCACAGAACTATTTATTTTGAAATTATAAGCACCACCGGCAATCAATTTCGGCGCCGTTAGTTCGGTAGAACGAACAGGCACTTCGTTTTTGGTCATGTAAAATACTTCGCGTATACTTTCATTGAGGTTGTAAGACCATGCATTAAACGTGGTGGTAACATCCCTTGCCATCAGGCCCAACCGCCAGTTTTTATGCTCGTATTGTATGCCTGCGTCAAAACCAAAACCCCATGCCGTTGCAAAATCACCGGCTTTACGATGGATTATCTTGGCGTTGAAGCCCACATTGAGGTTGTGCTTTTTCCTTACTTTAATCTGCTGCGCCATTGAAAACATAAACGCATAATCAGCCGAAGAGAAGGTGGTAATATTGTCGAAATTAATGGTGCCATCGGGCTGCACCAGGAAAATAGTATTTGGAATATCATCTACCGCAAAACGCAACAAGGAAAGGCCAATGGTTCTTTTGCCACCGCTGACAGGCAGCGCCAGTGTGCCATAATCGTATTTGCCGATGCCGGCAAAATATTCAGCATGCATCAATGCTACCTGGGGCTGGTCTTTTACATTTACCAGGCCGGCCGGGTTCCAATAGCCGGATGTAGCATCGTTTACGGAAGCAATTTGTGCACTGCCCATTGATAAACCCCTGGCTCCGGCACCAATGTTTAAAAATTCGTTGGAATACTTGCGAAACTGCGCAACGGCAGATACGCTCAGGAAAAGGGATAAACCGATCAACAGGGGTTTACTATGTTTCATTACACAATTTTCTAATAAGCAATTAATAGACTTGTTTTCATAAAGATTGGCTGCACAACTCCAGTCGAATTCCTACCCCGCACAATTTCTTCAATAGCCGAACGATCGACCGATATTGGGTAACGGTTCAACGGGTATTTTATTGCTTTTTAAGGTCTTTATGTCTATTAAGAATCAATTACTTTTGCGCAAAATACCTGATTACCATGAATCTGATAGCAGAATTGCGCTGGAGAGGTATGATTCAGGACATTATGCCTGGAACAGCCGAGCAATTACAGCGCGAAATGACCAGCGCCTACATCGGTTTTGACCCCACCGCAGACAGCCTCCACATTGGCAGCCTGGTACCCATTCTTTTACTGGTTCATTTGCAAAAAGCAGGTCACAAACCCATTGCGCTGGTAGGCGGCGCCACCGGCATGGTGGGCGATCCATCCGGTAAAAGTGACGAACGCAACCTGCTGGATGAGGAAACGCTGCTGCACAACCAGGCGGGCGTTAAAAAACAATTAATGCAATACCTTGATTTTGACCTTTCTAAAGCCAATTGCGCGGAAATGGTCAATAATTATGACTGGTTCAAAGGCATCAGCTTCCTGCAGTTTATACGTGACGTGGGCAAACACATTACGGTGAATTACATGATGAGCAAGGACAGCGTAAAGAAACGGCTGGAAGGCGAAAGTGGGATGAGCTTTACCGAGTTTACGTACCAGCTGGTACAAGGCTATGATTTTTACTGGCTCTACAAAAATAAAAATGCCAAACTTCAAATGGGTGGCAGCGACCAGTGGGGCAATATTGTTACCGGTACCGAACTGATAAGGAAAAAGGCCGGGGGCGAGGCTTTTGCGTTTACCTGCCCGCTCATTACAAAGGCCGACGGTGGCAAATTTGGAAAAACGGAGAAGGGTAATATTTGGCTCGATGCCGCCAAAACAAGCCCTTTCCAATTTTACCAGTTTTGGCTGAATGCAGCAGATACCGATGCAGAAAAATGGATTAAGATATTTACATTTCTGCCAAAGGACGCCATTGATGATTTAATTGAAAAGCACGCGCAAAATGCTGCTGCGCGTCAGTTACAAAAGATACTGGCAAAAGAAGTAACCATATTTGTACATGGGCAGGATGAATACGATAAAGCCGTGGAGACCACGCAGAAAATATTTGAAAATCAAACGGCGCCGGCGGAAAATTTAACCGAACATGACCTAGAAACCATGGACGGTATTATAAAGTTTGAGTTTCCGGCAGCTAAAGTAAATACCGGCATCGACATTGTCAGTTTCCTTGCCGAAACCGGCATCTTTCCCAGTAAAGGAGAAGCAAGAAAAACGGTACAGGGCGGCGGCGTTAGTATCAACAAAAATAAAATTGACACCATCAATTTTGAAGTTAACAAATCCCTGGTGTTGCATGGCAAATACCTGCTGGTACAAAAAGGAAAGAAAAATTATTATTTGGTTACGGTTAAATCATGATCAGTCTTCCTAACATAAAGAAAGAGCCGCCTTTTTTGGGCGGCTCTTTCTTTATGTTTTTACAAAATTATATTTTAGATGATTAGATATTCTACTTAACCAGTGTAATAGTAGATGTTCCAAAAGTACCCTCTTTCACTGTATTCGTAAGCGACATCACAATTGTATTGGTACATGCATCGATAACACCCGTTCCTTCAGTAGCGGGATTTGTATAAATATCTAAAGTAGGTCCGTAAACCCGCTTAGCAACAGTAACAGTTAAAGCTGCGGGATCTACTTTCAGCAATATATAATAGGTAGGATCTTCAACCCAACCCAGTACTTTATAGGTGTCCGTTCCTTCCAAAGAAACAGTAACCGGATAATCGGCACTCCAAAAATCGGGATCTTCAATGGTGGCGGCACCAACAAAACTATTAATATCAAAAGGACATACAGCACTATACGTAACAGATGTACTTGAGCCCGGCATATTATTCACACCTGTACCATAGCCTGATCCTGAAAGCGGGAACGCCTCAAACTTCTGGCCACTCAGTGTTGTCACATCTGCGCCAACGTCAAATTTATCACCCAGTGCAACGGGTGTACCAAACAAAGTGGCCAGTTGAAGGCCCGTTATTGTAATGGTAGTCGGGAAACTTGTAACGTCTGCCTGCAAGCTTTTCACGATTGATTTATCACCGTTTTTAATAATTACAATGTCAAGTTTGGCAGGTTTGGTATCATCCTTAAAATATAAATCAACAACAACCTTACCCGTAAAGCTATTGGGATCATTACCATCAATAGTGGCACTACCGGACGCATCTTTTGTAATCAGCGGCACCGGAACACGACTCAGATCTGGCAGTTTTGAATTATCGCTTTTACGGCAGGATGCGAAGAACACCACTGATAAAAGACTATATATTAATATTTGTTTCATATTATAATTTTTGTTTTATTATTAAGGCTGCCAGAAAATTTTATACGACTGCGGATTTTTTTGTGGGGGTGCCGACTGATTTTTTTCAAGTTCAGAAGTAGACCAGGGCAACGATAACGGATATGTTAAACTTAATTGTACGGGAACGGGCTTTTGAACGCCTGGATTAACAGGATCTCCGTTAATAGGAGGCTGCACTTTACCACCTGGCGCCATCGTCGTGTTTTTAGGATCAAACAAAATAGGGTAACCTGTTCTTCTGTAATCGGTGTATTGATCTACCGCACTGCCATAATTAGATAGCCACTTTTCAGTCATGATAATTTCCAACTTTCTGTCTGCGCTTCCCGCATCGTATTCAGCCAAAACTTTTTTTGTATAGGTAGTATCAGCTCCCGTACCAACAATTGAAGGAACCGTTTGAGCCGGTTTCACAAAATTGCTAACAACATAGTCCACCTGCCTGAAAGACTCCTTAATAGCAGCCTGCAATTTAGCTTTGGCATCACCAGTAGCAAGCCCGATATTAATCAGTTCAGCTTCAAGATAAAGCCTGTCCGCATAGGTAATAAGGCGATAAGGCGCCGCTCCTGTTGCATCAGACGAAGTTACGTTAAGCCCGTCTCCCTGGTCGTAACGCCCTCCTACCGGGTAAATACCCAATACACTGATGGTACCCTGCTGGTTTCTATCCCTGTCCACACCAACAGATCCGAAATAGATAGAAACAAATGGGCCATCGCGGTACTCCGTCTGGTTACCCTCCCTTGGTGCCGTGGTGGCTTTCATCTGGTTATAGATATAATATTTGACACGGGGATCCGGGTTATTAGTAAAAATATTCGGATTGTATCCTTTCATTATTTCATAAAACCATGGGCTGATGTGATTGCTTCGTTGGGTTGCGTAATAATCACCAAAACCAGGATTGCGATCATCCGTAGCACCTTGCGGGCCGTAGGGAACGAGAAAACTTTCGTCTGTGGCATTTATTAAATTAGCGGGTGTAGCCAATAAAGCCGTGACTTCTGCCTGTACATTTTGCACTTTTCTTACCTGGGTATACAGTTTCAACTTTATGGTATTGGCCGCCTTAATCCATAACTCGGGATCACCGCCATAAATTACATCGTCCGGGCCGGGTGTCTTCGGATTAACTGCCGGGTTGTTGAGGTCTGCTATACCTTCATTTATAAGTGCAATCAAAGCAGGATAGATATCTTTTGCAGCGTCAAATTTCGCGAATTGCGTACCCTCTTTAAATTTATTGGCCTCAGAAAATGGAATATCCCCAAACACGTCTACAAACTGGCTGTAGCCATATGCCTTTAGGATCTTCGCAATGCCCGCATATTGAAAGTTACCGTCTACTGTTGCGCTTTTAATAATTTCATCAAGGCTTATCAATGCACCGTCGTACCAGATTGACCAGGCTTGCTGCACATTAAAATCGCCACCATTCACCCCGTACTGGTCGGGGGCTTCGCGGGTTGACAATTGGTGCGTATATACAGCCAGGTCCTGCGACAGGCCACTACCAATCACAAGTGCATTACCCAGGTTTTTCTCCGCATCGGGCAACAGGATCGATACTGGTACCGCTACAGGGTCATTCACATTTTGGTTTACGTCTAAAAATTTTTTGCACGAACCCAACAGGAAAACTGCGGGTAGGATGACTTTAAAGATGTTTAACTTATATGTTGTCATACAATACGTTGTTTCTTTATTAAAAATTGATGTTCAGGTTTACGCCATACCTGCGCGTAGTAGGTGCAGCAGAAAGCTCAACGCCCTGAATATTAGTAGCACCATAAGAATTCACTTCTGGATCAAAATTGCTGTACTTCGGAAAATTAGGAGCGAGGAACCAGAGGTTTCTTCCACTCAGGCTGATGGTAGCGCCATTGATGGGTAATTTTCCAAACAGTGTTTTCGGAATCTCGTAACCCAGTGTTATTTCACGCAGGCGGTAAACGGTTGCATCATAGACATTCCACTCAGTGGGTGTATTTATACCAAATGTTGCGCCGGTTGTAGGATTTGGCGAAAAATATAAATCATTGGTGGTAATCCGCGTTTGGTTGGGAACAGTTTTTCCCCCCACCAGGATCGGCATTTTAGTATTAGGATCTCCGTAAACACCAGGAATTACCCAGGTAGTTGCCCTGTCTTTACTATCTTCTGTAACGCCCCTGCCTAATTCCGAAGTAACGGTAACTGAATACATGTCACCACCTTTGGTCATATCAAACAGCGCACTCAGAAAAACGCCCTTGTAAGAAAAGGTATTGGTGATACCCAGTTTATAATCAGGATTTGGATCTCCAACAAATGCCTGGTCGTCTGCTTCTATCATACCGCCCGTAGCCGGATTAATAAGCAAATTACCACTTGCGTCACGCAGTGAAACAGTACCCCGTAGGTAACCATACGGCAGGCCGGCTTCAAAATATGGTGAGAGCGATGTCAGTACGCCTCCGGTGGCAAAGCGTTCAATCCCTTCTTTCAACCTAACAACAATATTCTTGTTTTTAGTGAAGGCACCGTGTATATCCCAGCTGAAAGACTTGGTCTGTATGGGGCGAACCGTTAAATCAATCTCAATTCCTTTATTGCTGATTTCGCCAAAATTGGTGTAAAGTTGGGTATAACCAGCAGACTCCGGAAGCGACACAGGTGCAATCAGGTCAGTACTTATTTTTTTGTAGACAGAAAGATCCAGGTTGATTCTTTTTTTGAAGAAAGACAAGTTGGTTCCAACTTCTATCTCATTGGTAAATTCTGGCGTTAAATTCGGGTCGTACGTTGTTCCTGATCGGGAAGCTGTAGGTTGACCGAGGAAATTCGACCCTACATTAAATACATCTACGATAGAATTTGGATTGGCGTCGTTGCCTACCCTCGCCCAGCTGGCCCTTACTTTTCCATAATCCAGCCAATTTGTTTTCAGGCCGAAAGCATCGGTAAAGACAAACGAAAAAGAAGCCTGGGGATAGAAATAAGTATTATTCTTAACAGGAAGCGTGGATGATTTGTCCATTCTTCCGGAAACATTCAAAAACGCGTAGTTTTTGTAACCCAGGGTAATATCTGTATAGACACCCAATAGCCTTCTCCTGGAATAGCTATCTCCTCCCTGGTTAAATGTTTGCTTCTTTGTATTGTCCAATGTATACAAACCAGGAACAATGAATTGTTCACCGGTAGAAAATTGCCGGTTAACCGTACGCTGGTTAATTTCATTTCCCAGGATTACCCGCAGGTCAAAATCCTCGTTTATTTTTGGCGTAAAAGTTAATAACAGGACAGACTCCAATTCCTGCTGCCTGAAATTATCAACCACCAACCTGCCCAGGCCTTCTGCTGCACGAGAATTAATTTCGGTAATTTCTCTACGGTTAATATTGCTGGTATTTGCCCCAAAATTGTAGTTAATCCTTATCCAATTGTTTACACGTACTTCTGCACGCGCACCGGCCACCGTTCTTTCTTCAAAAGTAGTAGCCACGTTGTTTAAAGCAGCCCAACGTGGATTGTCGAACTGGCCGCCACCATTTGGTGTAAGCGGAACACCGTTTTTATCCTGGTAGGGAAGGTTTAAATCCCAGTTGCGACCAAGGAACAAGGTCCTGGCAAACAGGGACGAAGCGCCGTCTACCTGGTTCTCACCAAAATAGCCGCCTTTTTGTTTGGAACGAACATAACTGAAATTACCGCCTATTGTAAGCCAGTCTTTTAATTTTGTCTGAGCGCCTATGCCCACATTATTTCTGCCGTAATCTGAATTCTCTAAATACCCTGACTGCGTAAGATTGGACATGGTTAATGACACCGAACTTTTTTCATCTCCGCCGCTTAGCCCTACTGAATTTTCATACAGCATACCTGTTTTAAACAAGTCTTTAACATTATTTGGATAGGCCCGGTAAGCAATATTGTCGGAAGGAAAAAGATCAGGATAAGCCGCTTTATAATCCGGCCACGCAGGAATTGAATCAAGCGTAGCAAAATCGGGCCCCCAGGAACCATTTGAATTTGAATAGCCGCCTTGTGAACCGGTTCCAAACTGATTTTGGTATTTCGGCAGGTTAGCCACTTTCTCCCACGATACGGAAGAACGAACATTCACACCGATGCCTTTCTTTGTTCTGGAGGCACTGCCCGATTTAGTTGTAATTACAACAACCCCCGCAGCAGCCCTGGAGCCATATAAAGAAGACGCGGCTACCCCTTTCAATACGTTCATGGTAGCAATATCATTGGGGTCAAGGTTTGCTATACCACTGCCGTATGCCGTACCACCACTTGTTTGGCTACTGGTCGTTAACTGTGTGTTGCTATATGGCACACCATCTA
Source organism: Chitinophagaceae bacterium (assembly GCA_039919885.1). Classification (GTDB taxonomy): domain Bacteria; phylum Bacteroidota; class Bacteroidia; order Chitinophagales; family Chitinophagaceae; genus JACMLD01. The sequence goes on from JBDSEV010000046.1 coordinate 15,377, forward strand.
CAATAATCAGCGGCTGTGTGCTCTGGAAAGATGCGTTACCCCGTATCTGGATACGGGTAGCCGCGCCAGGTGTACCTTGCGAAGACCTTATATCAACGCCAGCCACTTTACCCTGTAATCCCTTCAGCATATCGGGCTCTGACTTTTGCAGGAGCGCATCGGGGTCTACTTTACTGATGGCGTATCCCAGTGCTTTATCCTGGCGACGAATGCCGGAAGCTGTTATCACTACTTCGCTCAGGCTAGCCTGTGATCTTATTACGGGCACATCAAGCGTATTTGCGGCCCCTACACTAATTTCACGCTGTGTGATATCCGTAGCGGATATTACCAGCACATCGCCTTGTTTTGCATTAATAGAAAATCTGCCAGTGGCATCCGCAGATACGCCCGATTTTCCTCCTTTAATTTTAATAGTCGCAAAAGGAACCGGCTCCCCTTTTGCATCCCTGATAGTTCCCGTAACTGTTTTTGTTTGTGAAAAAGCAATTGCAGAATAAAGCAATAGCATACATAGCATCGTACACAGTTTTCTCATACTCGTATAGTTTTATTTTTTTGCCAACAGTAAAATTATGGCATGCGTTGAATTTTCGTAAATAAATTGTTAAACCCACAACTAATTAATTACTTTTTAATGACAGGCCATAAAAATGATATGCTGCAAGATATTATCTAATAATTAGGGCCTCATGATAAGTTGAAGTTTGATTTCCGTATCCATGTTTCCACTTATTTCGTCGAGTCCGGAGCCGATACTGGTCTTACCCGAATAGATGGTTTGCGCCCATTTTAAAGCAATGTTAAGCGCACCGGGTTTTAATTTTTTATGGGTGAAAACCTTACCCGCATCCCAGTTGAGGTTGATGTAATAACGAAACCCTTTATCGTAATAAAAGGGAATAGAAAAACTATACGGCAAATCGTTTTCGTACGCATAAATTCTTTCGTTATAGCCACTCGTTTCAAAATACTGTAAGCGACAATTGCCTGCCCAGTTAGCAAACGAAGGTTTATAGGAAACATCCATATTACCCAGGAAGCCATCTCCGGCATTCGCGCCTTTGTTATTGTACCAAACCATTTCTACCCTGCTTTTAAGCGTCACCTGCCTGCTTATAATTGCACTTGTTTGCACGCGCAAATTTTTTTTAGCGACCATGTCAACTGGGGTAGTGGTAAGCGTGTCAACAGAACGGTTTATCATTTTAGCTTCATTTTTATAGCGCGCGTAAATTTCTACCTGTTTGTTGGGGTTACCGGTAAGCTGTATAAAAAAATCCCTGCCATAAGAAGGTGCATCTACCCGGTACCGGAGCCACGGAAATCGAAAAAAATCGGCATAAGCATTTATACGCACCGAAGTAAGTGGCCGCAACGCAATACCCATATATAAACCCTGCTCATTCACCGGCAACGCATTTTCTGTAAAGGCATTTGCGTTAACAGACTGGTATGCCCTATCTATTTTTCTGTATACCAGCGAAACATCTGCGTTTGCGGCTACACTTATTATAGCACCGGTTAAAAACGCGCCATGAAAGATCTGGTCCGTTGCCGCTTCGCCAAATAAGTGCATGTTGCGCCAGGTATAACTGTAATCAATAGATGTATTCAAAAAGGATGTTCCCTGCAATGCAAAAAGGTTGTATGGGTAGGCCGATTTTTCTACCGGTTTGGAAAAATGATAATAGACCGAACTAAAACCCAATTGCCACGCCCCATGCTGGTATTTCATGTTACCACCGGCCGCTGTTTGCTGAATACTGTTCCTGTCCTCATTTTCCGAAGGCGTACGATGGTAGCCGCCTGCCAATAAAGAAGAGAAGCTGCCGCCAGGCACAGAATCCGGGGTGGCATTGGCACTTATTTTTTTAAGTGATGCAAATAAAGTGGCTTCCCACCTGCCTTTCTGAAAAGTAGCCGCTGCCCCCCGGTGAAAATTATACTCTCCTGCCGACGTGTACGGACGCAGCGTGGCCGATTGCCGTTTAACGCTCATGGCATCTGCATTTTTCTTAAACGCCAGGCTTTGCCACTGCGTTAGGCCCTGTCCAAAATTTACAGTAAAATCACCAATGGCCAATGCCTTCACCAGGCCCAGTTGCCGTGCAAAAAAATGGAATGAATAAAAATCAAATCCATAGCGCTGCTTTCCTTTAAAAAAAGGTTCGCCCGCATCTTTCTCAGCCAGCGATCCCCATTGTAAAAGGTTTTTGTAATTGTAATTGTAACGCAAAAAATACCTGTCCCTGTTGCCCGTGTAATAATTGGCACCGGGTGTGGATGGCATATCGTACCCCTCTGCTTTTTCGAGGTTGCGGGCGTAACGTATTACCAGTTTGTCGTCGCCACCCCGCCACCGGGCTTTCAAATTTTCCACCAGGTTTTTATCGTCCGCAATTACGATAAACGGCAATAATTTTTTTATGGTAACAATATCCCAGGAAGGAATTGCCTGCAGTTCATACCGGTTCACGAGTTTACCCAGCAATGTACGATAGGCCAAAAATTGCTGTACCTGCAACCCGCTTAATACATGCAGATCCTGCAATTCATCGGCACTGGCTATATTTATATTGAGGGGATGCCGCTTGAAATGGTCCATTTGCTGCAGATAAGCGTCGTCTTCCGGCGGGCTTTCATTCAATTCTGCGATGTTTTCCAATTGCTGTTCCAGCGTAGAAGCGCTTTGATCAGCGTCTTGCGCCACGGCAATACAATCTGCAACCAGCATACACCATATGAATACTATAATTTTCAATCTTCTTCCGCTTGGGAAGATGGATGAAATGCAAAAACCAGCATTAACGCAGGCGTAAAACCCAGTTGTGCATGCCAGGTAGTAACCGCATCTATCCTGTATGTTTTCCATTGAAGGCCCAGCCCAAAAAAATAATTACCGGTTCCCGTTGCGACGCCCAACCTTGCAAAAATTTGCCTGGCAACACTGTATTGCATCCCTGCCTGAATATGCACAGGTTGGTCTTCTTCTTTACTTATTTCGGTACTGATAAAAAACTTATCGGACACTTCATACCCAAAGCCGCTGCTGTAGACGGATGCCAGTTTTTCATTGTGGAGCTTGCCATACTTTCCGCCTGCAGGATTGTAAATGTGCAGGCCTGCATGTAGTTTTTTGCTGAGGTGTAATATTGCGCCGGCTTCAAAATTGATATTGCCGCTGCTTCCATATCCGGCCAGTTTAATCATATTGTAATTGAACTGGATTCCAATTGCAATTTTATCACTTAGTTTTTTGCCAAAGCCCAACCCCAGCTGTGAGTGATTAAAGTTGTTACTACCAAAATACCTGGCTGCAATACCAAAGCCACCCAGCCGGGATGGCATTATAATGGCAGCTGCATAATTGCTAAGTTCTTTCAGCATAAACCGTCTTTCACCGTATACGCCTGCCGCTGCGCCTTTTGTTTCCGCCAGCGCTGCCTGGTTAACGGAACCGGAAAAAGCATCAGTAAAATTGCTGCTGTACGTGCCGATGCCGGTGTACCGCGCGGAAAGGGGCGAACGGACACCCTGGGCATCGGCAACAACGTTGGCCAGCAATAAAATAAGAATAAAACTTACTTTTTTCAAGGAAAGGTTTGTATGCGAAAATTAGCAAGACATCACCGACTCCAACTGGGCTTTTCCTCATGAAAAAAGGTGGATTTGCCCGCCTCGCAACCAGCCACCATTTCATCTAAATTTCAGGAACCGTTGTTTCGCCTTCCCCTACCTTTGCGCCATGCAAATTTTAGATGGAAAGGAAACTTCAAAGGCCATTATAGAAGAACTTAAAATGAAAGTGGCCCAGCTTTCTACCGAGGGCAAAAAAGTACCCCTGCTGGCAGCAGTGCTGGTGGGCAATGACGGCGCAAGCGAAACGTATGTTGCCGCAAAAGTAAAAGCCTGCAATGACATCGGTTTCAGGTCTTCCATGATCCGTCTTGAAGCAGATGTAAGTGAAAATAAGTTGCTGGATATTATCAATGACCTTAATAATGATCCGGAAGTAGATGGCATACTCGTTCAGTTGCCCCTGCCCAAACATATGTCAGACGAAAAAATAATCAATGCTATTCACCCGCAGAAAGATGTGGATGGTTTTCACCCGGTGAGTGTTGGAAGAATGGTGCAGGGTTTGCCCACTTTTGTTCCGGCAACCCCTTATGGCATTATGTTGCTGCTGAAACATTATAAAATTGACACAAAAGGAATGAACGCAGTGGTGGTGGGCCGAAGCAATATTGTTGGCAGGCCCATGAGCATTTTGTTAAGCAGCAATACAAACCCCGGTAATTGTACCGTTACTATCTGTCATTCACATACGAAAGATCTTGCCGGCATATGCAGCAAAGCAGATATCCTGGTGGCAGCATTGGGCAAAGCTGAATTTGTTACCGCAGACATGGTAAAGGAAGGGGCAATTGTTATTGATGTGGGCATCACCCGCGTGCCGGATGCTACTAAAAAAAGTGGATTTGCATTAAAGGGTGATGTAAACTTTGCCGAAGTATCTCCTAAGTGCAGTTTCATAACACCCGTGCCCGGCGGCGTTGGCCCCATGACCATTGCAGCCCTGATGACAAATACGTACCGCGCCTGCACAGAAAATAATTAAATCAAAAACAATAAAAAGGATAGCCCGGTAGCGCTATCCTTTTTAATCGAAATACGGTATATCATCTGTTGATACCGCTTCTTTTTGTTGCCAGTACGCCAATGTAACCACATGGCCGTCTGCTGTATGCAGTAACCTGCCGAAAATAGCATTGGTGGCATTAAACATCACATCCGTTACACCAATTGTGAAACTTACAGGCACCGCCGGGGGCGGCACGGCCGGTTCAGTTATAACAGCCGCAGCAGGCAATGCCTTAGGAGGCGCGCTGGGTACCACCACCACTGTATACCGGTTCCATGCAAGCAGTGGTTGCAGAAAATCAACTCTTTGCTGTGTTGCATTTTTTTCTACGATGGCGCATTTAATGCCATTCAGATCTTCAAACTCGTGATTTTTATTAATAGCCATATGAATGATGCTGATGATGCGATATTTATTGTCTGTGCGGATCTTTTCTTCAACCGCTATAACCTGTTAAACGCTTGTGTGATACCGCCAGGCCTGTTCCTTTACCTACTGCGCCATTGCGTTTAAAAGACGCTATAAACTTATTGAATAAATATATGCATAGACCTGGCTGAACAAACCCAGCACAAGGATACCGGCCATACAAATAAATAATGCCAGTTTGGGGTACAGGTGAACAGGTAATGTGGCTATTGGTTCATGCTCGTTCCTGTCAATAAACATTATCCTGATGATTGTTAAATAATAGTACAGGGAGATCACCATATTTGCCGCTGCGATTACCACCAGGGTATAATTTCCCTTGCCCGCAGCAGCAATCAACAGAAAAAATTTACCAAAAAACCCGGCGGCCGGGGGAACACCGGCAAGCGAAAAAAGTGCTATTGCCATTACCCACGCGAGCAGCGGATTGGTCTTATGAAAACCTTTATAGTCGCTGGTATTTTCTTTGCCCGTTAGCGCACTCACTAATGCTACCACACCAAAAGCGCCCAGGTTAGAAAACACATATACCAATACAAAATAAACTACCGAAGCCATTCCCGCAGGTGAGCTGCCGCTGATTCCTGCCAGAATAAAACCGGCCTGTGCCACAGATGAAAATGCCAGGAGCCGCTTAAAATTCGACTGGCGAAGGGCGAACAGGTTGCCAGTAAACATCGTAAGCACACTCAGCACCACAACAATATTGTACCAGGCTGCTGCAAGCGGTTGCAACACCCTGTACAAAACAGCCAGCAGCGCAAAGACGGCGGCGCCTTTTGATATCACCGATAAGTAAGCGCTCACCATCACCGGTGATCCTTCATAGACATCGGCCGTCCACAGGTGGAAGGGCACCGCAGAAATTTTAAAGCCGAAGCCTGCCAGTAATAGTACCAGGGCCAGTAACTGAAGCGGACTTCCATGCAGTTGTGCGGGCAGTTCACTAAACACCAGTGTTCCTGTGGATCCATACAACAGTGAAATACCAAATAGCAACAGGCCAGAGGAAAACGCAGACGATATGATAAATTTCATCGCCGCTTCCGAAGACTGCCGTTTGTCCAAATCGAATCCGGCCAGTGCTGCGAGCGGAATACTGGCCAGTTCAAGCCCAAGGTAGAACATCAGCAGGTTGCCACTGGAGATCATAAAAAACATACCCAGCAGCGTAGACAATAATAAAATATAAAATTCTATTACATGCCGGTGGAATTTTAACCAATCATATGCCTGCAACGAAATAATCAGCGTACCCAGGTTTAAAACATTTTTTTCAAACACCGCGAGTTTGCCTGTAAAAAACATTTCATTAAATAATACACCGGTATAACCAGGCAGGCAACCGGCAACGAAATTTAGCAACAGCAACCCGTTAACCAGGTGTAACAACGCCTTGTTTGACCATTCCTTTGCGCCTACTTTTATAAAAAGCAAACCAAAAATGATCAGCACGAGCGCCAGTTCCTGCCTTGCCAGTAAAAAGAAATCATTCATAGCTGCCGGTATTTAACGTACTGTCTTACTTAACTGCTGCATAATTATTTCCGCTCCGGGTGTTACCAGTTTGCTCAGCCAAAACGGTGCGATGCCGATAGCAACGATACCAATCAGCAGCAAGACAGCTGCCAGCCGTTCGTTCCATTTTGCATCATCCAGATTATTGTAATGTGAATCCGTAACTGGTCCCATTACAGTCTGACCCACTGCGCGCAATATATACACCGCTGTTACAACGATCGATGCGCAGGCCAGTATAGTCGCCAGCCGGTATAAGGTATCCGGGTGTTGCCAGGCCCCCATAAACACCGTCATTTCTGCAACAAAGCCACTGAGCCCCGGCAGTCCTAATGAACACAGCCCGGCTAGCACAAAGACCGTTGAGATAAAAGGCATAATCTTCAGCAATCCGCCAAGTTTTTCTACCATCCGGGTATGGGTACGGGCGTACAGCATGCCGATGGCAGCAAAGAACAGCGCTGTCATAAGACCGTGAGAAACCATTTGCATGACGGCGCCGGTTATGGAAGTTTTTGTTAGCATGCCGATGCCAAGCAAAACAAAACCACAGTGGCTTACAGAAGAATACGCATTGATGTACTTCAAATCTTGCTGCATCATCGTGGCAAAGGCCCCATAAATAATAGCAATGGTTGCCAATAATATAATATAAGGAGCGTACACCTGTGCGGCATCCGGCATAAGAAAAGTAGCAACACGCAGGCATCCGTATCCACCCAGCTTCATGGAAATACCCGCCAAAAACATGGACGCCGCTGTAGGCGCAGCAGAGTGCCCGTCCGGCACCCAGGTATGAAAAGGGAACAAGGCAGTGAATATGCCAAATCCCACAAAAACAAATGGAAAAAATAATAACTGCGCATGTATAGGCACCTGCATGCCCGCAATCTGCAGCAAATTAAAACTATGTGCGCCACCGGTATTAAAATACAAACCAACCAATCCTGTAAACACCAGTGAAGATCCCGCCATCAGCATAAGTGCAAGCTTCATGGCACTGTATTCCTTTTTACCGCTGCCCCAGATGCCTATCAGCAGGAATTTAGGTATTACCGCCAGTTCAAGGAAGAAGAAGAGCATGAACAAATCAAGCGAGATAAAAAATCCATACGCCCCCGCGCTTAAAAAAATCAACAGGAAAAAAAATTCTTTAGGCATGTAGGCCGTGTGCCAGGAAACCAACACGCCCGCCAGCACAATAAATGAGGTGAGCAGCACCATCGCCACAGCAATGCCATCCACCCCAATGTGATAGCGGATATTGAAGGACGCATACCAGCTGCAGTCTGTCTGAAACAACATATTGCTGGTATTGCCGGTTGTACGTTCCTGCCAATAGACCACCAGCAAAAAAAACGCGAGCAGCAATTGTGCAGCAGCGCCGGCTAACGCAACCATGCGCACCTGTTTCAATCCTTTGCAGCATAGAATTACAACAGCAGTTAACAGAGGCAGTAGAATGAGCAGTGATAAATTCATTAAGCGATGATTTTGACTTCAAGTTCCACGGTCCCCAAATTGAACGGCATACGATGATTTTTCATTTCCGTAAACAGATAACCATTAGTGCAAGGCCGGCAATGCCTGCAAAAAAATACAGCGTATAATTTTGTATTTTACCCGACTGCATTCCTTTAATGGCCCCTGCAGTTTTTGTGGTAACTACTGCAAGCCCATTTATACACCCATCAACAATATGTTTATCTAGCCAGGCGGCTGGCCTGCCAATACAATTGAAAATAATTTTCTTGGTGACAAAAAGATACAATTCATCAACATAAAATTTCTGGTACACCGATGCGTAGAAAGCGCCCATAGCGGCTGCTATTTTTGCAGGTCGGTTATTTTGCCGCTTGTATAAATATCCGGCCAGCAATATGGCAAGTGCAGCCAAAACCACCGGCGGCACGGCAAATGCAAGATTAATATGTGCGGGCCTGCCCACCCGATTTGCGGTAACAAAATTTGAAAACGGAACAAAGCCAGCCAGCAGCGTACCCAGGCTTAACAGGATCAGTGGAAATTTAATACTGGTTCCACCTTCGCTGTGGTTCTTTTGTATATGGGAATCCCTGGACCAGAAAACTGAAAAATACAAACGGAACATATAAAATGCCGTTAGCGCAGATACGAACAAACCAACGCTGTAAATAAATTTATTGGCATGCCAGGCGGCAGCCAGTATTTCTTCTTTGCTAAAAAACCCGGCAAACGGCGGTATGCCTGAAATGGCCAGGCAGGCAATTAAAAAGCAGGCATGCGTAACCGGCATATTCCTGCGCAAACCACCCATGTCCTTTATATTATTGCTATGCACCATGTGGATGATTGCACCCGCCCCCAGGAACAACAACGATTTAAAGAACGCGTGTGTAAACAGATGAAACATGGAGGCCATGTACCCAAGATTATGCTCGTTGTCGGCGCCTGAAACACCCAGCGCAAACATCATGTAACCAATCTGCGACATGGTTGAAAATGCCAGCACGCGTTTTATATCAGTTTGCGTACAGGCAATTGCCGCGGCAAACAATGCCGAGAACGCGCCTGTGTAGGCAACCACTTGCAGGGCCGTAACATCTATTGCAAATACAGGAAACAGGCGGGCAACCAGGTATACACCGGCCACCACCATGGTAGCCGCATGAATAAGCGCAGACACCGGCGTGGGGCCTTCCATGGCATCGGGCAGCCAGATATGCAAAGGAAACATAGCACTCTTGCCAGAACCACCAATAAAAATTAAAACCAATCCCCATGTTAATGCAGAAACGCCAAGGAATGATGCAGCTACTGCCGTTTGAAATTCGGGAGCAGTAGTGGATGTTAGTCTTTCTATTAAAGTATTAAAATCTAAAGTGCCGGAATAAAAAGAGAGTACTAATATGCCAATCAAAAATCCCAGATCTGCAAAACGTGTAACAATAAATGCTTTCTTACATGCAGCTACTGCACTTGGCCTATCGTAATAATATCCGATTAATAAAAATGAAGATACGCCTACCAGTTCCAAGAAAATATATAGTTGAAAAATATTGGAAGAGATGACCAGGCCCAGCATAGAAAAAGTAAAGAGGCCGAGAAATGCATAATAAGTAGGAAATCTTTCTTCGCCTTTCATGTAAGCCAAACTATAAATATGCACCATCAGCGAAATAAAAGTTACTACCAGCAGCATCATCACAGAAATAGGATCGAGCAGTATGCCCATGTCAATTGAAAGGCCAGGCAACCCCTCCCCAACCTTCCCCGAAAGGGAGGGAGTAAAACGCAGCCATGTATATTTTAACGGTACTAATTTTTGATACACGCCATCCACTTTTCCGTAATCAAAAAAATAACCCCAGGCTGTGTAAAGGGCGAGTGCGGTGGATACCAATAATAAACCTGTACCGATAATACCGGAACTATTTTTAAAATGTTTTCTGCCGAATATTCCCAACAGGATAAATCCTGCCAATGGCAGCAGGGGAATGAGTGCTATGTATATTGCGTTTGGCATAAGAACCTCACCCTCGTTCCCTCTCTACAAGTGGAGAGGGAGGCCGGGCTTTTAACCTCACCCTCGTTCCCTCTCCACGAGTGGAGAGGGAGGCCGGGCTTTTG